>CAZVGV010000035.1:0-2641 GCA_964627055.1 uncultured Gammaproteobacteria bacterium | reverse complement strand
ATGCACGATCAGGTTCTGCAAAAACGACGAAGGAAATCTGGCACGCAGTGCGCCGTGCAGAACCCCGTGTCATTGTTGGTACTCGCTCGGCAGCACTTCTTCCTTTTGCCCCAGGAACCACCGTACTCGTGTTGCACCCTCAGGACGATGGACACACCCAGTGGGATGCGCAGCCACACACCACAACACTTGATATACTCTCCATTCGTGCACAGCACGAGCAGCTCTCGATCGGAACATTCTCGCACACCGCGACAACTGAACAACTCCTCGAAAAAGACGCATGGACACGCGCATGGAATCCCACACCGCTTACGTTTCAGCGCATCGACAATGCGCAACTGGTGCGCGCAAAACTGTATCACGCAATTCCTGATCCTGTACGCGAGGTTCTCGCGCAGGCTACTGCAGCACACCCTGCAGTCATACTCGTCAACCGTACTGATGAATCCGTCGTACTACGTTGTGCAGATTGTGAGACCGTCATCGCATCACGAATTGCTGTCACTTGTCCCAACTGCAACAGTTCTACACTCGTTGCACGCGGCATGACCACCTCCTACCTCGCTCGCACCGCACAGGAGCTATTTCCGCACATGCAGGTGGTACAGGTACAGGCGGATCAGCCTCTGATCCCAGAAGGAGCACAGATTATTGTGGCGACTGATACCATTCTCTATTCTCCACTCCTTGCTCATGCATCGGTTGTCTGGGTTCCCAGCGCTGATGCCCGATTTTCTCGTCCATGGTATCGGGCGGTCGAGGATGCGCTCTATACCTTTCGTGAGCTCGCCGCTCGCGCACCACACGCACAGCTCCTCCTGAGCACGTGGAATGCGGAACACACGCTCTGGGCAGCACTCCAGGACACTGATGCACTCCGTAGATTCTTTGCCTCCGAACTCCAGAGCCGCAAAGTGCACCAGTACCCCCCATATGTGCGCATAGTCCGCATTACCCCGACGTCATTGCAAAAAGGCAGGAAATCTGCTATAACAGGAGCCACAGTTCTCCATCGATTTCCTCCAGACACGTGGATAGCAGCACTCAGTGCGCTGACTCCCACCCTTGCGCGTGAGGACCGAGTAGAACCCAACCCGTTATCCCCATGAATCCGCTTCGCGTAATCACACTACCAGACAAACGACTCCGTAAGCGCTCGACCGAGGTTGATCGCCAATTTTTGGCAGTGCACGAAACACAGCAGTTCATCGACGACTTGATTGCACGTATGTATGAGGACGATGGTATTGGAATTGCCGCACCACAGGTGGCAGTAAGCCGTCGCATCATTGTGATCGGCAAGGACGCCTTCAAGCAAACACGAAACGCCCGACAGTTCCCAGCCATGGACATGGTAGTGGTGAATCCAGTACTTACCAACCTCTCAGCACGGCAGGCAGTTGACCAAGAAGGATGTCTCTCGGTTCCTGGTGTATTTGGCGACGTACGACGCAGTATCCAGCTCCAAGTAGAAGGGATGGATCGCTACGGTAATCCCATTGCCTTCGAGGCCACAGACTTCCTTGCTCGTGTGTTCCAGCACGAAGTAGACCATCTCGACGGCATTCTCTTTGTTGACAAGGCAACTAATCTTGTACACGCTGACACTTCCCATGAGCACTCCAGCCTTTAGCACTCCACTGCGTTGCGTATTCTTCGGATCTGACGCTTTTGCTGTCTCCATACTCAAGCAACTCATAGAGCGCCAGGATATTGTGACTGTAGTCGCAGTGGTGTGTCGTCCTGGCCGCCAACCAGTTGTTGACGCCATTCCTGACACTGCAGTATTACTCCAGCCAGAACGCCTAGACACTGCGTTCTTTGAGCAATACAAGTCGCTCACTCCTACCATTGGCATCGTTGCATCGTACGGTGCCATTATTCCTCAGCGTATCCTTGATGTGCCTACGATTGGAACCTGGAACGTACATCCGTCACTTCTCCCGGCATACCGAGGCCCTACGCCAGTTGAAACAGCAATCAAAGATGGTGTGACGCACACCGGCGTTAGCATTATGTTATTGGATGCACAAATGGATCATGGGCCGATATTTGCACGCTCGTCCTATACCATTGAACCAGGGGCCTATGCACCATCGGTACGTGAGGCACTCGCACAACTTGGTGGAGCGACATTGATCGCAACGCTCGAGCAGTATATCCGCGAGCCGTTTACCCCAGAGCCACAGCATCATGAAGACGCGACATTCACCACCAAGTGTACCACCGAGAATACAGAACTCGAGCCGTACACCACGCCGCTTCAAGACATGGAGGCAACGATACGCGCCTACCCTGGTCATGCGTGGTTTGTTCTGCCGTCTGGTCGTCGTGTTGTGGTATTTGCAGCATCATTGCACACCAACCCAACCCCAGGACCTCGCAAATTCATAGCAACAAAACGTGCGATCAGCCTTGTGGATGGCGAACTGCTCCTTACGTTTGATGCTGTACAGGTGGCTGGTGGACGCCCTATGGACGCCCAACAATTTGCCAATGGGTACCGAACTCAACTTGAACCCCCAACACGTAATTGATGCTTGGTCCGAATCACTTGTTGCGCATCTCTATATGCGCGAACTTCTGGACGCCACGGGAACAATCGGTAGAAAAAAGAAGGAAGCCAGCGACTCATCGT
>CAZVGV010000034.1:0-3170 GCA_964627055.1 uncultured Gammaproteobacteria bacterium | reverse complement strand
ATTCAAACACTGCTTGTCTCCACCTGACGCAGGCACAGCACACGTACCACTTGCACACTGTGTGTTATCACTGCAGCCTCCATCACACTGTCCACATGCGCCACCCTTTGGACTGCAATCTTTCCCAATCTCATCAGTATTAGGCGTTTGTACTCCATCAAAGCAATAGGAAGGCACGATACGAACAGTTACAGAGCTCGATAGTGTGCTGTGATCGTCGACATCGTATGCACGAACTGTAATAGTATGACTTGAATTCAACGCCAGCCCGCTTGCATCCCATGCATTACTTCCGACCGTTACAGGACCAGCTTGATTTGGCGACACTGTTCGTGTATCCACAACCGCGCCATCAACCAAAAACTCGACAAGTGAAATTCCCAGATCGTCAGACACCAATGCCTGAATATTTGTTGCAGGTGCCTGTGCAACGAGCGAACCTGTTGTTGGCGAAGTAATCGTTACTGTTGGTGCCTTTGTGTCAACGGCGTTTCCTGTTCGCAATCGTGCAGAACATTCATTCCCAACACCACACAACAGAGCCTTACCACTGGTACTCTGTACACCACTCTTTCCTCCTGCAATTTCAATGGTGTACTGCGTATCTCCCGCGAAGCAAAACGAAGAAGGAGCCTCAGCACACGGTGACTGTGGTTTAATGGTTACCTGTGAGCCTTGCGCGCTTACCGTTACAGGGGTAAGCGATGTCTCACCCGTCTTTCGAACGGTAATATGCTTATCCAAATCCTTCGCTGCCACTGATTCAGAGAATACGATGCGAATGGTCACATTCTTGTTCGGCACGTTTTCACGTGGACTGATCGAACGAACGACAAACGACTTCAAACCACCTGCGCCACCCCCTGCACCACCCGAACCACCTGCGCCACCTACACCATCTGAACTACCACCTGCATCTCCATTTGTACCCGTAGCCTGCTGCAATTCACTGAGGACAAACTGCGTAATAGCAAAGGAGGACATGATGATAAGCAAGCCGATTCCTGCGTTAATCATCACCTTCTTCGCCTTGCCAATCTGATCTTCATTGCCCGTTGCGGTCATCCAAAGAAAACCACCGTACAATACAAGACAAACCGCAATAATTCCGAGGAACCCAAGCACAACACGAACAACATTTGCGATAGTAACACGGATATCAGTCTCACCCAGCCCCGTGCTTTCTTGGAAGCCTGCAAGATTTGAGTCTATCTGCGCGTGTACGGGAGATGAAACGACGCTCACCGCGACAAGTGTCGCGGCAATGCCAAGGAACAAAAGTGGTCGAAGAAATGATCGGCGCATAAGAGGCTATGATCCTGAAGGAATACACGCACTTGCGGACGCATTACCGTTGCAGCACCACGGTTTACTTGGGTCCGTATTCTTACATCCCATCGTATCTGCTGCTGGATACAGACAGTTGTATGCTGCGTCCATGACAGACGATGGAAGATGGGGAGAATATTTTGCTTCTGCTGCAAACTCGGTCCCGTGGAACAAGGTCAACGTACTCTGCGTATCGTAGAACACGCTTGCTGGATTATCCTCTCCTATTGCAGTTTCAGTTGCGTTTTTCGATACTCCGACGCCGCTGCTAGCTGGATCAGCGTAAAGCATCACGTCACTAAAGGAACTGTAGAGCATCGGCTTACTGAACTGCACCTTTGGCTGTGCATTCACTGCAACACTGTCCTTCAGAATTCCAGGGTCTGCCGAAAGAATACGAGGAAGCAATACATCCTTCTGTCCGGAAGTCTTGAAAAGGTAATAGAAGTTATCTGCTGCAGGACCTTGTGCCTTACCGTCCACACCACCAGCATTAAGTCCACCACCGTCAAGAGAATTTCTGGCCATATCTACAACACCATTGATACCCAGCGTTGCAGGAGCAGCGAGAATATTAATCTTTGCAGCCGGATCGTTGCCAGCAGGATTCTTGAGTTCGGCTGCACGTGCCAGCACTTGCATTTGTGCTGATCCTGGCAAACAATAGATTTCCTTTCCGCAGGTGTTCTTGCCACACGAATTGCTTGCATCGTCAGCCTGGAACTCAATGGTGCGATAATTGTTCGTAATCCGGAATGTACCCAAGGTCGGTTTGAGACTATTTGTCCCCTCTACCTGTCCAACAACGATGTTATTGAACCCCTCAGCTACCTTACCTACAGCAGCAATCGGGAAAATAGGCTCATTGAAATTAATCATAACTGCGATATTGCGGGGCGTCTCCTTCGAAGTACTCATTGCAGGAAAGGCACTCACAACCTTAGGTGGTGTTGTGTCAACAACAGTCGATACTGTGAAATTCCAGTCGTATGGATTCTTCGTGTTGCCAAAGAGTGGCTTGCCCTTACTGTTCATGATGCCACCTGTAAGTTCAACACGATATTCAGTTTGTTCTGTAGAAGAACCCAGAAGCTCTGTTGGCTCTATCATGAACGTCTTCTGATCAGAAGTCATAGACACGTGTGCCGCAACAGACTTCTCGTCAATCTTCTTGTCTTTCAGTGCACCTGTCACTGGATACATGCGAATAACATCTGTCTTCAAGTCATCGAAAAGCGGCTCCAGTCCTGCACCAACATCTTGGGGAGTACCAAGTGGCGAAGTCTTCTTGTTTCCCAATGTCATGAGAGATGCAGGATCAACTGCCACCTTAAACGTAATAACAATTGGTGCGTTACGTGGTACGTTCTTCTCATTGCGCTCAGGGTAATGAGATTCAATGATCGTCCCTAGTGCCGCAGAACTGCGGAATCCACCGCCCGATCCAGCAGATCCAACACCACCTCCGCTGATATTTGATCCGGTCACCTCTTCAAGAGTGGTGAGCACAAACTGCGTTATCGCAAACGAAGACATGATGATAATCAAACCGATTCCCGCATTAATAAGCACCTTCTTCGCCTTGCCAATCTGATCTTCGTTTCCTGCTGCCGTCATCCACAAGAAGCCACCATAGAGCACAAGCACAATCGCGATGAGACCAAGGAACCCAAGAACTGCTCGTACAATCTTTGCAATGGTAACGCGAATATCCTCACCACCTAACCCGGTTGTTTCCTGAAATCCTGCAAGGTTTGTTTCAATTTGTGCGTGCGTTAGCACTGGCGAAAAAACAAACACCAGGCCTACGAGTAGCAAGCCTGTGAATAGCACTGAACGAA
>CAZVGV010000033.1:2881-3385 GCA_964627055.1 uncultured Gammaproteobacteria bacterium | reverse complement strand
TCACACTCTCACCCGTTGACCCAGCCATCACCAACGCCACACAACTTGTGACATTCCTCGACTCCAAGTGGCTCTACACCCTCGAACCAGCCACCAAGCGTCTCGTGATCCACGAGAAGACTGGTACATACAAGATGCAGTATATTCTCGACAATACCTCTGACATTCGCGCAGTTGCAATCGATGAGGCAAAGAAGACTGCTTATGTCCTTGATGGGGCATCGGTGAAGCAATTCCCGCTCACGCACTTCTAATTTTTCGTCCCATTCGAATAAAAAATGAAGCCCTCTACTTCCTGTAGAGGGCTTCATAGTTGTTGTTCGCACCAGCGTTGCAGCCTTGTTTCAGCTTGTTCGCTTGGCGCCCTTCTTCTTGGGCTCCGGCACGTTGGAGTGTTTCAGCGGCGGCATCTGCAGGCTGTAGGTCTTGTCGGCTTCGCCCTTGGCGATCTCTTCGCGCGAGAGGAAGCCGCCGGCGATCGGATCAACGCCGCGAATGCCCTTG
>CAZVGV010000033.1:0-2871 GCA_964627055.1 uncultured Gammaproteobacteria bacterium | reverse complement strand
CAGTTGTAGACCAATTCCTCGGTGTGCCCCAGAGTCTCGCGGAAAGTCAGGAGATGTCGCGCCAGCTCCTGACCCACCCACTCCTTGGCACACTGGTAGCGCCACGATCCAGACGCGAGCAGATCACACCCTTCTTCGAGCTGGGCGATGTAGTCGTCATAGATGTCATCCCACTCCTTAGTGCGCAGATCGGTGTCGAAGTCAGCCTCGAGTTCACGCAAACCCGATGCGTAGAGCATACGCAGCCACACGCGCGAACCCATCTTGGTGTAGAGTTCACCGAGTAGCCTGACCTCCTCCGCCGAAAGGGAATCCCTCCGCATGAACATCTCGAACACCTCCGTGAGGAAGCGCTTACGATATCTAACGGAAGTCCAAAACGGCGAGGAAGCGCTGACGGGAAGACCTGTGAGCAGCACGAGGAGATTGAGCAGCTCCCCCTTCTCAGGTTCGCTGCTTTCTACGAACCACTGCTTGACCACCCCCTCGCGAATCCAAACAGGCACACCGTCGCCCAGTTCGACGGCCTGCGCGAACGTGACTGGGTACTCTGCGTTGGCGAGCATTTGCCTGAGGATGCCTGACCGCATCCCACTCTTCACCCCCTTTGCCCAAAGCTCGCCCAGGCGCGCGTCCTGGATGTCTTCATGCATCCATTTCACGACCTTGCCGACGTAGAGGTTGCCCTTGCACCCAACCAGCAGGCGCAGCAGCTGGTCAACAGACCAGTCACCGAACTGCAGCAATGGACGAAGGTTCACCTCCATCCACTCCTCGCGCGCCACTACGGACATCTCCTTAATACTCCGCGTGATCGGTGCAACCTCCGGATGCTCGTGCAGCAGCTGCTCAGGGCGGAAATATCCAGAGATGCGAGCGTCGGCAGATTCCGAATCTGCCACCACCTGCACCTGCGCAAACGAGTGAATGTCGATGATGCAGAGATGTGCGAGATCTGCCACATTTCGTCTGCGCAGCTGCTCACGCATACTGATCACTGCACGCCGCACACACACCATCAACGCACGCTGCTCCTCGTCCTTGAGCTGCTTCATGCCCCGGGTCGTTGCGCGCCGCAAGAACTCCATGGAGATCTGCTCGACGTCGTCTGCCCTACCCGAACTCACCCGCGCATACGCAGCATCGAACTGCGCTGGCGCAATGATCTCGACCGACGGATCAGCCTCTGCCAGGGCGAGTACGACCTGCGTGTTCACGACCTCATCTCTGACTGTCGAAAAAACCGTCAGCCCCTCCCTGACCACACCCCAAGCGAACGGCAGCTTTGCAAGCGCCGTGCTCAGCGGTACGAGAAACGTACGAATCCACGGCTCCCGAGCCATCAAGCCAAGAATACCTTGGTAACGCGTTGCCGCGCCCCGATACGTTTCCCCTGTATCGTGCAGAAGCTTTTCCAGTAAATCGACGTCGGTCTTGTGGTCGACTCCACCCAAAAGCAAGAGATTGCTCTTGCTAAGCGTATGTCGTGCGGCAACCGACGTCCGAACCATCTGCAGCATCCCCTCGCAGAACTCACGACCCTCCTTGTACAGCGCTGCGAAGAACTTGCCACTGGGCATCTGCGCGATTTGCATCAGTGGGACTGTGGTCACCGGTGTGGCGGCCGCGCGAATCGCACTGAGCACTTCCTGTTCGAAGGCACTGACTGCTTCGTCCACGGTCTTGTACTTGCGCAGCAAGCCGATCATCACAAGTCGATCGACATGCGGTGCATACATTGCCACCGTGTTGCGACTGATCGTCACCTCCTTCTTCTTGAGCACATTCTGGATCAGGAGCTGGAGCCCCATCGCCACGATGTGCATGATCGGATCGCTCATCCAGAGCGACCCCATGGCGTCGACGCCACGCCTTGAGCGCAGCGTCAGTGTCTCGAGAAACTGCGCAAATGGGGTCAGTCCCCACTGCGCACGATCCCGGACCACAATTGCGGTCACTTCATCGTCCATGGAACACCTCTCTTTTCAACGAACACTCCACTGATGGGCACCGATACAACATGTACCAAGCCCACACCAAATGCCCATCAGCATCTCGTGTGGAACCAGTACAAAATGGAAACGCCCGGCACCCTCAATTACGCGTCTGCGTAAATAAGAAGGTGCCGAGCATCAGCCAGTCGTGCGTCCGCGTCTGCGGACGACTTAGATGTCGAGCGACTCCGTGCTCGTGCTCACGTCCTGCGTCGGACCTCCTTCCTGGAGGAACGGCCTCAGGGCCACGAGCGCGCTCTCGATGTCGGACGTCGTCACCCGAGGCATGTTCGAGAACTCCACATTCCTCCGCGCGCTGCGGGTGCCCGTGAGCGCCCGCTGGTCTTCGACCTGCGCACGAAGGTACATCCTCGCCGCATCCGGGTCCAGCCCGTACTCAACGAACTCCGACACCTCGACATCGTCGATCAAGGTCTTCGGTTCGCCCTCGCCGCCGTGATCTTCGAGAATGGACAGCGCGATCATCCGCCGCAGCGTGAGCCCGTTGCCGAGTTTCGCGCTGAGGATCGTCTTGATCTGCCGGTGCCCCTCGATCTTCTTGTACCACGCGAGGATCTGCTGCGCGTAGCTCCACGCGGCGCGCCTCCGCTTCCCATCCATCGTCTTGCTGGAGGGGACGTCCGAGAGCAGGTCCGTGCACATGGCCGCGAGGACATCTGCCCACGAAGCGACGAACGCCGCCGTGGACGGAAGGTCACCGCGAACCGCGAGCAGGTTTACGCGCTCGTTTGAAGTGAGCTGGTTGTCCAGCACATCGAATGCGTCCTCCTGCGAGAGCTCGCCAAGGATCGCGTCGAGCGTCGCCGCACCCCGCGCGAGCTGGATGCCACCCGTGTTGATCTGCTCGCGCATCTTC
>CAZVGV010000032.1:2880-3685 GCA_964627055.1 uncultured Gammaproteobacteria bacterium | reverse complement strand
AAGCCTTGGTGAGCCACTACCTCACCAACTAGCTGATAAGCCATAGGCCCCTCGCACACCGAAATTCTTTACATAAGCATGCCATGCGGCCACTTATGTCCATCGTGTATTAGCGTCTCTTTCGAAACGTTATCCACGAGTGTGCGGTAGGTTACCAATGTGTTACGCACCCGTTTGCCACTAGATTGCCCCTTGATGTAATCGCAGGGAAATCCCGTTCGACTTGCATGCCTCAGCCACGCCGCCATCGTTCGTCCTGAGCTAGGATCAAACTCTCAAGATTGAGAGAATAGATTCTTTCTTGTTTTGATGGTATTTGATTCTCTGTCTGCGACAGGTGTCACAGAATTTGTCAATGGACTGCGGGAAGTGTACAAGGAGGAGAAATAGCTGTCAAGTGCCTTTGTACCAGTCCTGGGGATAAACCCCTAGGAGCGGTTTTTTGCCCGCCATTTCGCGATTTCTGCATGGTTGCCAGAGAGCAAAACCTCCGGAACCTTCCACTCCCCGAACTGCTCCGGACGCGTGTACTGTGGATACTCGCCGCCCTGGCCGTCTTCACCCTTGCCAAACGTCTCCTCATTGAGCGATTCCTCGTTGCCCAAGACCCCTGGGACGAGACGACTCACTGCCTCGATCATGGTGAGCGCTGGAAGTTCGCCGCCTGCAAGGACAAAGTCGCCAATGGAGACCTCTTCGTCCACACAATATTCCACAACGCGATGGTCTACGCCCTCGTATCGACCACAGACAAAGACAACACGGTCATACTGTTGTGCCCTCTCCTCTGCCACACGCTGGGTGA
>CAZVGV010000032.1:0-2870 GCA_964627055.1 uncultured Gammaproteobacteria bacterium | reverse complement strand
GAAGGTGCGGCCGCGTGGGGACATGAGGACGGTGTGGGTGCGTTCGTCATGAACGTCTTCTGTTGACGCGCCTGCCTTGGGTGAGAGCGCGTTGTGTGCAGCGAGCGCGCGATGCCACGGCTCAACGCGCATGACCATGCCTGGGCCGCCGCCGTAGGGCGAATCGTCGACCGTCTGATGCTTGTCGGTCGCGTAGTCGCGCAGGTTGACGGCTTCGATCTTGATGGCGCCGGCTTCTTGGCCGCGACCAAGAATACTCTCATCCGCGTAATTACGAATGAGATCTGGGAAAATAGTGATGACAGTGAAGGTTTTCATACTGAGGGGTAGCATACGTGGTGGTGAATGATTTGTAAAAAAGAAGCGCCCCGCGAGTGGTGAATTCGCGGGGGCTGTGTTGGTGGGAGAAACGGTATCAGACGACGATGGTTTATTCTCGGCGCCTAGTCCGCTTTCTATTTGGCAGATCAGTGGTGCCCAGGAAGTGAGGCCAGCTCACCCACTCGGAGGCGTAGAACCCATTGGGGTCGCCGGAGAGACGAGGGTCCTTCTTGTAGCCCTTCTGGTACTCCGCCCGCGTCCTCAATCCTAACGCCTGAGCCGCTGCCGAGGCTTCGGCGTAGGTATCGTAGAATCTCCTTAATCTTCCCAGAAAGTGCGGCCAGCTCACCCATTCGGAGGCGTAAACTTCATAGGGTCTGCTGGGGAGACGAGAGTCCTTCTTGTAGCCCTTGTTGTACTCCACCAGCGTCCTCAATCCTAACGCCTGAGCCGCTGCCGAGGCTTCGGCGTAGGTATCGTAGAATTCACGAGGCGTTTCACCCCCCAGAAAGTGCGGCCAGCTCACCCATTCGGAGGCGTAGACCTCATCGGGTCTGCTAGGGAGACGAGAATTCTCCTTGTAACGCTTGCTGTACTCAGGTTGAGTCCGAATCTTCAGACGCTGCACGACAACAGAAGCTTCGGCGAGGGTCAAGTAGAACTCCGCGCCCAGTCGGTCGAGAATGCTGAGGAGCTCCACGATCTCAGCGCTGAACTCCACCATGAACCCATCGACGACGAGCGCATCGGGCTTTTCGAACCCTTCGCCCGTTCCTCGACGTGTAATCGCCAAGCCCAGCTCGCGCACTGCGATGATGCGCTCGATGTTGCCCACGAAGTCACGGATCACGACCTTCTTGCCGCACCCGCGGTAGACACGACCAAGCTGCTGCTTCCACAGGTTGATCCAGTCTGTAGAACGAAGCAGAACGAGTTGCCGCGCGTCCGGGAAGTCGACCGACTCGTTCAGCATGTTGATAGCGATCACCTCCGAGAGACCACCGTCACGAAATGCAGCTAACGTCTCATCGCGCTCCCACTTCGGTATCTTGACGTGAAACGGTTTGGCCCCATCGAAGTGCTTGAGCGTCTCATCGACGTGCGCACGCGAGTTGCAGAAGATGATGGTCTTCTTGCTCTTCTCGCTATCCTCTCGTGCAATCTTCACAACCTCCTGGTAGAGCGTCGGAAGGAAGAGTGTGTCGTTGAGCTGCCGACGCGTGATTGTACGGTCTCCTTCCTTCAACCTCTTCGCGTACTCCCGGAGTTTCCGCATGTCAATGTTGTCCGAGTAGACGATGTACTCCATGTCTGCACCGAGCTTGCGACGGATCGCCTCCTCGAGCGGCAGGTTGTACACCGGTTCCCCAAACAGCTCCGTGATGTCGAGACCGTCGCTGCGTTCCGGCGTCGCGGTGAACGCGAGCCAGTCACAGTCGAAGTGCTCGATCGCAGCTCGGAAGGTGCGAGCCTGTGCGTGGTGTGCTTCGTCCACCGCGAGGAGGTCGAACATGTTACGCGCCAACTGAGCTCGACGCGAGTGAAGCAGCTGCAGCGTCGTGATGACGATGTCGCAGTTCCACTCCTCGGGCTTGGAGTGCGGCGTGATCACGTTGATCGTGACGCCGAGCTCCTCGAGCACTTCGAGCAACTCGTCACGGATCTGCGGGAGCGGCGTTCCCTTGTCGAGAGCGACGCAGGCCCGGTTGGTTGTCCCGATGACGAACATCTCGCGCAGAATGTGCGCCAGCACGAACGTCTTCCCGAGACCTGTAGCCATCACGTACAGCGCACGACGGTTGCCAGCCGCGAAGTGTGCAAGAACGGCCTGAATGCACTCCTGCTGGTAGTCGTACGGAATCTTAGTCGTCTGCATGGTTCATCTCCAGAATGTAGTCAGATCGTTCAAAGGGCGGTGTCGGAAACACTCCGAGCACAGTCCTGGAGAAGAACAGTAGAGCCTATACAAGGGTACCAATTTTGTCAAAGTTGTAAACACAAGTTCCAGAAAAGAAGCCCCCCGCGAGTGGTGAATTCGCGGGGGCTGTGTTGGTGGGAATGAGAAATCGTGGATGTCATTAATTCACTTCTTACGTGACTTCACACGACCAGGCAGAGAGGCCGTACCCAGAAAGTCGGGCACACTCAGCCACTCGGAGGGGTAGAACTGATGGGGAGCGGATGGCAACTTAGGGTCCTCTGTATAGCGCTCGTTGTACTCTGGCATGGTACGGATCAGCAACCGCTGAGCTGCCGCCGACGCTTCGGCGAGTGTGAGGTAGAACTCTCTTTTGGGCTCACGACCCAAGAAGTGAGCCCAACCTTTCCACTCCACGGCGTAAAACACGTTGGGAGTACTGTGCAAGCGTGGGTCACGTCGATATTGCTTCTTGTAATCCGGCCCCGCAGCGGTAATCCCCAGTCGGATGGCCGCCCCAGAAGCTTCGGCGAGGGTAGGGTAGAATTTCTTCTTTGCCTTTCCTCGCAAAAAATGGCCCCAGTTCACCCACTCTGACGCGTAGGCCTTGTGAGGCTTGCACGGAAGCATG
>CAZVGV010000031.1:0-3948 GCA_964627055.1 uncultured Gammaproteobacteria bacterium | reverse complement strand
ACAAGGAGGGCGAGACTACCCAAGCTGGAGTCAGCGATGGATACGGATTCGACGCACTGCAAATTACGCACAGTCTCCAGCGACAGTACTGCAGCGCGCGCGTTCAGTCCCGGGTCGTGAAATCTTGGCGATGCTCGCTGTGCACCCTGAAGTTGCGCGTCGTATGAATGGCTCGAAAGAGCATCCCTATCTGTGGATGGCAGGGTTTGATGCGAGGATGTTTGGAAACGACACACCGCGCATTCCCACAACATGGTTCGATCAGCACAAGAGCATGCTCCATGTGCTTGCTCTTGGGGCGAGGTTGGCTATCCCGGATCACGCTGTGCCAGAGATCCTCGCGTAATGGGATACTGGTTAGCGTAACACTGCGCTTGACACCTCTGCCTTCGGTGGGTGTCGAGCGCTTTTAATTATGGAAGTATTCGCGTGCCGCATCCCACATTCCTGGTGCGCCTGATTGCTTTTGTTGATACCACCACTCCACTCCCCAAAAATAAATCAGTGAGAATCCAGAGCGGCGTGCGTAATCTGTGTTTTCGTGGAAAATAGTTGGATTCATGAGATCAGCTGCTTCTGTTGGGTGTAGTTGTGTGAGTGCAACAGGTGCCCAAGGCTCTGCTTGGAGTTCAGAGAGGAAAATAGTTCGTACACCTTGTTGGCGCACGTACCATTGACGAAATGCGTAGAAAGGAGGGGAAACAGGATAGGTGATATGACCGGTTTTTTCGTTCCAGACGGTTCGGTAGAGACTTACTCCCAAAACATCAGATGCACGACCTGTAGCACTCCAATCACTAAACTCTCCGCTGGCTGTTGTGATGATAGGTCGACTATCCAACGAGCGCACAAGGTCTATTTCACGCTTTAAGAATTGAGGATCTGGAGCAGGGCACTCACCAAAGGCTTGGAGATAAGGTTCGTTCTCTACCTGCCATGCAGTGATTATTGGATCGTGTTTGTATCGATTCACAACTGTAGTAAGAAGATCAAGAATCTTTTCTTGTTGCTCTGATTCTGGGAGTGCATGCGCCCATGCAGGGACGTGGCACTCAGGCCAACGTGGAAGACGGCGGCCGATGGCGAGAATAACACGACCATCGTGGGCGCGAACTTGGTTGAGTTGCCAATCGAGGTCCTCGAAGTGGTAGCTGTCGTCTGGCCACTCAGTCTCGGTCCAGTAGGCAGATAGCCGGAAGTGACGAACACCAAGATCCTCGGTGATCGCTGTGAATGTTTCGCGCCAGTTGAGGCCGATGTTTTCAGCGTGTGGCTTGCTAAATGTCACACCGTACACCGGTGGATTCTTGGGAGTGAAATTCCAAGAATACGACCACCAATACAAGACACCTAAGAGTGTGAGTACAAGGAGTACCCATGCTGCATGACGCCGGCGATGTCCTGGAAGGTGGAGGAGCTCAATCATACGAATGTCTCTGGCTCTTCATCTGCTGAGTGACCAAGGTACCGGAACATGTCGTGCGAAATACCGTTCAACTTTGCGATATGTGCAAAGAGGAAAGCACTGTTTCGGGGTGTCCGTTTTTGCGTTTTGTAATCGACTGCGATCATTCCAAATCGTGGTGCAAAACCTTTGTTCCACTCGAAATTATCAATAAGGGACCAGTAACAATAGCCACGTACGTCCGCACCAGCGCGGATCGCGTGGTATACCTCCTTGAGTGACCCCACCATGAATCGGCTGCGACGGTGGTCATTGACTGCAGCAAGGCCATTCTCGGTCACGTAGATTGGTACGCCGTATTGGCGCATGTTCATGATTGATTGGAATAGCCCGTTGGGGTACAACTCCCAGCCCAGATCAGACCCTTCTCGGTGCTCTTCGCGTGAGTCCATGGTGCGGAATGAGAAGATACCGCTCTTGCGGATTCGGACATGGAAATAGTAGTTCACTCCTACGTAGTCCTGGTATTTGCGGCCTGCAAGTGAGAAGAAATGGTGGTTCCAGAAATAGTTGAGGAGACGCATCTTGATGTAGTCGTCGAATTCCCACCACTGGTAGGATTCAATTGAAAAGACGTTTTGTGCGATGCCGACTTTTGCATCTTCAACGTGTGCGTGGATGAGTTTGTATGCACGTCGATGTGCTTGTGCGAGGTGACGGGTAACCCGATAGTATGACCATACGGACTTCTTCTGTGGTGGCCATTCGCCACGCAGGAAGCTGTTACTCGCATAGACGTTAGGCTCGTTGATGGTACACCACAGATCAACGTATTCACGAAATGCAGGGATGATGTGGCGGACGAACCGTTCGAAAAGCTTTACAGAGCGACGTGATTCCCATCCACCCATCTTCACGAACCATACAGGATTTGTGAAGTGGTGAAGTGTAAGCATTACCGTCATTCCGCGATCTTTGAGCGCATGCAACATATCGCGATAGTGCTCGATAGCCTCCGCATCGAATTGTCCAGGTTCTGGCTCAATACGACTCCATTCAACAGAAAGTCGGTGCATGGTGTGGCCGAGCTTCTTTGCTAGATCAAAATCTGACTCGTAGCGGTTCCACTGATCTGCTGCATCACCTGATTCTGTTCCGTCGAGAACATGACCTGCGGTGCGTTCCCATTCACTCCAATCGTTCTCATTGCCGCCCTCTACTTGATGTGATGAAGTTGCGGAACCCCACAAGAAGCCATTGGGAAAATGGAGAGTGTCGTGGTCATGGATTTTGCAGGTGGAACATCCGGCAATTGTGTTGGAAGGCTTTCTCTTGGGCATAGAGTCTTAGGCATGGAGACCAAGTAATCCGAGGCCGACAAGGATGCAGGCGATCGCAATAGCAGCGAGCACAATGTGTTTGCCCCGTAGATTCTCATTGAGAATATCTGGGTAGTTGCGACCCATGTACATCGCGATGAGGAGCACGAGCATGTACTGTAATCCTTGGATGGACTGCACAAGTGTTGCGCTGGTGAGCGCAGTTGCCAGATGAAGCAGAATGAACGCCATTGCAGAAAAAATCTTGTTGGAAAGAAGCACCCATTCAAATCGCGTGCGTGTACGGTTAGAATCTGCCTTAAGTGCTTTACGGAATCCTCGAGAGAAGAGCATTACTACTGCAGGGATACCGCTACCGACTAACCCCCAGGTGAAGGACTGCAAGAATGGTGCAGTGTCGTATGCGTACTTTGCCAGCACAAAACATCCTGCATAAAACAATGCAGAAATAATCATGTCGGCGATGGTCATTGCTACGTGCAGTGTTTTTCGCTTCTGCGGGTAGGAAAAGCCGATAATGATTGACCCGAGCACAAGAAGTCCAAATCCGATATTGGCAGACCCAGGAAGTGACTCGTTGAAGAAGTACCACGCGAGAAGATAGGTGAAGATCGGCACCATCGCACCGATAAATGGTGCGACACGAGTTACCTCCATGTGCCGCATGGCACGGAAGTGGAAGACATTACCTATGGTGAATGCTGCACCAGATGCAAGCGAGATGAGTACAATCGTTGTGGAGACAGGGTCGAGAAACGGAAGAAACAATAGTGCGCCTGGCATGGGGATAAACCCAACCCAAAAGGCATACACGTATTCGTTCGGCATTGCCGAAGTTACTACGAGTCTGTCTGCTACGTGTACTGCTGCGTACAGTGTGTGCCCAATGAGTGCAAAGATCGTGCCGAGGTGTGCGAACATAGATACGCAAAGTATAGCAAAAAATCGCGCAACACAGAAGTAAATCAAAAACAGGCGTTAAGCCTGTTTTTGATACTTGGTACCAGGGGCGGGAATTGAACCCGCGACCTTAGCGTTATGAGTGCTACGCTCTTACCAACTGAGCTACCCTGGCGTGTTTACTTTAGTACAGATCAAGCACGACGACCTCCGGAAAAGTGAACAACCGTGCGCGTGGACCGGACTCACCAAGTCCAGAAGTCACGTACAGAGGAATTCCTCCCCAGCTTGAGAAACCGCGAT
>CAZVGV010000030.1:3990-4204 GCA_964627055.1 uncultured Gammaproteobacteria bacterium | reverse complement strand
TACGTCGCACTGGCGGTCGCCGAAGAACGAGTAGCGTGGGACAGCGAGAAGGCCAAGAGGGGGTTCGCCTCCCTCGGCGTGCTCGCGCTCGGTGTCGTATTGGTGCTCACCATTCGTCACTATGCACCTCCGAAAGCGTGGTTCACTCCGTTTCTTGTACCGCTCACCGTGATCGCGTTGACGAAGCGGTTGCCCGGGCCCGCGCCGAGCGGCA
>CAZVGV010000030.1:0-3951 GCA_964627055.1 uncultured Gammaproteobacteria bacterium | reverse complement strand
TGCTCTGGAACGGCTCGCAGTTCGACCAGGACGCACAAGCAGCGTACCGCTACCTTACCGCGCAAGATCACCGATTGATCGATCAGGTCAACGGAGGTCATGACGCGGTTGTGAACGGCGTGCTAAGCATCCTCGAATCTGCGAAGGTCGTGACGCAGGAGGAAATTCAGACCTCGGGAGCACAGGAAGTGTTCTTCGGGACCGGGATGGGGCTCGCGTTCGTGATCGTGCTCGTGGCAATGTCCTTCCTCTATCCCAAGATCACGCGTGGCTTCACCACGAAGCGCAAGCTCGTGATCTCGGTAGTGTCGCACGCAGCGATCGCCGTACTCTTCATGCTGCTCTCGGTGTTCCAGATCAGTTCGACGAGTTACGTTCTCCTGATTGCGGCGCTCTCGGGTGCGGCTTCTGGCTTCGCCATTCTCTCCGTACTCTCGTCCATCGTGCCCTATGTGCCGACAGGAGCAGAGGCAAGTGTCTACGCGTTCTGCGCGGGGATGCTCAACTTGGGAGACATGACGGGCAAATTGCAGATCGGGGGTACGGTGTACTCTCACAAGTTCACAAGCATCGTACCCGACGCTGCCTCTGCCACGAAGGAGCAAGTGCAGCTCGCCGCAGATAGCGCGTTCACCGCGTTCTGCACGTCACGCCTTGTGATGCTGGGCATTCTGCTAGTCCTCCTCACGTGGTTCTTCCGCCGCAATTGGTTCGGTCACGAAACGCCCCGCGAAGCTGGGACGCAGCCCGTGAGCTGACCAACCGTCACACCCCCCGCGTTCTCAAGGAAAAGAGCGCGGGGGGTTTACTTATTCTGAGTTTGTGGGAGTACGTGACACGTTGACAAGCACTGCTAGCGTATGGTACACAACAGGTACCAACCGCTCGGAGGAGCAACCCATGAACGGAGAATCGAAATCTGCCCCGATCGCGATCATTCCACCTGAGCCGCAGGGAATCAAGTCGGGTTCTAGTGCGCCCCCTGGATACAGTGCTGTGTACGTGTACGGGTTCCCATACCCGCTGTACATCGCGGGCGAAGTTCAGGTGCATGAGTTCGCGGGAGCCTCAACCAAGTGACGTGAACAGCACGTTACGTCCGAGCAACACGCGTCCGCATTCTGTGGGCGCGTTGTTGTTTTTGTGATATGATTACATTGTAATCAATTGGTCTATGATGCATCCAACTATTAAGAACACTCTTGGAGTTGCGCTGATCGCATGTGCGCTTGCTGGAACCGTGGGACTCGTGCGCATGAGTAGTGCGTATTCGCGTTCGATTGATCCTGCAACGGCACGGAGCTTCACGGTTACGGGGGAGAGCAAGGTGGTTGTTGTGCCAGATGTGGCACAGTTCACCTTCGGAGTGACAACACAGGGCGGTCGTGATCTCGCAGTGTTACAAAAAGAAAACACTCAAAAAGTGAACGAAGCCATCGCCTTCGTGAAGAGCAAAAAGGTTGATGCCAAGGATATCACCACGTCACAATATCAAGTGGAGCCACGGTATCAGTACTCCAGTTGTGCATCTGGCGTATGCCCTCCACCACAAATTGTCGGGTACACAGTAGTGCAGCGCGTGATCGTGAAGGTTCGTGATTTCGCTGCGGCGAGCGATATTCTGGCTGGAGTAGTAGAGCGCGGTGCAAATGATGTGAGTCAGTTGACGTTCACTGTGGACGATCTTGAGTCCATTCGCAACACAGCACGCATCACTGCCATTGCCAAGGCTCGTGAGAAGGCTACTGCCATTGCCAAGGCTGGAGATGTCCGCATCGGTAAGCTTATTTCGATTGATGAAGGCACTGCACCAGCTGCATATCCAGAAATGGGGTATGGTGCTGGTGCACGCGCAGAGTCGTTTGTGTATGACACAGCGATGAGTGCGAAGGCTGTCAATGCTCCGGCACCAGCAATCGAAGCAGGGAGTCAGGAAGTACAAGTATTCGTCACATTGCGTTATTCGATTCGATAGAATTCGTTGTTGAACTTTTGGTTGCGTTTGTTCTTTAGGGTATGCGTCGAATTACCGGACAGACAATTTCGCTCTACATGGGAGAGGTGCGTCGCCATGCATTTCTGGTGACGCTCCTCTTCGTGTGTATTGTAATTTCGGTTGGTATTGAGTTGTACGTTCCGTACCTGTACAAGCAGATATTTGATATTCTCTCGGGCGCAACAGATCGCGGCGCTGCGGTAGATGCATTGGTTGGGTTGGTGATTGCGGTGGCTGTCTGGAACACCGTCAGCATGTTGTTCACTCGAGGTGCAGCACTCTTCGATAACTATTTGAGTACTCGCATGAGCGCCAATTTGTTGCTCATGGGCTTCGCACGTGTACACCTACACTCGCATTGGTTTTTTGCAACCAATTTTGTTGGTTCACTCGTTACGCGATTACGACGATTCGTGCAGGGATTTGAGCGGCTGTTCGAAGTGGCTGTTTGGGATGTACTTCGGTTAGTATTGCGCATCAGCTTTACTCTCATCGTGCTCTTTTTCATCAATCAGGCGATTGGGTATGCGATGCTTACCTGGTTAGTGGTATTTGTGAGTGCACAATACGGGTTTTCGATGTGGAAGCAGCGGTATGAGATAGCGCGAGCAGAATTCGAATCCAAGACGACCGGATATCTCGCAGACACTCTGACCAACAATGCAACCATCAAGCTCTTTAATGGGTTTCGACATGAGCGTTCCGCATTCGGCGCTTTGGTGGAGCGGTATTTCCGCGTGCGAAGACTTGCACTGGATCTGGACACGATAGCGGACATAGTTCGCAACACACTGTCAATTCTCTTGGAGTTTGCGGTAATTTATTTTGGTGTGAAATACTGGGCGTTGGGCCAAATAACCATTGGAGATTTTGTGCTGATGCAGACCTACGTATTCGAGATGTTCTATCACATGTATGATTTCGGACGTGTGATTGAAAAAGTGTACGAGGCATTCGCAGATGCAGAAGAGATGGTTGAGACTCTTACAGAGCCACTTGAGATTAAGGATGGCGCACGCGCAGGGCAACTCGTGGTACAGCGCGCAGGTGTTGAGCTGCGAAATGTTACATTCTCGTACCAGCCTAAGGGACGAACGCGTCGGAAGATTCTGGATAATTTCACACTCTCCATTCGTCCGGGCGAGCGTGTGGCCATTGTTGGCCCGTCTGGAGCTGGGAAAAGCACGCTCATTAAGTTGTTGCTTCGGTTGTATGATGTGCAAAAAGGAACGATTACTATCGATGGAACTGATATCACGACAGTGACGCAAGAAAGTGTACGAAAGCATATTGCGCTTGTTCCACAAGATCCTGTTCTTTTCCATCGTTCTGTATTGGAAAACATTCGGTATGGCCGTGAGGACGCAACGGTGCGTCAAGCAAAACACGCGGCACAGATTGCTCACTGCGAGGAGTTCATCACGAAGCTCCCACAAAAGTATCAAACACAGGTCGGTGAGCGTGGAGTAAAACTTTCGGGTGGTGAACGACAGCGAATTGCTATTGCGCGCGCTGTTGTGAAGGACGCACCTATATTAGTGCTTGATGAAGCAACTGCAAGTCTGGATTCGCAGTCAGAGGTTTATATTCAGGATGCATTGCAAACCTTAATGGAGGGTAGAACCGTGATTGTTATTGCGCACCGTCTTTCCACGATCATGCAGATGGATCGTATTGTGGTCATCAAGAATGGTCGCGTCGCAGAGCAAGGAACGCACCACGAACTTATCGCTCGCAAACGTGGCATGTACGCACGATTGTGGAAGTTGCAGGCAGGCGGATTTATTGACTAAAAAACAATAGCACGCACAGGCATTGCTGCGTGTGCGTGCTAGGTGGGGTTAGATACCGTCTCTGCCAGCAGTCTGCTTGTGTAGCAGTGTCTCGCGCGCTGCAAAGATGCTCGCGATTGCCGGGAGCAGCTCAGGGTTCTTGTACAGTGCGTCGGTAACTGC
>CAZVGV010000029.1:0-4267 GCA_964627055.1 uncultured Gammaproteobacteria bacterium | reverse complement strand
TCCCGGCACAGAGAGAAAATTGGGAGTAACTGCTACGGGGTGTAGCTCAGTTGGCTAGAGCGCCTGGTTTGGGACCAGGAGGCCGCAGGTTCAAGTCCTGTCTCCCCGACATATGCAATACAACCTTGAGCCCCTTCGAGAACTTGTGGCAATTCGCTCTACGGCGGATTCGCCGGAAGCCCTTGAGCGGGCTCTTGGTTTTTGTGTAGATCAATTTCGCGATATGCCAATGGTAACGCGGTGGTATTCGTCGAGTGGCAAGCCGTCCGTAGTGATCGCGCGTGATGAGGCGCTACACTATGATGTGTTGTTCGTCGGTCACGTTGATGTTGTGCCGGGGGATGATGCCGATTTTTTGATGCGTAAAGAACAAGGACGCTACATTGGTCGCGGTGTGTGCGACATGAAGGGGCCGATCGTTGCCATGATTGCGGCGATGCGCGAAGTGTTGCGCGAGAATCCATCAGCATCGATTGCAATGATGCTCACGAGTGACGAAGAGATTGGTGGTACAAATGGTGCGCGTTATCTCGTAGATGAAATCGGCTATCGCGCGGGTGTTGTTGTGGTGCCAGATGGCGGTAATAATCCGCAGACACTTATCACGAGCAATAAGGCATCGTGGATTTTCCGCATCAGCGCGCAAGGCGTGTCTGCGCATGGTGCGCGACCGTGGCTCGGGAAGAATGCGATCGAGATGTTGATGCATTGTATACCAGGTGTACTCGCATTGTTTCCTGCACGTGGACAGCAGGGTGTATGGGAGAACACGTGCAATATTGGTCGTATCGAAGGCGGGCGTGCGAGCAATCAAGTGCCAGACAGTGCGCATCTCTTGCTCGATGTTCGCATGATAGAGACTGCTGATCCACATGCAGTGCTTGCACAATTGCAGCATGTAGTGACGTCGCATGGGTGCACACTAGAAGTACTCGAGACTGGTATTGTGAGTCACACGCCATCGACCAACGAACATCTCGCGCGCTACACTGAGATCGCGCGGGCTGTAAGTGGTGCATCAGTGCAACACTTCCATAGCGAAGGTGCGGATGATGGAAGATTTTTTTCTCGTCACAATATTCCGGTGATTTGTTCACGTCCGAAATCCGATGGACAGCACAGCGATCATGAGTGGGCCGATGCAGAGAGCTTGCAGCAGCTCACAGAAATTTTTGTACAATTTGTTCGTGCCACAGTTGAAAAAAGGTAGGGCGTAGAGATGGCGACGAGTGTTGTCGTCACCATCTCTACGCGGCCTGTGAGGTCGGCAGCCGGTCTTCGTGTACCGTTGCCGCGTTGCGGTCAATCCGCCGAGGTAATCTGCGGCGGATCGAAGATCCCGTGCTTCTGGTGGTAGAGGTCTTCGAAGGTCACGTTCTGGCCGTTGAACGTCGGCATGTTCGTGCACTCGACGTCGATCATTGCCACGTTGTGGAACACGCAGAGAAGCTCCCCCACGATCACGTCACCGTTGGGCCGGACAGTGATCTTGTAGAGGGATGCATCGTTCTTGCTGTCGAGAATGACCGTGACCAGGGTGCCTGCTGGAGCGCGATCTCCAATGGCCTTGGCATTGTTCTCGGTCAGCACCGCGTAGCCGGAATTGTTGTGCCCGAATGGCATCGTCAGGCCGTCGGTAGACCTGATGACTGGCACCCAGGTGAAGCCATGGCTTACGAACTTCACCTCGAGTACGCACAGCAGTCGCCCACCCTTGGGCGCACACTTGAGGGGCGTCGGCAGTGTGCGGCGGTCGTACGTAGAGCGGCGTGCATTGAACAGCGCGATGTCGGCGTCGCTGCGCGTAGTAGGCACGTGTGCGGGCACCGCGCGCGCTGCGGCACGCGAAGGGCGCTTGGGCGGGCGAGTCGCCACGAATCCAGGGTCATACAGAAGATGGGCGTCTGAAGACCTGTCGGCAGAGCTAAACATGTGCAGATTCTCTCACGGCGTGTTGTGAAGGTTCCGACCCTGTCGTGGGCCCCTGCGCCAGACCATTCTGGAGCAGGGGGCAAGACGTGTCTAACGAAAACCGCTGCGGGTGGGCCCCGTAGCGGTTCGTGGGTGCGTATGTCTTGGATGGACTATGCACGAACGTGGCTACGGGATTCTCGGAGAAGGAGGCTGATGGAATCCGCTACACAAATCTGGCGAATGACCGTGAGGTCTCGCTTCATGACGCGCTTGATTTGTGTTGTAGCTGTCAAGTGCATATCGTACAAAAGTAACTGTACGGTATCAGTGTAAATGTTGTCAAATCTTCTAGCGGACACCTTCCACAGGTGTTATTGCGGTCTTACCGCCTAGTACTGCGATGACATTTTGTGCAGCGGTTGTTGCCATGGCGTTGCGAGCTTCAACCGTCGCAGATGCGGTGTGTGGTGTGAGAACAATGTTCTTGAGTTTGCGTACTGCAAAGGTATCCAGGAGTGAGCACGCAATTGCAGGTTCACACTCGAACACATCAAGCGCTGCTCCTGCTATGACACCGCGACTGAGCGCATTAATAAGTGCATGTTCGTCGATAACAGGTCCGCGTGCTGTGTTAATAAGAAGTGCTGTCTTCTTCATTTTTGCAAGCTCGGCAGCACCGATGAGATGACGTGTTTCTGGTGTGAGAGGTACGTGGAGTGATACGACATCTGCTTTGGAGAGAAGTTGTATCTTCGAGACTCGCTTCGCGTCGTATTCTTTTTCCAGTTCAGGATTTGGTCTGGGGTTGTGATAGATGATTTTCATGCCCAGCCCATGGTGCGCAATACGTGCAACAATGCTGCCGATGCGACCAGCACCAACAAGGCCGAAGGTTTTGCCACTGAACTCAGTGCCGAGGAGCAGGTCGGGTTGCCACGTTTTGAATTTCTTTGCACGAGTAAAGGTGTCTGACTCCACAATGCGTCTGCCGACTGCCATCATGAGTGCGATGGTGTGTTCTGCAACGGCAGTGTTCAATACATTGGGAGTGTTGGTGACGAGCACGTCGTTACGGTTGCATGCATCAACATCGATATTGTCATACCCCACGGCGTAGTTTGCAACGATACGAAGTTGTGGGCCAGCGGCGCGCAATACTTCCTCGTCGATTTTGTCAGTGAGTAGAGAGATGATTGCGTGTGCACCGCGAACGCGTTGCAGAAGTACGCGTCGAGGAATGGGAGTAGGACGGTCCCACATCCAAACAGCGAAACCACGCTGTTTGCGTAAGAGTTGTAACCCAGCTTCAGGAATGCGTCGTGTAAGAATGATCGAAAATGCCATACTGATTTTTAGTCAGTATAGCATTTAGTTCGGATCACTGCTCGTGTTTATCGGAATCGCATCTCGCGATGGTACGAAACAAGCTCTGCAATTTCGTCAGCAGAAAGTGGTGTTGTGTCTACAGGTGGCACATCGGGCTTCCGACGATAGATGCGATAGAGATAGGTAATCAGTGTTGCAAACAACGCAAGTGGCAGCCATCGCGTCCATGACGCAGGCGGCGCAGGAGGTGTGCTCTTGGGCGGGGCAGGGCTGATCACCTCAAGGTCTTGTGCGGTTCGTGTGGCGAGTACTGGTTGTCCTGTGGTACTGCGCACAATGCCTGTGATGCGTACGATTGCTCCGGGTCCAACATCGCTTGGAACAGTCCCAATCCCGCCCAAGTCAATAAGAATTTCGCCGGTCTGATCATCGAGGTAGGTAGAGCGCTTCGTGAATTCTGTGATGGTTCCTTGTGCTTGAAGAAGCTGACCATATCGCTTGATGGTGATGTCTCGGATCGGTGTCATTGTTGATGATGTGCTACTTGGTGAGAACAGGTCTGGTGCGGGCAGCTTGCGAATATGTGCGTCAGAGGTGATCACCAGTCGTTGGATTTCATCTTGTACCGACAGTGTGCCTGTAAGCGCAACTCGATCGCCGATCATGAGGGAAGCAAATTGCGTATTTGGTTTGGTACGAAGTGTTACAAGGAAAGGGTGCGAATCAATGAATGCCATAGTGGTTCCGAATCGTCCTGGGGCAGCAGTTACGGTGCCGGTAACGGTGGTGGTTTTAGATTTCGACTTTTTTGTCGAAGATTTTTTAGATGCTGTTTTCTTCTTGGTGGGAGCGGTGTCAGCAGAAAATGTTGCGGTCACGATTGCCGGTGGACCAGTAACAGTGATCGTTGTGGCCGCTTGGTCTGCGAGTCCATCTACGTCTGTAACAAGAAGGTGCACGCGGTACACTCCCGGCGTAGTGAAAATGTGTTGCAACATCGGGGCAGTAGAGGTTGTGCCGTCACTGA
>CAZVGV010000028.1:0-5378 GCA_964627055.1 uncultured Gammaproteobacteria bacterium | reverse complement strand
GTTCTGCACCCTGGTGCTCGCTCAGCCGCAGTCGAGCAACTACGCACCCAAGGTGATCCTTGACGCCACCGCACACCCTGCTGTGCAGAAGGTCGAGTTGTGCAGCTGGTACGCGGCGGCAGTGCCGACGACGAAGGACGAGGGTGGCAACGCCCACCGCGCGCCGTGCACCACGATCGAGCAGGCAATCCGGGAGGATGGCCGCAAGTTCGGCGTCAAGCTGGCGCTGGTCGAAGACGATCCGTCGTCGACCTACCCGGTCGTCCGCGTCGGCCGTCGCAAGGCGAACGACCCGATCATCTTCTACTGATCCTCGCACGCGTCGCCGCCCACCCCGTTCCATCCCATGAACCGCTTCCGAAGTCAACACTTCGCGAGCGGTTCATTTTTTTTTGCATGCTACGTGCGTGTCCGTTGCATGCAAAAAAACCTCTGTGGTATACTCGCCCTAGCCTGCAGTAGCTGTGTCAGACAGCATGGTCTGAAAGGGTCGCCAGCAACGGCATGCACTACGAAATAGTAGAACAAGCACTATGGAAGATCAGAAGTTTCTCGAAGATCTGGTCAAGGCACTCGTGAACAATCCGGCAGACGTTCGTGTAGAACGCAAAGTGGATGAACGCGGTGTGTTGCTCACCTTGTACGTGAACCCTTCGGACATGGGGTACGTCATTGGTCGCTCAGGTCAGACTGCTGAAGCGATCCGCCGTCTTGTCCGCACCGTTGGTGCGAAGAACAATGCGCGCGTGAACGTTCGCATCTACGAACCAGAAGGCTCGCGCGGTCCACGTCAGCACGCTGACGATCAGGCACCAAGCAGCATGCCTGACGAAGTAGATACCTCAGCAATCGACGATTTCACAATTTAGTTTTGTTGCGAATGCGACTGCGCTCACGGTATACTTGCCGCGAGCGCAGTTGTAATTATGGACAAACATTTTCGAAATTGGCTGCTTGCATTGAGCGCGATCACCATCGTGAGTCTCGTGGTGTTTCGGATGAACAGTGTGGAATCAGCACTGACGGCTTTGTTGCTTGTTGGTATGTTCGTGTTGTCGCTGTGGCGAGTGCAGTATGGGGTGCTTGTCCTTGTTGCGGAGATTTTTACGAGTGGTAATGGACATCTCTTGGAATGGCATGGGCCATCATTGGTGATATCGCTGCGCATGGGGATATTTTTTGCAGTGTTGTTGGCATGGTGTATTGATGTGTGCCGCAAGCGGCGTGTGCTGGTGCTGCTACGTGAACGAAGTATACAGGCAGTATTTGCGATGCTGGTTGTGATTGCTTGGGGTGTGGTGAATGGTGCATGGGTTCGTTCGTTGCCACTAGGCGAGGTGATTGCTGATGGCAATAACTGGCTCTACTTCGCGGCACTTCTTCCCATCATTGATCTCACGGTACGTGCCGATCGTGCGCAGTGGCAGCGACAACTACAATCGTTAGTTCATGCTGGCGTCGTATTCTTGTGTGCGAAAGCGTGGCTTATCTTCGTGCTCACAGCCGGGGCGGGGAGTGTGGTGGCAACATATCTCTATCATTTCATACGTCAGACCTCAGGAGGCCAAATCGCACCTGCTTCGCACGGTATGTGGCGCATTTATGAATGGCCTCAGTTACTGTTGTTGCCAGTGCTTGTGTATTTGGTGGCGCAGTTGCTCGCGCAAGTCCGCGAACGCGCTGTGCGCCGACAGACGATCATCGAATTGGGGATTGTGATTGCCACGATTGTGCTCACACTCTTTAGAAGTTTTTGGCTTGGTGCACTGGTAGGTGTGGGTGTGTTGCGTTGTGGCATGTGCGCACGCAGTTCATGGCAGTGTTCAAGACAAAGAGTATTGTTGTAGGTTTGGTGCTCTTGAGTACTGTTGTCATCATGGGTATTGGATCGGCACTTGCGTGGACTCGCGGTGGTGCGCCTTCAATACAAAAAGAAATATTTACTGCGGGTGAACCAGGTGTCCAGAATCGCGTTGCGCAGGCAGGGCCGATGTGGACGCAAATTACGTCTGCTCCATTTCTGGGATCTGGATTCGGAACAGCAGTTACTTATGAAAGTACTGACTTGCGCGCGCAAGGGCAGTTCAGAACTTCGGCATTGGAGCTCGGGTGGCTCGATATGTGGATGGAAGCGGGGATCGTTGGTGTGCTCATCTATGTGTTGTTCCTGGGAGTGATTGTGCGCCGCGCCTCGAGTTGGGTGTGGGCAGCAGTAGCGTCTCTTGTTGTTGTACATGCTGTTTCACCATTTTTGAATCATCCTGTAGGTATCGCGATTCTTGGTATTATTTTTGTCTACGCGTCAGTTGACAAAAACACAGTTGCGGCGTAGACTGCACAGGTCGCTTCCCGCAGAAGGTCTGCGTTGGATCGCGATGCCTCTCGCTGTAGATGGTAGGTGCTGTGACGTCTCTTATCGAGTTGTACCGGGCAAAAACGCCTGGATCGAATCTTCCTCCGGGTGTGTGGAGCCCGGAACTGCTTCAACCTCTGAAGTCACTTCCGATTCCACCGAGTCAACCGGCGGCGACTCGATCGCTGCATGAGAATTCTCCGAGCTGCGCACGACGTGCCTGTCCGGGCACTTTGCCGCGGTTGGTGCGGTGCCCTTCGCCTCGGCGTCTCGGACACTGAACCTCGCGCAACGAGTGTTGCGCGCGAACTACGAATCCCTTGGCCTAACAGTCAGGGGGTTTTCATTTTTGTTGTCGGGTTGACAATGGGTACTCAAAATACTAGAATAGGTCGTCCATCGATTTGCACAAGGTGTGTAAAGAGCTGGATAGACGCTGGATTACTTGGGGGTATATCGTGACTGGTGCAGTGCGAGAGGTTCCGGTAAGTCGGATCAATGGTGAGCAGGAGGCGAAGGGCGGTAGCTTGTCCATCGGGCAGGTGTGGCGCTACCCGCCGGAGGACCCGGCCATCATGGACGATCCGAGGGGGGCATTTCCCAGCTTCAACCCTGTGGATGGCTACATACGCCTGCGCAACCACGGGAACATCTTGATGGTTCCGGCCGCGGAAGTCCGGGAGTTCTGATCTCGGATCTTCGGGGGTTCCTCGGCAGCGGCTTCAGGCTCTTCGATGCGCGAACGCGTGTCGGAGAGTCTTTTTATTTGTCTCATCTTGACAAAAGTGAAATTCTAAGGTAGGATCGTCAGTCCTCTCTAGAGGGGTGCTCGGAATCCCCGACACATAGTGCGTAACCTCTGGTCACATTCTGGAGAGAACACATGCCGAGAAGACAGGTGTACGAGTCTTACAACGACGCGGCGATGGCCGCGCGGACCCTGGGTTTCACGACCAAGGAGCAGTACCGCGCAGGGTACAAGCAAGATCCCAAGCTCCACAGTACCCCGGAGAGGCGCTACTCGAAGGAGGGGTGGAAGGGCTGGCAGCGCTTCCTGACGGGCAAGATGAAGCCGTGCTACACCTTGTACGAAGAGGCCTCGGCTGCGGCACAGGCGCTGAACATCACGAGTAAGGCGCAGTACGCGAAGCATCACCCACAGGATCCACTTCTGCCGACTCGCCCCGACGTTCGCTACAACTGGCGGGGCTGGGATCACTTCCTTGGGGTCAAGCGCACCGAGCGGGAGGAAGACGAGTCCTAGCCGTCTCCGGGAGAACACAATCTACGACAGCAGGGTAGCTAGACCCGGCTGTCACGACCTGACAGGCCCTCGCGGACGTACGTTCGCGAGGTGCTTTGTTTTCTGTATAATCTTGACAAAATAGCTGTAATAGTGTACGTTTGCACGTTCTTCTCCAGGACTGTGCTCGGAATGTTTCCGACACCGATCTTTGACCAACGCTGACTACATTCTGGAGATGAACCATGCAGACGACCAAGATTCCGCACGACTATCAGGTCGAGTGCGTCAATGCAGTGCTTGCGCATTTCGCCGCAGGCAATCGCGCAGCGATGTACGTCATGGCTACCGGTCTCGGGAAGACGTTCACGCTCTCGTTGATCCTCAAGGAGTTGTACGAGATCGGAACTGTCAAAAAGGTGTGCGTCGCTCTCGATAAAGGCACGCCACTTCCACAGATCCGAGAGGAGCTGCTCGAAGTGCTCGAGGAGCTCGGCGTCACGATCAACGTGATCACGCCGCACTCCAAGCCCGAGGAGTGGAACTGCGACATCGTCATCACGACGCTGCAGCTGCTCCACTCGCGTCGTGCTCAGCTGGCGCGAGACATGTTCGATCTGCTCGTGGTCGACGAGGCACACCATGCACAGGCGCGGACGTACCGAGCGGCCATCGAGCACTTCGATTGCGACCGGCTTGCGTTCACCGCGACGCCGGAGCGCAGTGATGAACTGGACATCTGTGAACTGTTCGGTGAACCAGTCTTCAATCTGCCACTCGAGGAAGCGATTCGTCGCAAGCTCGGCGCAGACATGGAGTACCGGGTGTACAGCGACAATATCGACATGCGCCTTCTGCGTGAGTACGCGAAGAGGGTTATGGAGGGCGATCGTACGATTACCCGGCGTCAGCTCAACGACACGCTTTTCCTCCCGACGCTCTACGAGAAGATCGTGAGTATTGTGCGGGGGAGTAGTGGTGGGCAGAAGACGATCATCTTCTGCAACTCGCGCAAGCACGTCGATTGCACCCTAGAGCACTTCGATGGTGCGAAGCCGTTTCACACCAAGGTCTCCGCGGGCGAACGTGCTGACACACTGAGAGACTTCCGCGAAGGAGATCTCTCTGAAGTCATCGCCATCAACATGCTCAATGAGGCGGTCGACTTCCCGGACGCGCAGCACATCGTCTTGCTTCGGTCTACGGACTGGATCAATCTCTGGAAACAGCAGATCGGTCGCGGCTACCGTGGACGGGGCAAGAAGGTGATCATCCACGACTTCGTGGCCAACATCGATCGCATCCTTGCGGTGCGAGAACTGGGGCTGGCGATCACGCATCATGGTGCGAGCGATGTTGGTGAGAAGCCCGACGCACTCGTCATCGACGGATTCGCGGTGGAGTTCAGCTCGGAGGTCGTGGAGATCCTTGATCTTCTGGATCGGCTGGCTGGGGAATTCTACTCGACTGTCGCCGAAGCCTCGGCAGCGGCACAAAAGATGGGACTGCTCACTCAGCCGGATTACAAGAACAAGTACGCGGAAGATCCCAAACTTCCAAGTTGTCCAGACATGTTCTACCATGTAGAGTGGGTGAGCTGGCCGTACTTTCTTCGTGGGGAAGTGAAAAGGGAGCTCTACCTCACACTCGCCGAAGCGTCGGCTGCTGCAAAGAGACTGGGTATTTCGACCCAGGTGGAGTATACGAGCCGCTACAAGGAAGACTCCATCCTAGTAGATCGTGAGGCCAAACCTGCAGAACTCAAGCGCTTAATTAAAGAAT
>CAZVGV010000027.1:5709-6369 GCA_964627055.1 uncultured Gammaproteobacteria bacterium | reverse complement strand
AAGCCAACCTCCTGGTTGTTTCAGTCTCGACACCACCTTTTACACTTAACTACGACTTTGGGACCTTAGACAATGATCAAGGGCTGTTTCCCTTTTGACAATGGAGCTTAGCCCCCACTGTCTAACTCGCAGACTTTTGACCTCTGGTATTCGGAGTTTGGTTAGAGACGGTAGACTTGCGCCCCCGTCCCGATTCAGTGCTCTACCCCCAGAGATACATCTACGGCCAGGCCAATACCTGTTTCGGGGAGAACCAGCTATCGGGTAGTTCGATTGGAATTTCTCCTCTAGTCACAGCTCATCTCCAAGTGTTGAACGGCTCGTGAGTTCGGGCCTCCAGATTGCTTTCGCAGATCCTTCGCCCTGGCCATGACTAGCTCACCACCCTTCGGGTCCTGTACACGCGACTAACGGGCTATTCACCCTCGCTTTCACTACGGCTCCGCTCCAGAAGAGCTTAACCTAATGCCACGTGCAGCAGACTCGCATGCTCATTCTTCAATAGGAACGCCATCACCCAGAACGAATCTTGGGCTCTGACTCCTGGTAAGTATGTGGTTTCAGAAACTATTTCATCCCCCTTCCGGGGTGCTTTTCACCTTTCCCTCACGGTACTATGCGCTATTGATCTCTGCATCTGGTTTAGCCTTGGATGGTGGT
>CAZVGV010000027.1:0-5699 GCA_964627055.1 uncultured Gammaproteobacteria bacterium | reverse complement strand
TTTTCACCTTTCCCTCACGGTACTTGTTCACTATCGGTCAGAAAACATATTTAGCCTTGGGACATAGTCGTCCCGGATTCCTACAAGATTTCGCGTGTCTTGCAGTACTTGAGTGAGGCCCACGCATAGGTTCAAGGTATTTCGCTTACGGGACTATCACCCGCTCTGGTCAGGTTTTCCAACCTATTCGGCTATACAATGAAATCGCTATGCTGCTGATCAACAGGGTCAGCGTGTAGACAACTCGCAACACCGTCACAGGCAACGGCCTGTCCTTTCGGAACCGCGTAATTTCCCTTGCGGGAAACCACACGATCCCTTCACCATGTGCGGTTTAGGCTGCTCCGCGTTCGCTCGCCACTACTAGCGGAATCGAAACTGAATGGTAAGTTCCGGAAACGGACGAATCCATTCCCAGATTTACCAGTCAGTGTGTGTTTCTTTATCTTCCTTCGGGTACTAAGATGTTTCAGTTCCCCGAGTATCCTTCCTATGCCCTATGTGTTCAGGCATGGATGACATGTGCTTTCGCTCATGCCGGGTTTCCCCATTCGGATATCCACGGATCAAAGCTTGCTTGGGAGCTCCCCGTGGCTTATCGCACCCTGCAACGTCCTTCATCGATGTTTTCTGCCAAGGCATCCACCTACATACTCTTATGTACGATCTACTAAAGCACTCAACGTACTTTAGTAGCATTCTATGGAAACGTGCGTACACGTTTCCGTGCTTTTGTCGTTTATAGATGCGTGCGTATCTCTTCAATTTTCAAAGTGCTACCACAACCCTAGAGAACAAAAAACCCGCTTACGCGGGGAAGACAGTACCAGACCCGAAGGTCGGCTGGCGTTCCCTGCGACTATGCACTCATGTTGTAAGACGCGGTAAGCGTAGTACGAAAGAGTTAAGGGTTTCGCCAGAGGTCCTAGGCCGTAGCCTTGCTCCAGTAGCGGAGCAGCGGACATGGGATCAATAAGGTCTGGCAGTATTCTATAGAACCCCCTGAACCCTGTCAAGGGCTGTATTCCCTAAGAAATCCACAGGGTTGTGGACAGATTGACGGACCCTGTGGACAGGCGTACGATCGGGACAGAAATTCGGCACCACCCCAGGAGGAAGCCATGATACGCGGATTATTGAGTTTCCTCGGCGTAGGACTCTTCAGTTCTCTGGTCCTGGTTACCGAGAACCAGGCGAACTTACGAAGCGCTCTGGAGGTCTTCCCTCCTGAGTCCAAGGCAGCCTTCGTCGTCTGCGTACGCGCAACCGGACAGCTCGGACTCTGGTGGAGCGCCCCCTTGTACTCCAATAGCAAACGCTGCGAGTACAACGCCTCGTTCACGCCCCTTGCGACCTCTGAGCCGCTCATCTGTGCAGACATCATGCCACTGCAGGTGGGCTGCGCAGGTCCGCCAGGGACTATGAGCATCGACGGCTCCTTGCTCCCTATGGGGGTGAAAGGAGCACAACTCATCATCTACACACGAGACAGCCACGGCACACATGAGGCACAGATCGTGGCCCCTGACTCTGCGTCCATCTGGCGCTTCACACCCCCGTGATGTCGCCAACAACCCACAACGATGAAGGCCGCTCGGATTACCCAAGCGGCCTTCGTATTTGCATCTACACTCCGAACCTAATCAATGAAGAAGAGTGGTACGCGCAGCTGCTTGATCTCTTCTAGGCGGAAGTCGAGAATTCTACGTCCTACGAAAATAGCGCTGATACTCTCATTCTCCTTTGCCAACGCAGCAATATTTTCCTGGAGCATTCCCGTGCGCGATACATAATGGAAATCCACCTCTGGCTCGCCATTAGCTGCACGAGCTTCATTACACTTCTTGAACACACGATCAGATTCCATTCGGATTGCTATTTCTCGTTCTGGTGTGTACTGATCCTCCAAGCAATGCAACAACATCACTTGATCGATATTGTGACGAACTGCCCATGCGACAACCTGTGGCAGGCGCTCAACATATGAGCTGCCGCGTGACCCAAGAACTACCACAGGTTTAACCAAATGATGCAACTCAATTGCGCCTTCGTCAGTCATCGGCGTTGCCACCTTGAGCCATCGAGCTACCAACGGAGTAAGCGCAGGCTGGATCACAAGGGTGAGCAAGATAACCCACATTCCAATCGGTACAATGTTATCAAGCCCTGTAATACCACTGCTCACGATGGTAACCAACAATACTGCTGGGATCGCACCCGTCTCACGAACAAAGGAAATAAACATCAACTCACGCACAGTGAACCGATCCTTGCCGAAGAAAGAGAACGGCCCAAGGGTAAGGAAGACTGCGAGCGGACGAATCACTACCATAAAGACAAGACCCGCAAGAATTCCAACTACTGCTGTTTCCCACAGGCTCTGCACATCAACGAGAGCACCAAGCAAGATGAAGATCGTAGGTTTCAGGAATCCTTCGATCACATGATTGAAGAAGCGCTCTGTGGTGTGTAAATGCTTGGTAATCACATACAACAAACCAGCAATAAACGCTGCCAAATACCCCGACCCACCCAATGCCACGGCAATGGTGAAGATAATGACAGGAACACCCACGAAGAATGCGGCATCTGCTTCGTATTCCTGCACGTGCAGTGACTTAAACTTCGTAAGAGCAATCAACAGACCGTATCCGAAGACACCGAAGAGAACACCATACGAAATCTGCTCCAGCAAAATCCAGCCTGTTGTCGACGTGAAGAGCGTGCCATATCCCCCATTGATTGAGGTGAATGCACCAGCGCCACCGATAACTCCGAGGAATACCAAGGTCAAGAGCGTACCCGTAACATCAGTTACTGCAGACTCCGAAATAATGATGTCTTTGGTTTCACGATTCTTAAATCGCAACTGCCGAAGCACAGGAATAATTGCGGCTGGATCTGTTGATGCAAGCACTGCACCCAAGAGGACAGCAACAGTCACAGGTACAGATACTCCTGCCCACACACCAATCTCGAATACTGCCCAGGAAAACAGAAATGCCGTGAGAAACAGTCCGAAGAATGACAAAGACAATATCTTTACCAACAACTTACGAAAACTCGTAAACGGTGTTTCCAGCCCGCCGCTGAAGAGAATAAGTGTCGCACCAAATCCAACAATGGCCGCGAGCGTCGCCTCCTGGTGCGTAATAGGCTCGAGAAGCGACTTACCAGCCATGCCGAAGAAAATAGCAGCTACAAATGACGGAAGTGGAGTTCCTTCTGAGAAGTGGAACGCCGCAAAGCTCAGCACACAAACGACCGAGATACTCAAAAACGCAATGAGGAGATGTGCATCGCTACTGTGATGCAAGAACTCGAACAGTCCTGGGCTGAAATGTGAAACCACCGCAGTGATCACAACACCAAGAACAATCGCCAAAAGCTGACGAAGAAGACGTGGCATAGAATAATAAAATACTTGGCTATCCTACTCCAGGGTCCATCCGTTGACAAGTAGTAGCTTGACAATCTAGATCTCCAGGGTATCTTCGGGTACAGTACTATGGGTGCAACCAGGAGCACCACAGGAGGAACGCATGTCTCAACGGCCCGATGCCAACCTCGGAGTTTTCTCATATCCGACGGTCGCACGCATGCTCGCGAAGAAGGACGTGATGGAGTCGTTGCGGCAAGCAAACACTACTGCTAGTCGTAGACTCCTCGTCATCCAACTGGTGAATCACATGGACCGCAGACTGCGCGTACAACTTGCCAGACAAGCAAGGGACGACGGCAGACTCGACGCAGCACGCGTCATCTGTTCGAACTGGTTCAGCAATCTCAGCCGGCGCAACGGGGGCAATCTCGTACGCAGGTGGAGTCCCAATGGGGTCCAGATGGTGAAGGATCATCGCCTCTGCGCAGCGATATTCGTCACCCTCATCGGCGTTGAACGGTTCCAGAGGTAGTCACCCGACCCCTTCAACAACTGCATAACCACCACCTCTACCCGCCCGCTTCCAACGAAGTGGGCGACGTTTTTTGTGCCGCGGGTGGGACTCGAACCCACACAGGTTTAACCCTACCAGCTCCTAAGGCTGACGTGTCTACCAATTTCACCACCGCGGCGATGGGTGTATTCAACCATGTTGTTCAGAGGTCGGCAACTATCCACAAATTACGAGCTTGACATGCAGTATTTTTCGATCGTACTGTGGCTGACTACTCGCCTACACAAAAGCGCGAGTAGCATTAACCACCACCGTATGACCACGCACCGTCGGCTCCTTGGAGCGATTGTTCTGTGCATCTTGTTCCTCCTATTTCTCATGACGTGGATGGCGACTCGAGCAGTACGTGCTGCAACGAACGATCTTGTTATTACCGAAGTTGTTGCTGACCCACCTGATGGACTCGAATGGATTCGTGTCATGCATGTAGGCACAGAACCCACCGACATCACGCTATGGAAATTCCTCGAAGACGGAACCAAACACACAATCAAGGTCGCAGACTCCGTAAAGGCACTACTCTCCCCTGGAGACTCCATCCTTGTCGCGGATGATGCAACCAAACTCGCAGCAATACTCGCGACTACTACACCAATTGCAGACAGTTCATGGGGTACATTGCGAGAAGAAGGAGAAGAAATTGGACTTGTAGACCCCTCTGGCGAGATCGTACAGCAGTTCACCTACACACAAAGCGGCCCGGTGGTCACCGAGTCAACGACTCCACCCACACCCGCTATTCCTCAACCGCACGTACCCCAAGTGACGTCTACACCATGGGCAGTGCGCATCAACGAAATAGCTCCCAGTCCTGATGATGATGAGGAGTGGATAGAACTATTTCTCGTACAAGGCGAATACGCTGATCTTACTGAGCACACATTGGCTGATGCGCATGCAACCATCGCGCAGATGACACTTACCCTCACCTCCTCTAGCCCTTACGGCGTTGTGTCACTCACCCGCTCACATCTCAACAACGCAGGTGACGCCGTACGATTCCTCTCTCCTGATGGTGTGGAATTGGCAACGACTCAATATACGGATGTGCCTGGCGGAGGTAGCTGGGCATTCGATGACAGCACACAGACGTATGCTGTATCCACCAGCGTGACCCCGGGCGAGATCAACGTCATCTCGCAAACCAACGCTACTCGACCTCCTACGGATACAACGTACCACTCTGCTGACATCCCAGCAGCATCACCTACTGTCGATGAACTGCGGTTGCAGCTGACCGAACTCTTCCCCGATCCGAAAGGAGCTGATGATGAAAAGGAATTCATCGAGGTGTGGAATCCGACGTCCTCCACCATCTCACTCTACAATTGGCGTCTACGCGACAACCGCAATCGCTGGTATCAATTCACAGGAACTACACTCGAGCCTGATGCACGCGTTGCCGTGCCACGTTCGCGATCAGCACTGGCGCTGGCCAACACCAGTGGTTCGATCTCTTTGGTGCATCCAAGTGACGTGGTAATTGATGCAACGTCGTACACACGCACGATTGCAGGCGCAACTTGGGCTCGCGATACGCAAGGATTCTGGCGGTACACCACGAGCTCGACGCCTGGTTCTCCCAACGTCATTCGCGTTCCGCACGATCCGCCGATTGCCCACATCGAACTCCCGAAAAAAATTGCAGCCGGATCAACATTCTATCTTGATGCCATGAGCTCAATATCAGACGATGGGCTCGCTCTCGGTTACGCCTGGACACTCAGTGACGGCACAACCTCT
>CAZVGV010000026.1:3174-6668 GCA_964627055.1 uncultured Gammaproteobacteria bacterium | reverse complement strand
GACCCTTGCGTCCAAGATACGCCAAACGGACAGCAGCAACTGCCTCTAGATCAGCAGATGCAGCAATATCGCGATGGGCCTTTTGTTGAATTTCTTGAAGGTTTTGCATGGAATTGGCGCCTAGAAGAGTCGAATAATATCACGATACGTGACGAGAGCAATGATGGCAAGGAGCAACAGAAATCCAATCCCATGTGCCAAGTTCTCAATCGTTGCGCGCACCTTACGCCCCCGACGCAGACGTTCGATCACGATGAAGAGAATACGACCCCCATCAAGCGCCGGAATTGGCAGAATATTGATGAACGCAAGGCTCACAGAAAGGAACCCCATAAGGTACAGCAGTGGCACAAACCCTGTCCGTGCAATTTCGCCAGTGAACACTGCAATTCCAACCGGGCCAGAAACTCCATCTGCAGCACCAGGCACTCGGGCGATAAGCCCAGAAATAAGTGAACCAAATCCAAGCGCCGTATCTCGCAACGACGTCCATGTATCGCGCACACCCACCCATGGCGTGGTGTACCACGAATATGACACCGTTCCAACATCAACAATAGTTACACCTATGCCGAACCGCGCAGGTGAGACAGCTCCCAGCAGTTCTGGCTGCACAGCCACGGCCTGCATCACCCCAGCTCGTTCAATCTGAAGCGTACGCAATTCCTTGTCCTGAAACGCCTCTTGAATTGCAGCAACCGAAAGCGATGTCGTAGCTACACCGCTCATACCACGAATGCTGTCACCACGTTGTACCCCAGCTGCTGCTGCAGGTGATGCCTCTGCAACACCCAACACTTCGATGCGCTGATCTGCTACACGTGCATACGCTGGAAGATCCTTTGATACTTCACGCTCAAATCCTACCCCAGCGACGACCGAGAAAAGCACTATTGCCACCAACAAATTCATAACCACACCCGCCGCAACAATCCCCAATCTCCACCCTGCTGACTTGCTCTGGAAACTTTGTGGATCTGTATGTGAATCCTCTCCACCTTCACCATGAATACGTACAAACCCTCCCAGCGGTAGCAAATTGATTGTGTACAGTGTTTCGCCACGCTTCCACCCCCACAATCGCGGTGGGAATCCAAACCCAAATTCATCCACCTTGCATCCTGCACGACGTGCCATCATGAAGTGTCCCCACTCATGTGCAAGAACAAGCACCGCAAGCACCGCAATAAAAATCAATACAGTAAGCATATCGGTTGACAGTAATCATTACCCATGATACGCTACGGCGTCGTCATTTGGGAAGCTCCCACTGACGCGCACCTCACACATCTACGAAATGGAGTGTTCTCAATGCACCTCACAACCATCACGCTGATTGTGACTGGTCTGCTCGTTATTCTCTACTACCTTTCGCGCAGTCGACTGGCATTTGAGATGCAAGCACCCCTCTCCACAGAATCCGCTGTCGAGCGTCCCGTTGATATCGCACTGGATTCATCGATGGACAACGGGACACTGAGCGCCGACCTGCAACAGCATCTCGCTCGTGCGTACATCGAACGCCGACAGGCATCTGGTATGTGCCTCAACGCCCCCGGAATGCGAGTTCTCGTGGAACTGAAAGGTTGTGCACCCCACGATCTCGGCGTCGAGTACACCCTGCACGCCTCAGTCATCCGTACGATTTACTCGGACACTCTTGAACTCAAGACCGAACCCAAGAATCTTCCCCCCTACACGATCATTCTCCTCAAACGCTAACCGCAGAAGCGCCCCGTCACCGGAGCGCTTCGCTGTTTTTATTTCATTTTTTTCACAAGGTCTACAAACCAATCCCCCCGCTTGAATTCGTTAATAGTCGGAAGCCAGGTGAGACCAGGAGAGAAGAGCACCACATCACCCTCGCGCGCAATCGAAGCTGCATGCGCGACAGCTGCCGGAAGATCAGCTACGTCAACGCCTTTGGGCAATCCGTCGTTGGCATTCCCAGGAACACGAATAATGGAATGTGCTTGCGCGCGCATACGCGTTGCAAGCGCGCGCAAATCAGAACCCTTCGAATTACCGCCGGTAATGAGGTGCACACGTGTGTCCGGAAACGCGGCAAGCGCTGCCATAGTTGCCTCGGGTGACGTCGCTGTCGAGTCATTGTACCAACGAACACCGCGACGCGTACGAATGAGTTCGAGACGATACGGCACACCACGAAACGCACGAATGGCAGCGCGAATATTCTTGTCACTCACTCCAGCAGCACGAGCTGCGATCGTTGCAGCCATTATGTTACCAATATTGTGCGCACCAATGAGACGCGATGCAGCGATTTCACGTTCGAACTTTGCTTGATCTTTCTTGGCAGAGTAACGATATGTGTGTGACTTACCCAATGATTCCTGCCCACGCACAATTGCATCATCAGCGTTCACAATCTTTACATCACCCTCGAGCTGGTACCGAAAAATATTGCGTTTGTCATCAATATAGTGCTCGAGTGATTCGTACTTATTGAGATGATCTGGGTAGAGCGTCGTCCAGACACTGATATGCGGTGACATCTTGGATTCTGCAAAGTCGTGCAGCATGAAGCTCGAGAGCTCGAGTACCACCGGGGCATCTGCTCGCATCTTCGTAATGAAGGTAAGTGGCGACACTCCCACATTGCCACCCATCATCGCCCCCGGAAATTCTCGTGCGAGCATGGCGTGAATGAGGTGCGTTGTTGTAGTTTTGCCCCGGGTCCCTGTGACACCAATCACGCGCTCAGTGCCGAAAAGACGCAGAAAAAGCGTAACGTCATTGTCTACAGGAATCTTGTGCTTGTGCGCGAGCGCAAGAAACGGACTTGCTGCGGGCACGTCAGGATTACGCACCACCCAATCCGTCTTGGTAAAATCCTCTTCGCGATGCCCACCCAAATGCAACACAACATTCTTGTACTTTGCGAGTCGCTTCAGTGGTGCTGCGAGCGCTGCCGCATCCTTCATGTCTGTGATTATCAACTTCTTCACGCGTGGCGCAAGAAAAAGCGCTGCTGAGATTCCACTCCCCTGCGCAAAACCACCAAGCCCCATCAAGGTCACTGTCTTACCTGCAAAAATTGGTGCTATGCGCATAGAAATGGATTGAGAACGTCACGCACTTCAGCCACCGTTGCAGCTACCGCCTCCGCTGTCTTCCCTTCTACATTAAGTCGCAACAGTGGTTCAGTGTTGCTGCCGCGCACGTTGAACCACGTCTCTCCGATATCAAAGGAAACACCATCAAGCCGACCAACCTCAGAACGCTTGGAAAAGTGAGCAACTACCGCCTCAATCGCTTCTGGTACTCCTGTCACGCGGAAATTAATTTCACCCGAGTGTGCATACACAAGATACGGGGCAAACAATGCAGATGCTGTCTTGCCTGTGCGCGCCATTTCTGCAAGCACCATGAGCACGATGACTACAGGTGACTCATATACCCCCTCAGGGAATCGCACGAAGAAGTGCCCAGATGACTCACCAGCAAAAATCGCGTCATGCTCAAGCATGGTC
>CAZVGV010000026.1:0-3164 GCA_964627055.1 uncultured Gammaproteobacteria bacterium | reverse complement strand
CATTAAATAGTGGTCTGCTTGATATACGAATGGCCTACACGAACAATAAGCGGCGTTCCACCCATGCGGCGCACTACGTCTTCTGTGACACGTCCTGGACGAACATCGTACACAACGGTCGCACCCGTATGAGTACGTAATACTATTTCGGCAATAAGTGAGCGCAGTGCAACAGGCGATACCGTCTTCCCTGTTTCATCCACCAAGAACACGCGGTCTGCATCACCATCAGTTGCAATACCAAGTGCAGCACCCATTTCCTTCACACGCGCATGCAGGTCGTGGAGGTTCTCTTCCTGATACGGATCTGGCTCGTGTGATGGGAATGAACCGTCAAGCGTCCAGTGCATGCGATCTAACTCGCATTTATCCAATGTTGCAAAAAGCGCATCAAGGTCAGGAGCACCCATACAGTTCGCCGTGTCTGCTACAACCTTCACTGCAGCAAAGTTCACTTCACCCACAAGATCGTGTGCAGCAAGCACTGATTCAAGCGTCGCGTCACCGGCATATGCTGTTACTGTGCCTGGTGTTGCAGCTGGTGCTGGGAACTGACCGCTTTCTACCAACTCGCGCAAGGTTTTGATACCTGTGTCTGCACTCACAGGACCAGCATGATCGCGCACAAACTTCAACCCACTATAATCACGCGGATTGTGCGATGCTGAAACCTGCACTCCGCCATCATATCCCCGTCGAGCAACCGCGCTATAAAATGTCGGCGTCGAAACAAGTCCCAACTCCACAACATGCACGCCCTGCTCTGCAAGCCCACGAACCACCGCTGCAGCAATCATGGGAGATGAAAGACGCATGTCTTGTCCCACCGCAAGCGTAATGTCAGTACGACCAACTTCACGCTGACGCATATCGGCGTACCAACGCGCTGTTGCGTATGCTATGGATTCATTTAATTCTGCCGGATAAATCCCTCGAATATCGTACGCCTTGAATATGTGGGATGGGAACGTCATACATTGACAAATCAGACTATTACATCAATACTAAAAGTAATCATACACGCACCTATTCACTCATTCAACTCTATGGGAACCATCGCTTGGATTATTATCGCACTCCTCGTAGTAATTGTGTTCTGGGTCATCTCTGCATACAACGCGCTTGTAACTATTAAGAATCGTGTCGAAGAAGCATGGTCTGATATTGATGTACAGCTCAAGCGCCGCTACGACCTCATCCCGAATCTTGTAGAGACTGTGAAGGGATACGCATCACACGAATCTGGCACTCTTGAAAAAGTCGTTGCTGCACGTAACGCGGCAATGCAGACGCACAATGCAAAAGGCGCTTCCATGCAAGAACAGGTTGCTGCAGAAAACATGCTTTCCTCTACCTTGAAGAGCATCTTCGCACTTGCTGAAGCCTACCCAGACCTCAAGGCCAACACGAACTTCGCGAAGTTACAGGATGAACTCTCTGACACCGAGAATAAGATCCAGGCATCTCGCCGCTTCTACAATGGCAACGTTCGCGATCTCAACACCCGCATCGAAACATTCCCAAGCAATCTCATTGCTGGCATGTTCAACTTTGCAAAGCGTGAATTCTTCGAAGTAGCTGATGCAGCACAGCGTGAGAACGTTGCAGTGAAATTCTAGCAGCGCCCTACGGCGCTCGCGCAAACCGAACGCCTATGTACGCACAAATCGAAAGTAATAAGCGCCGCTCCTGGATACTTGTGACACTCGTCATGGGATTATTAGTGGCACTTGGATATGCCGTTGCGCTCGTCACAGGGTATCAGCCACAGTTCACCATGACAATCGCATTCATGATTTCGATCGTGCTTGCCATGATTAGTTATTACGCAGGAGATGCAGTCGCTCTCTCCAGTGCAGGTGCAAAACAGATCGAACGCAAGGACAATCCCTACTACTATCAGATGGTAGAGAACCTAACGATCACCGCAGGGATGAAAACCATGCCCAAGCTCTACGTCATTGACGATCCCGCGATCAACGCATTTGCAACAGGTCGCGATCCAGAGCACGCATCTATCGCTGTGACAACTGGTGCACTTTCCCAGCTGGAGAATGAAGAACTCGAGGGAGTGCTCGCGCACGAATTGTCGCACATCAACAACTACGATATTCGACTGATGACGATTGTCATTGTACTCGTAGGATCCATTGCGCTCATCGCGGACATGTTCCGCTATGCATCATGGCATCGCGGAGGTGGTGATAGTGATAGCCGTAGTAACCAAGTCGCGATGATTATTGGGTTAGTCCTCATTATCCTCTCCCCAATCTTTGCTCAGCTTATTCAGCTCGCGATTTCACGTCGCCGTGAATATCTTGCTGATGCATCAGGCTCCATGCTCACTCGATACCCAGAAGGACTTGCACGCGCACTCGAAAAAATCCGCGACTACAATCAGCCAATGCAACATCGCAATCATGCCACGGCGCATCTGTACCTGGAGTCACCGTTTCGCAGTTCTGGCACACGTTCTCTGGCATCTTGGTTCTCGACACATCCACCGATTGAGGATCGCATTCGTATCTTGCGCACCATGGGCAAATAAGGTACACTGCTCCTTCACCTATTACCTGGTATTGGTATGCAGTTAGCCGACCGAATGACAACCCATTTGCGCAGCACCTTGCGCAGCGCCATGGCCATTGCCACCCGGCAAGGGTACGCATTGGTATACCCAGAACATTTGCTTCTGGGATTACTTACTGCGCGCGGTTCCATCGGCTGCGAATTGTTGCGCAAACACCACGCCGACCGCAAAGCGGTGCTTACTGCTGCATTGCGCCACCGCAAGCACAAAGTCACCAAGGAAGTTCCTGCGTTTTCCAAGGATGCACGACATTGCATCGAACGCAGCTTTTTCCTCGGGTCCCAACACCAACACACCGTCATTGGCACAGAGCATTTGCTCCTTGCCATGTTAGAAAATCCCAACGCAGCCGTTGCTGATGCAGTGAAAAAACTGCACCTCGATACGAAAGAGCTTGCTTCGTATCTCCACATGGTGTTGCGCAGCACAAGCAAGTTCCAAGAAATTACTGCGGCACTGCTCTCGAACACCGCAGTGGCTACCGTATCCGAACATTCACATGCAAGTGACGCTGGATTTATTGTGGCTGCAGACACGGCAACTCCCAAGAAAAAGAAGTCACTCCAAACCCTTG
>CAZVGV010000025.1:0-6956 GCA_964627055.1 uncultured Gammaproteobacteria bacterium | reverse complement strand
CTGTGGGTCTTCGGGTTTCGCAGGATCAATGTGCATCACGCGGAAATAGAGCGCGACAAGGAGATCCACAGGGGAGAGGGATGAGCCAATATGGCAGCAGCCGCTTTGGGATGCAACTGTAAGCACACGTGCGCGTACGTCACGTGCTGTTGCTTGTAGCTGTGCGATGTCTTCAGAGGAAAGTAGGGTGTTCATAAAACCATGCTAGGGTTCGTCGTACGCCTTCTTCAAGCGAAATTTTCGGTGACCAGTTGAGTACGTCGCGTGTACGTGTCATGTCTGCTTGCCAGAATGGCACATCAGCATTGCGTCCAGCGATCGCGCCGATCTGTCGTTCGATCTGCCGTTCGCTCACACGCTCGATCATGTCTACCATGTCACTGATCGGGATTTGCGTACCAGAACCAAGATTGAAAATCGCACCTGGGTGTACATGGGTGCTTGCGTGTACGAGTGCATCCACAACGTCATCAACGTGAATGAAGTCACGCGGTGTGGATGGGTCAGAAATAGGTAATGCGTCGCCTCGCATCGCAGCACGAACGGCCGCAGGAACAAGACGTGTCGGAGCTTCGTATGCGCCGTAGACCGAGAACGGTCTTACCGTAACAATAGGAAGTCCAGCTTCACGTGCGAGTCGTTGGCCGTGCATCGTAGCCCATGCCTTTGCTGCGCCGTATGCAGTGTGAGGCTCCAGGACCATATCTTCGCGCATCGGTGCCGTCTTCACGCCGTACTCAGAGGAGCTGCCGGTGTGTACAATCGCGCGGATGCTCTCCACCCCGCGGCATGCCTCATAGAGTGCCGCAGTGCCATCGATAATAACGTGGCGAATCATTGCCTCATCATTCTGTCCACGATTACCACCATAGTGGGCAAGGTGAAAGACGCGATCAGGTGTTACTTCGCGGATGATCTCTGCAAGACGTGCTGCGTCAGTAATATCGCACGTGTGAAAAGTAACTCGATCATTGAGTTCTGCATTGCGCAATGCATTCGCAGAGTCTGCTCGTACTACCGCATGTACCGAGTCTCCAGAAGCCACAAGGCTGCGCACAAGATTGGCGCCAATAAATCCGTGAGCACCGGTAACGAGCGACACAGCCATAGTTGTAGGCGTGAAATTAATGAAGCTCAACCTTGCCTTCAGCAGTCATGATAGGCACGTGACGCATCCACACTTTGCGCTCCCACCAAGGACGATTTTGCACATACCAAGAGATGGTGAGCTCGAGATTCTCTTCGAAGGAGCGTTCTGGCTTCCAGCCGAGGCGCTCAGTGATCTTTGCGGCATTACCGATATGCTTGAATACCTGACCGGGACGGTCACCGATATTAATGGTGTGTGACGTGAATTGCAGCTCGCTCGCATTCTTGCGCAACATCGACGTGATAAGGTTGGCAATCTCAAGTACCGAGATTGCGCGACCGCTAGCAACGTTGAATACTTCGCCGTTGACTTGCTCATCTGGTGCAAGAATGATCAGTTCAAGCGCGCGTGCAAGGTCAGTTGCATACGTGAAATCACGCATGGACTCTCCGCGGCCGTGCACAGTCATTGGTTCTTCAAGAAGTGCGCTTGTTACAAAACGTGGAATCAGTTTCTCGAGGTGCTGGTTCGGGCCAAATACGTTGAAAGGTCGTACGATTACTGCTGGAATTTGGTATGTCGCAATATACGAGTAGACGAGTCGGTCTGCGCCAGCTTTTGCTGCTGCATATGGAGATTGTGGCTCGAGCGGATGTACTTCATCCATCGGCTCATAGCGTGCAGTACCGTATACCTCAGAAGTCGAAATATGGATGAAACGACGAATGGTCTTGCGGTGGCGCAACACCGCATTGGCAATCGCGCGCGTTCCCATGACATCAGTCTCGAAGAATTCCGCGTCACCGTAGATGGATCGTGCTACATGCGTTTCTGCTGCGAAGTGAATGATCACTTCAGATTGTGCAACAAGGGTGTCAACCAGACGTTCGTTGCGCACGTCACCGTACCAGAATGTAAATCGCGGTGACTTGTGGAACTCGTCATCAATATTCTTAATATCTCCTGCGTAGGTGAGGAGATCGAGAACGTGAAAATGCGCATCCGGGAACCGATTCCACAGATAGCGCACCGTGTTGCTTCCAATAAATCCTGCACCACCAGTGATCAAGATCGACTTCGGCGCCGTGCCAGGGGTAAAACGCGCATTTTGCTCGGACATGCTGTACTTTTATTGATCTGGTGGTATGATAGCCACGGATGTAAAAAAACGCAAGGGTTACAGCCAAACTGCCTATGCCAAGCATTTTTCGAACACGAACACACGATGCGCTTCGCGGTCTGCCGCTTGCAGGTCGTGTTGTTGATCTTGGGGGTGAGCGTGGTGATCCGTACCATGCGCTTTTTGTGGGCACCTTCACGGTCGAGACTGTGAATCTCAACACCAAGACAAAGCCGGATGTGCTCGCAGATCTTGAAGCGCCACTTCCATTTAAGGATGAGGAATACGACGGTGCCATTCTTATGAATGTGCTGGAACACGTGCTCGAGGCACAGCAGCTTGTGCGCGAAACTCACCGCGTACTGAAGCCGGGGAGTGTGGCGTACGCGGTCGTTCCGTTTTTGTTCCCGATTCATCCAAGCCCCAAAGATTTTCATCGATTTACCTCTGATGCGCTTGTGCATCTTTTTGCCCGTGGCGGATTCAAGGGTGTGAAAGTAACCGTGATTGCTGGTGGTGTATTCACGGTGCGTCATTTGTTGCTCGCGCGACTGTATCCGCGACCAATCGCTGCAATCATTGAGCCAGTGAGTGCTTGGTGCGCGCAGATGTGCGATCGTATCTTCGCTGCGCTTGCTCGCAGTTCTGGCAAGGGATATCGACCAGAACACTACCCACTCGGGTATCTGGTAGAAGCAAAGAAATAAATACACTATGCAGTGCGGGGTTTGTTTGCGCGAAGCCGCGTGTGCGCAGCGTGCGACGCATGCCGAATTCACATTGTGGGAATGTCCGCAGTGCTTCGGTCAATTTTGGACACCGATGCGTAATCCCGGCGCTGCGTGGTATGAGAAGGATGAGCGGTACAGTGATCGTAATGCTGCGCCACTGCGTCGGCCCGTACATACGCATCGTGCTTTTTTGAATGACAACCCTGTGCCAGGTGGGAGTGTCCTGGATATTGGCATGGGAACAGGCAATTTTTTGCATGCGGCGAAGGCACGTGGGTATGACGCATGGGGGATTGATTTTGATCGCGACGCGATTGCAGTTGCGCGTGAGCAGTTCGGGATCGAGCATGCATACGTGGCGTCACTCGAGCAGTTGCGCGAACAATTTCCAGAAAAAAAGTTTGATGCCATGACGCTTTTCGAAGTACTCGAGCATGTGGAGTCACCAGCTGCACTCATGCAGTCGATTCACGAAGCGCTCATGCCTGGTGGATATGTGGCAATCAGTGTGCCATATCGTCGCGGTGCGCGTATGCTTATGCCCGCAGATTTGCCGCCGCGCCATCTCACGCGATGGAATCGTACCGCGATGCGCAGTCTTTTGGAGCAACATGGTTTTGAAGTGGTGCGATTCCGTTGCTTTGCGGCATCGCTCACGTATGTGGTGACCAAGTTTCATTTTTGGACGCGTGGGTATCTCAGTTTTGGATTGGTGAATCGATGGAAGCGTCGTGCGGCTGCTCCTGCAGCAGCTGCATCATCTACAGCATCGAAGACCGTACAGTCAGCCCGAAGCGTGTCAGTTCTTTTTGTACTGGCGAAGGTAAAGGACTATACACTCTTCACTATTCCGGCACTGTTGCTCATGGCGTATCTTGCAGTACGTGGTGAGCTGCGTATTAGTCTGTATGCGCTTGCGCGCAAGAAATCGACCGTATGATACATCGGCTTCGTACACAGCTATACGTCGCGTTGCGCCGTACTGAGACATACTTCAAAACAGACATGGTTTCGCTCACCAAGAGCGGATTCTGGCTCGCCTTGGCGCAAGGCGCAGCGGCAATTACGTCATTCTTGTTGTCGATTGCGTTTGCAAATTTTTTGCCACAGGAAGTGTATGGTCACTACAAGTTCTTCCTGTCGCTTGCTGCGATTATCAGTGCGGTGTCACTTACAGGTCTGAGCATTCCTGTGACGCAGCTGGTGGCGCAGGGGAAGGAATATGCGTTAGCGGTGGCATTTCGACAGAATATACGTTGGAGTATTCCCTTGCTTCTTGTTGCCGCAGGAATCGCAGTATATTACGGGCTGCAAGGTAACGCGGTTCTCGCGTATGGCGTGTGCGTCATTGGATTGTGCGCGCCGTTTATTAATGGTGGAGGACTCTATAGTGCGTATTGGTCTGGTCGTAGTGATTTCCGTACGTACGCGTTTCATTGGATTGTAGTGAACACAACAATTTCTGTTGCCATTCTCGTGTGCATGCTTCTTACAGATTCTGAGTATGCGCTTGTGACAACCTATTTTGTGGGCAGTGCGATTGCCAACATGTGCGCATATGCAGTGGCGAAGCGCAATATCACCACTGCAGCAGCAACTGCGCAAGAACAGCAACTCGTGGTGTACAGCGTGCATCTGAGTGCCATTAATTTGCTCCAAACCGTAACAAGTCAAATCGATCGCATTCTCGTGTTCCACTATGTGGGCGCTGCTGGGATGGCAGTATATGCATTTGCAATCGCCATTCCGGATCAAGTTCGTGCCGTACTCAAGGGTGCTGCGCGTATCGCGCTACCTAAGTTTGCCACCCAGAGCCTTGGCACGATTCAGCAAACACTCACGCTCAAACTCATTCGTTCTGGTGTGGTCATTCTTGTCCTTACAGCTGCGTACGTGGTTGCAGCGCCATACATCTATGCGTGGCTTTTTCCGAAGTATATGGAGTCAGTGCCGTATTCGCAGCTGCTCGCCGTCACTATGATCACTGTGCTTGGTTCTCTGCCGCTTGCGGCACTCCAGGCGCACAGCAGAACTCGTGAGTTGTACCAGAACGCCGTGATCATGAACATTATTCAAATTGTTTTGACCATCACGCTCATCGCACGTTACGGGTTGTTGGGTGCGGTATGGGCAACGATTATAACGCGTTTTATTTCGATGGTGCTTCCGAGTGTGCTCCTAGCGATGCGAAAAGAGCGCTCATAAATCGGTCGTAGCGCAGCTGTGTTACAAACAGCGCTCGTGCACGACGTTGTCGTTCGAGCCACGCTTCGGGTGTATGGCTCGCATAAAAATCAGCAACGCGATCGGGGAGTGTGTGCAGTTCAGTATATGGCACGCGCAAAATGACCGAGGCATAGTCAATTGCGTCCTCACGTGGTAGCACGCAGTCTGTGTCAATGAGAATTGGCACTCGTCCTAGCGCCAACGCTTCGAAGAATCGTACGGAGAAATTACCATCGCCCTTCGGCGCCAACACAAAATCGCTGTTGATCATGGAATCAACATATTCTTTCCGCGCTTTCGCCGGGTCAAGCGAGATTGTTTTTTTGCTTGCCGAGAATGTTTCGCGAATGATGAAATTCGTGCGCACGCGGGATGAGGCTGCGAGTATACGCATCGCCGCACGACGGAAGTAGATTCCTTTGCGATGTACCTCCAGATGCGCATTGCCCGTGAGTACGGTGCGCATCGTGATCGCGAAATTTTTGAGATGGTATTTCCAGAGCGCGGTGCGTGACGCAAACCCGGCCCATCCGCAGAAGCTCACCACTGGGATCTCTTGCTTCTCGCGGCTGTGCACTCCGAACTGTTCAGCAAGATCTTCAACAAAGGGGATGGCAATGATCTCGTTTGGTTGGCGCAAATAGCCGTACTGCGATCCTTTGCAGAGCACAACATCAGGGATGAAGACGTCGTGCGATAGATCGCCGCGTGTGAATACCACAACACGTTTTCCTTGTGCACGTGCGAGCGCGACTTGCACATCGAGATACGCGCGAATCTCTGGAGTGACGCGTCGTACAGGTTGTGGCACCAGCACGATATCTGCCTCAGCAAGAGATGGTACAAAATCGAAGTCGGTGTAGTGGTAGTCTCGTGGCAACGCATTGGTGAAGAGGGTGTTCTCGTGCGCATTCGTAGCGTCCCCGAGCATGGACTGCACGATATACAACTCAGGGGAGTCATCGAACTTTGGAGCGAGGAAGACGTGCGTCATATGGACGTATCCTACCGTGATCTTGTGCATTCTTGCAAAAAACAACGGTATCGCGGCATACTTACCAAAAATATATGTACCACCATCTGAAGTCGTTGTTTTGGACCACGCGTCTCGACAGAATTGCATTGGCTATTATAGGTGTCGCATTCTTGGTGCGACTGATTATTGCCTGCATGCCGGTGACAGTGCTTGGTGTCTGGTTTGTACCAGATGACTCTTTTTACTATTTCAAAATCAGTCAGCATGTAGCGTCGGGTGTGGGTTCGACATTTGATGGTGAACATCTTACGAATGGATACCACCCACTTTGGATGCTTATTGTTGCTGGATTCATGGCGGCATTTCGTTGGATCGGTGAGATGGCACCGGTGCATGCGGCGCTCATCCTCGGTGCAGTGCTTGATACTGCAACGCTTGTACTTCTGTACGCCATCGCGCGACGTCTTTTCGCACACCCCGCGCCACGCATCGCTGTGCTCGCGCTCATCGCACTGAGCCCCATTCAAATCGGCTGGGCTGTGAACGGACTTGAAACGAGCCTCGCTGGATTCTTGGTCGTACTGCTTGCTGCGTTTCCGATTTTCTACGGCGCAGGTCGCTGGCCACTGCGCCGACTCATTATCTGGGGCGTCCTGGGAGGCCTCATGATTCTCGCGCGCACTGATTACGGCCTGTACCCATTTTTGCTTTCCCTTTGGTACCTGTGGCGCAACCGTCGCGAATTTTGGCGCACGGCACTGGCGCTCGCTGTTCCGGCAGTCATCGTTGTGCTCCCGTGGGTCCTCTGGAGCT
>CAZVGV010000024.1:0-8962 GCA_964627055.1 uncultured Gammaproteobacteria bacterium | reverse complement strand
GCTTGCAAAGACCGCTGTGCTCAAGTCCGGCATGCAGGCCTACATTGGCCGCAAGCTGAAGAAGCGCACCGCTCGCAATCTCTGGACTGTTCGCCTCAACGCTGCACTTCGCGAGCTCGGTACAACCTACAGTGTATTCATCAATGCGCTGAAGAAGAAGTCCATCAAGCTCGACCGCAAGGTTCTCTCCGAACTTGCTCGCACGAAGCCTGAGACGTTCAAGAAGCTCGTCGAATCCGTTAAGTAATCTCACTACCCCGGCCTCGCGGCTGGGGTGGATTCTTTTTGTACACCCATCACCCTCACCCACTGAATAGAACAGTATGCGTATTGCAGTACTGACCTTCACCAATTACGAGAAACTCGGTGCCAACGCCGATGCAAAAATCAGCGGCGAAATGTTGCGCGAGGCTGCGCTCAAGCGTGGCCACACCTTCGAGATGATCTCGGCAATGGACTGCCAGCTCGAATTCCTCAAAACCCCACGCCTTCTCTACAAGAACAAACCGCTCAAAGGATTTGATGCAATTGTTGTCCGCCCGTCCTTCCGCGGCACCGAGCTCGATCTCCACGTGAGCACCATTCACCAGTTCGAGTTCCTCGGCATCCCGGTGCTGAACAACCACATCTCTGTAATGCGATCGAAGAACAAGATCCGAACCATGCAGGTACTCAAGAAGTTCGGCATCCCCATGCCAAAGACATTCGTGATCCGCTCGTCCAAGTACATCGAAGATGTCATGAAGCATGTTGGATCGTATCCTGTGGTTATTAAGGCATTTGGCGGCAACGAGGGTATTGGCGTTGCGATTGTTGAGAGCAAGCGCAGTCTGCGCGCAATCGTAGACATGCTCGTAGAGTCTGAGAACTCCTCTCCCCTTATCATTCAAGAATACGTGAAGGAAAGCAGTGGTAAGGACGTACGTATCTTCGTAGTTGGCGACAAGGTTGTGGCTTCTATGGAACGCAACGCCATCATTCGTGATGAATTCCGATCCAACTTCTCTCTGGGTGGTTCAGTACGTGAAGCAACCCTCACCGCAAAGGAAAAGGCGCTCGCGATCAAGGCAGCAAAGGCATGCGATCTCGACATTGCTGGTGTGGATCTCCTACGCACCAAGAGTGGTCCAAAGATTCTCGAAGTGAATTCCAATCCTGGACTTCGCGGCATCACACAGGCTACAGGCAAGGACATCGCAGGATCAATTATCGACTACGCAGTCGCATGTGCGAAGGCTCGCCGCAAACCAAAGGTGTAAGTGCACACCATAAATAGTAAGAACGCCGATTCCTCCAGGATCGGCGTTCTTGTTGATGTGTTGTTCACATGAAGCTCACGAAGTGAACCCGTTGATCGTGGCCATCGCACGGAGTTTGCTGTCGCAGCCACTTGCCCAGGCCCCGAGCCAGGCTTCGAGTTCCTTCTTCTCCCGTGGCAACGAATCACTCGAGACCACGGAGAAATCAGCGAGGAACTCCTTGCCACGAGCTCTGAACCACTGCGGGATTGACTTGGTCTCGATGCGCATGCCGAACCCCGAGGTGAAGAGCACGACAGGCACATCCTTGATCCCCCGATCATCAAGATACTCGAGAATCGTCTGTACACCGCCCACACGCGGCGCCACGATGTACTCGAAGTCCGTGCCGAACCGCGCGTTGCGCTCCTGAATGCGCGTTGGACTGGGCCTGCTGGAATCAGGGTGGATCGTCAGCGCCTTGCCAGGACGCCACAATCTCCACAACCCATCCCGTAGATCACTCCGTCCCGCTCCAGGCACAAATCCATCCTTGGCACGCCGCAGCGGAATTGCAGACCCCGCAAGGTCGAACAGCGGCCCCATGATGAGGTACCGATTCCAGCCCGCCTGTGTGGACAGCATGGCATGCGGGACGTACTGCAGCATCATGCGGTAACAAAACGGGAACTCGATCTCCGTCGGGTGGTTCGCGAATACGATTATCGGTCGAGAACGATCGAGATCTCGTACCATCTCGACATCTTTCAGTCGTACGCGAACGCCGAGGAACACCCGCACGATCGTGTACACAATCCAGTTCCAGAACTTCGGGCCATTAGGAAACGGCTCCCACTGACCATGGTCTTTGCGCAGGAGCCATCCCAGACTGCGCTTTGCGAACGAGAAGAGCATGATGAAGACACCCCCGACGAGGAACACGATAGCAGCAAACATGAGGCCGACGCAGAACCAGAGCAGTTGTAGATGAACCATGGGCTTGCCCCTCCTTGGGCAGCATCTCACCGGATTTGTACCAAATTGTCAACCTAGCGGATGATATACACAAAACCGTACATAAGAACGCCAAATACCCCCGCGACGAACAACAATTCATCCGGAAGACTCTTCACGCGAAACCGTAAAAACTTGGGTACAAGATGCAATCGTCGCTTCCAAGGGTACAAATACTGCACGCCAGGAAAATTAAAACCATCAATCAATGGATGACTCGCATACCCGAGCGTCGCAGCCCATGCCAGTTCATCTGGAAGTGCATACCGACGGCACAACCACACTGTCAGTACACCCACGATGATAATCGCCAAAATCGAGTGCACTGGACCGCGGTGATTCACTACACTTCGTACGATCGTATTGTCGAATACGCGTGCCCCTGCGACACGAACTGAATGAATCTTTGCGTGTTGTGCTTCTATGTCAGGCAGTAATGCAAAGAACCCTGCAACGGCCATGAGCACCGGACCGTACTGAAAAAGACTCTCAGCTGATGCCGGAATGAGCCACACCATATTCGCACCAGCCACCACATGTGTCCTCCACTGCATATGCGTGCCAGTATACCAAAACGACTTCGCCCTGCACACGGTGATGGCATGCAGGGCGAAGTTTCAAAAAAATAACCTGTGATTACACGAGACGCTCGAGGTCGAGAGTCTGTGTGAATTTGATTTGCGAGACGAACTCCGGCATGTGCGACACGAGAATGATTGCACCTTCGAAGTCTTCAATTGCCTTTGCAATTACCGGCAAGTGACGGAAGTTGATGTGGTTGGTGGGCTCATCGAGAATGAGAAGCCCTGGCTCCTGGAGCACAAATCGCGCGTAGCAGAGCAACCCTTTCTGCCCCTCAGAGAGTGTTCCAACGCGGTTCTGCAAGAGCCATGACGGGAGCAAGAATTGCGCAGCGGTTCCATAGATCAACTTCGGATCAGGCTCCCCTACATTACCAAGCACCTCTACGAGTGATTCATATACGGTCTTGCCGTAATCGAGACCTGAGAAATCTTGGCGATAGAATCCCACGCGCACTTCAGGATCGATCTTGCAGCCTTCGGCATGACCAGATGCGAGTGTCGTGAGGAGTGTGGACTTGCCAATGCCGTTAGGGCCGACGATTTGAAGACGATCACGGCGCCACAACTTGATATCTACGTCGCGCTGTACTGGTTCACCGTTCACCATGATGCCAACACTCGTGATGGTTGCGACTGGCTGCGACCATGGCTGTGACGGGATCACGAATTCGCGCATGGTTCGATCATCACGCTTCACATCGACCATGTTCTCTTCGTCCTCTTCAATCTCTTCGCGGAGCTTGCTGGCGAGTTTACGCATCTTACCGCCTTTGTGCGCGAAGAAGTTCACCTTGTCCTTGCGGTCTTGGATATTACGGCGCAACTGCGCGTTCTTCTGCTCTTCACGTTCGATCTGTGCTGCGATCTGCTCAGTTACGTCGTTGTAGTTGCCCACATACTGCTCGAGCTTCTGTGTGCGCACGTCGAGCTGCAAGACACCGTCGGTGAAGGAGTTAAGGAATTCGGCGTCATGCGAAATGACAAGTACAGTCTTGTCGTACAAGATGAGGAACATCGTGAGGTTGCCGATACCTTCTGCGTCAAGGTTGTTCGTAGGTTCGTCGAGCAAGAGGATGTCCGGCTTCTGGATAAGCGCGTATGCGAGCAATGCACGCGCTTGCTGGCCACCCGAAAGCGCATTGATCTTGCGATCTTGTGGCACATCAAGATGCACCACTTGCATGACTTCAGCGACAAGCTTCGGAAGATTATACTTCTGCTCCTTAAATGCAGTAGCAAAGTACTCAAGCAGTGTCATGTCGAGATATTCGGGACGCATCACCTGCTCTGCCATGGCCATGCTAGCGCCTTGACGTACGTGCACAGCACCACGCTGTGGAACATACTCGGTGTACACCTCCGGGTGCGCCGCGTGCATGAGCATCTTGAAAATCGTAGACTTACCAGCGCCGTTCTGGCCGATCACGGTGATCTTCGCATTCTCGCGCACCGAAGCATTCGCCTCTTCGAGAATAGGGCGATCTTCCACGTATGCAAAATTAACATTGTCGAATCGAATAATGACGTTACCGTGATTTTCTGTAGCCATAGAGGTGTAAACAAAGTGACACAAGAATAGCAGAAAGATCCTTCGTTGACAATGGCAGGACTCCTGCTACGATATGGACAGTCTCAACAAGGAGAAGCAAGTGATGCAACTGCACATTTCCGGAGATCGGCTCGCAGCGTTCATTGAGAGCGCTATCACCAGCGCCCCTCATGTCGCTGACTACCTCAACAAGCTGAACCCCAACCGACCCCAAACTGGATGTGTGATCAGACTCACCTATCGCCCCGTAGAGATCTCGCCACTGCAAGACATACTGATACTCCCAGTGGGTTCGCTGTCCTCTCAAGAAATCGATTGGCACACACGTTACACCTACGAAAAAATCCAGCGCATGTTCTGTAGAAACAGCAGCAGCAGTTGGATTACCCGAAACCCAGCACAAGGATACTACGGCGGCGCCATCCGAATCCTCGGCAATGACATCGGACTCGCTGTCTCGGGATGGTGGGAAGAGTATGACGTGCTCCACGCGGTATGGCTCGGACTCCGCAACAGACTGATCACCGATGAACAGGCGTGCGTGTTCATTCGTGAGCTCGACAGTGCATACTTCGGTGATGGCATGACCGCCTACAGGCACCTTGCACCTCGACTGGAGTCCAGCTCACCACCACCCAACTGGGTCATTCGATACTTCGCAGAACAAGGTGGTGCTATCCCCAATGTCTGGAGAGGATGATTCGCCATCCACGACAACGCCCCAGCGTGCACTTCTCATCAACCGAGAGGTGAACGACTGGGGCATTGTGTATTTCTAAACTATTTTTAGCGCGTGAAGTATGCGATGGATTCGGACCAGATATCGCAGCCTTCGCGCCATTTCTTGAGACACTCGAGCTCAGACTCAGACCAGACATTCTCTTCGGCGATCCAGGTGTCCATAGCCGTGATGATTTGGCGCATGCATGCGGTGTAGTCCGTTCCGGTGAAAGTAATCTTGCGCAAGCGGTCGCAGACACGGTCGGTCATTTGCATGCCAAGGCGCTCGGCCTCAAAGTCCTTGAAGTAGTTGTGTGGATTGCGGACTTGGCGAACCATGGGGTGACCAAAGGAAATTGAGTGGCCGAGGTGGTCAGCGATTGCGCGAATCAAATAGCTGGCCCAAATGTCGTCGTAGCGACCCATGTACGGGCTGAGGAAATACGCTGGGATAATGCTGCGGTGGAGCGCAGTGTTCTGCGAGTTGAATGGTGACCATGTCCCCTGCGCGAGTGCGAAATTTTCTTCACGAGTGTACGCGGTAACTTCGATTGGGCTCGCGAGGCGCTGCACCGCATCAATATCTGGATCATCAAGCCAAAAGCCGGCGATCACCACTGGGGTGGTCTGCGCCTTCGACCATGTTGTTGGAATATCCGCAGGTGTGCGGTGTGCCGATGGATACCCGCGATGATAGAAATAGGAATTCTGGCGTGCGGCGAGTGTGCTGCAGACATTGAACCATCCAGACTCACTGCGCACCTGCTCGAGTTCGATCTGCTCACCCAATCGTGCGTAGTGTGAGAAGTAATTAGGCTCAGCAATAAAGTTGTCGTCATCAATGGTGATTACAACCTCTGCACCAAGTTCGTACGCACGCAAGATGCCGATGTTGCGGCGCTGAATCGAGTTCCATGTGAGGTGGTCGCGAAGACGAGGCACCGCTGCGAGATACTCGACTTGCTTGTCGCAATCAAAATATTCAACAGTGTAATTCGTGAGGGTCGCGAGTTCTGCACAAAAGGTTGCGGCCTCGGGTGGCGTCTTGCGATCGCCAATCACGATCACGGTAAAATCTGTGAGACCTGCTGCTCGCGCTTGTGCACAGTATTCACTGAGCAACTTCGGAACGTTAATCGTGGTAGTAATAAGCGCGACCTTGCGTTGTGTCATAGCGCGTTGATGTCAGTAATACGAACATGGGCATGCGCAAGGACACGACGCATTCCCTCTTCGAGAGTAATTTTTGGTTTCCAACCAAGCCACTGCATGACCACCGGATCGCAGACGCGGCTGTGCACGCCGACTGGCTTGTCGAGTAATTGCTTGATCTCTGCGGAATAGCCTTCGAGACGCGAGAGGACACCGATGAGTTGGTTAAAACTCGTCAGCACACCCGTGCCAATGTTCACGCCGCGACCATCGCGAACGTGATCGAGAATATAGAGCATGAAGGATACGCAATCGTCGATATGGATGAAGTCGCGGCCCTGCTCACCTGTTCCCCACACCGTCATCGGATTCTCGCGACGTGCAACACGCAATGCGATCGCTGGAACTGGGTAGCTTGGATCCTGGTCTTCGCCGTAGCCAGAGAACGGGCGTACACACGCGACAGACATACCGTACTGACGTGCAGCGATCGTGGCGAGATATTCACCAGTAAGCTTGCTCCAACCATACGTCATATCTGGTTGACCAAGCGTCGTGCCGTCGAACGTAATCATGGGTTCTTGAAGCCGAATCACTGCACCTTCTGCCTGGAGTTGAGTCGGGTATGCAGCGCTCGAGCTTGCGTAGAGGAGGCGTTCGATCTTGTCCTTGCGGCGTGTTGCCCAGAGGAAGAAGATGGCGTCGATGCCAAGATCGGTTGCCACACGCATCGGATCGCCGTCGATGAGTGCGCGGCCGCCGACAATGGAAGCGAGGTGGAAGACGTCGCCAAACGCTGGCAAATCATCTGCAACACCACCATCAACTCGAGCGTGCAGGTATGCCAAAAGATCAGCACGAATGAACGTGACGGACTGATCCCCGACCTTGTATTCAAGACGACCCGCGTCGTCTGAAACTTTTTCGCCACCAAGCCACTGATCAGGGTGCTTGCCGGTGGAAAGATTATCAATAATGAAAATTGAGTCGCCACGCTCGAGGAGCGCACGCACCAGATGTCGTCCTACAAATCCACAACCACCAGTTACAAGCGCAGGCTTTCTGTCCATAGCATTACAGTGATTCACGAGACGCAAAGCGAATGCGCCACGCGGTTTTTACATACGCGAAATTCGCAAGGAACGTATTCTGAGAGACACCTTCCGTGCGCGCAGACCAGTCGCTCGGAATCTCAGTAACTGTGAATCCTGCACGCAATGGCTTGAGAATACTTTCGAGCAAGAACGGATGTCGCAACTCAGTCCAATGGAATCCCTGAAGTGCTTCACGACGGTAGAGTCGGAACCCGAACGTGAGATCGGTGAGACGTGCACCGTAGAGCACGGCAACCATCTTCTGAAAGATCCAATTGAGTAACCACTTCACAGGGTTGTACCCAGTGAACCCACCACGCTTCGCCCAGCGCGTGGTTGCAACAATGTCGATGTTGCCGCCGCGCATGCGCGAGATCATATGCTTCACGGTGACCGGATTGGTTTCGAGATCTGACGCCATGAGCAAAAAGTGTGTGCCAGTTGCTGCGGCAAACGAGTCTCGCAGGGCACCACCTAGGAACGGAAGTTGCTGCTCAAGCACACGAATGAGCGCGCCGTATTCTTTCTGAAGGTCTGCGATGGTAGTGCGACTCTCAGAGGTGGTGAATTTGGGTGAAACCACGATAAGAATTTCGTGGAGATGCGGTTTGTTTTCTGCAACAAGAATGCGGACGGTCTTGCGCAGCGAGATCGTTTCATTCATTACGGGGACTATCACCGAAACTGCCAAATTCTCCATACAAAACAATGTGCCCGAATCGTACCAGAAGGTTGGGTGCGGGTCAACGCATCATCGGGGGTGCGTAGTCTACGGTGTAGAAGCGCAGTTGCGAACCATGATAGCCACCATCCTTGGCTGAGCGCACGGTTATTTCGCGCAAGTACGGTTCGATTGCAGGAACTCCGAAGAATGTACGGTAGCGGTACGTGTACGCAATGTCGTAATCGAGGAAGTGTGTAATGCCGGTGCGCTGCCAGAACGCGAGCAATTCGTGGTTGCGAATCGCACGGAATGTATCATGGCTTACGAGTCCATCACTATTGAGCACATAGCGCTGCGAGAGGTATCCATAGATACCACTGTTAAACGCTGCGATGCGTGCATCTGCTGGTGTGTTGTCACGCAGCCAATATGCCGTGGCAATCATGTCGCGCGCTGCAATGTGCTTCGGATATACCTGTGCAGCGGTAAATGTGAAAAGCGCGACAACAATCATCACCATTACGAAGAGCGAACGGCGCGACAATGTTTCAAGCATTTCGCGTAGTCCTGCGACCATGAGAAATGCCATGAGCATCGCTGGACCAATGAAGTACCAGTCGCGCGGCGTCCAGCGCAAGGCGCCATGCACAAAGATGAGCAGGAAGGATGCTGCAGAAAGTACCCAAGCGACTTGTGCGGTGTCTGTCATCACACTCGCACGAAGTTGCGCGAGGTAGTTACGTCGCATCGCTACGCGCACAGCGACGACAAGCGCGGCAGCAATGGTGAGTGCTGCGGTGCCAGTTTGTTCAATTGCCATCTTGAGCGCACGGAGGAATTGATAGCCCGACCATAGGATGAGCGTGAAGGCACTGCGTTCTTTGTAGAAGAAAAGTTCACGGTTGGTATAGGTGAGCGCGAGACCGCTTTCTTGAATGGGTGTCCCC
>CAZVGV010000023.1:0-10153 GCA_964627055.1 uncultured Gammaproteobacteria bacterium | reverse complement strand
GAAAAAACAAACACCAGGCCTACGAGTAGCAAGCCTGTGAATAGCACTGAACGAAGCCGTTGCATATACGTCATGCGAGTTGTTGCTCAAGGAGTGTGCGAACACGTGCACCATCTGCACGACCTGCAGTGCGCGCCATTACTGGCCCCATGCACGTTGCGATTGATGGTGTTGCAGTAGCACGAATCACCTCAGCAATTATACCACGAATTTCTTCATCAGACATCTCCGCAGGAAGATACTTTTGCACAAGTGCGATCTCGACCTGTGCTTGCTCTGCAAGATCAGTGCGTCCTGCTGCTGTGTATTCACTTTGTGCGTCCTTCAACTGCTTCACCTGTGTCTTGAGCGCCTTCATTGCTTCTTCATCGGTAAGCTCCTTCCCTGTTGCACGCAATTCAATCTCACGGTTCTTGAGCGCGGTCTTCATGAGACGCAGCGTGGATAATTCCTGCTCATTCTTTGCGCGCATTGCAGCAACAATGTCCGTCTCAATCGTTGAAAGAAGTGCCATACCAGTGGATAAAAATGATGGCACTAGTATACAACGAAAAACAACTTCTTGCGAAGTTGTTTTTCTGTAAGCTTCAGGCAACATCGTATTAGCGACGGCGTCCCTTCTGCTCTTCTTCTTTCAATTGACCAGTCTTCATGAGCCATGCGCGCTTCTGTGCCTGTTCTACGCGAGTGACTGCAGACTTCTTTTTGGCTGTTTTGTTCTTCTCGCGACCGAAGAACTGAATCTTCTTGGCCTGGAGTGAAATACCGCTCATCTTTACGACGGTGCGGAACCGGCGCATGAACGCTTCAAAACTTTCGCCTTTCTTCCGTTTTACTTCTACCATAGGGTTCACCTCACTTTCCAAGAAAATTATACTTTCTTCTTCATCTCGGAGACAATCTTGCGATAATCCACGACTTCTTGGTTGCCCGACTCCATGTCACGAATGATCACAGTATTATCCATGACTTCGCGCTGACCAACCAGAAGTACATATGGTACTCCTTTTTCGTTGGCGTTGTCAAGCTGTGTTTTGAGCGATTCCTTCGAAAATGCCTCAGCAAGTGTGAATCCTGCCTGTCTCAGCTTCTCATATAATGCAAGTGCGCGACGACGACCCTGTTCACCGAGCTGTGCCACAAAGATCTGCGGTTTCGGGCGTGCGGGAGGTACTACGTTCTGAGCCTTCATTGCCAAAATTGCGCGATCAATCCCAGGAGCCACACCGCATGCTGCTGTAGGCTTACCACCCAACTGCTCTACGAGCAAGTCATATCGACCACCACCACACAACGAAATCTGCGACTTAGAGTCGTCTGCATCTGTTGCCACAAACTCAAATACCGTATGCGTGTAGTAATCAAGCCCGCGCACAATAAATGGATCCAGGAAATACGGAATCTCCAACTCGTCGAGATACTCAAGGACTGCCATGAAGTGCGCCTTAGACGGAGCGGAAAGCCAATCAAGGATCTGCGGCGCATCAGCGCGCAGTGCACGACAACCCGCCTCTTTGCAATCAAGCAGACGAAGTGGATTCTTCACCAGACGCTTCAGACAATTTTCGCACAACTCCTTCTTGCGCGTACGGTACCACTGTACAAGCTCCATCTTGTATCGCGCACGATCGTCCAATGTTCCAATACTATTGATGCGTACTTCTGCATTCACCCCAAGCTCCTTGAAAAATGTCCAAGTAGCGAGGATCACCTGTGCATCAACCACCGGAGAGTCGTTGCCGATAATCTCGTACGATGCCTGAAAGAACTGACGATAGCGTCCAGCCTGTGGGCGATCATGTCGGAACATCGGCCCCCACACCCACAACTTCTGTGGCTGCGGCTTGGTGAACAACCCATTCGCGACATACGCACGACACACCGATGCAGTTACCTCAGGACGAAGGCACATCTTGTCGCCATCTGAATCCTGAAAAACATACATCTCCTTCTCAACAATGTCCGTAGTCTTGCCCACAGAGCGCACAAACAACTCTTCTGGCTCTACAATAGGTGTCTCAATACGTGCAAATCCAAAAGCGTCTGCAACGCGCTGGGCAGTCTCATACGCATGTCTCCAATATGCCTCATCTTCAGGCAAAATGTCGCGCATGCCACGAATGACCTGTGGTGTTTTAATCTTTTTCTTTGCTCCCTCCTCTGGTACAGGTGCTGCTGTTGCCACCTTTGCTTTTGCTGCCGGTTTCTTGATCATGTGAGTCCGTTAAAAGGTATAGTGAGGGTGTTCAATCCGACCGAATTTGTCAAGAGGCCAGCCACGAAGCCAAACACGTCCAACGATATCTGCGCGTTTGATGGGACCGATAATGCGAGAATCCTGACTTACTGGGCGATTATCCCCAAGTACGAAGTATTCATCAGACCCCATCGTCATTACCAACTCACCGTTAGTAGAAACCGATGGGTCAAGATACGTATGCTCATCAAGAATCACCCCATCGGGGTGAGCCGTATCATAAATCGTTACTTTGCCATGCTGGATGCGAATACGCTCACCAGGGAGTGCCACAACACGCTTGAGGAAATACTCGCGTGTATCATCGTTGCGACGTAACACGACGACATCACCTCGTTGTGGCTCGTTGAATCGGTACGTGATCTTATCAATAATCAAATACTGTCGTGTCTCATAATTAGGCTCCATGCTCGCACCCTTTACCGTGAAAGGACGAAAGAGAAAGTATTGCACCAACCACACTACAATCGCCACCACGCAGACAATCTTGATAAGTTCGGCAAGTACAATTCTTGCAGCAGCGCCAGTGGCGCTCTGCTGCGGTTCGTATGGGGTGTACGATCTCTGTTCTTCCATAATGATGGTGGCTAGAATGCTGCACCCCAGTATAGCATTCGCAGACCCCAATGTCTACCCACGAGACCACACTCAATTTGGACCAGATTCCTAGGAATCTTTCTCACCATACAGAGCCCGATCACGCATCGTTGCGACTGAAGCGTCTGCAGCAATATGCGACGCCGGCGTAGCTGGAGCATCAGGAACCATTGTCACCTCCGCTTCCTGCGCCGGCGTAGCTGGAGCATCCGCAGGATGCAATACTTCGAGACGCGCGATCACATCTTGTGCCTTTGTAATAGCAATACGCTCTGTCTTTTTCTTTTCAAATCCTTGCTTCTCATACGTGACATAAAATGCGTTAGGGCCTACCAAGAATGCGTACTTACCATCTGCAGTAGTGACCTGCGTCTCAAGCAACTTGTTGTATTGTGCATCGAACAAACGCACGATAGCCTTCTGGAGCGGCTGCTTCTTGTCTCCTGCTTTTTGTACCACACCCCAGTCATTAGCAGTATGTCGTTTTGCAAGTCGTCGGAACAAATAGGTGGCACCACCGTGCAATGCAAGAGCACCCGCAACAATCCATGATGGTTGAATGACCAAAGAGATCAGTGCAACTCCAGTACCAGCCAGGGAAACTACAGAATGCACTACCTGCTTCACCCGTGCACGATCTACTGCGTCCGGTGTGCGTCGATCCTCTTCAGGATCCAATGGAATGGATGGAGTCAGATACATTGGCGCACCTGCCACTTCAATAATTTCACCATGATACAGTGCAGTGAACGGGCCATCCTCTCGTCGACCCTCCAACGCAGGAACCGGGAACGAGAACTTAGGCTTGCGCACCTCGATTCGATAGCGACCTGCAGGCGCAAAAAAGGCAAACCGACCTTGCACGTCGCTCACGCGTGTTTGGATAATACGACCTGATGCTGCATCCACAAGACGTACAAGCGCAAGATCCACAGGCAATCGTGTTCCTGCATTATAAACCACTCCCCAACCTTCGCGGCGGCGGCGTTGCAACAGGAAGAATGGTTGCGTGAAGATGAAGTACAAGTATGCCGGCAGTGATCCTGTTGCAGCAACGGCAACAGCCGCATTGGTTACGGCAACAACAGCGGCTGTTGGCGCAACCACTTGCTCTGTTGCCACCTCCACGGCGGGATTATCCACAAATACACCCACCGCCTGCACTGCGTCACGAGTAACCGAAGCAACACCTGCATACGCCGTACGCGCAATCTCTCCGGCACGACGAGCGATGGCTGCTACTGGTGACTCCTGCGTCTGTTGTTCGGTTACTACCGGTACAGATGACTGTTCTGAGGCCTGTGATGGACTTGTACGTTCACCTGATCCATTTTCCCCTGCAGCAGTTGCACCTTCTACGCTATCTGGAATACCGTCCCCATCTGCATCTCCTTCTGGAGGCAAGGTACCTGGTTTATCTTCTGGCTGGGCCGGCGTATCCTGCGAGCCATCTGGATTCTCTGGCGATGCATCGTCATTCGTATCTTCTGGCTTTGTTGGTACATCCTGAGGCTTTGTTGGCTCAGCCACACCCGCACTATACGTGATCGTCGCAGTAGCTTTTGCTGCACGCGCTATACCACCCTCACCCACAGCCCAAAGCGTAACGGTTTTTGGACCATACCCACTTGTAAGCAGCCACGTTCCCGGAGGGGTGTCTGCCGAATACGTCGACACTGCTCCGCCTGGTGTATTGCTGAGACGGTAGCTCGTCGCATTCTTGAGTGTGAATTGGAGATGCACCTTTGGTGACTTTGTTGTTGCACCTTCGGTTATTTTGAACGACAGAATCTTCGGCAAACCATCATCAATCACATAAATCGTGTCACAAATCGCATCAGTAACCAAACCCGCTGCGTTACGGAATCTCGCACACACTACTCGATCCTGACTGCTAATAATCGGAGCCAAATTCCATGCGTAGGTCGCTGCATACGGAATCCAAGCGCTCTGTGCAAAGGAAAAGCCGTTAGCAACCTGCATGTGCGTCGCACCAGTTGCTACGAGTGCGAGTTGTACTGCCGTTGTATCTGTTGTCGGATCATCACCATTAATACGTATTGATTTCGCCTCAAGCGCTTCAGGGAGTACTTCTGGATCACGCATCGTCGTATATACCGCAACAGGCTCGCTCGTATTCCCCGCCAGATCAACACCTGTTGCAACGAACTGATATGAGCCATTCGGTTGGTTCTCGTATGTCTTAGACCAAATACCTTGTTCATCAGTCCAAAGAGTAATAGGTTCGTCTGTAGCGCTATACCGCCACGCATTGGTTGGCGGCAACAACACCGTGCTATCAGCTGGGATAAATCCTTTCACTAATTGCACCATCCGTGCACCCGGAGCATGTCCACTCACCGTTAATGTTCGCTGTTGCGTCGTCAGTTCAATGGTCGGTGTTCCCGGAGGTTGTCGATCCACTGTAACCGTACGAGATCGCTTGAATATCTCTTGTCGTGAATCACCAAATGCACGGAACGTAACAGTGTACTCGCCTTCATACGGCAGCGCCAACGTGCCGTCCCATGGCATTGGATCTGTTCGCAGTGCTTCAGGATCATACAATGACTGCTTCAATGCATGTGTGTATCCGACCCAGAAGTACTTCGCATCCTTCACCGAAGCAATCACTGGTATCTCCAATGCATTCGTGTATGCCTGTTCATTATTGATAAGCGCATAATTCATCTGCGCCCCAGAATCTGGATCAAGAATCACCTTAACCACGTGATCCTGGTATACCTTCCCGTCTTCAATAGACTTAGAAACGATCTGGATATAGTACGAACCGTAAAGCTTTATGCCCGAAAATGTATAGGACCACAATTCATTAGGGTTGCTATATGTACCACTTGCAGGCAACAACTTAGGATTGCCGTAGAAGAATTTCGTAGGTTCTGTAGAGGCTCCGAACTTCGTAAACTGATACACATAGAGATACGATTTGTATCCAGGATAGGACCCTTTACCATTCACGGTGAGTGTCTGAAATCCAGCCAAACCTGGCTGAGACAAGTTCACTTCAATACGAGTACCATCAGTAATGCCAACAAGCGTATACGCTGGTGGCAATATTTCTTCAAGCGCAATAGACCTCGTCGCAGGTGATGCGACAAATCCAGATGCAGACTGCACTCTCACCCACACGGACTTTTCTCCATTATCAGGCGACAACGTCCACGACACAGTCTTACTCTCTGGAATAGGCTTCCAGGTCGTCGTTGCCCAATCACCGGTATTCGAGATCGCATACTCTGCCGCACGTGCATCTGTAAATGAGATCGTCACCGTCCGACTCTTGGTTGAAGCAGCTCCATTATTTATGGTGAAATCAGAGGAGAGTAGCTGTGCTTCGGACGCACCACCAAACGCAGTTCCACCTGTTGCAGTTGTTGCTGAAACCGCATCCGTATACGCAGACGGAAGATTATCACCATTGACCGATCGAACCCGGAACTGATACGTCGTACCCGCGTTCAATCCAGTGACAGCGTATGACGTTCCTGAAATACCTGAATATGTTGCGTTCGTTGTGACATTTTCTACTTGATATGCTGTGGACGGTCCGTTGCCGTTGGTGCCCCACGTCAGGAATATACTTGCGGTTCCATTAGCAGTCGCAGCCAATGTTGCCGGAACTGCAGCAAGAGTGTACACGGCACTCGAGGTTACATTCGCTGAATACCCCGCACTGTTGTACCCACGGACACGGAACGTATACTGCACATTTGTAGAGAGCCCTGTTACCGTGACACTATTCGTATTCGCCGAGGAGGTAGAAAACGTGGTGAAATTCACGCCATCAGTCGAAGAATCCACAATATAACTATCCTCAATCGAAGATGCATCTGTCCACGACAGACCTATTTCTGTTGCTGCAACAGATGACGTTGCAAGGTTCGTTGGCTCATTAGGCGCATCAAGTAAGGTAAAACTGTTTGTCGCCGAGTACGCACCTTCTGCCCCCACAGCATCATAATACTTGAGTCGCCAATAGTAGGTAGTTTGTGTGTTCTCATCCACATCATCATTAAGTGACAATGCGGTGGTCGGCGCAGCGCCAAATGTTCCGTACACCAAATCTTGGCATCGCGCATTCTTCGAACACGAGGTAATAGAAGTTCCGTTTGCACCAGAGTCCCACAGCGTACTCAAAAACGTTGAGACAGTGCTCACCTGAATTCGAGCCAATGTAGCAGAGTCTGTCGTATCACTATCGGTAAAAATCGCCGAAAAATGCGGCGCTGTGGATGAAACCATAGACGCCACAGAACTCCCCTGTGCATTAGTAGCATTCACATACAACGACGAAGGAGCGGACGGCGCCCAGATCACCGAGCCAATACCGCCACGCATTGCCGTTGTGGCATTAATACCAGGTGACGAGGTGACTGTTCCAGTAAATGCAGAATATCCTGCAGCGATGAGTATTCTTCCACCACCACCACTTCCACCGTAACACCCACCGTCGTTGGATCCTGCAGCACCACCATTAGCACTTATTACACCGCTTCCTGCCAATCCTGCAACATTAAGATACACACCACCACCTGAACCACCACCGCTTGCACCAGTAGAACCACCACAACCCTGAGATCCCGCACCCCCGTTAGCAGAAATATACCCCGTACTTGCGATAGTTGTGGTTGCAGATGTTGTGAGGTAGACAATACCACCACCATTTCCACCACGAGCGGCGACTAATTGACCACTCGCACCACCTGAACCATAGAAATAATGCGGTGTTGTGGAAGATCCATACGATGAACCACCCGTTGATCCAGAACCAGAGCCTGTACCACCTGTACCACCATACGCACCACCGCCACCCGTACTATTTGCATACAATCCCTTACCAGTTCCCACACCATTGGACGAGATACCACCACCACTCCAACCCACTCGATCAGCATGCAGTCTCCCCACAATCGTTGATGAGACTGCAGAGATCGTAAGAGTAGAGTAGTTGGTTGTAGATGACGCATTTGAATGCACCATTTCACCAACTACGTACAATGAATTCAACGACAGCGCGGTGCTCGTATTTGAATTCCGAACTTCAAGCAAACCGTCCACACGAAGATCTGAAACTCCCGAGATTGCTGTGGTTGAAGCAATCATCTTCAGGTAGGTCGGTACGGTAAATGCTGTCGGCATTGTCAGTGTCCCCATCACCTCAAGCGTTGACGTTACTGTATTTCTCCCAATGGTCGATGAGGTGATAGACACCGAGGTACTTGTCGCAATTGCCAGCGTAGTACTTGCAGTGAGGTATATATCGTCGAAGACCAGTGCAGTACCAGACGTAACAAACGCACGTCGCACATCATTTGTGACGTTATTACCTGCAGAGTACAAAGAACCGTTTGTTTCAGATGCCGACCACAAGAAAAGCGTACCCGGACCGCCGTTGTATGCATAAGCACCAGCGCCACCTCCATTACCACGTGCTCCTCCGTAATACGAATAGGTTCCAGAAAATGTGTTCGTGGTATATCCCGTCACAGCAATACGACCACCACCGCCACCACCACCTGCCATGGTATACCCCTGTCCACCACCAGTTCCACCAATAGCTTGAATTGTACCAGCGCCCGTATACGTACCACCTGACGCAAAGTGAATCCAGAACGAACCTGCTGATCCACCACCTGCAGCGTAAAACGACGCAAAATCTCGACCCACTTCACCATTTACACGCACAAGACCAGCAATGGTTGCAGTACCACCGCCTGTAATCGTAATTTTTGCTGCACCACCACCTCTTCCACCACATGCTCGACTATCACCTGCTGTAGAGTTACCTCCTGAAGAACCTAGATCTACAGGTTCTTTCACTGAACCGTAACCAGTTCCTCCAACCATCTGATACACACTGTATGGATTCCCGTGTCCACCTTCGCCACCATACCCACCACCTGAAGTACCAACATAGTTATCAACATCAGCACCTGCTCCACCTCCCGGTCCACCTGCATTTCCTGAATTCGAACAGTTTGGATATAACAACGGTGCATAACCTCTCGACGAGAGATCCACAACACCACCGCTTTGCACTTCGAACCCCGCAACAGACAAGTTCAGTGACGCTGTGTGTGTACTGCTGTTCGATTTGTGGGTGAGATACCCACCACTTTGCACCACCAAATTGCCGGACAACGTAATCGTCGAACTACTACTTGCTTGTTCAAACACACCACCCTGCCGAACAGTGAGACTACCACCAGACGTCACAGATGCAATACGCACAGTAGAGGTAACCGATCCTGCACCATCACCGATCGTGAGTGAATTGAACGCCACAGCAGCTGTCGAAGAAACCGTTGCACTCGTGCTAATGGTTACGTCATCAGCGCTCGTAGGAACGCCATCAGGATTCCAATTCGACGCCGTATTCCAATCAGTCGTTCCAGCCCCTCCATCCCAACTTACCGCAGCTCCATACGCATACCGAGATAGCCACCCAGGAATCCAGAGCGAAAGAGCACTTGTCCACATCAACAGCGAGACAATAAGAAAACCACGCCACACGGTCACAGACCGGGCAAAAAGTTTAGAAATGCCGGAATACGTTTGATTCACAGGAAAAAACGTGCACGAATGTGCATGACAAGTATACCACGAAACAGCAACACCTCACAGATTACTGTGAGGTGTTGTACAAGAGGTGGGCGATCCAAGAATCGAACTTGGGACCTCGTCATTATCAGTGACGCGCTCTAACCAACTGAGCTAATCGCCCGTAGTGAGCGAGATGAGACAGATGGGTCTCGATCTCCGAACAGAGGACGATTAGCTTCTTGCGCGAAGCGCAAGTGCAAATCGCCCGTATCCCCAGCCAACGTGCATTGGACGAAGATACTTCTACGGCGCTAAACAAAAAACCCACGCATTGCCTCTGCACATTCTACACCACGGTGTAGGAACGGGCAAAAGAAAACCGTAGGTCTTTTGGTGGACACAATTCAGTGACCACTGTCGACGACAGAGAATCAGCGCTACGCATCGGCGCTTTTTTTGAACATGTGTCACTCCCCCGTGCCGTTTCTCCGAAGAGACGCGCACGAGATCATAGTCACGCATGCCGACCAGAGAACGTTAGATTTCTCTAACGCAAACTCCATAGAAAGGAGGTGATCCACGAGCAGCTTCCGCTACCCGTGCCTTGTTACGACTTCACCCTGATCACTGACCCCGGCTTGGCCCCACGAACGTGGTACGTCAGCCGTTGCCAACTTTCCTGGTGTGACGGGCGGTGAGTACAAGACCCGAGAACGTATTCAACGCGCCGTGGCT
>CAZVGV010000022.1:0-10825 GCA_964627055.1 uncultured Gammaproteobacteria bacterium | reverse complement strand
GGTCAGCTGCCCGTCGATCGCATCGAGCGCAGTCACGAAGTCCGCGTCTGCTCTGAGCTCGTTCAAGAGCCGAGCTTCGCCACCCATCGGACCACTTGGATTGCGAATGAGGTCCAGGCCGAGTGTCTCGATCTTCGCCTTCGCGAACTTCCCGATGACCTCCTTGAGCGCCGTGGCGTGATCCTTACCTTCAGTGGTATAGATCTTCCACCGTGCGGTGAAGTTCTGGATTGCCTCTGCCAGCGTCTCCGGTGCATGTACTTGCACCTTGAGAGGGACATTGAACTTCAGCCCGTCAGCGAACTCGAGTTTGACGTCGATGGCGAGATCGCCAGACTCCAGCCCGTAGGTGAAGACTCGCCGATGCCTTCCAGGCCACCGACGGTGCATCCCCCACTTGAGCAGCTCGTGGATCGGTTCGAATTCGCCAGCGTTATTGCGGCGAAGCGTGATCCCCGCAGCCCCCTGCGGGATGTACACTTTACTAGCGGCGTTGAGAAGAACTCCCGCGCCGACAAGTGCCGCCACGAACACACCGGCAGCGACCGCGTAGAGCCCGACGATGCCTACCAGACTAGCCGCGACCACGAGGCAGACCGTGAGCAGTACGCCCCAGCCCAACACTCGCATCGCCACTGTCCACTGATCAGGGCCGTCATTCAACACAGACTTCATGCCAGGTGGAACATGAGGAGTGTTGTACACGTCATGAAGAGCCTTCTTATCTACTGCTGCAGCCATAGGCCACCTCCTTCTCAGTGCCGACTCTCAGTCGGCGTTATGGGTTGGAACAGAACGGAAATCTGTCGTATGGCAGCATTTTTTGCGACGATACGAACGCGGAACCATAGCACAAAAAATCGTTTTTGTCAATAAATCTAGCATAAAGTCGGTAAATTGAGCGGCTTTTGCTTGACAAATCCTGCATACAAGGTATGGTATGGCAAGAAGCGGAAACAGCAATTTTCGCTCACTCCCAAGCGGGGCACCTCGAGAAGACGTGGAGAACTCACTCCCCACACCTTCTCGATGAGCCTCGTTTGGTGAGCAAAGCGGTGTCTATTGGGTGGCGTGTGCCTCTCAAAAGATAACCGGCCAATTCGAGCGCTTCAGGGGAGTTAGATCATGAACAAGTACCTCCTCGCGGCGCTCCTGGCCGCGATCTTCGCCCTCGCCTGCGGGCAGGGCAGCACGGACGGCTCCTCCACCGCTCAGGTGGAAGTCGTCAACACCGACCCCGAGCTCGAGGTCGCGACCCTCGCGATCGAGATCAAGGGACAGCCCGCCAACGCGCTCCAGCCCCGTCGCCTCGGGCCGCCCACGGAGAGCCCGCTCATCACCCTCACCAACGAGGAGAATGGGCAGGTCGTCAACGTGACGTGGAACGGCACCCTCGCTTACGCGAAGGTGAAGATGGGCACGTACGTGTGTGAGGTGGTTGCCGACGGCTTCGCGCCCGACACCTCCTCCATCACGGTCAACGAGAGCGACCTCGGCTCCACGGTCAACGTCACCATCTCGCTTCGCGCGAGTGGCCCGACGAAGCCAGAGCCGGTTGATCTCGGTGAGTACAAGGTGCTCCGGGCAAACTGGAAGCCAGATGAAGGTGTCATCGGAATGTACGAAAACGCAGGCACGGCTTTCGTGACCTACCAGCCTGCGTTCGAGGACGATCCTGCGACGTACACCCTGACCGGCGACGTACCCGAACTGACTTGCAACGTCGACACAGACCGTAAGGTCAAGTGCCCGGCGTGGTCGGCTCAGGACGGCACCATCGTCACAGCGTCCGGCGAATTCAGCGAGGACAACGCCACGGCTGAGGTGATCGTCGACTTCCACGCCTACCCCGGCACGGTCGACGAGTACCACGACTACGCGGCGTTCAAGCTGAACCGCAACTGACAGGACAGCCTGCGGCTGCTAACAACCTAAAGCCGCAGAAGACCCGACACAACGTGCCGGGTCTTCGTTATTTAGCCAATGATATTTTTTTACTTTGACTCTCGAACGATCACATACCCGTTGAAGGGGGTTGAAGCGGTCTTAATCTTTGCACTCAAGGAAAGATCCGTACACTTAAAGCCAGTATTTTTGTCATCATAACACCCCTTCCCGTCCCCTTCACAGCTTCCATTACACCATCCCCAGTTGTCCATGATCTGGACGCGTGGTTGGAAGGCGCAGAAGCGGTCGCCGACGCGGTAGCCCTTCTTGAGTGGCTCGAAGGTGAGTGTGGCATTGCCTTGGGTTACGCTTGGAAGCGAGGTCTTGCCATCGGCACCGACGGTGAAGATTTGTCCACCATCAGAGACACAGCTATCGAACGTGTAGTAATGAATGAACTGGTAGTAACCCACGCTGCAGGCTTCAGGCGATGATGCGAAATCCTTGCTGTCACACACAGGGCGACGGTTCTTATACAAACCCTCGAATGATTCTACATTCGGTGTCTTGTTGCTCCACTCTGAACCCCACGCAACTGCCACGCGCTTGATCGGCATCTGGTTAGGCGACACGTTGGTGTAGAAACGAACCTGAACTGCAGTTGCTTCACCAGCGCTCGCTATAAATCCACTCCGGAAATTGTTCACCGCAATGGATCCATCTGGTCGTTCGCTACAGCCATCCTGAGTACAGATTGCTGCCTGAACTGCCGGAGCTCGCAACGACGTATCTTTCTTACTCTTGACGAAGGAATACGATGAATCTCCATCGGATGTCTTGCTCACCTTATACTTACTTTCCGTTGGCGACCAGACGAACTGCTCGAATTGCTTTGCAAAAATACCATCAAGCAATGGGTATGGCTGAGTGAAGTCTCCCTTCGGTGCACGGCTATACTGAATCGCTCCCACCGATTCTGCAGACAAATTACCCTTAATCTGATCGTCAGCTCGACGTGGAATACCAACACACACACCAGAATCAACGAGCGTTTTCCCTCCAGGCAACGTCACATTCTTAGGCTTACAATCCGACTGCACGTTGCAGTAGTTACCATGTGACTCACCACCAACACACATCGAAACTCCACACCGGCTCTTCGCTGTGTCCCAAGGCCAACCATCAAACCCAAGCCCATCACCACAAGACAACGGACTACCACCTGCTGGTGAACTTTCAATCAATCCACTCGCACCTGGCGCCACAACATAGATAGGTGTTTGCGTTGGATCAACAGCGGTTTCGGTGGAACCAAATGGTGCTGCAGGACTGTCGACCAAGTATGACGGCGTAGTATTTCCTGCGAGGCCCACTGATCCAGGAGCGAGCACAAATGCGGTCTTGCGATTAGTCCATAGACGGTCTGTCCAACCCTTATGTGCCTGCTCTTCTACCACACGCTCAGCAACAGTACAGTATTCACGCAGATAGAACGTCACAACGAATTCAAGGTCAACACCACCGGACACGGCGTCACAGAGTGAGTACCGCAGACCCATAAACTTGTCATTCTTGTCGAAAACCATATCCATCATGAGCGCAAGACGCTCTCCATTAGGACACCAGTTCGGACCACCAGGTACGATTTGAGATACATTGCTCACCTGGTTCTGCAGCTTTTCGCGCAAGATTGACTCATCGACAGTTCCACCTGAAAGCGGGATAGTTCCTGCCCAATCTACGTCGTTATTATTGTTCCAATAAAGACGGAGTCTCTTCGAGTTTGCGAAGTGCTTATCGTTAACCAATCCAGTTGCATACGGCTGCGTTACGCCGCTCTTTGCATCATAGTACAGCCGACCATCGGTGAAGAAAGGAATACTCTTCGTCAACGCCTGTCGATTCTGTGGAATCGCCCAAGCACCCTCATTCGTATGCACAATAGTCACCTCTGCGCGCTGAATATCCTTGAAGTACAAGTCCTTACCTTTCCAGATATCGCTCACACCTGACGCAGGAATCGAAGGTCGATAGGAACCATCTACGAATTCTGTTGTTCCTGCTGCATTGAAAGCAGCCTCACTTGCTCCAATAAATCCATGAATCGAGTGTTCAACATACCCAAGTCTGAAATAACTGGAGAGCTGATATCCTTGTGTATTAAGCTTGGACAAATGAGGGAACAGCTGATACTCAGCCATCACCTTAGGATCCTTGCTAATCAAATCCATCTTCTTCTGTGTATCAACACTCGGGTTCATGAACATGGTGTGCGCACCCTTGTTCTCTGCATTTCCTCGAGCTTGTGTGCAGTACAATTGTCCTGCGTTCTTCGGTGCAACATACCCAGCTTCCTGGTACTGGTTGTAGATGTCCGTACCACCTGCCATAAGTGTTGCAGGGTGCCACGTCTGACATGCGTACTGACTCTGCTGACCATTAATCGCCTGCGAGAAGTCAGATTCAAGACAATACCCTTCTACACCCAGCACGTTCTGTACACGGTTGAGTGGTAAACACAGTCCATCAATCTTGCCAGTATCCTCGATAGTCTGCCCTGTAGCAGGCTGAACACCAGGACGCTCGTCAGCACATTCAGACTTACGCGTGCAAGACTTACCGTCCTTACTTTCGCCGTTGGTTGTGAATCCACCCTGACAAATTCCTGCCGGTAATTCTGCTCGCAAGTCATAGTACTTGGCCTGACCACGCACCGCGGTTTGTCCGTAATACGCCTTCTGATACGAGCAACCACCGCACTGATTGAGTACAACATTTTTCGAACCAATCTGCTCCCCCTCCGCATTTACAATCGCAGAACCATCGTTTGCATCGTAGCGCTGACACGTGTTGGCGTTCTGGAAGTTCGCAAGCTTGCTCAATGGTTCACCTGCGGTAGTGTACTTGGTCACAATACTTCCAGAGAACGGTGCATCTGACTCTGGATATGCACGACACGTACGAGCAACCATATTCGGCTGCGTCGCTGTGCCAGATCCAACAGTCCCGCCGGTCTTACCAACGACACATCCATAATTCTTGAGACATACACCCTTCACCTGCGTTGTTCCGCTTTGCATTGGAAGTGCAAACTCACACGAAGCACCATCAGCCTTGGAGTTGCAAGCACTCGTTGAAAGGGTTGGATGTACATATCCCAACGGAATATCCTTCAATCCCCCATCACCGCTTGCATTCACAATGGGTCTGAGATCTGCTGCCTGGAACTGGTTATAAATTGAGTATCCAGAATACTCCTTGCCCTTCCACGATACATCGCGACTGGTATAAAGCGTTTTGTCGAGAATTTTGTCCGTGGTATCTGTCGTATCTACCCAACGTGCACACTCACCAGCTGATTTGCCATCAGCACCCGTCTTCCATTCAGCACACGTACCTACATCAATACAGACATCATCCCACTTACCTTTCTGCTCATTCCAGATCGTGAATGAAGTTTTGCACGCCAACCACTCACCGCAAACACGATCTCGGTTCACCTTGATTACAACGTTACTGTCATTCACACCACATGCCTGACGCGCTTTGAGCTGGAGCGTCGTCAAAAGATCTACGATTTCTGCAGTCTCACTCCCCGTCCCATTGACATAGCTATAGCAAAGCAACTGTGTGCGGAGGAAGTCTGGTGTGAAATATTGATAGATCCAATTCGAACCACTGTGGTATCCCAGCTGCTGCTCACAGAATGCATCAACGTCTGCAACAAGTTTGTTGGTACACAGTGCACCAAACGTCGCTTCATGCGCACTAGCACTCACACCGTCCCAACCACCCTCTGGTACTGCCAATGGTACCGTTACCTGCATCTCACGCATTTTCGCGAGACAGAACAGTCGCTCTTTGCCACAATTTGGGTCATCCTTAAATGGCGTGCAGCTCTGTGGTACATCCCCACTGCTTCCTACTCCTGTGGGCAAACCGTTCTTTCCCTTTCCAAATGCACTCTTATTCGCACTGTTGTACGATGAAGAATTTGCAACCTCCAACACACATTGTGTATTCGGTACTTGCTTACATGAATTCCCCAATACCTTGGTATCACACGTTACCGTCTTACCATCGACAACAACTGTAATCGCATCTGGAAGCTGTTCTGTCTGTCGTACTGGTGTGAGCGACGTACCTTCCTTGCTTGCGGTTGCCGCCTGCGTCAAACTACTACTCCACTGTTTGTTCGTATCAGTTGTGCGATCGAAGAGAATACACCCTTCACGCAGGTTCACCTGACCGTTACACGACGTGGTGTCGATACCCTTATTATCAAGGAAATAATATGGCTTACCTCCTGGATATCGATCAGACGTATCTGTGTGGTCAATGAATGCGGTACAAGAATTTGCGCTTGAAGGACACACACCTGCGTACCCGGCGTATTTCGCGTCGCCGTTCTTCCAAATACCATAGGCACCATCAGCAATAAACGTAGGATCACATGCTTCAGGCGCACCCGTAGCTGTTACGGTCTTAAACCAACCATCTACCTTAGCCCCTGTCTCATCGATAACACCGACCTGATAGGTACAGGTTTTGCTTCCTGGATCCTTGAAGTACATTGTTGTGCTGCCATTACTATATGCATCACATCGATTCTCAATAGCCTTACACATCTGTGTACCGTAGAGATCCGGATTGTTCTTCACGAATACAGAATCGACACCACCTGCCTTATTCGGTAATCCGAGTTCAGAGCAACCAACATCAGCTGCGACACATGAAAACTGCTTATTATTTACCACGTACTGAATCTCATCTGCCTTCACAGCAACATCATCTTCTGGATGCGATTTACCATCCTTATCAATACCGGTATTGAACACCTGCGCACTTGGGGATTGAGAGTTGAAGGTGTTAATAAATGCACCACACCCTACTGACTCTGCACGGCATACCTTACTAAATCCTGTGAGGTATGACGACGCACCGGTTTGATCCTTATACTCGCGACAACCAAGTGCTGCACCTGGCAACGTATCCATTGTATTGGCGTCACACACCTGCGGAGTCTTCCAACTGTCCTTCACGACGTAGGTAATTCCATCAGCTTCCTTTACATATACGTTGTCGACGAAGGAAGTGCCAGAACTCTGCCCCTTCGTGATGACGAAGGCGTATGCTGGGCTTCCTTCCGCTACGTAGACCGGCCCGAAGGTGTATGGACGCCACACACCATCAGCAGGAATCTCTGTTGTTGCAAGATTCGTATTCTCCGCGCCAGAGAACGATTGTACCCCACCACCATTGATCGTGTAACTAAAGCGTAGCGGAGTGGTAGACTTCGCCCAGAATGAAATCGTGTACGACTTCCCTGACTGTGTTGGGAATGCCGGTGAGACTGCTGAAGTATCAATGCGCAATGATCGTCCATTCTCTGCCATTGCCTCAGTGCTCAACGTAGCTCCTTGCCACGTAGTTACTGTGGATTCAAAACTATCCTGGAATACCATGCGTCCTGACCCTGCAGTGCTTCCAGCATATCCGCGGCAACCAACTGCTGCTGCAGTACATTTCCCACTCTCCTTCGGCAATGCGCGGTATACACAAGCACCACCATCAACTACAGATCCACCTGTACTGTTACATACTGCCTGGCTCACCACATCATTACGACGCAAAGTGGCACACTCATTGCTTGCAAAAACGACTTCAGTAATGAGGCGGTAACTTCGCTTACCCTTGGAGTCTAGGAATTCACGGCAATCCGGGTTGAAGTTTGGATCGGTTGCACGGTTCTTGTAGAGCGTTTCGGTACACGTTGCGAGCAACTGCGTCATATACGCTGTCCCCGCGATTTCGCCGCGGTATGCAGGAACCAATGCCCCGGCTTCTACGTTAGCATTTTTGTACGTTGGATTAGATTCAAGCTTCAGCTGATACGCCTGCAACTGATATCCAGTCGTATCTGAACCTTCCCAGGTATAGAAGGTGTCGTTTGGAGCCTCATTTGGCTTGATACACGTACGCAACGATGTGAAGTACGAAACCGACTCTCCACCCGATGTTTGTCCATCAATGTTGGTGAATCCAGTACATCCAGCCTGCGCTGCGGAGCACTGTTGACCTGTTGACGGAATAAAATATGCAACCAAGGAAGCTGCACCTGCTGGCTCCAATTGTGTTCCTTGTTGTACATATTGCGCATACCCGGCACAAGACTGATCACACACATTTCCTGCACCAGCGATTGCTGGTACTGAAGGGTCTCCATTAGTCGGTGAATACAAACTGCACCCGACTTCGTCCTGACGACATGTGCGTGCATATTGTGAACATGCTGCAGGATCTGTCGCAACATTTCCTGTGCAGTTGAGTCCAGCCGGAGCGACACGCAAATATACATCGGTCAAGTTGCTATTCTGCAATCGAGTACATCCCGCAGCCTTCTGCGAACAGGTAGCTACGTCCTTATTGAAATAGATTTGCTTACCAGATGTATCCCAAACACCATTTGCATCCTTGGTTGTCGCATACGCACGGCAACCAATATTCTTGTCGTTGCAGTAATTATTATTGAGCGTCGACGTGAGATAGCTCACGCTTCCACCTTCACGAGGGCGAAGTGTCAAACAAGATTCATACTGCGCCTCACAACGGGTCCCTTCGAATCTCCATGCATTTTGCTCACGGGTGCAGTACCCCCATGCACCAAGACACTTACCGTTTTCGTCTGTTGCAACACAGGTAGGATCGTCGACGCATGTTTCCTGACGAAGAGGTGCTTCTGCAGACTGCAATACCGCACTATAGACCTTTGCTCGGCACTGCATTGGAGGTGCCTTGAGAATCCAGTTTGGATCTACGAGATGGCAATATGGATGTGCACTGTCTGCAACACCATTCGTATCATTCTCGTAATTACAATCATCGAACTTTCGCACCGCCTCACCCAAGGTGATCGGTGTTCCCTTGGACTCCTGTGCTGCGATTTCCCAACCCAGAGGAATAATACGTGCACGGCGCAACTTCACGAGATTACTATAGCAGTACGCCTCACTCCAGCAGGACTTTTGTGAATTGCGCGAGTCATCTGGTGGAAGGAGATACCAATCTTCATGGAGCAACCCTTTCTCAATAGCCTCTCGCACGGTCAATGAGTCTCCCGAATCTGCCTGGCGAACTGCATTTGCAAAATCAGAATCGATTACACAGTTATTCTGCTGCGGGTAACGATCAGGGCACGCTTGGAACTCAGCAAGAATATTGTAGTTGTTCACTTCGCGCACCTTTGGCGTATACACATCTGCGTAGATAGCCTTGAATGCTGACATGCGACCAGAACCTACCGAGTACAACGAATCGCCAGCATACGTATCACCCACACCAGCATCTGGAATTGCACCCGATGAGAAGTACTTCTCCATCAACTTCTGCGAGAGTGTGCTCAGAAATGTTCCAGCAATCGCTGCAACAATACTCTCTCCACTTGCAACAAATGCATTAAAGGTTGCATCCTGTGCGTCTTTCTGCGCCTTTGGTCCCGCAAGCTCTGCAGCTTCCTCAACGCTATCCTTAGGTGTAAGTACGTTGCCAGAAACCTGCGACTTGAAATCACGGTAGGTGTTAGAAGCCGCACGCTCTAACTCTGCTTTTCGCTGCGCTGCAATTTGCCCAAATCCTGCTTCAAAAAATGCACCGTTTGCAATCGAAAGATCGTTCTGATTGAAGTCAAAGACAGCGCGGAAATTACCGAAAAACGTGGTTGGATCTTGCTCCTGTGCCCACTGTTCCCACGAGTTATAAACTAACTTGAAATCACAACGCGGTTGATTTGCTGCAGCTGCACCAGTTCCATCACTCCCATCTCCATTTGCATCCTGCCCACCCAACTGTCCGAACAATGTAGCTGGAATTGCGTACAGCAATTCAGGTGCTTGTGGTGAACACAAGTTCAGCCCGAATCTTCCGCTTGCGCCAGCACCACGCTCCATTGAGATCATTCGCACAGGCTTTGCGCCAGCAATTGCATTCAATCGACCAACGACTGCTTGCTGCAAATCTGGGGTATCTGCCTGAAAAGGCTGGAAGTACAGCTTATGACGATTGGAACCATCTGACACCACTCCTACACCATCCATTCCCATAGAACGAAGCACGGTCTTGACCTGCTCCTCAGACGGTCGCTGACCACCATACTCAACTACCATCATGCTCCCCTTCATTCCAATATTCACTCCTTCACCAAACGACATCAAAATTTCACCCAACGCACCCGATGCAGTGTCTTCCAAGTACTGTCCCCAGTCCTGGGTAAAGACAAGCGGCTGCTGTCCCCAATCACCCGTTACAATAAATTCAGCGGACTTTGCAGCCAATTGCTGTCCAAAACCTTGCACAAGATTCACGAGTCCGACTGTACCAGCCTGTAGCAAAAAATCCTGGAGGTTGGTCCAGACACGATCCCAAATATTATCTTCGAGTGTAATACCTTCAAGCACGGGTGCGGTTACCGCAAACTGCGCATGCGCTGACTGTGTCGGTGTGAAGGCTACAGTCACGATTGTCAGAAACCCGACAATACTGAGAACTGTTTTCTTGAGGAATGAACGTGTGTGCATACTCTCGGAATTTTATCGCTCGTTTTTTGCTGCCGCTGCTGTGAGGAGCTTGAGAATCTCCTCATCGCTCATCGCGTCAACCTGCGCCTTTGTCATCCCTGATTGAACAAGAATGCCACGGGCTTGTGCCACGATTTCAGCAGAAGCAGTAGTAGAATTGAGTGCAGATCCTCCGGTACCAAGAGTTGCGGGACCTGCCTTTTTTTGCGACTCCTGTACGGTTTCCTCGTACATCTTACGGAGTTCTTCGTCTGTTACTGCCTCTACTTGCGCTTCAGGCACCCCAGATTCACGCAAAGCCTGGCGCACCGCATTCGCATCGAAAACAGGAATCGAGCCTGGTGCTATTGTGCCTGTTGATACCC
>CAZVGV010000021.1:0-11514 GCA_964627055.1 uncultured Gammaproteobacteria bacterium | reverse complement strand
AAGAAATTACGCACACCATCACCAAACGGAAACGCGGAGAGGTATGCGATTCCGAGTCCTAACACCAACGACCCCTCCAAAAACCCGGCAACACCGCCCAGAAAATGGTTGATTGATTTGAGAAACGGAATCGTATGCATGATGTCGAGACTCTTGTCCAGAATCCAAAACGCCATTCCCACCAACCGATTCACGATAAAGAAGGTGCTGAAGAACACGAGTACATGTGCCGTTCCCACAGGAAAATTCACACGCGTGAGGAACCACTCCGTAATGGAAACATTATAATGTGTTGCCACATACGCACCGGCTACAGTTCCCACCACCGAACCTATCGCATGAATTGCACCAGCCATCCACCCAAAGGTTGTAAACCCGAGCATCGCCAAAAACAGAAATACATCTGGGTTAAAGACTTCTGCAATTTTCATACGCGACACGGGGTGAATTACTCACCAATCTTTGGGAAGAGAATGTGCGATTCACCGACGCGTTGCCCTGAGGCAATGTGTGCGCGATCGATGTCTTCTCCCCACGTTGCACCTGGCGCACCACAGCCAAGTTGTTCGAGCATCTTTGCTGCGGTTTCAGGCATGATTGGCAAGAGCATGTATGCAACATGCATCAAGGTATCTGCAAGCAAGTATAGCACAGTGCCGAGACGCTCATCACCTGCTTTCGCAAGTTCCCACGGCTTCTCCTCGGTGATCATACGATTCGCTGCATGTACGTGATCCCAAATCGTGCTCAGCGCTGCGGTAAAATCAAATCGCTCCATTGCATCGCGATAGTGTGTCCACGTTGCTTCAAAATCAGGAGCTGGCACCCCACATACTGGAATCACCCCTGCACTGAACTTGTGTTGCATGACAACAACCCGTGATACCAAGTTGCCCAGAGCATTACCCAATTCATCGTTATACCGTGTTTCGAGTTTCTGCAATGAGAAGTCTCCATCCTCACCAAACGTAATTTCACGTAGCAAGAAATATCGGAGGGCATCTTTCGTGTACTTCTGTGCGGTCGTTACTGGATCAACAACGTTCCCCAACGACTTACTCATCTTCTGCCCATCGATCGTAAAGAATCCGTGTGCGAACACGCGCTCAGGAATCGCAATATCCGCTGCCATGAGCATCGCAGGCCAGAGTGCACAGTGGAATTTGATGATATCCTTGCCCACAAGCTGTACTTGCGCTGGCCAAAACTTCTTGAACTGTGCATCGTCCGTTCCAAAGCCAATCACCGAAATATAGTTGATGAGTGCATCAAACCATACATACAGCACTTGTGACTCATCACCTGGCACAGGAATCCCCCACTTTTGACTCTGACGGGAGATGCTAACGTCTTCTAGGTGGTTCGTGATGTAGTTGATGATTTCATTCCGACGCGACGTTGGTTGAATAAATTCAGGATGCGCTTCAATGTACGCGAGTAATGCATCTCGATACTTGGTGAGGCGGAAGAAATAGTTCTTCTCGCGAATCATTTCTGGCTTACGGCGGTGCAATGGGCATTCGCCTGCTTCGTTGAGATCACTCGTACGGTAGAATGCTTCGCATCCCGTGCAGTACAACCCCACGTACTCACCCTCATAAATATCACCCTTTGCTTCTACACGACGGAAAAATTCGCGCACTGCCGTAAGGTGGCGCGAATGCGTCGTACGAATAAAATCAGAAAAGGTGAGGTCGAGTTCACGCCACGTCGCCTCCCACTGCGCTGCCATACCATCAATGTATTGCTGGATATCCGTTGCTCCTGCTTTTTGCGCAGCGTCAACACTTTTCTGGCTGTTCTCGTCTGTTCCTGTAGCGAAAAAAACCTCAGCACCAGTAAGACGCTGAAATCGAGCAATCACATCGGCAACGATTGTGGTATACGCATGCCCAATGTGGGGCCGATCATTAATATAGTAGATTGGCGTGGTAAGAAAATACGTCTTTGGCATACGCTTGACTAGTTGTGGAGATTCATGTACTATGGATTTTCCATGCTGCCGCATGGAGTGTTCGTTTGATGCACGTGCTAGAGCTTCGTTGCTCTGACACACCTGGATGCTCGGTCCGCCTCCGCCCTTATGCCCTGGTGAGTCATGACTGAACAATGGTGGTGTCACGAATCCATGGTGTCGATCCATGGACCGTGGCTCAATGGCCTTACACCCCCGTCACAGCAGTACGTGCACATTCGTTCGAGACCCTCATTCTGTACGCCTACCGTACTTTGTGAGGGTCTCTTTTTTTGCATTAACGAGGTGAGATAACGAGTACGAACTCACCTTTCTCTAGAATGTTCGGACGAACCTGCGTAACAGTCCCACGATATATGGTCTCGAACTGTTTCGTCAATTCTCGACAAACTACTACCGGGCGATCACCAATCGCACCCTCAAGTTCATCAAGAAGCTTCTTGATCCGGTGAACAGACTCATAGAGTACAATGCAGGCCGGGTCAGCAGCTATTTCAGCAATACGAGATTGTCGTCCTTTCTTCACTGGCAAGAATCCAAGGAAGGACACGCGATCAAAAGCAAATCCGCACACAGAAAGCGCAGCAGCAAGAGCGCTTGGACCTGGCACAGGCACGATCTGCACATCAGGAAGATGCGCACTCACGTACGCAACAACTGCAGCGCCCGGATCGGAGACACCAGGGGTTCCGGCATCACTTACTACAGCAACATCCTTCCCTGCTTCTAATACAGCGCGAATCTCATGCATGGTCTTTGCAGTGGCATGTTCGTCAAGTCGCAACGTGCGCGCTGTACTTCCAATATGGGTCAGCAACTTCTTGGTTACACGCGTATCCTCGCAACAAACTACAGGCACTGCACAAAGAATCTCGTGTGCTCGCGCCGTGAGATCCCCAAGATTACCAATAGGAGTAGCAACAATGAAAAGTGACATGATTAGTTCTCCGGGAAAATTTGGTTGCCTTCTTCGTCGAAAAGTTTGACTGCCAATACAGGACAGCTCTGCGCGGACAAGAGAAGCATGTCGTCATCTGCAGCCTCTGGATCAACAATGTACGCCTTCTGCTCATCATTCATTTGAAACACACCAGGTGTGACCACCACGCAGCTCGCGGCACCGATGCAGAGATCTTGATCGATGACAATCTTGCGAATGCGACCTGTCTTGCGTTCACGAATGTCTTCCATATTAAAATAAATCTTCGCGCTGAATAAGTTGGTCAATGGCAGCATCAGTTACCATACCCTGCTGCGGTGGAAGTGTTCGAGCGTGCTCAACGTGCTCCACGACATTGCGAGGCGAGTTATGGTGCACAATATTACCGTTGACATCGACATTTGGACCAATACTACAATACCCGGTGCAACGACAGGTTGCAACCGAGGCTGTAGGATCGTCCTTATATTTTTCTTCAAGTACCACAAGCAGTTCTGCTGAACGGCGCGCCATGCAGTCACCGCCACAGCACACGCGAATATCATCAGGGCCTTTGACCCCATCCTCGGCCACTGCCGCTTCGTTAGTTTCCATAATATTTTTCCGCGTAGAAGCGAATAAGTTCTTCTACTTGCTGACGGACTTCGACACTGGCCCCCACAGCTACCTTCAATTTCTTCTGAACTTCCTCAAGTGTGGTAGCGCCTTCGAGCACCGCTTCCTCGATGTCATGATCTGTTGTGTTGGTGGCAGCATCGATCACTCGCTTTCCTTCAACTTGCACTCGTGCATGCTGACCAGTCGCATGAAAGTAATTATTCACCGCCTTACGAAACGCCTTGTCCGCAAGTACGGAGCAGTGAATCTTGCGATTAGGCAATCCACCCAGACGCACCATGATGTCCTGCGGCTTAATTTTGAGAGCGTCAGTTACAGGAAGTCCGCCATCCTCTGTAACCATGACAGAGAACATAGATGTTGCTGCAATCGCAGACCCGCATCCAAATGTCTTCCACTTGAGATCAGTGATGCTTTCTGTTGCCTTGTCCACCTTGATCCAAATATCCATCACGTCACCGCATGCAGGAGAACCCACAGTACCACGTGCATCGAACTGCGCTTCCATTTCTGGTGTTGGTTCCTCAAGCAACAGATTACGCGGATGAAAGAAGTGATCCTTCACAATAGGTGAATACACCCAGCGCTGACCTGTGTGCTCATTTACGACATCTGATCCTTGTTTTTGTACTACTTCCATATTATTTCTTGGTTACGAAGTGTGGCAGACCGTCTTCAACGAAGGCAGAGGCCATGCTCACTGCTTTCTCATCCCCCATCGCGATACGTACTGGCGAAACTTGGCGCAAAAACGCTACTGTCGGCACAAGCACATCGAGCACATATTCCAATTCTTCACGTGTTGTGGTCTTACCGAGCGTGAATCGCATGCTGCTATGTGCATACTCATACGGACGGCCAATGCCAGTGATCACGTGCGACGGATCGAGTGACTCACTCGTACACGCACTTCCTGTGCTCATGCTAATGCCATACTCGTCCAGATACAGGATAAGCGCTTCTCCTTCGATATCGAGAATCGAAACGTTTACATTATTAGGAAGACGCTCAGTCGGGTGTCCATTGAGTACAATCTTTGGCATGCGCGTCTGTAACTCATGGATGAACCAATCGCGCAGTGCGATAAGACGAGCATTTTCCGCTTCCTTCTCAGCCTGCATGTTCGCAAGCGCGGTTGCTAGCCCCACGATGTAGGCAACATTTTCTGTTCCTGCACGCTTACGGAATTCTTGACCACCACCCATGACAATCGGTTTGATGGCAACCCCCTTACGAATGAATAACGCGCCAACGCCCTTGGGTCCATAAATCTTCGAACCGTTGATGGTCATGAGATCGACATGCAATTTCTCGACATTCATTTCGAGCGCACCAGCTGCCTGGCATGCATCTGTATGGAGAAATGGTGGCTCAGTCGGGCCACGGCCATGTTCCTTCTTCCACTTTTGAATCGCATTACCGATCTCCGCAATTGGATTGATGGTTCCAATTTCGTTGTTCGCGTACATGATGGAAACGAGAGTAGTGTCTTCACGCAACGCCGCAAGTACTGAATCTGCGCTTACTCGTCCGGCTTCATCAACCGCAATATACGTCGTCTCAAACCCTTCCTTCTCGAGCGCCTCGAGCGGATGCAGCACTGCGTGATGCTCAATCGGCTGCGAGATCAGATGCTTGCCCTTTGCTGCATACTGTCGAGCAATACCAAAGATCGCCATGTTATCACTCTCAGTACCACTGCCAGTGAATATAACGTTGCCTGGATTGCACCCAAAAATATTCGCAATCGTCGTGCGTGCTTGTGTTACTGCGTAGAGTGCCTCGCGGCCTGCATCGTAGAGTCCTCCTGGATTTCCAAAAATCGTCGTGAAGTACGGCGTCATCGCTTCAAGTACACGTGGATCCATCGGTGTGGCTGCCGCATGATCGAGATACACGGTGCGCTTGGGTACGTTGGGTGGCTGGAATTGAGGCATAGACTAGACAAGTTCCGTGAGTGGGACGTTGCGCAATAGTTGCGCGATTTGATAATTGATTTTGCTTGCGATCTTCTTGGTGCGACATTTGTTCTCGAACGCGCAGACACCGGGTTGCGTGATACACGTGGTAACAGATACAGGCCCTTCAATCCCCTCCACGACATCCTGTACCGTGAGATCACACGCTGCGCGAGCAAGTCGATACCCACCAGCGCTCCCCTTGGTAGCATCTACGATCCCCGCTTGCTTGAGCCGGATCGCGATGCGTTGAAGGAAGAGAGCTGAGATGCTAGACTGACGAGCAAACTCCCGAATCGACAAACTTCCACCCTCAGGTAGGGCGGAAAGTGCTGCGACAAACTGCAGTGCGTAGTCGGTTTGGCGAGAAAGCGTAAGCATTGCGCAATGTATACTAAATCAGTATGATATGCGCATCGTACGCGAAACTACCCTCTGTGTCAAGCCCCTATGGCCACGCAATTCAATGCAACCCTCATTGATAAATCCACGTTGACCTCAACGGTTTTTTGGTGCAAATTTGCGATGGAAAATCCAGAATTCACCTATCGACCAGGGCAGTTTGTAAACATCGATATCCCCACGACTGAAGGCAAAACACTCCGACGTTCCTATTCTATTGCGTCTGTGGCGGTTGAGCCCGGGATGTTCGAACTGTGCATCAAGCTTGTGGAAGGCGGAACCGGATCGGTGTACCTCAATAATCTCCAGATCGGCGAACGTATCACTGGTGACGCACCACATGGCCACTTTGTGGTGAAGGACACAACCGTGCCAATTGTTTTCATTGCCACTGGTACAGGTATCGCACCGTTTCGCGCCATGCTCGCAGAAGCACCGCATGCAACGGTGTGGTTCGGCATGCGAAATGAACAAGAGCTGTTCTGGGTAGATGACCTGACGCCGCGTGCTGCACAGTTCTATGTCACACTCTCGCAACCAGGTGACGAGTGGCCAGGTCTTCGTGGTCGTGTCACCACGCACACGAATATCATTGTGCACGAAAACCCATCGACACAGTATTACTTGTGCGGCACACCACCCATGGTTCTCGAGATGCGCAAGGCCCTCATCGCCTCTGGCGTCAGCCCAACGAACATTTTCTTTGAACTTTTCACTTAAAAAAACACCCCCCGACCAGAGCACCGCATTTGCGATGATAGTCGAGGGGGTTCAGTTGTCCGAGGCGGAAGTCGAACTCCTGGTGGGAGAAGCTCAGTGCTGCAGCTTCACCTTCACCAGGTACCCGCCGTTGTTGGAGTTGTAGATGTACTGCTGAAGCTCTCGCCCCGCGTAGTCCAGGAACCGAACCGTGACGTCGTTGGCACCGCTCGCCTTCTCCGGGTACCAGACATTACGGTTGCCGCTGACCACGAGACTTCCGATGAGGAATCCCTCGTTGGTCCGCGCACCCTCTGGCACGGTGAGCTGCACCTTCAGCACCTTGCGGTTCCAGTTGTTCTCGGAGACCCAGGCCGTGCTGTTCATGTAGCCCCAGCTTCGATTGAAGCCGCTCTGTGAACACGTGGGAGTCGCGTAATTGCTCATCCCACCCCAGCTGCAGAACTGCCCGTAGAAGTCTGCCCACGACGCATTGAACGACGGAGCCGTAACGATCTCGGCGTACACCGTTCCCACCACACCACTGTTCCCGCCACTGTTGTAACCGGACCAGACGCACTGGTTGTAGCTGCAGACGTACCCCGAGCTGCACTGGCTCGATGACGTGCAACATCCGCTTGTGCGCGTGTGCTGACACGTACCGCCGGAGCTGCACCAGTCCGTCGTGCACGCATCGTTGTCCTGGCACGACGTGGACGAGTTGCGGCAGTACGGTGTTCCACCGCTGACGTAGCATTCGTCGGAGGTACATGCGTTGCCGTCGCTGCAGGTGTAGCGTGTGCCACTGCAGGACCAGCTGCTCGTGTAGGTGTCGTTGTACGTACATGCGTCACCGTCGTCGCAGCTGCCACCGTACCAGTTGCCGTAGTACGAGCACGTCCCCGCGAGACAGCGATACCCAGAGCCGCACTGTGCATCTGAGGTACATCCGTACTCGGATTCGGAGCAGAGGAAGTCGATGGTCATCGAACCTTTGCACGTGCCGCTCGAGCACCACGCGTACTCCCCGGTCACGCACCAGCTGTCGACGTCGTGATTGTACAGCCAGTTGTCGAGATCGTCCGAGCACTTCGAGTTGCTCGAGCACCAGGAGCTCGACAACGTCGCCTCCTCGACCTTGAGCTTCCCGTCCTTCGGCGCAGGAAGTGCAGCAACTTCTGACGGGAGCTGCATGCCGGTCACTGACGGATCCGAGCCGCACGCCACCATGGCGAGTGCGACAAGGATCGCCCACAATACGTTCTTCATGTCTCTCTCCTCACGCGTTGCCCCGCAACGCAAAACAACCAGAATCCGTTCCTGGAAGTTCTGGCGTATTGAAGCACTTTTTTACGATTTTGTCAACAGAAAAAGCCTGCACAGGGCAGACTTTTTCACTAAATACAGGAAATACCTTAACTAGAAAGGGAGCGAGAGATTCACATTCATCGGCGTGGTCGATGCAGCTGGCATCTCGAAATTCACTGGGAAAGGACGCAGCTGGCCCGTGAGAATATCGTTGTAGAAGAGCTGCTTGTTCTTCTTGCCGAACTCGTACACGTCGCGAGTAATCTTCACATCATCCATGCAATACTTGATGAGATCGTCCCAGTTGCCTTCCTTGTACCACTGCACCGCCTGCAGACCCTCACCGCTCTTTTCAATCTTGAGCGTCGCCTTTGCAACGTCATTGAGCTTGAGACGGTTGCCGAGATTTTTCTTGATCTCTACGAGCATGTCGAGCTGTGGCAACTTGAGCAGGTCGCCAGCATAATAGTTGTTGAGTACCGGAATATCGAAGAAGATGGAGTTGTACCCTATGATGCGGTCTGCTTGCTCGAGAAGCGGCCACATATTCTTGAGCTCATCTTCCTTGAAGGACTGAAATGTATCTGTCGCGTAGTCGTACAAACAGACAACAGAGACCTTGAGGCCTCTGATGTCGTTACCTACGTCTGCGAAGATGTTTTGCGTTTCGATGTCGAGAACAATCTCACGAGACATACCTCCTTGTGGTGGATTACTTACCGAGTGTCTCCTTGCCTGGCTCCCATTCAATTGGGCAGAGCTCACCAGTCTGAAGCGCCTCAAGTACACGGACCGTCTCTTTTACGGAGCGGCCAACATTGTTATCTGACACAACCATGTACTTGAGTACACCCTCTGGGTCGATAATGAATGTTCCGCGAAGTGCGATACCTTTGTCTTCAAGAAGAACACCGTAGTTACGCGCAACGCGATGTGCAGTGTCTGCAAGTACCGGGAACTTTACATTTGGCAGATCACGCTCGAACCATGCCTTGTGGCTGTGCTCAGAGTCAGTAGATGCTCCGACGATCACCGCATTCTTGGATGTAAACTCAGCTTCATGCGATGCGAAGCCCTTGATCTCTGTTGGACACACGAACGTGAAGTCGAGTGGATAGAAGAAAAGAACAACCCACTTGCCTGCGTAATCAGCGAGACGCACACGCTTGAACTCGCCTGCCACATACGCCATCTCATCAAAATGTGGTGCTGGATGTCCTACCTGGAGTGGAGCACCTGACATATCGCCGAACTCCTCGAACATTCCCTCATCACCGCAACCGCCGCCGTTTTCTTTACAGCAAGACATAGAAAATCTGATTAGGAATTACAGTGTGCACTGACGTGCCTTCTCATAGTACTCGTTCGCCACTTGCCAATCAAGGTTCTTGAAGAATTCATCGATATACGCACCACGGTTGGCGCCAAAGTCGATGAAGTATGCATGCTCATACACATCGAGGACAATCAATGGAATACAGCCCCAAACCCCACCCTGGTTGTGCGCATCAGCAGTGTATACTTTAAGTGATTGTGCTCGCATATCCCAACACAACACTGCCCAGCCGCGTGCTGCCATACCACACGCCTTGAAGTACCCGTAGAAATTCTCCAGAGACCCCATCTTTGCAATGAGTGCTTCAACAAGCGGACCTGTTGGTTCGCCGTTTCCTCCAAGCACCGAGAAATACCACTCGTGGAGGTACGCTCCGTTGCGTGCAAATGTCTCACCTTCTTTGAGCCCACGAATGTGGCTGTACGACTGATTCGGTGCATCGAAGTTAGCCTGGTTGTAACAATACTCCTTGAGCTTCTCCGAAATCTCATTCGCCTTCTTTACATACCCTTGATAGAGCGTGTCCTGATGAATCTGGAGTGTTTTTTCTGAAATGCCAGACAACGGCTTTTCCCACACGAACGTACGCGGTTCTATTGCCATACACTTATTGATAAAACTGAGTGAAAAATGCTGCCGGCGACTGCACTCCGCGCAGCACACCTACTATACCAGAGAGCAGCGGATAGTGTGCAAGTGCAGATTCACCGCCGAGTTTTTGGACCAGGGAGCCATAGGACGCAACGCCTTCTGCAGTAGTAGCCTTTTCCGGATCTTTCACAAACTCATACCCAAAGGTGAAATTACGCGAGTACATGCCTGCCGAGGACGCGACAAAATCACCAATGCCTGCGATACCAAACATCGTTGCATGTCGACCACCGAGCGCTTCGCATTGGCGTGCCATTTCCTCAACAGCAACTGCAGTGTATGTACCGCGAGCATTGCCCCCCAGCTCAAGTGCCACAAGCATTCCTACCCCAATGGTATAGACGTTCTTCAACACACCGCACAGCACTACTCCTCGAACATCATCAGTAGTAGTGACACGCAGTGACGTGTTCACAAACAGCGCACGCGTGGCTACAAGCGCAGCAGTATTCGTTGAAGCAAGAACAGCACCTGCTGGTCGGTCCATCACCAATTCTTCAGCGAGCATCGGACCAGAAAGAAACACCGTAGGTACCGCATCACCAAGAACCTCGTGACACAATACATCTGTTGTAGCATGTGACTCACGCTCCATTCCCTTGGCAATCGAAATAACGATTGCTCCTTCAGGAATATGAGGCACCGCGTTGGTGAGGCAGGTGCGCAACACCCAGGATGGCACAGCAGCGATCACAAACTGGGCCTGCTGCAATGCAGATTCAAGCGTATGCGGTTCTGGCATCTTGGAGGCATCCACATCCCACATGGTGCACGTGTGCCCTGCGCGCTGTAGAACATAGGAAAGAGCAGAACCAAATTCACCAGCACCAAGCACTGTTATTTTTGCCATAATTTTTATCCACAATTGACTCGTACATGTATCCGTTACTAGTGTAGCCGCACTCCCTTCACTCCACAAGGAGGAGTACATGTACCGACTGTTCTTCTGGTGTGTACTGATCGCATCCTGCGAGCTGCGCACACCCCCTACTCCCTCCGATACATCCGACGCACAGTCTGCTACACAGGACGTGTCGCGGGAAGAAGTGAGTTCCACCATCCCACGCAGTGCACCAGTGCTACGAGAGACAACAACCACCTTCACCTCGACGCTTCCATGCGCAACGGACAACCCCTGCCTTACCGCAAGCATCGACTACGAGACAGGAGCATGCATGCTCAAGACGACTGATCAACAAGGTGTCGTGTACTGCGACGACCACAATCCCTGCACCGAGGACGATAGCTGCTACGGTGATTATTGTCTGGGTGAGGTGATCGATGGATGTGACCTCGATGACACCTACTATTACTAGCAATCCATTGCGGAGAATCTTCTGCTTTGCCGTACCATATGGTGGAGCAGACGACTTCCCAGTGCCGCTCCTCATGAGTGAGCCATCGGCTCCGTGCGGAGTGGTACGCCCGCTCTGGGTATACCCCGACAGTGATGAGTACCTTCTTTTCCACGTAGACGAAGAAGTGCTCGAGCAGATGATCGCATTCGTGCATACTGAGACTCGCATTGATTCGCTCGGTCGCAAGCTCGCACCGTATCACGACAGCATCCAGCACTTCCTCCGCGACGCGAAGCTGCGCATGGCGCATGCAGCAGTTACCGACGCAC
>CAZVGV010000020.1:351-11770 GCA_964627055.1 uncultured Gammaproteobacteria bacterium | reverse complement strand
CACCGTCGTGAAGTAGCGGAGTACCTGTCCTCCCCGGTCGGCTCCGCCATCTCTTTTCCTTGCTGGGAAGTGATGGAAGTACAGTGATCTGAGAACGCTGCCTGGTACACGCGCGTACCTGAGCAGATCCTCCTCATGAATAGGTTCCCATCCCGTGTTGCGGTGGATGGCGAAGCGGAGCATCAGCTCTGCGATGTATCCCCACTCCGACCCCTCGAAGAGATCAGTAAATCCCCAAGTGCTTGGCCTAATTCCTTTGAACTCGTGGGGGCGTGGGAGGAGAGGATCATCCTCGGTTAGTGGTGGGCAACGTAGTTCTTCTTTAAGCACGCTTTATCCTTGGTGTTGTGGGCCAGCGACAGTGCTAGCACAGGCTATTATTACTGGTATGGTGATACATGTCAAATTATGCAGACAATATTTAAACGTATATTTATGTTTAAATAGATATGTATCAAAGCTCTTGTAGAAAAAATAATGACAGAAAGATGCTCTTGTCTCTTCAGAAAACAAAACCCGCCTTTGGGGCGGGTTTTGCTTGAAGAATGTTTGTGTGGGCTAGTGGCGAGGGCGCTGAGGGCGACCACCACCAAAGCCTCCTGGGCGCTGAGGGCGAGGACCGCGGTCTTCGCGTGGAGCCTCTACATAGCCTTCTGGCTTAGGCTTGAGTGCCTTCATGGAAAGGTTCACACGGCCGAGGTTGTCGATTTCCTTTACAAGTACCTTCACTTCGTCACCGATCTTGAGGACGTCGGATGGACGGTCGATGCGGCGCCAGTCGATTTCGGAGACGTGTACAAGGCCGTCCTTGTTCGGGAGCAAGTTCACGAATGCGCCGAAGTCTTCGATGCGGACGACTTTGCCGAGGAAGATTTCGCCGGCTTCTACTTCACGAACGATGTTCTTGATCATTGTGAGAGCAGCAGTCATGCCTGCAGCATCGTTGCTGGTCACCATGACACGACCATCCTGTTCGATGTCGATTTGTACTCCGGTCTTGTCGATGATTTCGTTGATCACCTTACCACCAGGTCCGATGACTTCACGGATCTTGTCTACTGGAATCTGAATTGTCTCGATGCGTGGAGCATGAGGTGACAGATCTGGGCGAGCAGCTGGGATTACCGCTGCCATTTGGGTAATGATGTTCATGCGTCCATCACGAGCCTGCGCAAATGTCTGTGCGATGATCTCTGGTGTAAGTCCGTCGGTCTTTGTATCCATCTGAATCGCAGTGATACCGTCGACAGTTCCGGTGATCTTGAAGTCCATACCACCTTCGCCATCTTCGAGATCTTGCAAGTCGGTGAGAACTTTCCAGTTACCATGTTCGTCAGACGCAAGACCCATAGCAACACCGGCGACATGCTTCTTGATAGGTACGCCAGCGTCCATAAGTGCGAGTGTGGAGCCACAGGTCGATGCCATGGAGCTGCTACCGTTGCTGCCGAGCACTTCAGAAACCACACGAATCGTGTATGGGAATTCTTCCTTCGGTGGAATGAGGTACTCAAGTGCGCGTTCTGCAAGTGCGCCGTGTCCGATTTCGCGACGACCAGGTCCACGCATTGGCTTCACTTCACCAACAGAGAATGGAGGAAAGTTGTAGTGGTGCATGTAGCGCTTCTTTGCGTCGAACTCCATGGTGTCGAGTGTCTGCTCATCTCCAGGGGAGCCGAGAGTTACGACTGAGAGCACCTGTGTTTCACCACGCATGAAATGACCGGTGCCATGCGTGTGTGGGAGTACACCAACTTCGATTTTGAGTGGGCGAACATCAGTGAGGGAGCGACCGTCGATACGCACACCCTTTTCAAGAATAGCGCGCGTAGCCTCTGCATCAACAATGTACTTCACTTGCGCGAGGGCGAAGGAGAGCAACTTCGGTTCTGTGCCTTCTGCAATGAGGTACTTCTCGAGTTCTGCAGCCATTGCGGAGAAGGCTGCCTTGCGCTCGTGCTTGTAGGACTTAGGACCGCCGCTGAACATGTACTGGTCTGCGATGCGGTGCATGAACTCCTGTGATTTCTGGAGAACAGCAAGACGTGCTTCGCGGTCTGCACGCTTTTCTGGAGAGAGCTTTGCGGTTGGGTCACGCTTCACAACCCCAATTGCCTGCTGGACCTGTTCAATAAGCTCAATGATTGGCTTGAGCTGTGCGCGAGCGAGATCGATCGCTTCGATCATGGTTGCTTCTGGAATTTCGCGTGCGCCAGCTTCGATCATGGTGACCTTCTGATCTGTACCTGCAACAAAGAGGTCGAGGGCTCCTTCTTCACGCTGCTTGTAGGAAGGGTTGATGATCCATTCGTTGTTCATGCGGCCAATGCGTACACCTGCAATAGGACCATTCCATGGAATTTCGGACGTGGTAAGTGCGAGGGATGCTGCGATCATTGCAGGAACGTTCGGGTCATTGTCGCCGTCGAGCGAGAGAACGGTGATAACGACCTGAATGTCGTTACGCATCAGCTTGTCGAAAAGTGGGCGGATTGAACGGTCGATGAGGCGACCAGAGAGCACAGCTTCATCTGAAGGGCGTCCTTCGCGCTTGATGAATCGTGAACCCTTGATCTTGCCTGCAGCATACAGACGCTCTTCGAACTCAACCATGAGTGGGAAGTAGTCGATTTCGTCACGAACAGAATCACTCATGCAGGCTGTAGCGAGTACTGTGGTCTCGCCGTACTGCACGGTGCATGAACCAGACGCCTGTTGTGCAAAGCGTCCGAGCTCAACCGTGAGTTCACGACCTGCCCAGGTCGTAGTAAACCGTTTGGTTTCCATCATACTAGGAGATTAATGACAATAAAAAAGCCAGGTTCGCATGAATCTGTTGTGTGAGTCTTCAATTATCCTGGAGTGAAGAAGCGTGAGACTTCATCGATCCATGCACCCCAGGACAATGTTCTTCGTGCCGTTATGCAGTATCAGACATAGGGGATTGTGGGGAGGACATCGGACGTGGTCCATTGGTGCGTCGCGGCATGCGTGGTCCACGACTCGTGTCTCGGATCAGGAATGTGCGCTGATCTCCGGAGAGATCGGTGTAGCAATCTGCTGCCTCGACCAAACGTGTGGAGGTCGTTTCGCGGAAGGACATAACTTCTACCTGACGACCGCGGTTCTGGAGATACTCAACGAGCGGAAGATAGTCGCCATCACCTGAAACCAGGATTACTACGTCGAGTAATTCCGCAATACGAATTGCATCTACGGTGATGCCTACATCCCAATCAGCCTTCTTGTTGCCACTGAAGTAGGTTTGGAGATCTCGCTCGCGAGTTTCGAGTCCTTGGTTATAGAGCGCCTCAAAGAATGGCTGCTCTTCACCGGATTCAGTGCGGACAACGTACGCAATCGCTCGAATGAGTTGGCGGTTCGCTACTCCAGCCTTCACTACATTGCCGAAGTTCACCTTCGCTCCGAACAAGTTCTTGGCGCTGTAGTAGAGGTTCTGGATATCAATAAAGACACCAACCCGCTGATGCGGGTGCTTCAGCGGGTGTGCAGCAGGTGCTGCTTGCGGAGTCCGTGATTTAGGACTCTGATTCGGTGTCGTTGTCTGCGGCATCTTCGAGGAGCTTAGAATCGTCTTCAAAATCCTCCATGTTCTTCGCCGACTTGAGCTTCAATTTCTTTGCGAGATCTTCCCAGCTCTTCTTGTTCTCACGCTGGAGGAAGCGGAGAAGGCGGCGGCGCTGACCAACTTTGCGCAAAAGACCGCGGCGGGACGAGTGGTCCTTCTTGTGGACCTTCAAGTGTTCAATGAGTTCGTTGATCTCAGCAGTGAGAATCGCGATCTGCACTTCTGCACTTCCAGTGTCCCCAGCGTGGGTCTGAAATTTCTTAATAATGCGTTCCTTGGCCTTTTGGTCCAACATATGTGCGTTCTATTCAACGAGGCGACGCAGTGCACATACCGCGAGCCGCGTATAAATTAATGAGCAAACTATAGCAGAAAATCTGTTTTTGGTCAAATAGTGTTGTTTTTTGTGTGTTAGTGTCGTACAATACGAGCAAATATTGCTTGTATGGGGGAAAAGAAAACTGTACTTTCGCGCTACATCCGCGAGTTCCTAGAATATTGTGAAATTGAACGAGGGCGATCGCCTCGGACGGTTCGCAACTATGATTTTTATTTGTCGCGGTTCGTGGAGTGCGTGGGGGACAAGGATCCAGGAGATATCACGGGGGATATGGTACGCACGTATCGGTTGTGGCTCAACCGTCTTGTGGATGTACATGGTGAACCGCTGAAGAAGAACACGCAGAATTATCATTTGATTGCATTGCGGTCGTTCCTCAAGTATTTGTCGAAGCGCGATGTGATGACATTGCGGTCGGAGAAGATTGAGTTGGCGAAGATGCCGGATCGCGAGGTGTCATTTCTAGATGGGAATGATTTGGAGCGGTTGTTATCGGCGCCGATTAAGGACGCGCATGGGAATATCATGGACCAAGGGCTCACACTCACACAGCTGCGAGACAAGGCGATTGTGGAGCTGCTCTTCTGCAGTGGACTGCGTGTGTCTGAGCTCGCGCATCTAACGAAGGAAAATATCAATCTCAAACGCGATGAGTTCACGGTGCGTGGTAAGGGCGGAAAATCGCGTATCGCATTCATTTCAGAACATGCACGGTTCTGGCTGAAGCGTTATCTCGATGCGCGCAAGGATATGAATCCGTTTCTGTTCATATCCCACGATCGTGCACAGAAGGCGAAGACACGCACAGACAACAAGGATGGTGCATCGCTTTCAGAGCGTTCTGTACAGCGACTCATTGAGAATATGGCTCGCGCCGCAGGAATTACAAAACCAGTGACACCACATACGTTGCGCCACTCTTATGCAACTGATTTGCTTCGCAATGGTGCAGACATTCGATCAGTGCAACATATGTTGGGACACAGTTCGATTACGACTACACAGATCTATACGCACGTGACTGATGCGGGGCTGCGTGATGTGCACAAGAAGTTTCATCGTAAATCCAAGTAGGTATGCCGACACGGATCCCAGTGTCAGTTGTCGTGCCAGCGTACAATGCGGGGGAGAGACTTATGCAATGCGTGGGCTCGCTCATGATGCAAACGTATCCTGCAGCTGAAATTATTGTTGTCGATGATGGAAGCACAGATGAAACTCCTGCGTACATAAAGAATACAGCAGCAACTGGTCGGATTGTTGGGGTTCACATTGTACATGCAGGTCGTTCCGCAGCACGCAATGCAGGTATCACAGTTGCACGTGGAGAAATTATTGCCTTCATTGATGCAGACTGTGTCGCTGAACCAGATTGGCTAGCGCATCTTGTTGCAGAGTTTACGGATGACCGTGTGGTTGGTGTGACTGGGCGCGTGGTGTACGGTGCGTATGGATATACACCTGCATATTATGAGCGTGTGGTGGAAAATCCCGATGCAGCATGGCCTATGTCAGGGAACTGCGCATATCGCGCAGACATATTGCGTATGATCGGTGGATTTGATGAGACCTTCGATCGGTATGAGGACAAGGAATTGGCATTGCGCATGTGGCATTTCGGGGAGATAGCGCGTGCGCCTCGGGCGGTGGTGTTCCATCAAGTAACAGGGCAGGTCTGGCCAGATCTTGCGTATGCAGATTCATCTGCGGCGTGGGTGCGGTTGGCGCGTCGTCATGCGTTGTCACGCGATCGCAATAATCCTGCACCAATGTGGGGGCCAGTGCTCATGCCGCGTAAGTACGGAGCGCTTGCAAAGCGTGTGGCGCGGTTGCCGTGGATATTGCGCGAGCGCAAAAGTCCGGATGCGCATGTGCGTGCTCGTGCGGCATGGGAATTACGGTGGATTCGGTTTTTGCTTGCTGAGCGAGCAGCGATTTGGCGTGCGGCGTTGCGCGAACGGGTGTTGATTGTGTAGGATGCTGGTATTGCCCCTGTAGTTCAATGGATAGAACGCGGGACTTCTAAGCCTGATATCTAAGTTCGATTCTTAGCAGGGGCACATGTGGTGTATTTTGTTTGGAGTACGAAGTCCCCAACCCTCCCGGGTTGGGGCTTCTCTATCTCGGCTTGGCAGAGACGCTTCGCGTTCTTTATATGTGTTTTGGCTGCCTTCGCCTCCGATGGCCTCCAAACAAAACACACTACATGTGCGGTTAGCGACCGTCTTTTCGTGGAACTCCCTTTTGGAGTAGGATAGAGATCTATGAACAATTACGCAGAAGAATCGTTGGCGCTTCATAAGGAGAAAAAGGGGAAAGTGGAAATGCGAAGTAAGGTGCCGGTGGAGACGCGGGCGGATTTGTCACGCGCTTATACGCCGGGGGTTGCTGCGCCGTGTCTGGAGATTGCGAAGGATCGGGAGTTGGCGTACGAGTATACGTCCAAGGGCAACATGATTGCGGTAGTAACTGATGGTTCTGCGGTGCTGGGACTCGGTAACATTGGACCAGAGGCGGCGTTACCGGTGATGGAGGGGAAGGCAATTCTTTTCAAAGAGTTTGCGGGTGTAGACGCAGTGCCAATTTGTCTTGCGACACAGGACGTAGATGAAATTGTGGAGACGGTGCGGCGGATTGCACCGGGGTTTGGTGGAATTAATCTCGAGGATATTTCGGCGCCGCGGTGCTTCGAGGTTGAGGAGCGTCTGCAAGACCTGGGTATTCCCGTGTTTCATGATGATCAGCACGGAACAGCGATCGTGGTGCTCGCGGCACTTCTCAATGCATCGCGTGTCGTGGGGAAGTCGATGCGATCATTGCGTGTGGTGCTTTCAGGTGCGGGTGCGGCGGGGACTGCGATCACGCAACTGTTGCAGTGTATGGGGAAGGAGCATGGTGTATGTATTTCTGTTGCAGACGTGATTGTGTGTGATTCGAAAGGGATTATCCACGAAGGCCGCACCGATCTCAACGAAGAAAAACGCCGCATTGCAGCATCGACAAATCATGATAATCGAAGTGGAAGTCTTGCAGATGCGATGGTGGGTGCCGACGTGTTCATTGGCGTGTCTGCAGCAGGACTGGTCACACCAGAAATGGTGAAGTCTATGGCGCCTCAGGCAATCGTCTTCGCCATGGCTAACCCAACCCCAGAAATTATGCCAGATGAAGCACGTGCTGCTGGTGCGGCCGTTGTGGCAAGTGGACGCAGTGACTTCGCGAACCAGGTGAACAACGTGCTGGCGTTTCCGGGCATCTTCAAGGGTGCGCTTGCGATTCGTGCGCAACGAATCACACCAGAGATGCAGCTCATCACTGCTGAGACACTAGCAAAAATGGTGGAGCATCCAACCGCAGACTGTATTCTCCCAGACCCACTCAACAAAAATGTCGCAACAGCCATCGCTGATGCGATTACGAAGCATTGCAAAAACTAATCAGCCAAGTATGGCTGCAATTTGGTCACGAGTTGTTCGGTGGTCATCTTTGTGACGTCGTACATTTGGGTGAAGAGATGGTGTGTCTCCAGTACAACCGTGTCGAGCATTGCGTGATGGCGAAGGATGCGGTCACGAATTGCTTCGTTCATCACGTCGCCGCGTTGAATGCGGCGGTTGATACGCTCGTGTACTTCGGCGTGCAATTCAATGAGGGTCCAACCTGCATTAGCGAATTCGCGGATTTGTGTTGTGGTGAGCCATGAGGTAAGGAACACAGCGCGTGGCATGGTGATTACATCTCGATTTACGGATTCGAAGAGTGCATCGAGCGTCTCGATATTCTCGGGCCATGAGCCTCCGGTGATTGCGCGCACTGCATCATCAACATCAACAACTGGCGCATCAGTGATTGTGTACAGCGCATGTGCGAGTGTTGTTTTGCCAGTGGCTGAGAGGCCGAGGATGAGCAGGCGCATACTACTTCCAAAGCGAGAACTTTTTACAAATGGTATTGACCGTGTCAGTTGTGCCGTAAAGAGCAAAACCCCAGTACGAGAGCGCAGACTCTGGCGTGCCGGCGAGGGCAGACGCGAGTTCGTCATCGTGGGACGTTGTTTTCATCTCTTGCGGGAAGTCCACGAGGACGAGGTCAGATACAGTTCGAGCTGTCTCAATTGCAGCACGGATTTTCGTGCGGTTGCCGCACAAAATAATACAAGGATATTTTGAAATGCCGCGATGGATGACCTTGGATTGGTCTGTGAGTTCGAGTCGGCCCATAAGATCGTCACGATCTGCATGTGCGCCGATGGCGATCGCGAGGTGACCTAGCGCGTTCATGGCATCGCCGACGGCGAGTTTTTCGTCGAGCACAATCACCGTCTTTTTTGCGCGATATTCGTAGGACATAGGATTGTTGGTAGTGTGCGGTGTTGTGGGAAAAAAGACAAGCTGTCTTGTGATGTGTTGACAATTTACCAGCACTGTCTAATAGTGAGGATCGTTGTCGCCTATGGTGGGTGACACACGGATCATTCAGCAGTGCTGGAGCAAGGAGGCGGTAATGCCCCATACACCAAGGAAGTCGAGTCTGCGGGAGCTGGACACTCCTCAGAACCTGCTCAGCTGGATCAGCGCCAGCGAAGAAGGCCCCAATGGACAGTTGCGCGGCGCAGGCTGGTACGCGGCATATCTGAGGATGGCGCGAGATGTGATTCCGTCGCTGATTCTGCACCGCGACCGGCTGGAAGCCCTCGAGTTTCCGGTTGCTGTGATCGCGGAGCTCGTGCTCCATACGGGGCACCGAGTGCCGGTTTGCAAGATCATGCGGGCCAAGGACTCGTTCGACAACGTTGTGTTCGTTCGAGACAGCTCTGCATGGCTCGTTTCGGCGTTCACCACGGTGCACGATCAGCCGTGCAGTGGCATTCTCGCTGGAGTGGTCACTCCAGCGAATCGTCAGGTTCGCTGCGATGCGAGACTGCCGGAGCCGTACATGAGTCGGCATCCAGTCCCTCGCCTTCGAAAAAACGGCTACACGCTCCGTCTGCGAGACGACGTGCTCGTCAAGGAGTACTTCCGACAGCTGGGGCAGCTGTTCGGTATTTCATACCTGGGGGACGTGCCCTCGGTCGGTGCGTAAGGAGGGGTGGACCAACAGAGCCGGCGTGTACCTTTGGGTGCCGCCGGTTTTCACTTTGGTATACCAAAAAAATGAAAACGACCCCGTTTCGTCCGACTGTGGTGTCTGGAGCGAAACGGGGTCGTCGTGCTTGCACGCGGCGTGATGCTGCGGTGCGAAGCGGCGCCTACGACCCGGTGACTGGCCTCTTCTTGTGCTTCTTGACGAGGTGTTCCGGGGTGAGGAGCGTGATGATGTTGCGGACGAGCTTGCAGAAGTTCGTGCTGCTTGCGTCGGCCTGAGCAAGTACTTCCTCGTGACCCTCCAGCTCGTCTTCGTATCGCACTTCCTCGTCTTCGTATCGGCCGGATTCGTTGGTCACGAGCGAGAGGCCGATGATGTGTTCCTGCCCGGCGTGCACCGCGGCGAGAACGTCGGGAACCGTGCTCATGCCGACCACGTTACCGCCGAGCTTGAACAGCGCACGAGCGTCTGGCTCGTCTTCGTAGTAGGGCCCCGGCCGCATTGCGTAGGTGCCCTGCCGGAGCACGAAGGAGTTGTTGCGTGACTCCACTGCTGCGTATGCGGGCACGACGAGATCCCGGATGAGGACTCGACGGAACGCCTGCGAGATGCCGAAGAATCGCGGGCCGATCCGTTCGTCGTTGTCTCCGAAGAACATGTTGACGTTGCAGAACAGCGTCAGCATCTTCGTGATCGCCATGACGTCTCCGGCCTTGTAGTCCTTGTCGACGTACCCGGCAGCATTGGTGACGATGAGCAGACCGGCGCGCCACAGCCCGTGCGAAACGCTACGTGCCATGAACATGACGGTTTCATCATCGTGTCCTTGGTAGAAGTGCTTTCGCCCTTTGAAGAGCAGCACACGCTTCTCACCGATCCTGCCGAACACGATCTTGTAGTCGTGACCCTGCACTGCTGGGCCGTTGCAGAATCCGGGGAAGTCGGTGAACGGGAACGATTGGCTCCCTTCGTCGAGCTCCTCGGCGAAGCCGCCCAGCCCCGAACCCAGGATCACGGCGACGTCGGGTGGGGCTTCGGTACCCCACGCCTGCAGCGCCTTCGCCTTGTAGGCTTGGACCGTTGCTGCGAGCCTCTGGTATTCTTCGGTATCTGCTTCTGCCATCGGTTGTACCTCCTTGTTGGTTGCCGAATGGTGGGCCAAGTGTAGGGGAATTGATACTCCAGGTCAAGATATGCGTTGACGATAGAACGTGGGATGCCGTACGGTAGGGACAGCCGCAACAAGCCACAGGCGGTTGGAGGGAACATGAATGCACGGCAACGAGGTGCAGTCGCTCGACGGCATGCCACGAAACGCCAAACGGATTGGATTGTTGATCAAACTCCGGATGTGGGTGGATCGATCTTCAGTCTGCTGGCCACCGGGAGTGAGCAGCTCAGAAAGATGTGTTTGTCGATTCGGCAGGTTCAGCAAATCGACCTTCATACGCGTGACGCATTGCGTAGCGATGGATTGCGCTATGTGGTAGATCTCATTCTTCGCACAGATCGTCTTCCACAGAAGGCACAGCGTGCACTTGTAGCATTGGGATTGCAGTTCGACCTGCATGATTCAGTGCTCGTCGCGGTCCTGCAGTCAATCGCAGAAGTGCGAGCGCGAGAGGAGCGCTGGGAGGTGATCGGAGCAGAAGTCCGACGGCGCGTATTGCTTGGAGAGTTTGCAAACGCACTTCCGCCATAAGCAAGTGCGTCGGATAACCCAACAACAGCCGAGGCTCACTCTGTGTGGGCCTTTGCTATTGGTATGCTAATGTAGCTGTATCTATGTTGACTCCAGATGTTGTCCAAACGATCGCGACCATTGCGTTCTGTCTCGAGCCGCTCGGAGAAAAGCCTGGGTGCACGACACGAACCGTCGATGTTGAGGGTAAACCACTCACCGATTTTTTGATCGCTGGAATTTCGGTGGGTCCGGTGGTGCGACAATTTGTAGAGTTAGTCGTGCGTGATGAGCAAGCACCAGTTTTTTGTAAATATGTAGACGCACTGCGAGCGAGTACGCGGTTCAAGTCACCGAAAATTATTAGCATGGGGTTGTTGGAAATAATGTTTCCTGTAATTCACGCACGGCTACGATGTGAGGACCGCGCACAGGTGGTGGATGCCGTAATTGCAGTGATGCGTCGTGAGTCGGTAGAGGATGCTGCACTGATGGCCGAAGCACGCAGTATCGCATGGGCCACATCAGGCAAAATAGAGAAACAAATGTTCAGCGGGGCAGATTTCATCGGTGTGAAGTCGCCATGGGAGTTTTATAAACGTATGCATGCATTACCAGGTGGACCAGAATCTTCCTATCAATGGGCAGAAGAATATTTCAATGGACTACCGATTTTGCGGCAGATGGTAGCTGCGCTCGAAGGAGTCGCTGATGCTGCGACTAT
>CAZVGV010000020.1:0-341 GCA_964627055.1 uncultured Gammaproteobacteria bacterium | reverse complement strand
ACCGCAGAGGTGCACCGCGCGGTGATCGCAGACCGACCGCAGGTGAAGGTTGGGATGGTGGCCGATATGTGTGCGGCAGGGTTATTCTTACATCTCTCCTTTATACTTGACGCCAAATAACGCGAGCGATAGGCTGTGCAGGCACATGGTCTAGGGCCATAACGGAGGTGTGATCATGACTGCAACAGATCCTTCTTATGCGCGGCAGCGCGCGATCGCCGGGGTCGTGGGTATCGGTACATTCCTGGGGCTGATCTTCGGCGGGTTCTACGTCGGGATGCTCCTAGGTGCTGGCATCGCGCTGCCCATCGGCCAGCGCCACGCGCCAGAGCGCCTCGACC
>CAZVGV010000019.1:0-11942 GCA_964627055.1 uncultured Gammaproteobacteria bacterium | reverse complement strand
GGGCCTGTTGATGCCCCACCCTGGCCTGTTCCTGTTGGCTTTTCTGTACCAACCTCTGTGCCATCTGTACTTGCACGGTCTACTGCTGTTTCTTTGCCCAAGCCGAAGCACACTTCGCCTTCTGGGCAATTTGGGTTTGTCTCTGCAGCTATTTCCTCACCATCTGTCTTTCCATCTGAGTCCGAATCCTGAAGATATGGACTTGTACGGTATGTCTTGATCTCATCGGTGTCTGTCAGTCCGTCCTTGTCTGTATCTTGGCCGAGAACCGCAGCAGCAGCGCCTCCTGCAGCCGCAAGATCAGTGTACACCGAACTTGCTGCAGCGCGACGTGATTCACCACCATCAAGAATGCGCGTTCGCATCTGCAATCCAGCTAGAAAAACAGCCGCAACGCCAAAAAACGCGAGTAGTATCGCGCTGACTTTTTGGTAGCCGGTCAACTGCGAGAGGATCTCTCGAATGCTCCCCATGGCAAAGAGTTATTACTTGCCCAAGTATAGCACAAGTTGGTTCCACTGTGCGATATCCACAACTTCTGGACGCACATCAAGAGCAAGACCTGCAGCAGTGAATGCTCGTGCAAGAGTTTCTTTGGAAGCAATGCCGCTCTTCGTGAGTGTGGAAAGGAGTTGTTTGCGTTTCTGAGCAAAGCCGACGCGTGCAAGATGCAAAATCGCAGCAATGTTCGCTGGCCGCTGCGGCTCCAGAACAAAGCGCAATACCGTGGATTCGACCTCTGGTTGTGGCCAAAAAGCATGTGGCGGTGCTGTGAGAACATGTTCGATGGTTGCTGTACGCAATTGCAACGATACTGCAAGCAAATTCATATCTGGAACACGCGCTCGGATACGATCTGCGACCTCTTTTTGCATCATCAGCACGGCACGCGTTGGCGCGTGCGTTGCAGATTCTACCGTATGAGCCAATAACGGAGAGGTAATACTATATGGCATGTTGCTAACCAACACATACGGTTGTGGTACTGTCGCAAGATCGAACTGGAGCGCGTCAGCCTGCATAATCCGAACATTGGGAAGGTGGCCGTAGGTCTCCTGGAGATACGTTGCCACATGCCGATCCTTTTCAACGGCAATTACCATCGCACCTGTTGCGATCAAATACCGTGTTAACGCACCCAATCCCGGCCCAATTTCCAAAACCGTATCTTGCGGCGTGAGCTCTGCAGCTGCAACAATCCGCTCACACACCCGATCATCTGTAAGAAAATTTTGCCCCAATGCCTTGGTCGGACGGACATGAAATCGTGCTGCAATCTCTTGGATTTCTGCAGTTTTCATACTGTTGTGTGCTCCTCAGTAATCGCAACAGACCCTTGTCGAACCACCGTGATGCCCCCATCCTCCGCAACACGAATAATCGTCGACGGAAGTCGCGGTGGTAATTGCCCCACATCGATCACTTCATCGATCATTGCAAAATCTGCTTCACCGAGTTGCTCGCGCAGTGCTTGAACTGACGAACAGGCTGGCTGTCCAGCACGATTGGCGCTCGTAGACACCAATGGCGCGCCCATGCGTGAGGCAAGATCGCGAGCAATCTGCGAATCTGACACGCGAATTGCTACAGTTCCATCCGCAGCAACTGCCTGAGACGCGAGGCTTGCCTCAGCTCGAACCGGCGCAATAATAGCCAGCGCACCAGGCCAATACTTCTTTGCGATCTCGCGCGCTGCCGAAGATAGTACAACCGTACGCTCTACCATCTCTAGATCTGCTGCGATCAACCCAACGCTTTTGTTCGCTTCACGCCCTTTCAATGCAAAAATTCGCCCGAGCGTCTGCGCGTCGCGCGCGTCACAGCCGAGCCCATACACAGTCTCCGTTGGGTGCAGGATGAGTGGACTCATGTGGTTTTCTTTGCTTGTTCGTGCTTGCGCCATGCAAGATACTGCTCAATAAACGGAAGAATTTCGCCGTTAAGCACCGCGTCAGTATCCGCGGTTTCGTGATCTGTACGATGATCCTTCACGAGTTGGTATGGCTGTAGCACATACGAGCGCGCTTGGTTCCCCCACGCTGCACTCTGGTAAGAACCTCGCAATTCTGCCTTTTCTGCAAGCAGATTCTCCTCCATAAGGCGAAGTAACTTGCCGCGCAAAATCTTCATTGCTGTCTCACGATTCTGTTGTTGTGAACGCTCATTCTGACAGCTGACCGTAATACCAGTTGGAATATGCACAATACGCACAGCAGAATACGTCGTATTCACAGACTGCCCACCTTTTCCACCAGACATAAAGGTGTCGATACGCAGATCTTCGTCTTTGATTTCAACCTCACCAAGCGCATCGAGCTCTGGCGTCACTTCTGCCAATGCAAATGAAGTGTGTCGCATTTTTTCTGCATCAAACGGCGAAATACGAACAAGCCGATGTACCCCATGCTCGCCTTTGAGATAGCCATAGGCATAGCGACCTGTGATGTGCAGGGTAACGCTCTTCCACCCAGCTTCTTGCCCACGTGATTCGTCTACAATAACAACTTTCCACCCTTGCTGTTCACAAAATCGTGTGTACATGCGCAACAGCATCCCAACCCAATCCTGCGCCTCAGTGCCGCCAGCACCTGCGTGCAACGCCATGATCGCGTTATTTGCATCATAGGTGTCAGAAAGAAGCACCAAGAATTCTTGAGCTGTAAATCGCTTCGACAGATCTACAAATTGTTTTTCCACTTCTTCACCCATTGCCTCTACGTCAGCACCCGCAAGCCCTGCGACAAATTCACGCAACTGTGTCGCCTCCAGGTGCAGCCCTTCCCACAAATCCACTTCCTTCTTGAGTTCGGCATACTGCTGACTCACCTGCTGTGCTGTTGCAGGTGTATTCCAGAATGTTGGGTCTTGCATCTGCGTACCAAGCGCTGCAACTTGCTGCTTCTTATCAGATAACCGAACCATGGCCTGGGCTTGCTCCATGCGGGTAATGAGTGCGTCGAGATTGGCCAAAATTTCCTTCATATTCTAGGGCAGTATAGCGAGGTTACCGTGTGTGCGCAACGGCACGAATACATCCACATTGACTTTCTCACAATTTCCAGGATACAGTGTTTAAACCTTTATTTTTTGGAAAAAGCCCACCACAATGCAAAACGCCGCCCACAAGGAGCGGCGTTTTGCATTGTATTACACACCTTAGTATCCACCCATGCCCATGCCTCCGTGCATGTCAGGAGCAGCTGCTGCTTCCTTCTTCGGAAGCTCTGCAATCACTGCTTCAGTCGTGAGGAAGAGACCGGCAATAGACGCTGCATTCTGCAATGCAGTGCGCGTCACCTTCGCTGGGTCGATGACACCTGCAGCAAGCATATCCACCACCGCATCGTCATCAGAGGTATGGAGTACGTTGTACCCGAAGTTCACCTTTCCTGCCTTGTGTGCCGCACGAACTTCGTGAATCATCACGTCACCCATGTCACCAGCATTCTCAACAATCTGGCGCATTGGTGCCAAGAGCGCGCGATGCACAATCTGCATACCTACCTTCTCTGGCGTGTTCTTTTCGATTGCATCAATCTGTACTGCGAGAGCAACCGATGCACGCAAGAGTGCGACTCCACCGCCAGGCACAATACCTTCTTCGATCGCTGCCTTGGTTGCGTTGATTGCATCTTCAATGCGCTGCTTCTTTTCCTTCATCTCCGTCTCGGTTGCTGCACCGATCTTGAGGACACCGACGCCACCTGCGAGCTTCGCAATGCGCTCCTGGAGCTTGTCGCGATCGAAGTCACTTTCCGTCTTCTCAAGAATTGTGCGCAACTGTGCTACACGCTCCTTTACAGCGTCTGGATTACCCTTGCCCTCAACAATCGTGGTGTGCTCCTTGGTTGCAATCACCTTACGAGCGGAGCCGAGATCTTCGAGCGTTGCGGTGTCGAGCTTGAGACCAACTTCTTCCGAGATCACGCGCGCACCCGTGAGCGTTGCGATGTCCTGCAACATATCCTTGCGGCGGTCACCAAATCCTGGAGCCTTCACCGCGAGTACATGGAATGTGCCACGCAACTTGTTGAGTACAAATGTCGTGAGTGCTTCACCTTCGACATCTTCTGCAATGATGACAATCTCCTTACGACCAGACTGTGCAAGCTTCTCAAGAAGCGGCAACACGTCCTGAATCGAAGAAATCTTTTTGTCCGTCACGAGAATTGCAGGGTCGTTGTACTCTGCTTCCATGCGGCTCGAATCAGTCACCATGTAGTGCGAAACATAGCCTTTGTCGAAGCGCATACCCTTCACCACTTCCTTGGTGATACCGAAGGACTGCCCCTCTTCAACCGTAATCACACCATCATTTCCAACCTCATGCATTACTTCAGCAATGAGCTGCCCAATCTCCTGATCATTGGCTGAGATCGAAGCAACCTTTGCGATTTCAGAATCGTGTACAGGCTTCGCAATGTTGGTCTTGATTTCCTCCACAACAATCTCCACAGCGCGATCAATACCACGCTTGAGTGGCAATGGGTTAAGCCCCGCGGTTACCACAGCAGTTCCCTCGCTCACAATCGCCTGCGCAAGTACCGTTGCTGTTGTCGTACCATCACCCACTACATCATTGGTCTTGCTTGCAACTTCCTTCACCAGCTCTGCGCCGATGTTCTCGAAGTTGTCCTCGAGCTCGACTTCCTTAGCAACAGTCACGCCATCCTTGGTGATCTGTGGTGCACCGTAGGACTTCTGAATGACTACATTGCGACCACGAGGCCCGAGAGTGACCTTCACTGCATTTGCGAGCTTGTCCACGCCACGCTTGATCGCCTGACGTGCTTCTTCATTGAAAATAATCTGCTTTGCCATACGTTATTCAATTACGGCGATAATGTCTGATTCAGAGATCACGAGATACTCTTCACGGTCTACCTTCACTTCGTCTGGTGCATATTTCTTGAACACCACACGCTGACCGATAGATACACTCATCGCTGCGCGCGAGCCAGTCTCAAGCATTTTGCCTGGACCAACCGCAACGACCTCACCTTGCTGCGGACGCTCCTTGCTGGAGGTGTCCGGGATAAGAATTCCGGATGCACTTGCTTGTTCCTTCGCATCCACGGCACGAACGATTACGTGATCGTTAAGTGGCACTAATTTCATATCTTTACCGTTAATTCTTTGTTAGCACTCTTATTGGTCGAGTGCTAACTTTGCTTGTATCGTAGTCAAGAACCACAAGACTGTCAAGAGAAATAATCCTGCAGGAAGCGACCAATAAAAATGATCGAAAATTAAGCCTGGAATAAGCACAAATAATCCACGGTTCCACGGAAGAGCCGTGCCACAAAGTAGAACCAGCAACACCCCTACAATCCCAAGTTCTACCGCAATCAATAACGGAACGAAGTGCGGCGGCTGTAGTGTCCATGCTTCTCGCGACGGATCGAGGCGCTGTATGCCTGTTGTTGCAAGCCCCAAACCAGTCCCGAAATAGGGATTCGCTTGCACCAGTCGCATTCCATCGCGCCATAAGTCAGCACGTTCACTCTGCGACCGAGTCTCGAGTACATTAGTACCCTGAACACGCGTCAAAATTGCCGGCGCAACAAACACAGCGACAACCAACATTACGCCCACTGGCACTACCGCAAGACGTATCCACAAACGCCACGCTCGACGCCATGGAACAGCAACGAGTAACACCACCACCGCAGCGATCCACGCACTGCGAGAAAATGACAACACCAACGCGGCGACGCACAGCGACATCACACCAAGCACCATACTGCGACGCCACCACCCCTGAAAACCACCACTGCGTATCAACAAAATTGCAGCGTACACATATGAAACCATCAGCCCTCCAAAAATATTAGGGTGTGGCATCGGCCCATACGCACGTAACACACGCACCCCCTCCATAAGCACGACCGAATCACCCGCGACTGCTGGTGCATGTGCTGCCATTCCCATCCACGTACTCGGGGTCACAACCTGTTGTATCCACTGCACTATTCCCATTCCCGCCCACACCACTCCACCGGCCAAATACCACGACAACACCCACAGCACACCCCAGTGCCGCACTGATTCCCAAAGAATAATACCAAGTGCACCAGCACTAAGCATATGCACGAGTTGTAGTACTGCGATCACACTCCCCTGACTCACGCCAACTCCCCATAGCACCATACCAGCAACTGCAAACACCGTGGCTCTGCGCACACGAACAGTCCGCATCTTCCACCACGTACGAACAAAACATAACGACAACACCAGCACCACACATTCCATTACTAACAACCGAGCACTGCCGAACTCCCACGCTGCAGCACGAAGCAACCAGTGCGTCTGCACAGGCAACAAAACCAATACTCCTGCCGCAACCCACTTACGTATGCGTTCCATAGGCTGCTTTCCACCGATCACGGTACATCGCACGACCATCTTCCTCATGGAACTTGAGCATCGTATCAGTAAGCACCACCCCATGATCTGATTGAGCTGCTTTTGCTTGAATCCGCGCAGGGAGCAGACGCAATTGAACAGCTCGTGCAACCCGCTCTACAAAACCAAAAGAGAACGCAGAGATGAGCCATCGACAAAGACGAACTACTTTTCCCGGCGAGACGTACTGCGGCGCAATACTACGCCAAACTGCCCACTGATTCGCAGCAAATAGCTCGCCGAACGCCTCTTCTCCCCAAACCGGAACCAAGGTTGCCAACCAAAAACGCAAATAGATATCGTCTTCAATTGCAACAGCTTGCAAGTCATAGGCATCTGGTGCGACAAAGAAAGACGGACACACAGGATCTTTTCCTGCCTCCCCAGGCCGCAATCGAAGCAGCCGCAACAACGCCACAACGAACAACCGACTCGTCCACACACGACCGGTCTGACAAAGAACAAGCAGATCGATATCACTCTCCTCATGTACAGTTACAAAACCCAGAGAATTGACCACTCCAACACCTTGTACCCACGGGAATACACGCAATACACGAGCAACCCACAACGCCCTGCGCCATTTCCGAGTTGCAAACATATACTGTGCCTGCGTTGGGCCGCCCTCCAACGACAAAGACGCACCTTGCGGTACGTCTTTTCCAAAAATATCCAGATAATACCGCAATTCTGCCTCACCGACTGTGCGACCAACGACCGAGAAAAAAGTTGCAATGCCTCGGGCGTCAAGCACCATACTATGCGGTTTTTTCCAGCGCTGCTTTCTCGTGCTTCTTGAACACTAAGTGCTGCTGCAAGATAGTAAGCAACGTTGTTACCAACCAGTACAGCGTAATACCTGCCATGAGCTGTGAGCCAATGAACACCGTAAGAAGAGGCATGATATACATCATCTGTTTGTTCATCGCAGCAGCGAGCTCCTCATCCTTTGATCCAGTAGTATGTACTGGCGGACGCTTGGTGGTAAGCATCCGCGCCTGGAAGAATTGTGCCGCACCCGCAAGCACCGAAAGCACAATGCTTGGAGCCATCAGGTTAAGGAACCCAAACGCAATTGGATTGAGTGAACCTGGATTCTGTACACCAGCATACAAGAAGTTGAAGTGCGTTCCATTGAGTGCGTCTGACAAAGCCCAATACAATCCCAAAAGAATTGGCAATTGCAACAGGAGCGGGAGGCAGGACGAAAACGGATTAATGTTATTGTCCTTGTACAACTGCATGGTCGCTGTTGCCAATCCCTGCTTGTCGTCCTTGTACTTGGTTTTGAGTTCTGCAATCTGTGGTTGCAAGTCTGATAGCTTTTTCTGTGCGTCCAAGGACTTGCCTGACAATGGCCAGAGCGCAAGACGTACGAGGATGGTAACAAGAATAATCACCAGACCCATGTCATGCCCAGGGATGACATTATTGAGCCACACGAACATGTTGAATAGCGGCTGAAAAACTACGACTTGAAAGAGCCACTTCATAGATTACTCTGCTGCTTCTTCAGCTGCTGGCGCATCTGGAGCTGGTGTCGCCGCAACTTCCGCTGCAACTTCTCCTTCTGCCTCAGCTGCTGGAGCGGTGCCACCTTCCTGATTGATATTAATTTTCCAACCAGTGAGGCGAGCTGCAAGACGCACATTCTGTCCGCCCTTACCAATCGCAAGTGAGAACTGATCCTCAGCAACAGTTACGGTTGCAATCTTGCCTTCTGGAGTTTCGTCCATCTGCACGCCGAGTACCTTGGCTGGAGAAAGCGCATTGCGAATATACCCTTCTGTATCCTCGCTCCACTGAATGATATCGATTTTCTCACCACCCAATTCGTGGATAATAGTCTGAATACGAGTTCCACGCTGACCAATACATGCACCAACAGGATCAACACCATCTTCCATGCTCATTACTGCAACCTTGCTGCGCGCACCTGCTTCGCGTGCTACACCCTTGATCACTACGGATCCTGCTGCGATTTCTGGAATCTCGAGACCGAAGATCGTGGTAACAAGTGACTCATGAGTACGTGACACCACAATTTCAGGACCCTTAGGGCCCATACCAACAGACTCTACATACACCTTGTAGCGTGCACCGGTCTCATACCGCTCACCATAGATTTGTCCTTGTGGAAACATGATGCCCGTACCACGACCAAGGTCAATGAGCACGTTGCGTCCTTCGCGACGCTGCACCGTTCCAATGATCACTGTTCCCTGATGCTCTGCAAATTCAGAAAGAATCATGGAACGTTCTGCTTCACGAAGCTTCTGCATGATCACCTGCTTCGCAGTCTGTGCAGCCATGCGACCAAACGCAGCCGGCACCTCGAGCTCTGTGCGAATCTCTTCGCCAATTTGCGCACCTGGCTTCACCGTCTGCGCCTCGGTGTACATGAGGTCGGTCTTTGGGTTGAACCGTGGACGATTTGGATCTGGTTCTGGTGGCATCTCTCCACGGGAGAGTGCTGCTTCGCGTGCTTCTGCCTCTTCCGCAGCAATGCGTGCAAGCACCTCGAGATCGAAGTCAGGGGTGACCTGCTTCACATCGAAGACGCGCATCGCACCAGTCTCTGGATCGAACTGTACGATAATATTCTGCTGCTTGTTACCGAAGTCTTTGCGGAATGCCGCAGCAAGTGCTGTCTCAAGTGTTTCCAATACTGCTTCGTAGGAGAGACCTTTCTCCTGGGCTACGAGCTTGATCGCGCTCACAATTTCGTTTTGGGCCATAGGTTGTGGGTACAAAAAAACCAGTTCTTTATTGAACTAGTATAGCACAAGAGTATCAAAAAACGAGGGTCATGTCAAATGCATTACGGTAGTGTCGAATCCTCGCAGTCGTATCCCCAGGTGAACGTAGTACCACCACAACATCGAATCGATATCGCGCAGCAGGAGCACGACGACTATACACATGAGCCGCCTTGCAAATCCTCAATTGTTTGCGCCTATCCACTGCAGCCTCAGCGGCACCGGTATCCCGTACACGTGTTTTTACCTCAACAAAAATGATCGTACGCTTTTCGCGCACGACCAAATCTATTTCGCCATATCGAGTGCGGTAATTGCACTCCACCACTTCGTAGCCACGCGATTCAAGAAAGACGCGTGCTGCTGCCTCACCCCATCGCCCATTAGCGGAGGTAGGCATACTTCTGCGCATCACGATCATGTCGTGCGCGCAGCTCTGGAATTTTTTTGGTCTGGTAAACGTAGATGCGGTATGCCCAGTAGATGAACCCTACCACCCACAATCCGAGGAACATGCGTAACGAGAAGAGTGGTGTGCGCTCATAGCGCAGGAACACATAGAGGTACCCCAATACTGCCATTACGGTGAGCAACGACCCCCAGCGTGCCAGAACCTTCGCCGAGAATTTCTCGATCCGCACATCGTGTGAAACTTTTTTGAACGTGATACCCGCAAGGAACATCAGTCCAAAAACAATCACTAATGTAAGGAGTGCTGAATAGGAGATGACAGTTGGAACCGCGAACCAATACGACCAGGTCAAGAGATGCAGGATCGACATAGTGAGCCCGTTGTATCACATCGGCTCACGAATTGCAAGTCACTTTTGCTTCGTAAAAATCCACCCCGCGTGCCACTCACCCGGTGTAAATGAGAGCACAGGAACCAATCCAGCCTCTTCTGCCGCCTCAACAACACGCACAGGATCCACTGGTTTTATACCAGCGCCACGCAACGGATGACGCTCTTTGTGCCACTCAATCACCACAAGATGCCCACCGCGCTTGAGCAGACGTGCTGCTTCTGCAAGCATTGCTGATTGTCGGCGTGCGTGGGACAGCGTATTTGTGAGCAATGCAAGATCAATTGTCTTTTCTGGAATAGGCGTGGACCCGTAATGTTCGATATCTGCCCAAACCCCAATCACGTTCTTTAGATTACGCTGCTTTGCTGCAGCCTCAATCGATTTGACGATTGCTTGTTGTACATCTACTGCGTAGACCACTCCGAAATGCCCCACACTCTCAGCACTCGGAAAGGTGAAATGCCCCGTTGAGCCACACCCCAAATCTGCAACACGCAGCCCAGCAGCAACACCAAGCCATGACAAAATCTGCTGCGGATTAAGCATGGTCTTGCCCGAGGCAGTATGCATACTAACGATATCCAAAAAGTGACCCAACAAATCCAGTTGCAGCGCCTCCACCTAGCCCTGTCATCTTCAACATGCCGATAATACAAATAAGCAACCCGATCAACTGGTACGCGAGTCGCGTACCACCATAGAACTGCAAATACTTTTCTGCCGAATCAATGCGACCAAAGTTCTCGAGGAACCAATTCGCCTTCCACGTGATGACAACACCGATTGCTGTGATAACGAATCCCCAAAAAATACCTGCCATACGTTAGAAGTATACCACAATCCGTCTATTGAAGCAGATCGTGTTGCATTTCCCCTGTTTGCAAATCCACACGAATAGTCGCAATGCGTGGCGACGTACTTGGGTCACCACCACACTGCGCATTATGGCGCTCTCTTATAACAAAAAATCTTGCTTCTTCTGTACGATCATCCTCCATGACACTCACACAATTTTTTTCGAGCGTAGTTATACCCTGATTCACCACAAAATCCACAACGCGTTCTGACATACTCTGCGGACTCTCCACAACTCCACGCTGAAGCACATACACACCCCAAGTGCTCACGACCAAACTAATGACGATCAAACCAAGAATTGGAGCACGCATACCATTGAAGTGCAATAAAAACATGTTATGTAACTTTCAGTATAGCAAAAATAAACCAGCGCATCACAGGATGCACTGGTTTATTTTTTGGTGGGAGTTGAGGGATTCGAACCCCCGACCCTCTCGGTGTAAACGAGATGCTCTAACCAACTGAGCTAAGCGCGCTTTTGAAGATGAAAACAGTATACAAAAATTTAGAAAATAAGTCAATATCTCATTGGGGACGGGCTCCAAATTTATATCTCTCCAGATTTGTGCTATACTATCGCCATTATGTCTCATCCTCCACAACCGACACGACATTCTTCGACGCTTCATCAGGGATGGATTTTGAAGCGTCTCCCATATCTTGAAGGTACGGCTTTGATTTTGAGTGGGACCATTGGTGCAGGAATTTTGGGTATTCCGTTTGTGGTTTCGCAGGTCGGTGTTGGTCTCGGACTTCTCTGTATTGTCCTGATTGGATTTTTGACTTTTGGACTCAATCTTTTGATCGCTGAAATTGCTTCGAGCACACAGCGTCCGCTTCAGCTCGTAGGCTTGGCACGGCAGTATTTGGGCAGAACTGGCGAGATCCTGATGGGGATCATTATGTACAGCATGTTGTTTGGGACTTTGCTCATCTATTTGATTGGTGAAGGTGAAACCCTCGCAGCGCTCTTTGGCGGAGATCCTACGAAATGGGCCTTGGTTTTTTTCTTGCTGGCCACTTCTTTTGTGATTTTCGGAATGAAGACAGTAAAAATTGTAGAAATGGTATTGTTGTTTGGAATATTTTTGGTTGTGGCTCTCATTGCTGGGTT
>CAZVGV010000018.1:0-14833 GCA_964627055.1 uncultured Gammaproteobacteria bacterium | reverse complement strand
GGCGCGTATGCAGAGCAGGTGTATTCGGAATATGGAACGCTGGTGAAGGGCGAAGAGCCACGCGAAACTGCGCGGCGCATCTCGGGTTGGTTATTGAGTCGATTGCTTGGTCGTCTCAATGATCGAGGTGAGACAGTGCTGCACTTTGCAGAGCGTGTGAACGCAGAGAACTTCGCAGAGTTTCTTGCCCTCATTGCGCAGAGCAAGATTACGAACACGAATGCGCAAAAGTTGCTTGATCTCTTGGTGGAACACGGAGGTGATCCTGATGTGCTCATGGAACAGCATGGACTTGCACAGACAACGAATACAACAGCGATTGCGGATATTGTGGCAAAAGTTCTCGCAGATTCTCCTGGGCAAGTGGCACAGTTTCGTGCGGGAAAGATTGCACTTATGGGATACTTTGTCGGGCAATGTATGCGTGCAACCGGAGGTTCGGTTGATGCGACTGCTTTACAAGAAGAATTGCACCGTCAACTTGGTGCGTAACGGCTTTGCGTTATGACAATGGCACGCATGCGAGAGGCGCGGATTACTCGTGGAACGCGTGTACTTCTGCGTCTTGATCTCAATGTTCCCATGGAACGCGGGCAGATCACTGACGATTCACGCATGATTGCGGCGATTCCGACGCTTATCGCTCTGACTGAACAAGGAGCGTGTGTTCGCATCCTTGCGCATCTTGGACGACCTGAGGGGAAGAAGGTTGCGGCATTGTCGTTGGCACCTATTGCTGATCATCTCGCAAAGCTCGTGAAGGCGCCGGTGCATTTTGTGCGAGATCGGATTGGTTCACCTGCGTGTACGAACGTGCTTGAAGCACAAGAGCCAGGGACGATTTACGTGCTAGAAAATATACGGTTTTATTTGGGAGAAGAAGAGAATGATCCGGCATTTGGTAAGACACTTGCGCAACTGGGAGAGGTGTATATCAATGATGCATTTAGTGTTTCGCATCGTACTGCAGCAAGTGTGGTCGCAGTGACGCATCATCTTCCGTCATATGCAGGTCTGCAACTTGAACGAGAAGTTGCGGAACTTGCGCGTGTCTTTACACCACGCCACCCTGCGGTGCTTATTATTGGCGGTGTGAAGATCGAGACCAAACTTCCTGTCATCGAAATGCTTGGCCCAAAGTTTGATGCCATTCTCCTTGGAGGTGGTGTGGCCAACACGGTGCTAGCGAGTCAGAAATATGAAATGGGTGACTCAGTCTACGATGAGAAATACCTTCGTCAGGCAGCAGCGCTTGCCAAGAAGAAGGAGGTGTACGCACCGGTAGATGTTGCGGTAGGGAAGTCGCATGAGACGCACGTGCGTCATGTTGCAGTCGAGCATCGTCCACATGTGCTTGCTGAAGGTGCAATGCGTATCAATGATATTGGGCCAGCAACCATCGCGCAGTATCGTGAGATTATTGAGACTGCACAAACGATTGTTTGGAACGGTCCACTTGGTTTCTTCGAACGGCGTGAATATCAACTTGGCACTATGGCAATCATGGCGGCCGTCGGTGCAGCAGCTCGTCGCGGCGCGCATGTGGTGATTGGCGGCGGCGAAACCGTGGATGCAGCGCGTCGGCACCATATGGTACAGTATATTCGTCACGTGAGTACAGGTGGTGGCGCCATGCTCGAGTATCTTTCTGGGAAGAAGCTCCCAGGTATTGAAGCTCTCATCAAGTAATTATATGCAAAAATCAGCTATTAAGTCTGTTGTAGCCTCCGAAATCCTTGATTCACGTGGCAACCCAACTGTGAAAGTGGAAGTGCGTCTCGCTGACGGATCGTACGGCTGGGCAAGTGTGCCATCGGGTGCGTCGACAGGTGTGCATGAAGCCTGGGAGTTACGCGACACGACGAGTAAGCGCTTCCAAGGGAAGGGTGTACTTAAGGCAGTAAAGAACGTGAACACCATTTTTGCTCGTGCATTGCGCGGCATGGATGCAACACAGCAGCGCGCGATTGACGCAGAGCTTTGCGAACTCGACGGAACACCAAACAAGAAGAAGTTGGGCGCCAACGCGATCTTGGGCGTCTCACTTGCTGTAGCGCACGCCGCAGCTGCATCGCGCAAGCAGCCACTGTATCGCTACATCCGCAATCTCTGGAATCGCAAAGAGACCAAGTGGATTATGCCGCAGCCAACCATGAATGTGATTAATGGTGGTCGCCATGCAAACTCTGGCCTCAAAGTGCAGGAAATCATGATTCTTCCGCATGCGAAGAAGTTCGCAGAGCGTGTACGCATGGGTGCGGAGGTTTTCCAGACACTGAAGTCCATGGGCGCAAAAGCGGGCTATAGTGTCGCTGTAGGGGACGAAGGTGGATTTGCTCCGCCCTTCAAGAGCGAAGAAGAAGCGTTTGAATTCCTTGTACGCTCGATCGAAAAATCTGGGTACAAGCCAGGCAAGGATTTCTCGCTTGCTCTGGATATTGCGTCGTCGGAATTTTTTGAGAACGGCAAATATGCACTCCATGCAGACCGTGCGCTCACAGGTGAAGAAATGATTGAGACGGTGCGTACCTGGTGCAAGAAATATCCATTTGTCTCCATCGAAGATCCGCTTGCAGAAGATGATTGGGACAACTGGGCGAAAATCACTGAGTCGTTGGGCGCCAAGCATGCAATTGTAGGCGATGATCTTTTCGTCACCAACACTGAACGTCTTCAGATGGGCATCGATCGTCATGTTGCCAACGCCATTCTTATCAAGGTCAATCAGATTGGTACACTCACGGAGACACTCGATGCAATTACGCTTGCGAAGAAGCATGGATATCGTGTCTCTGTCTCGCACCGCAGTGGCGAAACCATAGACACCACGATCGCTGATCTCGCAGTCGCAGTGAATGCAGACTATCTCAAAGCAGGTTCGCTTTCACGCTCCGAACGTGTAGAGAAGTACAATCGTGTGATGGCAATCGAAGCAGAACTTGCAGCGCGTTAATCTCGCCGTTGTTTTATGCCAACAACCACGTCGTCGAATCGACCCAAGCCCGTTGTCCTCGTGATCTGCGATGGGTTTGGTATTGCACCTGCTGGCGAAGGAAATGCGATTGCACGTGCAAAGATGCCTGTGTTCTCACGGCTTATTCGCACCTATCCTGCCATGACCATCACTGCTTCTGGTGTAGATGTAGGTCTTTCGCGTGGTGAAATGGGTAACTCAGAAGTTGGTCACCTCAACATCGGCGCAGGCCGCGTGTACTACCAGATGCTTCCGCTCATCGACAAGAGTATCGCCAGCGGAGAATTCGCTCAGAATCGTGCGTTCCTGGATGCAATCGAACATGCGAAGTCGCACAAGAGTGCGCTGCATATCATGGGTATTGCAAGCCCTGGCAACGTACATGGATCTGAGGAACACATCTACGCACTTCTCCAGCTCGCGAAGGCGCAAGGTGTGACGCGTGTTTTCGTCCACGCATTCCTCGATGGCCGAGACACGGCATTTAACAGCGGCAAGGGGAGTATTGAACGTCTGCAGCAAAAAATAGCTGAATTCGGTGTGGGCGAGATTGCATCGTTGTGTGGTCGTTACTATGCCATGGACCGTGATAATCGTTGGGATCGAGTACAGGCTGCCTATGATCTCGTGACTCAGGGGACAGGCAAGGAGTCAGCGCAGGATCCGATCGCTGCCATCACCGCGTCGTATGACCGCAAAGTGTACGATGAAGAATTTGTTCCAACTGTGATCACCAAGGGCGGTGCGCCAGTAGCAAAAATCGCAGACAACGATGCGGTGATTTTCACGAACTTCCGCCCAGACCGCGCACGACAGCTCGCACGTGCCTTCGTGCTTCCGACCTTTGATTCATTCCCGCGCACGGCCGTACAGAACCTCTTTTTTGTGACCATGGCAGAGTATGAGCAGGGGTTGCCAACGCACGTCGCATTCCCTCCACAAGTTGTCCACAATGGGCTTGCAGAAGCGATCAGCGATGCTGGGCTCAAGCAATTCCATATTGCAGAAACCGAGAAGTATGCGCACGTGACTTTCTTCCTCAACGGCACTATTGAGGATCCGTTTCCAGGGGAAGATCGACAGATTATTCCGTCGCCCAAAGTTGCATCCTATGATCAAGCTCCTGAGATGTCAGCACCCCAGATTACAGATGCTACGGTACGCGCGATCGAATCAGAAAAGTACGACTTCATCGTTCTGAACTTCGCCAATGCTGACATGGTCGCGCATACGGGTAATCTTGAAGCAACGGTGAAGGCTATGGAAGTTCTTGATACCTGTATTGGCAAGATCGTTGATGTGTCTCTTGCAAAAGGGGGTGTAGTGCTGATCACTGCCGATCATGGAAATGGCGAAGAGTTAGTCAATGTACAGACAGGAGTGATGGACAAGGAACATAGTACTAATCCAATTCCGTTCGTTATTGTTGGGCGCCAATGGGAAGGAGTGCGCGGTGGTACCGGTGATGTGATTGAAGGAGATCTCAGCGTATTGCCTCCGGTGGGCATCCTTGCCGATGTGGCACCAACCGTGCTAAAAATTCTTCAGGTGCCGCAGCCTCACGACATGACCGGTAGCCCACTAATCTCGTAGGAAATGTATGAAAATTGTGATCCGCGCAGGAGGACATGGTACCCGTCTCTGGCCACTTTCCCGACGACATAAGCCCAAGCAGTTTCAGCAAATCTTTGGCAACAAAGTGTTGTTGCGCATGGCATTTGAGCGTGTGTATAGTCTTGTAGCGACTTGCGAGGACATTTATGTTTCGTGTAATGAGGAGTATGTAGAAGCACTTGCAGAACTCATTCCAGAGATTCCATCAACGAATTACATTCTCGAACCAGAGGCGCGCAATACTGGTGCTGCGATTGCCCTTGAAACTGCATATCTTCGCGCTCAAGGTGTTCCAGGCGATACGGTGGTGCTTACGATTCCATCTGACGACTATATTGGGGATGAAGGAGCCTTCCGCATGTTAATGCAAGACATTGAACAATTTCTCAAGGGTCATAGTGAGTATGTGGTTGCGCCATCGACGCTGCCTGTAGTTCCAAGTGATGGATACACGTACGTGAGCACTGGAACGCTTGTGGATGAGACACCAGGTCACAGTGTGACCCTTATTGCAGACTGGGTAGAAAAACCTGATCAGGCTCGAAGTCGTGAGCTCATCGCGACGGGGCGCTATTATGCTCACATTGGCATGTATGCATGGACAGTAGGTACTGCTGCACGCGTGTGGGAACAGTACAAGCCAGAGGTTTGGACAGCAGCGCAGGAAGCAGTGGAAGCAATGAGTAAGGCGAGCAAAACTGCCGTACAGCGTGCGTATGCACGTATTCCGGCTGAAACAGTAGAGACGATGCTCATGCAACACGTCTCCGAGCTTGCTACGGTTGTGGACACAACGATGCAATGGAGTGATGTAGGCAAATGGCAGACCATCAAGCATCTCATGGAAAAAAACGAAGAAGGTAATGTACACCGTGGTACCATCGTCTCACATGAATCTGCTGGTAATCTCGTGTTCGCGCCAGAAGGAAAGATGGTCGCTGTTCTTGGTATGGAGGATACGATCATTGTTGATACTGACGATGTATTACTTATTTGTCCTGCAGAGAAATCTGGTGAGCTTAAGGCGTTGATTAAGAAAATCTCCGATCATTCTGATGGTTCACGCCATCTCTAACGTTCGTTCTTCATGCCCAATTCCACCATTTTGCACACAGCGCGTCGTCCGAGAAATACGCAGTGGGTTATTGCAGTAGTGGTGGTGTTGCTTTGCGTTTTTTTCATGATTGTCTGGCCCGTATGGTTGCGCGATGGGGAAGGGGACGTGCAGGTGCGCATTGCAAAAGGAGCGTCGGTTCGTTCTGTCGCTGAAGAACTGGCACGCATCGGGGCGCTTCCGTCGAAGGATATTTGGCTTTTTGAGTTCGCAGCAAAAGTAACAGATGCTGACCGTGTTATTCGTGCTGGTGACTTTACCGTGCCTCGTGACGAAAGCATCCTTGATCTTCTTAGAACATTTACTAGTCAGAATGAGAGTCGTGAGAAGTCGCTTACGTTCATTGAGGGGTGGGATCTGCGTGATATTGCCAAGTACCTCGTGCGTGAGCAGGTGATTCCAAGCGCTGAAGAACTGTACAAAGTAACAGGCGTTCCTGCGCGGGTGTACATAGGAGGTGTAGGTGCGCCAGAGCGGTCTCTCCCAGATCTCGATGTCCTTGAAACTCGCCCGCAGAACGTATCTGTGGAAGGGTTCATTTTCCCGGACACCTATCGCGTTTTTGCTGATGCAACTGTCGACGAGATTGTGGAAAAGGCGATGAAGGAAATGGAGGAAAAAGTACAAGAGGCAACCGATCGAGATGTGACGAGTGAGAAATTTTATAAACAGTATTCTTTCTTTGAGGTCCTCACCATGGCAAGTATCATTGAAGCAGAAGTTCGTGGTACCGAGGATCGACGTAAGGTCGCGGATATTATGTGGCGCCGTCTTGAGCAGGGGTGGCCTTTACAGGTGGATTCCAGTGTGAATTACATCACAGAGAAGAACACGCCATCGGCGAGTGCGCAGGACATCAAGAATACGTCACCGTATAACACGTATAAACATCGTGGGTTGCCGCCAGGACCAATTAATAATCCGAGTATTGATTCGATCCGCGCCGTTATTACTCCAGAACCCAACGACAAGTGGTTTTTCCTTACGAGTAAAGACGGCACTGTGTACTATGGTCGTACGCTCGAGGAACATGCTGCGAATCGGAAGTATCTTTAAGGTATGGCCACATCGGTCAGTGAGTACGAATACGAACTCCCAGAATCACGCATTGGACAGCAGCTTTCTGATCCGCGAGACGCGTGTCGACTTTTGGTACTCAACCGTGCGACGGGCGAGCGCGAACACCGTATCTTCCGTGACATTGTCGACTATCTCGAGCCTGGTGACTTGCTTGTTTGGAACAATACGAAGGTGTTCAAGGCCCGGCTCTTTGGCCGATTGCCCAGCGGTGTAGAAATCGAAGTATTTCTTCTGCGCCACGATGCTGACGGCGTTTGGCAGACCCTCATGCGCCCAGGCCGCAAGGCGCACATCGGGGACATCGTACAATTTGCAGACGACTTCTCCTGCGTGATTGCGAACAAACACGAAGATGGTCGTGTTGACGTTCGATTCGAGCTCGATCCTGCAGGTGTGCGCGAACTCGCTAATCGCTACGGCCATATTCCGGTCCCGCCATATGTAGGTGCTGAGCCAACCGAGATTGAACAGTATCAGACAGTCTACGCCAGTGCCGAAGGATCGGTTGCTGCGCCAACCGCAGGATTTCATTTCACTGATGAGCTTATCGCAACCCTTCGCGAGCGGGGTGTACAGTTCGCAGAGGTTACACTCCATGTGGGCATCGGCACATTCCAGCCCATGAAGACAGACACGATTGAAGAACACGAAATGCACAGCGAGTGGGTCGAAGTTACCGCTGAGACTGTGGGGGTCATTGCTGCAACACGTCGAGCAGGGAAGCGTGTCATCGCGGTTGGTACTACCACAGTGCGAACGCTTGAAGGTGTTGCGCTTGCACATGACGGCGAACTCGTGCCATTTGTGGGTGATGTGAACTGTTTCATTACTCCAGGATTCACGTTCCGGGTCATCGATGCTATGATCACCAATTTCCATTTGCCCAAATCGACACTCCTTGTCCTTGTGAGTGCCTTCGCAGGGCGCGATCGTATTCTCACTGCGTATAAGGAAGCGATCGCGCGAGAGTACTATTTTTACAGTTTTGGAGACGCGATGTTCATTAAATAAAAAAAGTCTCCGCCCGCTCAGTGTTATCTGTGCGGACGGAGGGCTAGAGGTGGTCCCGTGTTGTCACGGGCTGGGCTCACCAAACGCGCTTCATAATCGCGAGGTGGTTGCGCAGACGTGAATCTGCGTTCCCAGGTCGTTCATGTGCGTGGCGCGATGTTTGTCGCGAGCACGCACGAATCTTGTGAAGCATCTTGGATCTCTGGGGTACCCAAACTGGTATCCATACCAACATGCCGCACATGACAATGAACAACCCCCACACGGATTGATGCATGAGCACCTCCCCAGGGTGGTGGAATGGTCCGAAGACAACCACACGTAGCAGGAGATTACTACAGTTCGAGTTTCGCAGTCAAGGGGCTATATCCGTGACTGGGTTGCTGCGCTACTCGCCCGGGGTGGCACAGTAGCCATGGGCAAGAAGAGATCCCTTGTTGAGAGACTTGCTCTTGTCGCACACCTCGTCGGGCAAGCAGTCGTTATCTGCGAAACAGACATGTGAGTTGCCGAACCGTCGTGTAGCGCCGTAGCGCAGTGCGGCATCGATTTCGATGAGGGCACGAGGGTTGATCCTGGTGTTCCGGACAAACTCCTGTGCGCTGCACTCACCGCGGTGAAGCGGTTTGATGCCTGCAGTGTTCGCCGCTTGCTCGTTGAACCAGACGTGTCCGTCGGTTCCACACACCGGTGCATACTCCTCAGGGAGGAGCACACCACTGTGCGCGTGTACGAGCGCGCGGTGTGTATCAGGAACAGTTGTTACACGTAGATTCTGCCCAGGGTGGTTCATGTGTGTACAGCCGATCAGTACAAGAACCAGAATGAACCCGAGGAAACGTGAAGCAGTACGTACGGTGCGCATGATGTTCTCCAATGAACTTTGGTCCGAAAATGGACCAGAAAGCATACCACAAAAAGTGATAACAGTCAAGCGTGTGTCAGAACAAAAAAATAATAAAAAAACGGCGACTTTGGAGTTGTACCCAAGAGTCGCCGTCTGCCCCTTTACGCAGTAGGATCGCGTATGCGAGGTCGAGGTTCGACCTTCGCGACGCGGCTTCTGCGGCAAGGAGCCGGTGCACACTGCAGCACATGGGTGCTCCACACGACTGTGTACCTCGACATGTCTCGGTGGACAGTTGCCGGGATGGTCGTAAGAAGCGGGTCACTGTTCGTCAGAACCGTTTCACACTCTGGGTCCTTTTTGGGGGAGTACCAGGCGTGAAGCGTCTGAGCGCCGGCCTTCAGCATTTGCGCCTTTTGGGACGCATAGGGGAGGGCTTCGGCTCGATCGACGAGCAATGATGTACCGCAGATGCACGCGATGAAACCTGTTAGAGTTCGCATCGGTGCCTCCTCGTGTGAGGAGAGTATCAAGGAGTCACACCGCTGTCAAGTGTAGGCTATACACCACCCAGCCACGATGCCTGGAACTCCACAAAACAGTCTTTTGCGATCGCAGCACGGATTTGGCGCATCAACTCGACCATAAAGTAAATATTGTGGATGGATCCGAGGCGCAATGCGAGGAGCTCATCAGCTGCGAAGAGGTGGTGGAGGTACGCGCGGGTATGATTCTGACACGTGTAGCAGCCACACCCTGGTTCAATCGGCTGTGTGTCGTCTGCGTATTGTGCATTCGAAATATTGAGGCGGAATTTCTTCGCAGCACCAGCAGCGCGTGAATACAATGCACCGTTACGAGCAAGACGTGTTGGTGCAACACAGTCGAACATGTCGACACCGCGTGCCACGACATCGAAGAGATCTTGTGGTGAGGAGCCAACACCCATCGTGTAGCGCGGCTTGTTCTCAGGCAAGTATGGGGCAAGGAGATCCAGCGTCTCACGTGTCGCCGCCATGTTGTATCCAATCGACTCACCGCCAATTGCAATACCATCGAAGGGGAGTGAGGTGATGAACTTCGCAGATTCAACCCGCAAATCTGCATGGTTCGCACCTTGAATAATCCCAAAAAGAAATTGGCGATGTGTATGCACCTGCGGCAATTGCTGGAATGCGTCAATCGACTCCTGCGCCCAGCGATGCGTGCGCCCGAGTGCGTTGGTGGCATACGCGTGATCTGCATCATCTGGCGTACATTCATCGAACGCCATGATAATGTCGGCGCCAAGTTTTTTTTGAATGGCAATGGAGCTCTCAGGGGTGAAGCGGTGTGTCGATCCATCGATGTGCGAGCGGAATGTCACGCCATCTTCGTCGATTTTTGCCATTTGGTTTTTTGCATCATCGCCGCCGTTGCGAGCCATTTGTGCGCCGAGGGACAATACCTGGAATCCGCCAGAGTCGGTGAGCATAGGGCGATCCCAGTGCATGAATCGATGCAGACCGCCCAGATGCGCGATGCGATCTTCTCCTGGGCGCAGATGGAGATGGTACGTGTTGCCGAGGATGATAGAAGTGTCTGCTGCGAGCAAATCGTCGTTGCCGAGTGCTTTCACTGATGCCTGCGTGCCTACCGGCATGAAAACTGGTGTCTCGATGTCGCCATGATCGGTACGAATAACGCCGAGACGCGCGCGGCTCGACTTGTCCACTTTGACCTGGGTAAAAAAGGTGTTCATACTACTGTGGGGCGAGTATACCGCTTGGTGTCTGATAACGCAACCGTATGATTGATTTCAAAAGCGAACTAAATGAAGAGCAATACGAAGTCGTGAAAAGTGGCGACGGGCCAGTACTTGTACTCGCCGGCGCTGGCTCAGGCAAGACGCGTACCATCACGTACCGTGTCGCATATTTGCTGGAGCAGGGTGTGCCACTCGAGAACATTTTGCTTGTGACATTTACCAACAAAGCAGCGCGTGAAATGCTCGAGCGCGCCGAGAAACTGTTGGATCGTAAGCTCACAGGGTTCTGGAGTGGCACGTTCCATAGTATTGCTGTACGTATCCTCAAGACGACAGCACATCATCTGGGATACAAGAACAACTTTACCATTCTCGACGCCGATGATGCGGTGAATCTTATGAAGCGCTGCATTGTTGAAGAAGGAGCAGGTGTGACCAATAGCAAGCGTAAGTTCCCTTCGCCAGCCATTATCCAGGGGATTATTTCCTATGCGCGTAACGCAGGGCGCACGGTTGCTGATGTGGTCGATGAGCGTTACGAATCCTATGATGTATTTGCAGACGACTTCGAACGTATTGCGAAGTGCTATGCACGCAAGAAGCTCGAAGCAAATGTAATGGACTTCGACGACCTCCTCGAGAACCTCGCGCGACTCCTAGAGACCAACACCGAGGTTCGGACGAAACTCTCCATGCAATTTCGGTATGTTCTTGTTGACGAATACCAAGACACGAACACCATCCAGGCCAGCATTGTGAAGCAGCTCTCGAGCGTGCACAAGAATGTACTCGTCGTGGGGGACGATGCGCAAAGTATCTACTCATTCCGTGCTGCGAACATCCAGAACATTCTCGACTTCGACAAGGATTTCCCGGGCGCGAAGATCTATCGACTGGTCATTAATTATCGCTCATCTCCAGACATTGTCTCGGTTGCAAATAGTGTTATCAAGCACAACAAGAAACAGTACGAAAAAGAATTACGCAGCACGCGTGATGCAGCGATCAAGCCTATGATCGCACCTGCAGATACCCCAGCTGAGGAGGCAGATTTCATTGCGCGTCGTATTGAGTCATTGCGTGCTGGCGGATGGAACCCGGCAAATATCTGTGTTCTCTTTCGCGCCGTGCATCATGCACAGGCATTGGAATTCGAACTCGCGCGCCGCGGTATTCCGTATGAATTGCGCGGAGGTACTCGATTCTTTGAGCGCTCGCACGTGAAGGATACACTCGCATGGTTGCGCATCATGCACAACATGGATGATCAGCTCGCGTGGCTGCGCGTACTCGGTATGATGGATGGTATTGGACCAGCGACGGCGCAGAAGATTGTGCAGATCATTCGTAAGGTAGAGAAGTTCGAAGATGTCGAAGCGGTTGGTGCAGATCTTACTGGTCGCGCAAAGCAGGGTTGGGAGCAGTGCATGCAGATTATTCGCGCGCTTCTTGATGCGCCACAACGTTCACCTCAAGCGCTCATTGAGACGGTGCTGCGTAGCCCTCACTACCGTGAGTACATGCAGGCACAATATGCTGAGTGGCAGGATCGCTATGATGATCTGGAGGAGCTCGCGCGTCTTGCTGCGCGTATCGAGGATTTGGATACGTTTCTCGCAGAGGCTAGTTTGCAAGAACAGTTTAGTAATCAGAAGGATAGTCGTTACGCAGATAACCGCCCCAATACTCGACTTGTTCTTTCCACGATTCATCAATCCAAAGGTCTTGAGTGGGATGCAGTGTTCGTGATCCACATGCTCATGCCAGGATTCCCGCACGAACGAGCACTCAAAGAACCGGATGGCATCGAAGAAGAGCGACGCCTGTTCTACGTCGCGATTACACGCGCGCGACACCAGTTGTACTTTACGTATCCGCAATCTAGTGGGAAAGAGTACATGGTCGCGGAGCAGCCATCACAATTTTTAGACGAGATCTCGCCGGAGCTCATCGAAAATTTGCAAAGCAGAATGCGGCCAGTCACGACGGTTTTCCGACCAGGATCGTCGAGTGCACCTGCGATTGGTGACGACGAAATCACGTACGAGCCAGATCCGGATGCGTCCACGTCGTGGAAGGGGAAGGGGTTGCTGACTCGTCATTAAACAAAAAAGAAGGTCCACGAGTTACAGCCACGCCGCGTTGGCATGTAGTTCGTGGACCTTTGGTTGGTGCGCTCCCGGGTGGAGAGAGGAGGGGAAGCGGTGCATCCTGACTGTACTGTTGCGGCAGGGATCCAGGCGGGAGGAACGCACAAGTGACTCACGGCCTGCCGAGGAGAGCAAGCAGGCGAGGTCCTATTTCGATCCTATCATGTGTTGTGTTGATGTCAAGGTAATCGCAGTGTTTTGTATACTATATTGACATTCCGTGCCTTTTGTGGTATGGTTTGTCGTCCTCATTTCGAGGTCCCAGCTATGGCTGGCATGGTCTGCGCTTGCAGACACAGGAGTGTACGATGAGCCAGAATGTGACGCAGATCAACGTGGTGAGCCTCGGTGTGTTCGATGGAAGCTCTCGGCGTCTGGTGCATGTCCGCAACGGTCTCGTCGATAACACCGTCGTGTTCATGATCCCGGGGTTCAATGAGCCGGCGTTGTCCATGCGTGATCGTGAGAAGCCCATCGGCGTTGGTCCGACGATTGTGTATTTGCAGCGTCGCGCGGGTGAGGATGGTATGCCAGTGGAGGGTCTGACGACTCAGACGCTTGCGGACCAGGTACTGGAGGTTGCGCAGATGATCGCTGCGTACTTCCGAGTGCAGGGTGGGCCATTGCGCTATGCAGTGCTGCATGGTCATTCGATGGGCGCGGTCATTGCGCTGCGGGTGCTGTCGATGGTACGTCGGGAACATCCGGATATCATCTGGCATGTCATCACCGAAGCGCCACCGCCGTGGGAACGTGCTCCGCTCTGGTTCTCGAACAAATCGTTCTGGAACAATGGCGGGTGGGCGGCGCTCAAGGATGCGATGAGCGCTCTGACCACCAATCGGTTCACACGAAGGCGTGGCATGATCGCCAACAGCGAGACGCTCTTTCGTCTCTACGCGGGCGGTTTGCCTGATCGGGGACGCTTCGAGCAATCGTATCCGCTGGCAGTTCCGGATGCGCCGTTCGCCTTCATGGAGCTCGCGTTCAAAAGCGGGCTGGGAGACGAGGAGATCGTGCGCAGTGCGCTGCATGAAACACAAGCAGCTCACCCACAACAGGGGATGCCGGTGTGGCAGATCATCTGCTTTGTCGAGGATCGCATCTTCAATTGGAGAAGGATCATCGGCGGCGTGCGTCGCGAGGTGAGTAGTCTGGATGTGCACGCAACCGACAGATCGGTCGAGCACATTGCAGATTGCGGGAGTGAACGAGGGCCGATTGCGCACCTCCACTGCATTCCGGATCTGCCCCACGTCCCTGGTTGGGGCGACGATCAGGGCTTCTACCATCGGGCTGTGGCTGAGTGCTACCGGCGGCTGATGTTCTGACCAGTTCCCGTTCGCGGCTTCGTGCGATCGAACGAAGCAACCGAGAGGCCCGTGGTACTCAACCACTACGGGCCTCTCATTTTTTCAGTCGTTTCTTGACGGAGAGGCCATTTTTGATATAGTTGGACCAATTAAAAGATATCTCTATGGAAAGCAGCGGACTCAAGGAAAAGACGCTCGTGATCGTGAAGCCAGACGCAATTCAGCGCGGTCTTCTCGGTCAGATCACATCGCGATTCGAGAACAAAGGACTCAAGCTTGTTGGATGCAAGATGATGCGTCTTGACGAAGCAGTATTGCGTGAACATTACGCACATATCGCTGCAAAGCCATTTTATCCTGGTGTTGAGCGCTTTATGATGAGCGCACCAGTGGTAGTGATGTGCTGGGAAGGATTGGGTGTTGTGAACGCGGTTCGTCTCATTACAGGTATCACGAAGGCACGCGACGCAGAAGCAGGTTCGATCCGTGGTGACTACGCAATGAGTGTTGCATGCAATGTGATTCACACTTCTGACTCCGTTGAGGCTGCACAGGCAGAAGTACAGCGCTTCTTCCGCGAAGAAGAACTCTACGATTACGACAAGAGCGACTATCTCCACGTCTACATCGAAGACGAGCGCGCTTAAGGCACAGCACACCAGAACACGCAGGGTATACCTGCGTGTTCTTTGTTCTTGATTGTACTGCGAAATCCCCGTATATTGATTGTGCCGCTCTACTGCCGTGCGATATTCTCTACAATTATCTCCGCAGGGTTCATGCAGGGATCGTGGTCACCGAGGTGACACACACTTGCTACCCACCTGATACATCGGGGGTACATCCACGGCAGTGGGTTCGCGGTAGCTGTTTGCGTGGGTACAACGTCGATTTCGCTACCCGCGAAATCGCGTCTCGAACTCGGCGATCCGAATGGCAACTCCTTGCCTTACTGCTTGTATGGCTGTCGGCTCGCCACCGTT
>CAZVGV010000017.1:0-15096 GCA_964627055.1 uncultured Gammaproteobacteria bacterium | reverse complement strand
CATGAAGGTTGCGATGGTACTTTTCATGGGGTATTTAATTGATCGAGGGGGTAGAGCATTTCACAGTTTTTTCTTTTTTAGTAAGACTGCGTTATACGCTGCAAATCCTGTGTTGCTCATTTTGCGACAGCCTGACTTGGGTTCCGCAATGGTGCTCTTTGGTGTTTGGCTTGGTGTGATGTTGATTGTGGGGATCAAGCGGCGGTATGTGTTTCTGCTTGCCGTTGGTTTGGTCACTGCTGCGGTTGTTGGGTGGTTCTTTGTTTTTGCGCCGTACCAAAAAGACCGTATTCTCACGTTTCTTGATCCCAACCACGATCCGTTGGGTGCGGGGTACAATGTACAGCAATCAATTATCGCTATTGGTGCGGGGCGCGTGTTCGGTCGTGGCCTGGGTGAGGGGAGCCAAACTCAATTACGATTCCTACCGGAAGGCCAGACTGACTTCATCTTTGCTGTGATCGGCGAAGAATTGGGATTTGTCGGTGTATCTGTCATTTTCTTGGCTTTTCTCTTCATTTGGTACCGCTGCATGCGTATTGCAATGGCAGTTCGTGACGATTTTGGTTTATTTGTCACTCTTGGGACACTTGTCCTTCTTTTTTGTGAAATTACGATTAATATTGGCGCAACCATAGGCATGATGCCTGTTACGGGGATCACGCTGCCATTTGTGAGTGCAGGTGGTTCTTCGCTTATGATGCACGCGTTATTATTGGGTATTGTGGCGAGTGTCGGGAGAAGCAATCGAGCATCGACCTAATTAGGGAGGTAGTCTACACGCGGTTTCTTGACAGGAAAGCCTCATTTCCTTATAGTAATGGGTGCTATGCAGCACCAGCACCCTTCCGGACCGGAAATGCTCAATGATCCAGGGCGGATGGTTCAGTTCTGCCCCATGTGCGACTCGGAGTTTAATCCGATGTCTGCACGGATTTTGGCTGAAACTGCGCAAGGAACGTTGATGCACATCACATGTCGCACCTGTCGCCACGCCGTGGTGACCATTGTCACAATGTCGCAGCAAGGGGTGAGCTCATTTGGGTTCATCACTGATGCTGCTGCAGAGGACATGCTTCGCACGCTCGGTGCAGAACCAGTGCATGTGAATGATGTGATCGAAGTGCATCAGCAACTTACAAAAAGTATTCAATTCGCAAAAGCGTTAACGAAGTAATGGTATGCAATACCAAATCCAGTTAGAAAAGCGTGAAGCAGGGAGCAAGTCGCTCGCAGCAACTCGTGAGGCAGGAAATATTCCTGGTGTTGTGTACGGCGCAGGTCGCGAAGTGATCTCTGTGGCAACGAAGGCAATTCCGTTTGCAAAATTGTACGCAGCAGCCGGTGGTTCTGCACTTATTGATGCATCCATCGATGGAGCAGCACCTGTGAAGGTGTTGGTTCAGGATGTACAGATTAACCCGCTGAAGGGAGATGTAATCCACGTGGACTTCCGTCAGATCAACATGAGTGAAACGATGCGCGTGAATGTTCCGCTCGTACTCGTGGGAGATTCTGCAGCAGTCAAGGCACTTGGTGGTACATTGGTACACCAGATGGACGAAGTAGAAATCGAGTGTCTTCCTAAGTACCTCGTTGCAAACATCGAAGTATCAGTTGCGTCACTTGCTACCTTCGAAGACAAGATTACAGTTGCTGACATCCAGACCCCAGCAGGTGTGAAGATTCTCTCTGATATGGACGCAGTTGTAGCAATGGTAGAAGCACCTCGCTCTGAAGAAGAGCTCGCTGCTCTCAACCAGGCTGTAGAAGTTGATGTAAGCAAGATCGAAGTACTTACTGAGAAGAAGAAGGACGAAGAAGCCGAAGCACCAAAGGCATAACGCGTCTCGCGTATGTCCTCCCGCTCCTTTTCACCACTATCGAAGTCACAACGCCGTACGCTTTTGCGTACGGCGTTTGCGTTGCTTTGTATTTTTCTTGCTGCAGGTGTTGGTCTTGCGGGTTGGCAGATTTGGAGTCGCATTAGTGGTCGTGAAATCAAACCTGTCGTGCAAGTGGGAAGTGATGCCACAGGTGAGCCGCGATGGCGTTCGGCATTGAACGGCGTTGCTGTCAGTGGTCCTGAGTTCGAACAAGAGCCAGTGGTGGCAGTCATGATCGACAATCATGCGGCTGCGCGTCCACAAGCAGGAGTTGCTCGCGCGTCGCTCGTCTATGAAGTTCCTGTTGAGGGTGGATTCACTCGATATATTGCTGTATATCCGTTTACAGCTCCAACCTCGAGTCTTATCATTGGCCCGGTGCGCAGCGCGCGACCATATGCGGTGGAAATCGGTACAGAGTTATCCGCAATGTATGCACATGTTGGTGGCTCCAACGAAGCACTTGAAGTGGTTGGAAAGATTGGTACGTGGGACTTCAACGAGTACAGTCGCGGACAATATTTCCATCGCAGTGATGATCGTGATGCACCGCACAATGTGCTGACAGATACTGCGCAGTTGCGAGCAGGGTATGATCGTTATTTTGGTGCGCGCACTGTGGCGCGGGGAAGTTGGAAGTGGAATGACGCGCCGATTGCTACGGGCACCATTGCCAATACCGTGGTGATCGACTGGGCAGAACGTGGTAATGAAGTAACGTGGGAATACAGTAGTGTATCGAGTACGTACCGCCGAATGCGTGGCACTATCGCACATGTGGACGCAGATGGAACGCCTGTTGAGGCGAACACGATTATTGTTCAGCGTGTTACCTCTAAGGTGCTCGACGCTGAAGGTCGACTGCGTGTAGATCTCGTTGGCACAGGAACTGGTGATCTGTTCCGTGATGGTCGTCGTATTCCTCTTACGTGGAGCAAAAAATCATCCACCGAACGAACGCAGTGGCACGATGCTACAACTGGTGAGCCAGTGGCGTTGCGGTCTGGCGTTGTTTGGATCGAAGTAGTGCCGAAAACAGTGGGAGTGAGCGTGCGGTAGACTACAACGTAATCTCGATCAACCGATTGTCCCCGTGGTAATCCTTGTGCGCGATGTGTGTTGCAGCGGGGAAGTGTTCGTGTGAGAGCACTACAAGGCCATCAGTTTGCTCTGGATCAATTTCACAAAGAAGCACCAAGTTGGTGCGTTGCAACGCTTCGATCTGCGCGAAGGCGATGCGGTATGCATCAAGACCGTCTGCACCTGCAGCGAGTGCTGTGTGTGGTTCGTAGAGTGCAACTTCTGGTGCCAGGCCGCGCATTCGCGTCTCACTCAAGTACGGCAAATTCATGGTAAAGATGAGTCGTCCTTCAGGGAGAAACGACGCAGCGTTGGTAAGTAAATCATTTTGCAAAAATTGAATCGACGCGGCGTTGTTTGCAGCCGCATTCTCACGTGCAATCACGAGAGCTTCGTCCGAAATATCAACGGCAAGTACTGATGTGCGAGGTCGCTCATGCGTAATTGCAATCGCGATGCAACCGCTGCCAGTGCCGACATCCACCACAGACGCAGGTGCGGTATCAAGCAACACACATGCACGCTCTACCATGAGTTCCGTCTCGGGGCGGGGGATGAGTGTTGCAGGAGTGACACGAAACTCAAGTCCCCAAAAAAACGCTCGATCAGTGATGTACTGTACCGGCTCTTGCCGCATACGCTGCGTAATCCACTGCGCGAATTGCGCGTGAGCAGCATCAGGGAGTGTGTCGTCTCCGTGTGCAGCAAGATGGGCACTCGTACAATCAAGTACTGCACACAACAACAACTCCGCATCCTGCATGGCGGTGGCAGGAAGGAGAGGTGTGAGCATGATTTGCCCCCAGCGTTGCGCCTCGCGCAATGTCATATTATTCGTCGTCTTCGTCGGTATCTGCAGCAGCCTTCACACCGTGGATTGCTGCGTGCTGCAATGCACCAACAATGTGCGCGATGTCTCCGTCCATGATCTGAGGGAGATTGTGCCAGGTTTGTTTGATGCGATGATCGGTAAGACGGTCTTGTGGGAAGTTGTACGTGCGGATTTTTTCACTACGGTCACCGGTGCCGATTTGTGACTTGCGCTGTGAACCGAGTTCCGCGAGACGCTTCTCTTCCTGTGCTTCGTAGAGGCGAGCGCGCAATACGGACATGGCACGCAGGCGGTTGGAAAGCTGCGAGCGTTCATCCTGACACGAAACAACGAGGCCTGTAGGAATGTGCGTGATACGCACCGCCGACTTCGTCGTGTTCACTGATTGTCCGCCATTACCGCCGGCACAAAACGTGTCGATACGCAGGTCGTTCTGGTTGATTTCAATTTCAGTTTCTTCGAGTTCAGGAAGCACTGCAACGGTCGTGGTTGATGTGTGCACACGGCCTGCCTTTTCGGTTGCAGGAACGCGTTGTACACGGTGTACACCTGATTCCCAACGGAGTGCTCCGAATGCGCCGTCTCCCTCGATGGTTACAATAACTTCTTTGTAACCACCAATTTCCGTTTGGCTGCTGGAAAGAATGGTAGCCTTCCATCCTTGTCGCTCTGCATAGCGAATATACATGCGCAACAACTCTGCGGCGAAGAGCGAGGATTCATCACCGCCTGCGCCTGCACGGATTTCGATGATGACGTTTTTTTCGTCCATCGGATCCTTGGGGCGAGTGAGTTCGTTGAATTGGGTATTGAGTGCTTCAAGGCGTGCTTCGAGCACAGGTAATTCCTCGGCTGCCATGGCCGCGAGCTCTGCGTCGTCAGAGGACAGGGTTTCGCGGACATCGGTCATCGCACGTTCTACGGCAGTACGATCATCCACGCAGGCAACGATATCTTTCATGGTCTGATACTCGCCGCCGATCTTTTTCATCTTTTTTGGATCGCTGAAATTGGCAGCGTCATTGAGCGCGGCCTCGAGTTCGGCGAGTTTTGAGTGGTAGTCAGACATAGGGGTTCACAAAAAGTGTAGCACAAATGAAAAACACACCTGCAGAAAAACTGCGCGGTGTGCCTTTCGAGATCGCTACTGATTGGTCGTTGCGGACTTCTTGGTTGCGCGAGCAGCACGCTTTGCTGTCTTGCTTGCGTGGGTAACCTTGGTTGCAGCAACCTTGGCTGTCTTTTCCTTGAACTTTTCTACGCGGCGAGCGGTGTCTACGAACTTCTGCTGGCCAGTGTAGTAAGGGTGGCAGTTGGAGCACAATTCAACGCGGATTGCCTCTTGGGTCGATCCAGCGATGAATTCCATGCCACAAGCACAAGACATCTTGGCGCTTGCATGATACGTAGGGTGGATTGCTGCTTTCATAGGGGTTTTCACGAGATGGGCAGATCATACCGAATCGGTTGACGAGTGTCAATAGAGTCGCAGCATTAGGGTCTTGCCAAATACTGGGCTTTCTTATACACTTGCCCCAGTTTATTAATCACTCATCTCTGAAGGCTCACGCGTAGATCCTCCTGACGGGCAGCGATTTTCCTCCCGATCCAGGCCTACGACGCGCAGAGAGAGGTATAAAAGGAACAAAAATATGCCAAATATGCCAACATTGTTGGACATGCTCCAGTCCGGAGTACACTTCGGTCACCAGGCGAAGCGCTGGCACCCGAAGATGGCGCCATATATCTTTGGCGTTCGCAGCAACGTCCACGTTGTGGACCTTGAGAAAACACAGCAGAAGCTCAGTGAAGCTGCTGCATACGTGAAGAACATCGCAGCAAAGGGCGGTAGTGTTCTCTTCCTTGGTACCAAGCGCCAGGCGCAGGGTCCAATTAAGGAAGCTGCACAGAAGTGCGAAATGCCATACATCACAGAGCGTTGGCTCGGTGGTATGCTTACGAACTTTTCCGAAATTCATCGTCTTGTAACCAAGTTCACAAGCATGAAGAAGGCGCGCGACACCGGCGAGCTTGTAAAGTACACAAAGAAGGAGCGCTCGATGTTCGATAAGGAGATCGCAAAGCTCGAAGGATTCCTCGCAGGTGTTGAGCACATGGGCAAGCTCCCAGATGCAATTTTCATCATCGACATTCGTCATGAGAAGACTGCTCGCCAGGAAGCGCACACCATGCATGTACCTATCATCGCATTGTGCGATACGAACGTGAACCCAACCGTTGTAGAGCAGGTAATCCCTGGTAACGACGACGCAGTTCGCTCCATCGCGCTTGTTGCAAATGTACTCGCAGATGCAATCAACGAAGGTCGCGCAGAAGCAAAGAAGGCTGGTGCAACCGTTGCAAATGCAAAGCCAGCAGCAGCTCGCGCATCAGAAAAAGTTTCGACCGCAATCTAATCGCGGCGTTAATTCCCATCACACTATGGCAGTAACCGTTCAACTCATCGCCAAGTTGCGCGAAGCAACTGGTGCCGGCATGATGGATGTGAAGAATGCGCTTGAAGAAGCAGGTGGCGACGAGAGCAAAGCCATTGAGATCCTTCGCAAGAAGGGTGCTGCAAAGGCTGTAAAGCGCGCGGGCAAGGTCGCAGCAGAAGGTCGTGTAGTGAGCTACATCCACGGCGAAGGTCGTGTCGGTGTACTTGCGGAGATCAACTGCGAAACTGACTTCGTTGCTCGTGGAGACAAGTTCGGTGCACTTACTCGCGATGTTGCGATGCACATTGCAGCAGCGAATCCGCAGTATGTGAGCCGCGCAGACGTTCCAGCAGAAATTGTGGAGAAGGAGAAGGCGATCTATCGCGACCAGCTCGCAGCAGAGAAGAAGCCAGCCGAGATGATCGAGAAGATCCTTGAAGGCAAGATCTCCAAGTTCTACGCTGAGGTGTGCTTGCTCGAGCAGACCTACATCAAGAACGAAGACATGACGATTGAACAGATGCTCGCAGCAGCGACAGGCGAGATCGGTGAGAAGATCGTGGTTCGACGCTTCGCTCGCTATGAAGTTGGCGAAGGTATTGAGAAGGAATCAACTGACTTTGTAGCAGAAGTGACTGCACAGGCAGGAATGTAATCTCGTAACAACGCAGCGCCCACGTGGCGCTGCGTTGTCTTTTATTTGGCCCGGCGTGTGTTATACTGTGGCCGTAACCGTTCTTCTATGGGCAAAGTTCGTATCGCAATCAATGGATTTGGGCGTATCGGTCGGCATGCATGCAAGATCGCACTCGGATCGAAGCATGTTGAGGTTGTGGCAGTGAACGACTTGAGTGATGCAGCAACACTCGCACACCTTTTGGAATTTGATAGTGTGTACGGACGACATCCAGAATCTGTGAGTTCGACACAGGACACTATTGTAGTAGGGAAGCGCAAGATCCTCACATTTGCCGAGCGTGAACCAGAGCGCTTGCCATGGACGAAGCTCGGCATCGATGTCGTACTTGAATGTACGGGCGCCTTTACCTCCGAAGAAGGGGCAAGTCGTCATTTTGCAGCTGGGGCTCGGAAGGTCATTGTCTCTGCGCCTGCAAAAGGCAATGTGCCGACATTTGTTCGTGGAGTGAATGACCATGAGTTGAGCAAGAAGCACCGTCTCATTAACAATGCGTCGTGTACCACGAATTCTATCGCTCCGGTCATGTCGATCATTGAGGATCATATTGGCATCAAGAAAGGCCTCATGACCACCGTGCATGCATATACGGGGGATCAGAATCTTCATGACGGTCCACATCGCGATTTGCGCCGGGCACGAGCTGCAGCGATGAATATTGTTCCCACGACTACAGGGGCAGCAGTTGCAACGACTGAGGCGATTCCCGCACTGGCTGGCAAGTTCGACGGCATTTCGTTGCGTGTTCCAGTGCCCGTAGGATCGATTTCAGATTTCACGATTATCACGAAGCGTCATACCACGGTAGAAGAGATCAATCAGCTCTTCCGCACGGCAGCAGAGGATCCAGTGTATGAAGGAATTTTGCGTGTTGAGGACAAGCCTATCGTAAGCAGTGATATCATCGGCGATCCGCATAGCTGTATCGTTGATCTTTCGTTTACTAAGGTTGTTGATGGTGATCTCGTAAAGGTGTTGGCATGGTATGACAATGAGTATGCATACTCACACCGCCTTATTGAAATGGCCGAAATGATCGGCAAATTGTAGTGCTCTCTCGCAGAGAATTTCATCAACAACGCCGCCCTTGCTCGGGGCGGCGTTGCTCTATACACTGAAAGATATGCCAGGATTTGATACCCAATACAAACTCGCACTGTTGCGAATCATGAACGAGGGGACCGAGGAGCTCAATGAACGGACAGGACATACCTGCAAGATTGTTCCAGGCCTCACGTTCTCTGTTGACGTTGGCGCAGCATTTCCACTTCTGACGTTGCGTCGTATTCCTGTACAACTGTTTGTTGCAGAGCAGGTATGGTTCATCATGGGTAGTCAACGCCCGGATGAATTTTTGCAGCAGTATACGAAGATTTGGGACGACTTCACAGAATCAGATGGTCGAGTACTTGCGGCGTATGGATATCGTTGGCGCCATCACTTTGGGCGAGATCAGCTCACAGATCTTGTGCAACTTCTCTCGCGTGAGCCTGGTAGCCGGCATGGTGTTGTGGTTACGTGGGATCCATCAGATGATGGGTTGGGGACAGGCACACGCAAGAAGAATGTCCCATGTCCGTACACATTCACGGTTAACATCGTGGGCAACAAATTGCACCTCCACAATGTTGTGCGCAGCAATGACATGATGTTGGGATGTCCGCATGATGTTGCGGGGTTTGCGCTGTTGCAATGTATTCTCGCGGGCAAGTTGGGGGTACAGCCAGGTATATATACACATAGCATCAGCAATGCGCATATCTACGACATCCATTACCAGCATGCATGGGAGATTCTTGAACGACCTGATGAGCATCCCGCAATTCGGTTCCAGGCGCAGTCTGATTATTATGATAGAGCTGCTGCGGGTGATGTGAAGCTGGTTGAGGAAATTGTCGAAAAACTTAAGGCTCAGTACCATCCACAGCCGAGCATCAAAGGGATGGAGATTGTGCTCTAGTGCACGTAAGTTATTGATTCTTGAAGTACGTATCAATATTCTCGTACGCAGTCTTGGAAAGCGCTGCGATCGACTGCTGCATGCGAGTAAAATCTGTACCTTTGGTCATAACGCAGATGAAGTAGGGGTGGCCTGGGTAGTACACAATCCCGCAGTCGTGGAACTCGCGATCTGTGAGTGTACCATCGGGTGTTGCAATGGCACGTTCACCAAATTTGTGCGCAACTTGGGTTCCTGTGGGAACGCCGGCAACCAATCCATTTTTGTAGGCAGATGCAAGGAGAAGCGAAATGCCAACTTCAGACGTTTCGCGTCCGAGGTACGTAGCGTTATAGAGAAGCGTGAAGAGCCTCGAATACGTTCGTGGCGTAATGGATTGTGCTCGCGGGTCATTCTCAGAGGGAAGTGCAAGATCTTCGTACGTTCGCGAAAGCGCGGTTGGGTGCATTTGGTTGAGATAGGTACGGAGCACCTCTAACGCTTGGTTGTCCGATTCTGTTATCAACTGGTTGAGATATTCAGCGATCGTGTATTTCTGGCCTACAGTAAGGGGGTGTGTCGGAGCAACGATAGCAGTATGTGCATTCGATCTCGGTTGGAAAAGAATGGTGTTGTTGAGTATCGCAGGATCGGTTTCAGCAATGCGTAGGTATGCAATAAGAACTGCGGGCTTGAGTAGACTTGCTGGGGTATATAGTTCGTCGGGATTGATTTCGAACCAGCGACCACTGTTCATGAGTCGCACATAGACAGAGGCGGAGCTAACATCGCCCATATCTTGGAGAGACTGAAGATGCGTTTCAATTGCCTGCTTGATAGGGAGTAACTCCGCTACCTCCTTGGTGGTTACTTCACACATGAGTAACGGATTGATGTGCGGGAGTTGGTACGAATTATCGCGCAATAACACACCACGGGCCTCTTTCTGCGTAGCGGACGCATGGTAGATCCCAAAAGTGAACCCGCCCCAGACAGCCCCTGCAAGACCAAGAAAGCCTAAGAGAATACTGAGGAGTGTTTTGTGTTTTTGTATAGATGGAAACATGCGATTAGTTTACAACACCTGTGGTTCTTTGGCATAGTAGGTCTACTATGAAGGTCATCCTGCAAATGTGTATTACTGCTGACGGCAAGATCGGCCGAACCTCGGACCATCTCGCAGATTGGACGAGTAAAGAGGACAAACAGCTCTTTGTTGCAGTAACGAAGCGAGCTGGTGTTATGATCATGGGTGCAAAAACCTATGCGACAATTGGGCGGCCATTGCCGGATCGGTTGATTGTGGTGATGTCATACGACGCTGCCACAGCGCAATCAATTCCTGGACAAGTTGAATTCGTGCAGGGCGAGCCTGCTGATATCCTGGCATCACTTGAGGCTCGTGGGTACAAGGAATGTGTTATCGCAGGAGGCGCAACAATCAATGGGTTGTTCCTTGCTGCAGGCCTTATCAACGAAATGATTCTTACGGTAGAACCGATTGTCTTTGGATCAGGCCTGCCACTCTTTGGGGAGGTAGGTGGAGTACCATTTGCACAGGACACCAAGCTGCGACTGCTCTCTGTAGATCGTCTCAATGAGACTGTAGTATCTCTGCACTACGAAGTAATTACCTCTGTATGATTCTCAACCGAACTGAGTTGCGACAGTATATTGCTGACGGGAAGTTAGGATTTGTGCCAGCATTGGATTCGTATCAGCTACAACCCAATTCTATCGATTTGCGCGTGGGGTGGAGCTTTTATGTCTCGAAGACGACGGAGCTTACGTCTGCAGGTCGTATTGGTATGGCAGCTGACTACCTCGAGTATGCAGAGCCCAAGGAATACTATCAGCTGATCAAGTTGAGTCCAGGGCAGTATTTTGAAATTCAGCCAAAGGAATTTGTCATCATTTCTACATTGGAGAAAGTGTCTTTTGCTGATGGGTCATATGCCGCAATGCTGTCGCCACGCAGCTCGGTGATGCGTCGAGGGTTGGTGATCGAAGGAGGGGTCATCGATGCGTTTTATAGCGGCCATCTCACAATTCCAGTGTTCAATAGCACTAACCATGCAATCAAAATTTTCCCTGGCGAACGAGTGTGCCAGCTCGTGTTCCATAGCTTGAGCAGCGTGCTCACGCGTGAAGACGCAACCAAGCATGGTACAGCGGACGCCAAGTACCAGGATGCGACGCCGTATAGTCTCGGTGCAAAGACGGACGGGAAGGAAGAGATTGATTTTGTACGCAGTGGTAATATCGATGGTCTCAAGTCCGCGTTCCCCATGAAGTAAGCACACCGTATGTATTCATCGCCTAAGCCATTTCCATTTCTTCCTGAGGGAGGGCGAATTGAGTACGTACCTATTGATCATCCTTGGATTCGTGCGGCACAACAGGTGAGCGAGACGGTGGCAAGAGGGTGTAACTGGTGCGTGGGTGCGGTCATCGTGCGCAACGATGAGGTGCTCGAAGCTGCAGGCAACAACGAAGCAACAGAAGATCGACCGCTCTTTTGTGTGCGACGAGCTTTTGGCTGCAAGACTGGCGAGCGGTATGATTTGTGTGGGTTGTGTCGCGGAGCACACGCAGAGGCAACCGCAGTACAACGCGCACAGGCAAAGGGAATCGATGTACGAGGTGCAGATGTGTATCTGTATGGGCACTGGTGGTGCTGTGCTGCGTGCTGGACTGCGATGAACGACGCAGGCATCACTCGGGTGTTTCTCCCCGAAGGAGCAACAGAGTTGTTCGAGGTCTTGCCGCAACGACGTCCTGATTGGCTCGAGGAACCACGTGTGCACATACTAGGCGATCATCCTGAGATTGTTCCGGTGTTGCGTCGGGGATTGGAACTGACGGGGGTTGTAGAGCATCCAGAGGGTGTGGTTGTGCATGTAACGCCCCATGAGATTCGTGTGGATCTACGTTCGTGCGAAGTCACCGATACCTTCGAAACAGTCAAGCAACTCAGTGCTATGTTGCACGATGCCCTCGTTGCACGGTATGCTTCGTGAGACTAGATCTCACGTATGACCCCAAAGAAAATTTTTGGTTTTGTTGGGCAAATGGCAAGTGGTAAGGGCACAGCGTGCCAGTATTTGCATGACCGCCACCAGGCAGCAACGGTTCGATATTCCTCCATGCTTCGAGATGTACTTGCTCGGCTATATCTCCAGCCGACACGGGATAATTTGATTCGTGTTTCAGAGGCGTTGCGCGGAGCATTTGGTGAGAATTTGATGGCAGAGGTTGTACGGCATGAAATTCAGGACCACGTGGCATCAATGGTTTGCATTGACGGAATTCGTCGTCCACAGGATATAGATGTGTTGCGAGAACTGCCAGGTTTTGTGCTGGTGCATATCACCGCAACGATGGAAAAAAGATACGAGCGCATGCAAGAGCGTAATGAGAATGCAGGCGATCGCACCAAGACATTTGATACATTTGTAGCAGAGCATGAGCGAAGCACCGAACAAACCATCGGCAAGGTGGCAGCGGGCGCAGATGTAGAAATTAATAATAATGGAACGTTGGAGGATTTGTATCGGCAGCTTGATGCGCTTACAGAACGAACGTAGCGAGTATGTTTATCATGGTTGATGGTATTGATGGGTCAGGGAAATCGACGGTACTTCGTACGTGGCAGGAGTTACTTACTGCCCGTCAGTACCAGGTGTTTTCGTTGAAGGATTTTTGGGCAGAGCATAAGCGCCATCCTGAACCGCATGAAATTCCTGCGGATACCTTTGCGATTGTTTCAGCTGAGCCGACGTATGTCTGGACTGGTGCCGCCATTCGTGAGGAGATGGTGCAAAAGAATGGTCGCGTGTATACGGGTGGTGCGTTGGCAGATGCGTTTGCTCTAGATCGTCTGGTGCTGTACACGCGCGTGCTTGTGCCAGCAATGGCGCGAGGGATGCATGTGATTCAAGATCGAGGAGTTTCAACGTCGTTGTGCTATCAGTCATGCTACAACAACCACGAGCTGTCGATGACTGAGATCGCACAACGAGAGGGGAATGCGCATGCTCTTAATCATCGGCCCGATGTGCTCATGCTTATGGATGTCACACCGGAGCGTTGTATGGAGCGCCTCGCGTCCCGTGCGGCACAAAAGGATGATAACGCGATCTTTGAGTATCTCGCATTTCAGAAGGAGCTTGACGCGTGTTATCGAAGTGATGCGTTTGCAGAACTATTCCGTGCTCGCGGCACGACGATTAATCGCTTCCCCGCAGACCAAGAACTTGGTATACTTGAGCCACAATTGCGAGCGTTGCTCTCGCAATACCTTTCTGTAGAACTATGAACCATCGGCTCATGACATTCCCAGACATCGTGCGTACTGGCTGGGAATTATATAGCAAAGGTGCACCCTTGCTCACGAGAGTAGGACTCGTATTCGCAGGTATTTCATTACTAGGTGCAGCACAAGTTTTTGTCTTGTGGTTTGCTATCCTGACCGCATCACCTGCAGGCGTTCGGCTTGCGGCTCTTTACCCATTCCTCGAGTCAGTTCGTAGTACGTTGGGCATGCCATTTCTTTGGATTCTTTCTATCATTGGTGTCTTCGTGACATTGGCGCTTCTGTGCTATTGGTTCGTTGGAGCTGTACGTGCAGTACACCATGTACATGTCACTCCAGAAGAGGAGCAACTTCAGATGTTGCGGACCGTGTATGCTGATGCCTTCACGGTTGTACCGTCCATTTTCTTTGTGCTTTTCTTGCTCGGTGTGACACTGCAGGCTGGGTATTATGCGTATATTGTTCCAGCAGTAGTATTTGCATGTTGGTTCTTCTTCGTGGGATTTGTGGTGGTGCTTGAGAACATGAAAGGAATTCAAGCATTCAAAAGATCACGTGCATTAGTTGTAGGGCGAACTCGAGCAATGATGGGAAGATTGGTAGTACTCGTAGTAGCGGCGGTTCTTCTTTCAATGTTTTCAGACATGCTGCTCACACAGCTGCAATTGCTCGCATTTAGCCCATGGGTTGATGCGATTGCACATGGCTCTACAGCTACGGCGGTAGTGGTAACATTGGTGAGTGTTGTGGTGCGCATGATCCCATTGATTTTCCTCACGCCGATCTTCCTCTGCATCGCGTATGTGCTATACGTGAATGCGCGCGAGACAACCATGGAATCACCAACAACAGTTCGTCGTGTTACCCCAGGGTCGCTTGCAGTAGAAAAATAGTATGCGATTTATTCCGATTATTGGTCTCGAGGTGCACGCGCAACTCAAGACCGCGAGCAAGATGTTCTGTGCGTGCCCCAATCAACGTGCTGATGCAGCCATTAATACGACGATTTGTACGATCTGTACGGCACAGCCAGGAGCACTGCCATTGCCGAATCGTCAGGCAATTGTTTTTGCTGTGCGCGCAGGACTTGCCCTCAATTGCACACTGAATTCTCCGACCAAGTTCGATCGAAAAAATTATTTCTATCCAGATTTGCCGAAGGGGTACCAAATCACCCAGTTTGATCGTCCAATAGCAGAGCATGGGTCATTGCAGATCCTGGTAGGTGAAGGACAGCACTGGGAGGAACGAACCATCGGCGTTACACGACTGCATGTTGAGGAAGATGCTGCCAAGTCATGGCATCAAGGGGATAAGACCTTGGTAGATTTCAATCGCGCAGGAGCGCCACTGATCGAAATTGTAAGCGAACCAGACATTCGCTCTGCTGCAGAGGCCAAGGCCTACATGCAGGAGCTACGTCTTGTATTGCGGTATCTGGATGTGTCGGATGCGGAGATGGAGAACGGGCAGCTACGTTGTGATGTGAATGTAAGTTTGGTGCCGGAAGAGGAGTATGATGAAGCTACACATCGCCCGCGCCAGTTCTATCCCAAGACTGAGGTGAAGAATATTAACTCGTTTCGTGCGGTTGAACGTGCAGTGCAGTACGAGATCGAGCGCCAAACAACGTTGTGGGAAGCTGGTACGCCTCCAACTGCTACAACTACTCGTGGTTGGGACGATCAGGCACAACTCACTCGTGAGCAGCGTACGAAGGAAGCGGCGCATGATTACCGGTACTTCCCAGAACCGGATATTCCACCATTTACACTCGATGAAATCGTCGCGCAAACACGACTACCTGAGTTGCCAGCTGCGCGTCGAACTCGATTTGTGCAGGAGTATGGGTTTAGCCTAGCAGACACTGTGCAGTTCACGGCTGATCCAGCGCTTGGCGCGTATGCAG
>CAZVGV010000016.1:0-21893 GCA_964627055.1 uncultured Gammaproteobacteria bacterium | reverse complement strand
CGGATGTGAAGACTGTCTTCCTGTTGAACTTCTCACCCTCATCCTCGAACTGCAACGTCACCCCGCCAGTCGCCTGGACCGGGAGACGCAGCTCCTTCTGCGTAACAACCCCAGGACTCGTCGTGACGCACAGCGTCGCGTGGAAGTCCTCGGGACGCGGGTTGTTGAATGCCTCGTTGAGCTCCTGCGCAGGGCTCTTCTTCTCCCCACCACACCCGATACCGAGCGTCGCGAGCGAGAGGAGGAACAGCACGATAAACGAATTGCGAAGGGACATCGTAAACCTCGAACACGCGCCAACACCCGGGCGCGAACGGTTTTAGGACTTCGGCTTTGTGGCCGTGTCTTTAGAAAAGGCTCGAAATTCAAGCGTTTTCTGTAGATACGGAGACGGATTACTCTAGCACAAAACATCGTTTTTGTCAATATACACAAAAAACTCACCCCCGCTGCGTGATGCATGCGGGGGCTCTGTTTCTTGTTGTATTCGCGCAAGATCCTCACAACAAACGTCAGCGAGGAAGCACCTCGAAGATCGGTATTGATACGGCATCTGCAGCCTTGGTGAGCTGGAACAGATATGTGCCCTGATCGTTCGGGTAGATCTGTGTACACTGCGAAGGACGGCTGGCGTCCGCTGGCTCGAGAAGTGGAGCTCCCCAGCGACAGAGCTCAACACTCTTGGTACGAGGTGCCTCTTGCACTCGTACCGAGTACGTCTCGTGCTGCACTCCCTCTGGGAGTGCGATCAACGCGCAGTGCCGATCACGCCCGCGTTCTTCTTGCACGAACGCAAGCGTCGCCGAACTCACTCGAGTTGAGACGATAGTACCAGCAGGCTTCACTCCGCTATTGAAGCAAAGTGCCGCCTCCCATCGTGCCTGAGAAGTGATCTCCCCACGCACCTCCTGCTGTTGTGCAAGGCGCGGGTGAGGAACACACTTCACAACAATCACTATCATCGCGAAGAGTGCAATGATCGTGACTGCACCCCGCACCTCTATTCCATTCATCCTCAACCTCCCTGTGACTGCATGTCGACACCGCACCTTGCAGCGCAACGCTAGATACTACATTTCCTGGCACACATTGTCAAGAATAACAAAGCACCGGCCGAAGCCGGTGCTTTGTGTCTTGAGACAGAATGTTATGCTGCTGCGCCTGCCTTCTTTGCAATTGCTGCTGCGCGGCGCTTGGTGATGGTGATGGAGCGAACCTTCTTACCAGTCATGTACCCCTTATCGATGAACATGTTGCGCAAGGTGTCGGTTGGCTGTGCACCTACCCCGAGCCAGTACTTCACGCGATCTTCCTTGAGTGTGATTGCGTTCTCCTTCATGAGCGGGCTGAAGTGGCCGATGATTTCATTGGTCGTGCCCCATGGGTCGCGGCCCTGTTCTACAACAATAATCCGGTATTCCGGCTGCTTTTTCTTTCCAATGCGTGCGAGCTTGATTTTGACCATAGAAAATGAGGCTTCTTCAGTTCGGGGGTATTCTATACCAGGTCTCCAGCGCCGTCAAGGGTGCCATTGGATCGTCGTACTAGAAATGATCCAATATGCCAATACTCCGATCCAGAAAAACACCGTAATCCAAGTCCCACCCTGGCTCGTGGACTTGGTGCGTCTCAAACCATAGTAGAACGCATGCAGTATGGCCAAAATCCAGCCTACGGAGCGTCCATTAATTCGAAAACTGATTCCTAAAAGGAGAATCGTGACAAGGCTTTGAACAATGAGAGTAACGATAACACGGTTCGCTTGGTCCAAGATGTTGGACATACTACTTCGCCGCCCGAGCTACCGCATCCTCCAGTCGCACCGACAGAACGCGTGACACACCGTCGTCCCCCATAGTCACGCCATAGAGAAGCTGCGCCTGTTCCATGGTAGCGCGGTTATGCGTGATGGCCACGAATTGCGTCTGGGTGGCAAGCTCGGCAATGATGGCGCCGAACCTCACCGAGTTGCTTTCATCGAGTGCGGCGTCTACCTCGTCGAGCACAACAAACGGCGACGGGTTGGTGGAAAGAATCGCGCAGATGAGTGCGACGCTGGTAAGTGCTTTCTCTCCACCAGAAAGGACAGCGATGTCAGTGACGCGTTTGCCTGGAGGTGAAGCAACAATGTCGATGCCGACGAGTGTCTCGGCTGTTGGATCAGCTTCCGCTACTTCACCGGTTTCGTCTGTTGCAATCTGTTCCTTCGGTGACTGGCGCACCTCCACGATCTCTGCGCGACCACCATTGAAAAGCGTAGCAAAGAATCTCCCGAACTCGCGGTTGATTTGTGCAAATGCGGTGGCGCGGCGCTTCGTGGTAATGGCATCAAGCTCCACAATCCCCTTCTCGAGTTGCGCGATCGCCGTGTCGAGATCGCGGACTTGTTCGTCGAGGAATGCATGACGCTCGCGCGTGACTTCGTACTCCTTCATTACTTCGGGATCAATGGAGCCGATAAGTTCGAGCTGGCGGCGCAGACGATACACGTCTTGCTGGAGTGCAGCGACATCCACGGTGCGTGCAATCTCTGGTGCAAGCGTCTCAATCTCTGTGCGATACTGCGATACTTCACGATCAATCTCTTCGAGAAGCGTGTCACGTCGTGTCTCGATGCGCGCCAGGTCAACAGCTATGCCACTCGCGCGTTGCTCTGTGGTGTGCAGCTGCTTTTGCTTGTCTTGGAGTTCGCGCTGCAACGCGAAGAAAGCACTCTTCTTCTCTTGTTCCTCGCGACTGACCGAAGCGATACGCTCCTGGAGATGGATTGCTTTTTCTTCGATGAGTACAAGCGTCTTCTCCAGTTCGGCAATTTCTGCCTGCGCTTTGGTGTCCACAAACGCTGCAGGCTGCTGTGGCGCCGGTTGCTGGAGACGTTCAATAAGTGAAGCTACTTTGCCAAGGACACCTTTCACAAACCGTTCGAGAACAGAGAGATCACGTTCGTTCTGTGCATGCGCAACTTCATCGCGAATTGCTTCGAGCTCCGTAATGATCTTCGTAAGTGGCAGCGGTGCCCACTTCTGTTGTGACGAGGCACGCACCGTAGCAACCTCGATCGCATTCTTGAGACGGATGATTTCCTCGCGCAACTTCGTGCGCTCGCGATGGACCTCGTCGTATTCCTTCTGAAGTTGCGAGTACACATCGCTCTTGGTCTCTTGCACTTCCATAGAACGCAATTGTGCAAATGCTGCATCGTACGCAGCCTGCACTGCCTTTTGTTCGACTCCAATTTGATCGCGTTCAACAAGCACACGACTCAGCTGTTCTTGGATGCGCACCCACTGGCCACCGTAGTAGCGAATATACGCGGTGTGAAGTTCTGCCTCAACTTCTTCACGCTTTTCGAGACGCTTCACCTGACGTGTAAGGCTCTGAAGACGCGGCTCGATTTCGGAGAGCAGCATGCGGGACTCGTGGAGATTCTCGCGCGTTGCGTTGAGCTTGAGCACGGTCTGATGACGCTTGATCTGGAACTCTTTGATACCTGCTGCTTCATCGAAGAACGTCTTGCGCTCGGCAGAGGTCGCCATGAGCATGTGGTCAATCATGCCTTGACCCACAACAGTGTAGGACTTCTCTGCAAAGTGCGCGCGAGCGAGGAGGAGTTGAATATCGACGAGGCGCACGCGCGAGCCGTTGAGCAGATACTCACCTTCGCCATCGCGATACACGCGACGCGTGATCGAGATCTCCGAATAATCCATCGGGTGGTCGTCGGTCGATTCTGCAGGCTTGATCGTGCCGTCTTCGTTGTTGAGGGTGAGCGTGACTTCCGCATACCCCATGCGCGACTTCTTCTCCGAGCCACCGAAGATGACGTCCTCGGTCTTCTTGCCACGGATGATCTTCAAAGATTGTTCGCCAAGCACCCAGCGAATCGCGTCTGCGATGTTGCTCTTGCCAGAACCATTGGGGCCCACAATGGCAGTCACACCCTGCCGGCCGCCAGTGGGCGGGATGAACTGAATGCGCGTTTTCTGGGCAAATGACTTGAATCCTTGTACTTCGATGCTCTGGAGATACATATAGATGCCATTGTACTATGGTTGACAGAAACGAGACAATCTGCTACAAGAAAGCCGACTTCGACGCTCAAGGAGAGAGCTCATGAGATACTTGACTCCGTTCTTTTACTTTCTGATCTCGTTCTTCCTCACCGCATGGGGCTTGCGTGCACTGACGGAGTACTTGCACGAAGGACGTGAGTGGCATGTGGTGTGGGCGTACAGCGTTTCCATCGCCCTCTTCCTCGCCTTCTGCGCCGCGCTCTTCCAAGACGTGGTCGCCAGCGCACGTGACCCTGAGCTGACGGACGAACAACGAAGGGCAGTGGCGCCAATCGTCCTCTCCCTCACCGGCGGCACGATCCTCGGATGGATCTTTCTCCAAGATGCCGTCGAGCTCATCGTGATGCTGTGGAGCTCCACCGTCTCGTGACCAGTCGTGAGACAACACATTCCTACTTGACCATCGCGCTCAGACAACCTCTGGGCGCGTTCGGTTTTTTGGTGGTATAGTTAGGTCATATGACTATCACACATCGATTCACAGGCAAGGGACTCTTCTACATCGCAGGTTTTATTTGCATTATTTCGTTCGTACTCGCACCCGTAGGCATACTCTTCATTTGGATGGCGCGCCGAGCAAAAGTGGAATTCACAGACTCTGCATTTGTATACCGAATGCTCACAACCAAGACCATTCCGTATGCAGAGGTGAAATCAATTACCCAAGCCCGACCAAAAACCGCCTACGCGCACATGGATGCAGCCAACACTACCAAGGCTGTTGTGACCGTCATCCCGTTGATCATCGAATACACAAAAAACGGATCAACAAAGAAAACAAAATTGTCCCTCAACTTCTTCGAGCGCGCGCACGATATTCTCAATGAGCTTGAAGCGCGCACCGGACGCAGAATCATTGTAGAACAATAGACCCTTGCCAGGGAGAGTGACTTCCTATATAGTCATTTCTCCCTATGGAGACAATCAGCACCACCATCCACCAGCATCTCCAGGAAAAAGCGCACCATGTGTTGCTGATTTCGCATCCTCGACCAGACGGTGATACGCTGTCGGCAGCATGCGCATTCATGCAGTATTTGCGTCTGCTCGGCAAGAAGTACACGGCGTTTTGCACGACCGCAATTCCAAGTGATCTATTGTTCTTGCCAGGGAGCCGGGAGTTCACGTCTGATCCAGGGATTTTTTCGCGTACGGCGTTTGATACGATTTGTTTCTTTGACACCGGCGACTTGCGACACGCTGGAATGGAGTCGATCATGGCAACACTTCCCTACCGTCCAACCATCATCAACGTTGATCACCACCACACGAACACACTGTTCGGCACACACAATCTCGTACTCACTGACGCCGCGTCGACCACCGAAACGCTCTACCATTATTTCCGCGAGAACAGGATTGCGATCACCGGCGAGATGGCGACTGCAATTCTCACAGGTCTTGTAACTGACACTGGCAACTTCTCCAACCAAGCAACCACACCAACATCCGTGCGCATCGCTGCAGAGCTCATGGCTGCAGGCGCAGACTTCGGTGCCATCCTCTCTCACACCACGCGCAACAAGTCCATGCGTGCATTGCAGTTGTGGGGACTGATGCTCTCGCGCCTGACGTATGTGCAAGAGCATGCGGTAACCTACACGTACATCCGCCGCGAGGAGCGCGACGCCATGGGTGCGACAGACGACGACATTGACGGTCTCGCGAACTTCCTCAATTCATTGGGTGAAGGTCGAGCGGTGATCGTGTTACGCGAAGTCGATGGTGGTGGCGTGAAGGGCAGCATGCGCACGACCAAACATGACATGGACGTTTCTGCGATCGCGCAATATTTCGGTGGTGGCGGGCACAAGAAGGCAGCTGGCTTCACCATCAAGAATGTGCAGATTACAGACACGGAATCTGCCTGGCAGTTGTTGGAGCCTGCGTTCCTTGCTACGATGCAAAAACAGTAACTATTCCGTATGACCAATCAATATCTCGTACCTACCGTAATTGAGAAGACACAGTTCGGCGAACGCGCATATGATATTTACTCGCGTCTCTTGAAGGACCGCATTATTTTCCTTGGTTCTGCCATTGATGATGGTGTTGCCAACGCAATCATCGCGCAACTTCTCTTCCTCGACTCGCAGGACAAGACCCAGGACATCAAGTTGTACATCAACTCGCCCGGTGGATCTGTAACCGCTGGCATGGCGATTTATGACACCATGAAGCTCATCAAAGCTGATGTTTCTACCATCTGTATTGGTATGGCTGCGAGCATGGCAGCAACACTTCTCGCCTCTGGTCAGAAGGGTAAGCGATATATTCTCCCGAATGCAGAAGTTATGATTCACCAGGTGATGGGTGGTGCTGAAGGTCAAGCAACCGATATCCAAATCCACGCCGAGCGTATCATCCGCATGAAGCACAATCTCAACAAGATGCTCTCAGACCTCACAGGCAAACCCCTCGAGCAAGTCAGCAATGACACCGAGCGAGACCACTTCATGTCCGCAAAAGAAGCGATGGAATACGGCATTGTCGATGCCATTATTGAGTAAATGTCCACCGTCACTTGACAGCTGGAACCACCCGTGGTAGTGTCCTCTCCTGAACCCCACCACGGGTTCGTTCTTTCGCAAATTCCTTTCAATTTCTGCGTCCACGACAAGCATGGAGGTGTATTTTTGGGTTATGCTGGCTCCGGCTGGTGTGCATCAATAATGTACCTTCTTGGGCGCAGAGACTGGAAGGGATTTTTTTGTTTTTAGACCACACTACTGTACCGGAATAGCAGCGGGAGTTGATGTAGGTGGAAATGCCACCGAATATGGTTGCGAAACCGTACCTGTTACCTGTGCCTCCTTGAGCTCTTCAGGTGTTACTCCAACAAAACAAATACGTGGAAGCGGTCGGTAGCTCGATGGGAATGCTCGCTTGTTGATCGTTCCGTCTGCACGTTCTACAACATAATCAAACGTAGTTTGTGCACCACGATATGCAACTTGACAATGCGTCTTGCCTGGTGGCAAATCCGTCGTTTTCACACTGCGTGTTTCGCCTGGACTAATCCACTTGAGTACTGTTGGCGGTGTGTAGTACCCCTTACGCCCATCACTGGTACCCCAGAAATAATATTTAAGTGTGATGTTGGGCACATCAACTTCAGTCGTGAGCAAGATGTAATGCCCCGTATCGTTCACGAATTTCATGTCACGTGACGGATCAAAGATCGTAGCATCCGTCCCTGGATTACCATTGGTCAAGTCATTGTAATAACTTACCACGAGCGAATGATTGTAGCGCTCTGTGATATTGAGCCCGGCGTTCATTGCGGCTCGGAATGCAGTCGATCCAATCTGGCAGAGTCCACCACCCACGTCTTTCTCGATTTTGTCGCCCTTGATCACATACTCTGGGACGTATCCATTCTCCAAGGTAATAGGACGCAATGCTGCGACAAGAGAAAACTCCTCACCAGGCGCAATCAACAATCCTTCGAGTTTACTACTTGCATTGCGAATATTCTTGATGCGATCCCCTGAACTGTGCTCAAACTTCGACACACCAACTCCAAGAAGGTCTTGAATACCCAACTGATTCGTGTCCTGAGTTCGTACGGTCGGCTGTTGCTCCATCACCGTGAGCATCACCGTCGAAGTCGTTGGTGTATCTCCAGCAGCAATGGCACGCATGCGCTCATTAAGCACAAGATACATGGAATCACGATCGATCGTTCTACCTGTTACTGCTGGCTGGAATTGGACCACACGTTTTGTAACCTCATCGATCGAAAAACGCGCATCCTTAGGTGCAACATCTACTCCTGACGCAATTTGACCAATCCGCTCATCAAAGACTGATCGAGCAATACCCAGCGTAATTTCGCCATCAGGCCGCTCCTGCACTTCGATCCACGCACGATTGTCAGCTTCCGTAATCGGCCATGTTTGCACCTTGGCTGTCGTCGATGCTGTTCCAGTTGTTAGTGCCAGTGTTGCAACAGCTTCACGCACGACAGGAAGAACACGAGGTAGTACCTGTGTGGCCTCTGCTGCAGTGATCGTTGGCTTCTTACTTATGCGAGGAATCTCGATAGTGCGAAACGACAACGCCCGAACCTGATTCTCAACCGCAGTAACTGCTGCAGCATAAGCAAACTCTTCACCTGGATTTTCTGGAAGCACCGAAACCCCACCCACAGTGTCGAATGCGAGTCGCGCATTTTGCATTGGTGTTTCGTATGCTTGCGCGTTCGTGTGCAACACGTCGATCAACACCTCGGGGTGCATGGTTGCTGCAACAGGAACCTGCGTTCCTTCGGTGCTCGTCTTCCAGATGCTGCCAAGACGCTCCCAGAAGGAGCCGGTGCGTCCCACAGCGTAGGCACGAGCAACAGTTGCCTCTGCGTCAATATCTGCAAAAGAAATACTTGTCTCAGCGCTTTCGCCGTACACTAACGGCAATGACGTGAACGAGCGCACGCTTCCCGACCCATCTTGTACCACAAATGTGAATCCATTATTGGCAAGCGCCGCATCCTGTGCACGCACTTGCGCCTCAACCTCAGCACGGGTCATGCCACCTACGGCATACACCCCCACTGATACACCGGGGTACATGCGACCTTCATAATACGCTTCGTAGAGCACAGGCGCTGCAGCGACCAGTGCTACCAATACAACAAAAAGCCCGCCGAGAAAAAAATACAGGAGTCGTCGGGGTGATTTCATTGTAGATGCTCCTTCTGTGCTCTCTTCAATTTCTGGTTCGTGGGTGGTATTCACAGCGATTGATTATGCTTCGTCAATAATTTCGATTGGGATTTCTGCAGACACACGAACTACCGGAATACGAATCGTGAGGATGCCATTCTTGATCGTGGCCTTGGACTTGTCCTTGGACACTTCCACAGGAAGAATGATACTGCGAGAAAACGCGCCCCAAAAACATTCCTGATAAAAAAATTCCTGTGTCTTGGTCTCTTTTTGTTGTTCACGAGAGCCGCGTATCGTCACCATATCGTGGTCTATAGAAACCGACAAGGTCTCAGGATCTGCGCCAGCGATAGGTGCCACAATCACCAGTTCATTACCCACCTTCGCCACATCTACAGCAAGCTCGCCTTCTGGTGCTACATGATGCCAAGCGAACTCGCGCTTGGGTGGTGCGGTAGTGCCACCAAGTATTTTAGCGTTTGCGCGAAGAAATCGTGGCATACGTGAGAGTCAAAAGGTACAGAAGTACGGCCAAATGCAAATGCGTCGAGGCTTCTAACCCCAAAAAACTGCCATCAAGGGCAATAACGTACCCAAAGGTGAACAGCACCGCAAGCCAAAACGGTATGTAGATAGGCTGCATATAGCCACAGTATACTCCACAAGACGTGCACTTGCAAAGATCGAATGAATGTGATGAGATCGCTGACTATGAGTCGGAAACCACCACTTTATTCCGTCAAAATTTATGCAACCACCACGAGTATTGCCTGCGGGACACCGCGTGGCAGTTTTTGATTTCGAACATACTCTCTTCGCAATGCGGAAGTTCTTGCGAGAGTGTCTCTTCCGAGCTCTTGAACCACTGGGGATGAATGCGAAGAGATTTGCGACACTGTACCGTGCATGCGCCACCTCATACCATGAGCGTCTCCTCCCTCACGGGCTACTCAAACGCCTTGCTTCAGAATGTGACGTAAGTGAATTTCGTATTGAGCTGGCTGTGGCAGTGCAACTTTTCGCTCCAGCAGCACAACACTATCTATCACGCCACATAGGACAACTCGTCGCACGTGCACGTCTCTCACACGATCGACTCGTACTCTTGTGCGAAGGATCAGAGCCCTACAAGACGACCTGGCTGCGCCGCATGGGCATCTATTCGCTCTTCCATCCTGACGAAGTCATCCTTGGTACAAGCAAGCGCGTTGCACTGCACCAACACCTCGGGCCTGTATCACAGGTCACCATGATCACAAGCTATCAACGGGATGTCCGCGACCTCGCTGCTTTTCTCAACAAGCGTGGCGTTGCTGTTGTGCCTATTATCGTTAGACACGACAAACTCGATCGAGCGATAGAGCTTTTGTAGTACAAAAAATATGCACAGTTCCTGTTTGACACCCAAAATACACCAGGCGTACAATGCTCACGTTCAACCCTCATCCATGCCAAGGAGGCGCCTGTGGGTTTTAGCTGCAATGGTTTCCAACCCGTCGTCGCAATCACCGATGTCCGGCACTTCCACGCGCAGTCACGGCTCAACGAGATCGTCGACGCAGTCACGAACACCCCCAACACACCGGTGTTCAAGCTGACAGCTCTCGAGTCGCGCATCGCGTCTCTGGACGTCGACACATACACGCATCTCGCGCTGCAACTGGAGCACGCGATGCTGCTGGGCGGAGTAACGGAAGCCATCATCGTGGTGTACGAAGACTTCGCGACCTCTGAGGACGCAGTCTTCGCGCGTTTACGAGCGGCACAACCAGGCCTCGCACAGATGAAGTTCCACCTCCGTCGACACAATGAACGACGGAAGGGACTTCAGACTGGACGCACCATCGTGGTCCGGTGCATGGACACTCGAGGTTCTGTTCGCGGGCAACCGACGGTTGCCGAACGCGTTCAAGAACACCTCCGCCTGCCGGAGATTCCGTACGTCTTCGCGCAAGCGGGCGGATCGGGTATCTCCGACGCCTACGAACTCGAGATCTCACTTCGGCATCTGGTCCAGATGGCCAAGAAGATCGAGCCGCAGCTGATCGTGCTCACAACACACGAGCGCTGCGCTCGCATGTTCGGGGCGCAGAAGGACGCCATTCCGATGTGTGAGCAGCATCGACAACTCGACGCTGCAAGCCTCGCGTACCGCAGGGAGCTCGAAGCTCGCCTGCATCACGCAGGATTGCGCTGTCCGATCCGCGAGTTCCTCCACGAGACCGATTCGCAGCTGATGCACGGGCTCGACGAGATCCTCCGGTTCGACGAAGCTATGGCCCACGCCATTGCAGCGTGAACCAACCAGCAGCCGCAGCCCGGACGAACGAGAAATATCTCGTTGCACCGACTGCGGTCTTCTGTTTTTGACAATGCACAATCCTTGCTCTTACACTAAGCGCATACTCATTCTTCTTTGGCGTATGCCTAACAAGATCGCCCAGTTTATTCTCGAACGAAACCGAGAACAGAGTGCAGCATTTAGCAGCCCTGACGCCTCGCTTGCGCGGCGTAAGTACCGCAGCCAGCACCCAACCGAGATCGCAGCACTCAAGTGCATGGATGGTCGACTCAACCTGTCCGTTATCACGCAGACACCCGTAGGCATCATTCAGCCGTTTCGCAATATCGGAGGCAAGTTCGATATGGGTTGGCCTTACTTCGGTCGCCTCATGCTCGAATGGGTTGACTATGCGGTCAGCAAAGGTCGCAGCGCGCTCCTTCTCATCACCTATCACTACTCCAAAGGAATCACGCATCGTGGTTGCAAAGGATTCGGGTATGACACAGACGCTGCGCGCGTATATACAGCAAATCTGAAAAAACAAGCAGAAGCCGTCTTCGGCATCGGGCATGCCGTGGTCTACCCTATCCAAGTAGGCATCGAAACTGACGAAGATAGCCTCGTCATCCACAGCCCAGACGGGCGCACCATCGATATGGCAGAGATTGGAGATATCTCTGGAGACGAATTACAAGCACGTGTCATCCGCATGTTCCCAGACATGAACATGCAAGTAGTAGACGACCTCCTCGCACTCCTACTGGGCAACAAGAATCACATCAAGACAGTTCGCACGTTGCAACGCCCTGTTGCGGATGTAGAGCACAAGGAACAGATCCTCGCCATCGGTCGTGGATTTGACTGGCTCCACTTGCTCAACAAGGCATTTATTATCGGCCCGTATGACACCGATCTTGTGAAGCCGATCGCAACTGCTTCGAAGTTACTGCTAGACAATCTCAATGCAGGACGCATACCTAAGGAAGAGGGATTGCTCATTCTCATTGGTACTGCGTACCGCTACGAAGCAGGTCCAGAAAAACCTTGGGCCATTGAAAAAGCAAAGACACTTGCGCAGTTCACCATGAATGTGGTGAAGGAACATGCACCGGAATTACTCGACCACGCACAAGTACTTGTAGGTGCTGTGAACCAGAACACGCGTGTGTTCAATCAGATTACCATTGGCTAATATTGACAACCTCATTACGATCCCCTATATTGGGGTCGTAAACGTCGCTATCGTCTAATGGTTAGGACGCTAGGTTTTCATCCTGGAAATCGGGGTTCAATTCCCCGTAGCGATACTACAAAAAAGCACCGCCCATTGAGGGCGGTGCTTTTGTAGCATCACACATTGCCAATTCTTCTATCTGTGTTAGGATTCTTGCGTATGCATATTCTTGGGATTGAGACATCATGCGACGACACCGCAGCCGCGCTTCTCACACAACGAGACGGCAGATTCGTTGTAGAACGAAGTTGTGTTTCGTCACAAATTGATATTCACAAAATTTATGGTGGTGTGGTGCCCGAGATCGCAGGACGCAAGCATGCAGATTCGATTATCCCGGTGATTCGCGAAGCACTTGGTAATGCACGGCCGGATGCAATTGCTGTGACAGCTGGTCCGGGACTAGTAACGTCACTCGTGGTCGGCGTTGAAGCTGCGCGTGCACTCTCCTATGCGTGGGGTGAAGTGCCGATTGTTCGCACCAACCACATTGAAGGACATATTTACTCTGTATTACTTGGCGACAACCCACCAACGGAGATCCCTTTTCCTTGTATTGCACTGATTGTTTCGGGTGGACACACAGAACTCATTCTCATGCGAGGACACGGCGACTACACGCTCATCGGTCGCACACGCGATGACGCTGTCGGCGAGTGCTTCGACAAAGCCGCAAAAGTGATGGGTCTGGAATATCCAGGAGGTCCGAAAATCAGCAAGCTCGCCACTGAAGGCGCACGTGACGCTATCGCATTCCCGCGTCCGATGTGCACGAGCGATGACTTTGATTTTTCCTTTGCTGGACTGAAGACTGCGGTGTTGTACTACCTACGCGACAACCCAACAGCAAACCACGCAGACGTGTGCGCGAGCTTCGAACAGGCAGTTACCGACGTACTTGTAGCAAAGACGCTGCGTGCTGCGCGAGAATATACTGCAGCGTCCGTAATCCTCTCCGGCGGTGTAAGCGCAAATCGCTACCTACGTGAAGGACTCCACAATGCACTGACCAACGAGCTTCCCGCTTGTACCGTTTTGATCCCTGAACTCAAATACACAACAGACAATGCAGCGATGATCGCTGCTGCAGGCTGGTTCCATGCACAAAATCGTGAGTTCACTCCATGGAGTGAACTCACTGCAGACCCGTCCTGGGAACTCGTGCGCTAGGATTGACAAATTCTGTATTTCATGTATGCTCCTCCTCAGGAGGAGCTCATTCATGTCCGACCATGCTTCAGATTCGCAGTCTTCCGGTACGAAGATCACCTTCACCGTCACGATCGAGTTCCCAACAACACTCGACGTTACATCCGACGTGATCATGCAGCAGGCGGTGGAGGCGCTTCTCTTGCGCACCTTCGGCAGCACCCACGTGCCCGCGTACCCAGCTCACGTCAACATCACCCCCGCAACATCACCCGGGAAAGGAGCAAGCGCATGAGCAACGCGCGTTCATTCACGATCAAGCTGACAACGGAGCAAGCGAAGCGCACCACGCTCCACAACCCTAGGCTGACTCGCGAGATACTCGAAGCGCTCGAGTACAACCTCGCATGCGCAGTGGAGCTGGGATCTCCTACAGAGACCGATGTTTCGGGTAACCGAGTGGCATTGTTCATCCCCTGTACACTCCGTTGGCACAGCACATCTACGACCGAAACGCCGGAACAGATTCGGCTCAAGATCTTCCAGTACATGAAGGTAACCACCGACACGATTGGGGGAATCGTGGTCTCGGTATCGATCTCGCCAACCGCCTGACAACACACTTCCAACACGCAACCCCGTCGATCACTCGGCGGGTTTGTGCTATTTATGATGCAGAAGTACCAATCAATGATTGCACCGCAACCTGTGTTGCCTCATCCCACACAATGCGATACGCCGTGAGAATTTTTTGTCCGCCAACTTCGAGCACGACCTGATGATCACCAACATGATTTGCAAAGAATGTTTTGAGTGCCGCCTTAATCTCAGGTGTTGCATCTGCAGGAATGGTGATGAGCGCTTGGGGTGGCGGTTCAGGTGCGCGATAGGGCTCTGGCGCAGCGGGAGCAGGAATCGGCACATCACTCGCAGACTTCTTCGGAGTGCGTGAATACGATGGCTGGACTTCAACACCACCACTCAGTTGTGACATCACTGAATCCATAGTCTCTTCAGTGAGTTCGTATGCCTTCTCGACCATGAGCTTGTTGTCCCCTGCTTCCTTTCCTTTGCGTCCCATGACCGCAACAATCTTGCCCACAACCCACAGACCTTCAGTTCCTTCATACGCCTTGGGGAACACTAACATCTCAACACTACCGTGCGAATCCTCGAGCGTCACGAATGCCATGACCTTACCCTTCTGTGTGATCTTCTTCTTCATCAGCCGTACAATCCCGGCAATCGTAACCCACGCGCCAGGATCCTTTGCCTCGATCTCAGGAATTGGTACGAGCGTTCGCCCAATGCGCTTCTCGTACACCGTTAATGGATGACCAGTAATATACAATCCGAGCAACTCCTTCTCCCAACCAAGTCGCTCATGGTCTGTTGCTGGCGGTGCTTCACGCAAGGAGACTTTTGAGGCCACGTCCAATCCACTGCCTGCAAAAAGCGAATCCTGATTCGTGGTCGCACGCAACGCAGATTCCTTGGAAAAAATCAGAATGTTCTCCATGTTGTGCAACAAGACCCCACGCTCAAGACCAAAGCAGTCAAGCGCACCGACCTTGATCAGCGACTCAAGGGACTTGCGATTCATATCCTTATCACGCACACGTTCCAGAAGATTCTCAAGTGAGGTAAACGCTCCACCCGCCTTACGTTCACGAATAATCACCTGACAAATATGCTCACCCACATTCTTCACAGCAGAGAGACCGAATCTAATCTGCATCGGTGTTCCATCAACACCAGTCGACACAACGGTGAATTTCTCAAATGATTCATTCACGTGCGGCGCAGAAACCTCAATTCCCATGCGACGGCACTCGGCAACGATTGCTGCAATTTTGTCATTATCGCCGGTTTCTGCCGTAAGCACCGCTGCCATGTAGCACACAGGGTAGTGCGCCTTGAGATACGCGGTCTGATACGCAACAACGGCGTAGCTCGCAGCATGTGCCTTATTGAACCCATACGCAGCAAACGGCTCAATGAGTTTCCAAATTTCTTCTGCCTTCTCCTTCTTCAGCCCACCATATTCGACGCAACCCTTCAAAAACTTTTCCTTCTGCTGATCCATCTCTTCCTTGATCTTTTTACCCATTGCCTTACGCAACTTGTCAGCATCAAGCCAGGAATAGTGTGCCAGGGTGATAGCTGTAAGCATGACATCATCTTGGTACACCATGATACCAAACGACTTATCCATGACTGTTTCCAGACGCGGATCCATGTACACCACAGGCTTACGGCCGTGCTTACGCTCAATGTATTCTGGAATGGATTCCATTGGACCCGGACGAAACAATGCAACCATTGCCATGATGTCGAAGATGGTGGTCGGACGCAGATCCTTGAGATAGCGCGTCATACCTGACCCAGAAAGTTGGAACACACCCATCGTCTCACCGCGAGCAAGCATCTCGTACGTCTTCTTGTCATCAAATGGCAACTTCGTAATATCAATCTTCTCCCCATGAATCTGCTCAATGAGTTGCACAGCGTTTCCAAGAATGGACAAGTTGCGAATACCCAGGAAGTCCATCTTCAAGAGTCCTGCAGCCTCCACTGACTTCATTTCAAACTGCGTCGTAATCTTCTCACCACCAACTTCACGTTGGATTGGCGTGAAGTCTGTAAGTGTTGTTGCGGCGATCACCACACCTGCCGCATGGATCGATGTATGACGCACATTACCTTCGATCTTTTGCGCAATCGTAAGAAGGCGTTGTACTTCTTCGTTTGCATCAAATAATTTCTTGAGATCTGGTGCCTCCTTGAGCGCACGCTCAATCGTCATAGGAAACCCTTGCGCACCAACCGGAATCAACTTCGCCACCTGATCACAAAAGTTGTATGACATGCCAAGTGCACGCCCAGCATCTCGTGCCGCAGCACGCGCTGCCATCGTACCGAAGGTTACAATCTGTGCCACCTTGTCTGCACCGTACTTACGCGTCACATACGCGTGCACTTCATCACGCCGATCGTCAGCAAAGTCAGTATCAATATCCGGCGCACTTGGACGCTCTGGATTCAAGAAGCGCTCAAACGGCAATTTGAAATACAACGGGTTTACCGTCGTGATGTTGAGTGCATAGGACACGAGTGATCCAGCAGCCGATCCACGAGTCGTTTCGACAATGCCATTATCACGTGCCCACTGCACATAGTCTGCAACAGCGAGGAAATACGCAGCGTACCCCTTGGTCTTGATAATGTCGAGCTCATAGCGCACGCGCTCACGAACATCATCTGTGATTTCCATGAGCGTCGGCAAACGAGCCCACGTCTGATCCTCAAGCTCCTGATCTGCGGTCTTCCCTTCTGGAATCGGAATGGGCGGGAAGAACCACTTGCCCAGTGGAATTTCCACATTGCACGCATCCACGATCTTCTGTGTATTCTCAATCGCCTCAGGGACATGCCCAAACCTACTGCGAATGTCAGCCTCGTCATTGAGCGATCGATCCACATGCACCATCTTCGGACGCGAAGGATCACTCACCTGCCGACCCATGCGAATACACGTCACAATATCTTGTGCTTCACAGTCACTCGGATCGAGATAATGAACATCACGTGTTGCAACCACTGGAACATTGAGTCTTGCCCCCAACTCGGCCAACGTGTTGTTCATCTGCACCTGGCCATCAATCTCAGGATGATCCTGCAACTCAAGATAAAAATTTCCTTCACCAAAAATCGCCACATACTCACGCACTTCCCTCTCCCACACTGCCTGATCATCTGTCGACCGAATGATCTGCGGGATCACACCATCCATGCACCCAGATAGCGCAATAAGATCGCGTGCATGTTCACGCAGGATTGCCTTGTCGATGCGCGGCTTGCCATTGAGCAGACCATCAATCTGCCCAACGGAAATCAATTTCATGAGCGACTTGTAGCCATCGTAATTTTTTGCAAGCAGTACGATGTGATGGACCTTCACATCAGTACCTGCAGTCTCATGCGCTGCAATCCCATGCGGCGCCACATAGAGCTCTGCACCAATGATCGGCTTGATCCCCTCAGCCAACGCCTTCTCATAGAAGCTAATCGCCCCATAGAGCGCGTTGTAGTCTGTAAGCGCAATTGCCGAAAATCCACGTTTTTTCGCAGCTTTAATAAGCTGACCAATCTTGGGCAACCCATCTAACAACGAATAATGCGAGTGGACGTGCAGGTGCGTGAATGCCATAGCACCACCACCTTACCATTCGTTGATGCCGCGACACAATACCAAAAAAGCTCCAGAACCATGGCAGTTTCTGGAGCTCTTCTCTTACTTTTTCTTTCGCCGTTTCTGTGTAGAATCAACTCGCGATTCTTCTTCATCCTCATCACCATCATCTTTCGCTCCGAGCCCCAGATACTGATTGAGATATTTGGACATGAAGTGCATGCCCCCACTCACAAAGTCCATTTTTTCACGGATATACTCTAACGCCTTCACTATCGCGTGAACCTTGTCTCGTATTTCAATGATGACTTCATTTGCATGCTTCATCGTCATCGCGAAGTAGTACAGCGCCCAGCACAAAAAGACAGTCAGCCACACCGAGCAAAACGCGAGTACAATGTAGAGAATGTCTTTGCTGGTATCAAACATACAAATTATTGCAGCGCACTCGTGTCGTCCATACCAGGAAGACGTGGATGTGTTGCGCTATACAGTGCAGCTACGCGATCATGCTCCCCTTCCTGTTGATCAATCTCAAACTCCTCAGAAGCCCACGCCGCATGTCGGCGCCCTTCCTCTTCTTGTGCTCGTCTCCGCTCTTCGGTCAACTCGTTCACCCACTGATCTGCTTTCTTACCCTTCGTTCCGCGATTACGCTGGTAATTGCGTGCACGGAGTCGCGCTCGCTCCACCTCTTCTACCTCTCTTCTTTCGTGTCGTGCATCAGTATCACGTCGTTGTAATTCACGAATACGCCCCTCCACTTCTGGACCACCACCACGCACTTGTTCCTCTGTATCTGGTGCATCTGCGCGCATGACCATATCCTGTCCTCGCGGACCGCGCAACATTGCTTCTGGATTCTTTGGAGCCGCTCGTCGTGGCATACAGATCAAAATGAAAAAGCTATGGCAGAAGTATACCACAGCTTTCGCACACAAGAAATTTTTATGCTCGAATCGCTGCGCTACATTCGCGCTTCAGTGCCTGCACAATTCGCTCCAATGCCGCATCCACCTCTGCAGACGTTAATGTGCGCGTGGTATCCATGAACTCAAGATGAAACGCTACGCTCTTCGTGTGCGCTGCAACATGTTCACCACGATACACATCAAACCCTTCCACATGCGCAAGCAACGTATCTGCCTGACGCATTACACGAACCACGTGTTCGTACTGTACATGTTCTGGAACCACAACTGCCAAATCACGTTTCACGCTCGGATACAACGGGAGTGGTTTGTACTGGGAGCGAACAGTACAATGTGGGACCAATGCTGTGATATCTATTTCAAAGAAACCTACGCGATCGCGTAATCCAAACCGCTCCATATATCGTGGGTGCAACTCACTCACTTCACCTACCACGTCTCCCCCTACGCGAATACTTACCGTGCGCCCAGGATGCATCCAATTGCTCAGCTGTTCTGCACCATGTACAAGCGCATCTACGCCAAGCGTTCGAAGTACATGCACCGCAGCATCACGCGCTGCCAAAAACGGAGTCTCTTCTCCACGCACCGCAACCACACCCGCAACAAAGACATGCTGCTCTGGCAAATATTCACCTGAATGTGGTCGGGTCTGGTCACCTGGTGACTCCATACGGAAGTTCTTACCAATCTCAAATCGGTGTACTTGACCCTGCGCACGCATTTCCTGACTTACCTGTACCAATAAATTAGGCAACAAGCTACGGCGCAAATGGGTTTGTTCACGAGACAACGGATTAGCCACTGCCACATGGACCGATGGATCTAGATCCATCTTCTGCAATGTCTCAATGCTGGTGAATGAATAGGTTTGTGTCTCTGTGAACGCTCGATCACGCGCAAGTGCATCCTGTACGCGCATAAGCGCTTCACGCTCATCGTTACGCGGTGCAGGAGCAATCGACATGTGTGGGTACTGTTCAGGAATCTGATCATACCCATACATGCGTGCAACCTCTTCTACCAAATCTTCTTCAATAGAAATATCCTTGGTCGCACGCCACGATGGAACCACCACCACAAACCCTGCCTTTTTGGTTTTCTTCAGTACGAACCCGAGCGACTGCAAAATCGATCCCACACGCGCCATCGGAATCTCTACACCCATACGCTCACGAAGGAACGACATGTGCAGCTCGATCGGCTTGCTCAGCATAGACTTCTTCCACGAGCTTCCTTCATCGACAACAGGGCTCACAACCGTTGCACCTGGTACCAGTTCACGAATCAACTGCACTACGCGCGCAATCGCACGACTTGGCATTGTCGGATCAAGTGACTTCTCGAATCGAGCACTTGCATCAGTGCGCAAATCAAGTGCAGTAGCCGCCTTACGCGTAGCCACGGGATCAAACCAAGCAGCTTCAATCACAATGTCAGTAGTATCCTCAACGACCATTGAATCCTTACACCCCATAATTCCCGCAAGGGCAAGCACGTGCTTCTTATCAGCAATGACCGCAACACCTGCAGGCAGAGTGCGTGTTACACCATCGAGCGTCACACACGTTTCGTCCACACGACTCTTGCGCACAATAATGCGACCATCCTGAATCGCACGCGCATCAAATGCATGCAATGGCTGACCCAGCTCCATCATCACGTAGTTGGTACAATCTACAATCACGTTAATAGGACGAACTCCTACTGCCTCCAAGCGTCGGGCCATCCACTCCGGCGAAGGACCAACAGTGATGTTCTTCAGCGATACACCCACCCAACGTCGGCACATATCCGTTGCCTCGATCTTGCATTGCAACGAGTACTCCTTTGCATCAACTTCGACCTTAGGAGGTTCTGGAATATGCAGCTTACGCCCAAGAATCGCAGAGAGCTCACGAGCAACCCCGATGTGACCCCAGCAATCCGGACGATTGGTGATCGCCTTGTTATCAACTTCAATAATCAAATCATCGAGATGAAGTGCGGTTGCAAGTGGCGTCCCTGCTGCAACATTGAGATGCGACAGATCGAGAATCTCACGTTCACCTTCTGTGCCGGTAGCAAGCCCAATTTCACTCGCACCACAAATCATCCCCTCAGATTTCACCCCACGAATCTCCGTATCAGCAAGTGTCACCAACTCCCCTTCGCCATGCCACTTCACACGAGCACCAGCAAGCGCAAGAGCCACACGCTGTCCAACTTCCAAGTTGGATCCTCCACATACAATTTGTACCGTAGACGCACCAGCGTCGACGGCACACACACGAAGTTTGTCCGCATTTGCATGCGGTGCTACTTCACGAATAATACCAACGACAATGTTGTCCCAAGCTTCACCTTGCGACACCATGCGTTCAATTTCAAAGCTATGCAACGTGAGATCCCGCTTCAGCTGCTCTGGCAATACATCCTTCGGAATGTCGACGAATTCACGGAGCCACGAAAGAGAAATATGCATACTAGAATTGCTTCAAGAAATTCTCGTCGCCACGCATCAGGAGTCGAATATCTTCGATGCCATAGCGCATCATAACCAGACGGGTAAGCCCCATACCGAAGGCAATACCACTCCATACGCGCGGATCCAACCCTGCTTCTTTCAACACATGCGGATGCACCAAACCGCACCCCAAGAGCTCAACCCACCCACTCTTCTTGCATACCGCGCAGCCGCGGCCCATGCACAAAAGACACGACATATCCATTTCAAACCCAGGTTCAACGAACGGGAAATATCCTGGACGCAAACGCACTTCAATATCCTTACGGAATAATCCACGAAGGAGTGATTTGATCACGCCGACAAGATGTCCAATCGTGAGTCCTTTGTCTACGACCAATGCTTCAAACTGATAGAAGGTGTGTTCGTGACTGGCATCAGTCGCCTCATTACGAAACACACGACCAGGATACGCAGCGCGCAACGGCGCCCCAAACTGCTGCATGAGACGCACCTGCATGTTAGAAACATGCGAACGCATACACCAATCTGGATGTCCTTCGATATAGAAGGTATCTTGCGAATCACGTGCTGGATGCGTCTTCGGAATGTTCAGTGATTCGAACGTATAATAGTCTGTGTCGAGTTCAGGGCCATCAATCACCATGAACCCCATATGCTTCGCAACCTCTTCAAGATCACGTTGCACAAGTGTATTCGGATGCAAATGTCCTGCAGCATGCGTCGGGAAGTATGGCTGTGTCGTATCGATGCGCTCTGTCTCACGCACTGATTCCCACTTTGCATCCTGCAACTCACGCTCTCGATGCTCGATGGCACGTTCAATCGCAGACTTCACTTCATTGAAGGCACTACCTGCCGTCTTGCGCTCTTCTGGTGAGAGTGAACCAAGATC
>CAZVGV010000015.1:0-22884 GCA_964627055.1 uncultured Gammaproteobacteria bacterium | reverse complement strand
AGGCACAGGACAAGGGTGTTGACCAGATCGACGCAGCTCCAGAAGAGCGCGCTCGAGGAATCACCATTGCTACGGCTCACGTTGAGTACCAGAGCAACACGCGTCACTATGCGCACGTTGACTGTCCTGGTCACGCAGACTACGTGAAGAACATGATCACGGGTGCTGCACAGATGGACGGTGCTATCCTCGTTGTTTCTGCAACAGATGGTCCGATGCCTCAGACCCGCGAACACATCCTTCTTGCTCGTCAGGTAGGTGTGCCATACATTGTTGTGTTCCTCAACAAGGTTGACATGGTTTCTGATCCAGAACTCGTTGACCTTGTAGAAGAAGAAGTTCGCGACCTTCTCTCGAAGTACAACTTCCCAGGTAAGGAGACCCCAATCATCCGCGGTTCGGCTCTCAAGGCTCTTGAGAACCCAGGCGATGATGCAGCTTCCAAGCCAATTCTCGACCTCATCAACGCGCTTGACACCTACATCCCAACTCCACAGCGCGAGACTGACAAGCCGTTCCTCATGCCTATTGAAGACGTCTTCTCAATCGAAGGTCGTGGTACAGTAGTTACCGGTCGTATTGAGCGCGGTCAGATCAAGATCGGTGATGAAGTTGAAATCGTTGGTATCCGCGACACCGTGAAGACCACGGTTACTGGTATCGAAATGTTCAACAAGCAGCTCGAGTCTGGTATGGCTGGTGACAACGCAGGATTGCTCTTGCGCGGTACCAAGAAGGAAGACGTAGAGCGCGGTCAGGTTCTCTGCAAGACTGCTTCTGTGAACCCACACACTGAATTCGAGGCTGAAGTATACGTACTCTCGAAGGAAGAAGGTGGTCGCCACAAGCCATTCTTCAATGGCTACAAGCCACAGTTCTACATGCGCACAACCGACGTAACTGGTGAGGTTACCCTCGCTGAAGGTTCTGAAATGGTTATGCCTGGTGACACGGTGAACTTGAAGATCAAGCTCATCACGCCAGTTGCTCTCGAGGAAAAGCAGCGCTTCGCTATCCGCGAAGGTGGCCGCACCGTGGGCGCAGGTGTTTGCACCAAGATTTTGAAGTAAGCTCGTGCTCCTATCTCTTGCCCTCGGGCGGGGGATAGGAGCCTAGAGGTTTCTTTAAAATGGTAAAGGGTCCCTATGACCGAGACAATGACAAAACCGAAGAAGGCCGACGAAGTAGGACAGCGAATCCGTATTAAGATTCGCGCGTACGACAGCACGGTCATTGATGAATCCACCCGTACCATCATGGATACGGCTACGCGTACGGGCGCAAGTGTGGTTGGTCCAATCCCACTTCCTACCGAGAAGCGTAAGTACACAGTGAACCGCTCATCGTTCGTCCACAAGACGGCTCGCGAGCAGTTCGAAGTACGTGTTCACAAGCGTCTTATCGACATTGTGAATCCAACCCCAAAGACCATCGACTCCTTGATGAATCTTCACCTCCCTGCAGGTGTTGACATCGAGATGAAGATGTAATAGACTGTTGACAAATACAACTTCTTGCTTGTGACGCGATAAGATCCGTTGGGAGTGCGTTGAAGGGAAAACATCGCTAGATCAAGCAAAGAAATGAGCCAATTTTACACACTTTGTGTAGAACGGCGGCCCATTCTTCTTTCCCTCCCGTATGCTCCGGCATCGGACCCAGAAGAAGGCTAGAACTCGGCGTTGTCCACTAACCGGTCCATTTTGACCGCTAGACGACACCGGATTCTAGCCTTTTGGTTATGAAATGTTTAATTGGAACAAAGTTGAACATGACCCAGGTGTTCCGTGAAGACGGAACCGTGGTTCCTGTTACGCGCGTTCGCGTACGACCTTGTGTTGTTACGCGTGTGTACTCGCAGGCTGGTTCGCAGCTTGTACAGATTGGAACTGGTGAGGCGAAAGCTCTCAACAAGCCAATGGCTGGGCACCTGAAAGGGTTGCCATCATTTGCGTCGTTGCGTGAATACGCAACGGAGCAGTCCTTGAAGCGCGGTGATACCCTCGCGCTCGCATCATTCGCAGCTGGCGATCGCGTAAGCGTCGTTGGTCAGTCGAAGGGTAAGGGATTCCAGGGTGTGGTAAAGCGCCACGGCTTCGGCGGTGGTCCAGCTAGCCACGGTCACAAGGACAACTTGCGCATGCCTGGTTCTATTGGTTCTACCAATGCTCAGCGCGTGTTCAAGGGTACTCGTATGGGTGGTCACATGGGTGACGACCGCGTTACGGTACACAACTTGGAGATTGTCACGGTTGACGAGGTGGCAGGGGAAGTTCTCGTAAAGGGTGCTGTTCCTGGCGCACGCGGCAGTGAGATTCTCGTGATGGCAGAAGGTGAAATGACCGTAGTCGCAGCAGCAACACCAGCAGCAGCGGAAGAAGTCACAGCACCAGAAGCAGCTCCGGTAGAAGCACCAGCAGTAGCTGAAGAAGCAGCTGCAACTCCTGTAACGGAATAACGACACTCGTATGATTCAGGTTTCGGTATACAACAAGCAGGGTGCAGTTGCAGGTACGATGGATCTCGCACCAGAAGTGTTTGGTGTAGAGGTGAACACGACATTGGTTCATGACGTAGTCGTTGCATCATTTGCAAACCAGCGCCAGGTACTCGCACACACGAAGACTCGTGGTGAGGTTCGCGGTGGTGGTAAGAAGCCATGGCGCCAGAAGGGAACAGGTCGTGCACGTCATAGCTCTATCCGCTCACCATTGTGGCGCGGCGGTGGAATTACGTTCGGACCTCGCAACGATCGTAACTTCAAGGAAGCAATCAACAAGAAGGCAAAGGCAAAGGCAATGCGCATGATCATTTCTGATCGCATTGCTAATGGCGCGCTTCTCATCGTTGATGACTTTGCATTCGCAGAACCAAAGACCAAGCTTTTCGCAACACTCAAAGCAGCACTTCCAGTATCTCGCCGCCGTGCGATTGTTGTGAGCGAAAAGAAGGATGACGCACTCTTGCGCATGACTCGCAACATCGCGACCGTGAAGACCACGTTCGTGGGAGAGCTTGGTGTGCTTGACATGGTGCAGCATCCATACATGATCATGAGCAAGTCCGCGGTTGAGGCTCTCGCAAAGAAGTACAGCGCATAAGCAGAATTCTATGGGTATCTTCAGCAAAAAGCCAAAAAACGAAACCGCTGCTGACGCAACACAGGCACAGGAAGTGGTAGCAACCACCGCAGCATCCGCAGCAAAGGTGAGTGCAACTGCACCTGCAACAGGTCTTCACCCACAGCAGGTAATTTTGCGCGCACATGTTACGGAAAAGGCAGCGAATGACGAAGCGCACCGTGTGTACACCTTTGTGGTGGCAGACTTTGCGAACAAGTACATGGTTGCAACTGCAGTAGCACAGCTCTTCGGCGTGAAGCCAGCATCGGTTCGCATTTTGAACCGCGCAGGCAAGCTCGTCCGATTCGGCCGCAACGTAGGCGTACGCAGCGATCGCAAGATCGCACGCGTGGTGCTCAAGGAAGGCGACACGATCAGTGTCCACACCGGCGTCTAATTGAACCTCTATGCCGATCAAGAAGTACAACGCAAATACGAGCGGTCGCCGCATCTCCAGCGTCGACGCGTATAAGGACATCACCAAGTGGGAGCCAGAAAAGGCCCTCATCGTGATCCGCAAGAAGCACGCAGGTCGTACCAATGGTACGATCACGGTTCGTCATCAGGGCGGTGGACACAAGCGCTACGTGCGTCTTGTTGATTTCTACCAGAAGCGCTACGACGTTCCAGCAACCGTGCTCGCAATTGAATACGATCCAAACCGCAACTCCCGTATTGCACTCATTGAGTACACGACGGACAAGGAGCGCGCATACATTGTTGCACCAGATGGTCTTGCAGTAGGTGCAACCGTAATTTCTTCCCAGAACGCCATTGATGCAAAGCTTGGCACACGCATGCCACTCCAGTTCATCCCTGTTGGTACATTCGTACACAACATTGAATTGGCTCCTGGTACGGGTGCAAAGGTTGCACGCTCTGCAGGTGTGCAGGTGCAGCTCATGGCTATCGAAGGCAAGTATGCGAACGTGAAGATGCCTTCTGGTGAAGTACGTCTTATCCCGAAGGAAGCGTCTGCAAGCGTTGGTATGGTAAGCAACCCAGACCATCGTCTCGTACGCCTCGGTAAGGCAGGACGATCTCGCCACCGCGGTATCCGCCCAGCAGTTCGTGGTAAGGTTATGAACCCAGTAGATCACCCACACGGTGGTGGTGAAGGTCGTAACTCGATTGGTCTTAAGGCACCAAAGACTCCATGGGGTAAGAAGGCCCTCGGCGTCATGACCCGCAAGCCGAAGAAAGCGAGTGACAAATTTATTGTGTCACGTCGTCCACGTCGTGGTAACACCAAGTAAGTATGTCTCGCAGTCTCAAAAAAGGCCCATTCGTAGACGAGAAACTCCAGAAGAAGGTCGATGCAGCACGCGCTACGCGCTCGGTTGCTCCGATCAAGACCTGGTCCCGCCGCAGCACGATCACACCAGAAATGGTTGGTCTCAAGTTCGCGGTGCACAATGGCAAGGACTTCATTGAAGTGCTCGTCATTGAAGATATGGTAGGACACAAGCTTGGTGAATTCTCACCAACGCGTAAGTTCTTCCGCCACGGTGGTAAGATGGTGAAGGATGCAGCAGGAGCAAAGCCTGCAGCACCAGCAGCCAAGCCAGCCGCAAAGAAATAATCTCCGCATATGACGATTCAAGCAGAAGCACGACTCTACGGCCTGCGCATTTCTGAAAAGAAGGTGCGTCTTGTTGTGGATCTCGTTCGTGGCCTTGCACTCCCGCAGGCATATGCGCAGCTTTCCGCACTCAAGAAGCTCGCTCGCACCCCAGTCATGAAGCTCATCAAGAGTGCAGAGGCTAACGCCGTGCACAACTTCAAGGCTGATCCAGCAACGCTCGTCGTAAAGACGATCGTGGTGAACAAGGCTCCAATGCAGTACCGCTCGATGCCTCGCGCTCGCGGATCTGCTGCGCCGATTCGTCGCCACAGCTGCCATGTGTGGGTGAAGCTTGAGGGTACAGCCCCAGATACCCAACCAGCAGCAAAGGACGCCGTGGTTGAAGCAAAGGCTGAGTAATACACAACACTATGGGTCACAACGTTCATCCAAAGGCACACCGCTTGACCATTCTCTACCCGTGGGATTCCCGCTGGTTCGGTCGTCACGGTAAGCAGTACACCGCACTCCTCAAGGAGGAAGTGGCTGTGCGCAAGTATCTCACCAAGAAATTGCGTGAGGCTGGTCTCGACTCTCTCTCGATCGCTCGCAATGCAAATGAAGTGACGGTTTCCGCACTCGTTGCAAAGCCAGGTGTGATCATTGGTCGCGGCGGCGCAGGTATTGAAGATCTCAAGAAGGAACTCCAGACCAAGTACTTTGCGAAGGATACGAAGGTGAAGGTACAGGTTTTTGAAGTGAAGCAGCCATCTCTCTCCTCGGCAATCGTTGCAGAGCAGATCGTGGACGACACGAAGAAGCGCATGGCATTTCGCCGTGTGATGAAGTCTGCGATCGAGCGCGTGATGAAGGCAGGAGCAGAAGGTGTGAAGTGCACAATGTCTGGCCGTCTCAACGGCGCAGAAATTGCACGTACCGAAACGCTTGCACAGGGTAAGATCCCATTGCAGACACTTCGTGCTGATATTGACTACGCACACACTGAAGCACACACCATGTACGGCAAGATTGGTGTAAAGGTGTGGATCAACCGCGGTCTCGTGTTCGGTGGCAAGCAGGATAAGTTTGCTCCGGAGAAGAACGCATAATCGAACGTCTATGTTGCTTCCAAAAAAAGTAAAACACCGCAAGTGGATGAAGGGTCGCCGCCGCATGAAGGGCGTTGCAACGACCAAGTTGACTGTGGCGTTCGGTAGCTATGGTCTCAAGGCAACCACCCATGCATGGGTGACCAGCCGTCAGATCGAAGCTGCACGCCGCGCAATGACACGCTTTGTTGCTCGTGGCGGTAAGATTTGGATCCGTATCTTCCCAGACAAACCAATCACCAAGAAGGGCGCTGAGGTTCCGATGGGATCTGGTAAGGGTTCGGTAGATCACTACGTATGTGTCGTTCGCCCAGGAACCGTTATGTTCGAAATTGACGGTGTACCAGAGGCTACGGCTCGCGAGGCGATGGACCTTGCAGCGTACAAGCTCCCATGTCTCACTCGCTTTGTTCGCAAGTAATATGACGATCAAAGATCTTCGCACAAAGTCCACAGTGGAACTCGCAAAGATGCAGCGCGAAATGAAGGCAGAGCGCATGCAGATCGAATTCGCATTGTTCGCCGGGCAGGAACGCAATGTGCGCAAGTTGCGCAACCTCAAGCGTGACATCGCCCGTGTGGAAACGTGCCTCACCCAGTTGGGGCAAACAGCCACAAAATAATCCCTAGAGTCTATGGAAAAGAAGACAACCGCAAGCGCCAAGGCGTCGGCTCCAAAGAAGCCAGCGACTCCGAAGGCAGCAGCAAAACCAAAGACCGCAGCCGCTCCAAAAGCAGCAAAGGCGCCTCGTGCACCTCGTACTGCAGCGCCGGCGGTTGTTCGTGATGGCCAGCGCCGCCGCATCACCGGTGTCGTGGTTAGCACCAAAATGCAGCAGACTGCTGTCGTTCGTGTGGACCGCATGAAGGCTCACCCGATCTACGGCAAGCGCTACCGCGTGAGCAAGAAGTTCCACGCACACAATGAGAACAACCAGTTCGCTGAAGGCGATACGGTTGTGATGGAAGAAACGCGCCCGATGAGCAAGACCAAGCGCTGGCGCATTGTAGCTAAGGCATAACGACACCCGTATGATTCAGCATCGTTCCATGCTCGTCGTAGCAGACAACACCGGAGCTAAGCAGCTTCAGTGCTTGCGCGTGCTCGGCGGCTACAAGAAGCGCTACGCACAGATCGGCGACATCATCACGTGTGCCGTAAAGCAGGCTGCACCACGCGGACTTATCAAAAAGTCTGAAGTTGTACATGCCGTAATCGTTCGTCAGCACAAGGAAATTCGTCGCCCAGATGGCACGTATATCCGCTTTGATGACAACGCAGCCGTGATTATCGATAAGAAGAGCAAGGAGCCAAAGGGCTCACGAATCTTTGGACCAGTTGCACGCGAATTGCGTAACGCTGGATACCAGAAGATTGTTTCTCTTGCGCCGGAAGTTCTCTAATACCACACGTATGAAGATGAAAATCAAAACCGGCGATCAAGTGAAAGTCATCGCTGGAAAAGACAAAGGCAAGACAGGCAAGGTGATCCAGGTATTCCCAAAGGAGAATCGCGTGGTTGTTGAGGGTGCAAACATTCTCAAGAAGCATGTGCGCTCCATGAAGCAGGGTCAGCCTGGCCAGCGCGTAGAATTTGCAGCTCCACTTCACGCTTCGAACGTCGCGCTCATTGGCGCAGACGCTGCACCAGCTGCAGAGGAGAAGAAGGTTGCAAAGAAGCCAGCTGCGAAGAAGGCAACGGCAAAGAAGTAATACTATGCTTAAGGATTTCTATCTCAAAACCGTTGTTCCAAAGCTCAAGGAGCGTTTGGGCAAGACCAACATGATGGCGTTGCCTAAGCTCCAGAAAGTAGTGATCAACGTAGGCGTAGGTAAGCATCTCAAGGATGAAGGATACGTTGACTTCGTAGAGAAGTCGATCGTAAAGATCACCGGTCAGAAGCCTGTGCGCACCACCGCTCGCATCTCCATCTCGAACTTCAAGGTTCGTGAAGGTCAGGTTGTTGGTCTCAAAGTGACGCTCCGCGGCGCTCGCATGTACGACTTCACGGAAAAGTTGCTCCGCATCACGTTCCCACGTGTGCGCGACTTCCAGGGTATTTCTACCAAGGGATTCGACAAGAATGGCAACTACACAATCGGTTTCAAGGAACAGATTGCATTCCCAGAAGTATCTGCTGAAGACGCAGCACGCATCCATGGTCTCGAAATCACGTTTGTGACATCGGCAACGGATGCGAAGGAATCGCGCGTGCTCCTTGAGGAGCTCGGCTTCCCATTCAAGAAATAATCGAACACGTATGGCATCAGCAGCACACAAAGCAAAATCTGCCAGCGAGCCGAAGTTCTCTACACGCAAGGTACGTCGCTGTTTCGCGTGTGGTCGGTTCCGCAGCTACATGCGTGACTTCGATCTTTGCCGCATCTGTTTCCGCGAAATGGCCAACAAGGGACTTCTCCCTGGCGTTCGTAAATCTAGCTGGTAATTGTATGTTCACAGATCCAATCGCAGACATGCTCACTCGCATCCGCAACGCGGCACACGTTCGCAAGGAATCGGTGGATATCCCATTTTCCAGCATGAAGATGGCAATCGCTGAAATCCTCGTGCGCGAAGGCTACGTAGCAACCGCAGTGCGTGTCGAAGAACCACGTCCAACTATTCGCCTTCGTCTGAAGTATCGCGGCCCAGTAAGCGCGATCGCAGATGTACAGCGCGTAAGCACTCCTGGTCACCGACGCTATGTTGGTAAGGACAGCGTGCCAACGGTTCGCAATAACTACGGTATCGCTATCTTGTCCACGTCTCGCGGCCTTATGACAAATAAGGAAGCGAAGGCAGCAGGCATCGGCGGTGAAGTGGTTTGCACCGTGTACTAATCGCAAGACTATGTCTCGTATCGGCAAACAAATCATCGCAATTCCTTCGGGAGTTGAATGCACCATCGCTGCATCTGAAGTGAAGGTAAAGGGTCCAAAGGGAACACTCTCTGAGCGCCTCCACCCAAACGTCACCATCACCAAGGATGACGCAGGTCTTCATGTTGCAGTAAAGAACGAGGAAAAGAAGTCTGACCGCGCACTCTGGGGTCTTTACGCAAGCCTCCTTCAGAACATGGTAGATGGCGTAACCAAGGGTTTTGAGCGCAAGCTTGAACTCAATGGTGTTGGGTACAAGGTTGCAGCAGCAGGCAAGGGCCTCAAACTCGACGTTGGCTACTCGCACTCGGTACAGTTCGACCTCCCAGAAGGTGTAGCAGCATCTGTAGAAAAGAACGTAATCACCCTTACAAGCGCAAGCAAGCAGCTCGTAGGACAGGTCGCAAGCAATATTCGCAAGATCCGCAAGCCTGAACCATACAAGGGTAAGGGTATCAAGTATGCGGAAGAAGTGATCCGTCGCAAGGCGGGTAAGACAGCGAAGGCGTAAAAGCCCGCGTATGTCGACTGCATCGCATGCAGGTGTGAGCCGCGCAGGTGCGAAGCTCGCACATGCATGTGATGCATGGCCAGATCTCCCGATCCAGAATGCAGTAGCAGCCGATCTCGGTTGTCACGCAGGAGGATTTACAGAAGTCTGGTTGCAACGAGGCGCCTCGCGCGTCTACTCCGTGGACAAAGGATACGGCGTACTAGACTGGAAATTGCGCACTGATCCGCGCGTCGTAGTGCTTGAACGCACTGATGCGCAGACTGTCGCACTTCCAGAGCTCGTAGATGTGGTTTCCATCGATGTCGGTTGGACACCACAGAGCCGGATTCTCCCACACGCTCTTTCCTTGACCCGCCCTGGTGGGCACATCGTGAGTCTTCTCAAGCCGCACTACGAACGTGTTGGGCATGCACGTGGCAAAAGCCATGGTACGCTCACGCTCGAGGAGTGCACCGCTGAGAAGGATCGCGTAGTCGCAGCGTTAATTGCCGATGGTATGCCCATTGTCGATTGCATTGCATCACCCATCACTGGCGCTAAGGGAGGGAATCTCGAATTTTTACTTCATCTCATCAAACCGACAGTATGAAAGTGTTCACACAGCATAAGGCAGTAACGCGCGCGCGCCGTCATGGCCGTGTTCGCGCAAAGGTTAGTGGTACCGCAGAGCGACCACGTCTTAGCGTATTTCGTGGTGCTCGCAGCATCTATGCACAGCTTGTCGATGACACCGCTGGCAAGACGATCGCAGCAGTACACAGCGCTACTGTTAAGGTAGCAGACGCAGGGGAGCGCAGCGCCAAGGTTGCCCTCGCTTTTGCCGTAGGTGCAGCAATTGCTGAACTTGCAAAAGCAAAGGGGATTACAACGGTAGTATTCGATCGCGGTGGTTTCCGCTATCATGGTCGTGTACGTGCAGTTGCAGAGGGTGCTCGCGAAGCCGGTCTTATTTTCTAGAATGGTATGACAGAAACATCGACACAACCAACGAAGCAGCAGGCTCCAGGTGCTGTGGCTCCACAGAACCAGGGTCCTCGTCAGGGTGGCAACAACCGTGGTCCTCGCCGTGATGGCCAGGGCGGAGGTCGCCGCGAAGGTGGACGTGGTGGTCAGCGCGAAGAGCGCGAGGCTCCAGAGTTCGACCAGACCATCGTAGAGCTCGCACGCGTGACGCGTGTGACCAAGGGTGGTAAGCGCATGCGCTTCCGTGCAACCGTGATCATCGGTGATCGCAAGCTTCGTGTAGGTTTTGGTGTAGCGAAGGCCGGAGATGTTCAGGCAGCAGTGAACAAGGCAGTTCGTCAGGCAAAGAAGAAGTTGCTCCGCATCCCGCTCGTAAAGGAAACAATCCCATACGAAGTGGACGCAAAGTTCGGTGCAGCAGTAGTGAAGCTCATGCCAGCACCAAAGGGTTCTGGAGTTATTGCTGGCGGATCACTTCGCACAGTGCTTGAATTCGCAGGTATTCCAAATATCTCGAGCAAGATTCTCGGATCCAAGAGCAAGATCAATAATATCAAGGCTGCATTTGTCGCGCTCGAGCAATTGACGCGTTTGCAGCGCACCAAGAACTAAACCCGTATGTCAACGTTAGCACACGCTCTCAAAAAGAATACGCGCGCGCGACGCAACCGCATCCGTATTGGTCGTGGCGACAGCAAGAAGGGTAACTACGGTGGTCGTGGTATCAAGGGTCAGCGCGCACGTACCGGTGGTAGCAACCGCATTGCACGTCGCTCACTCATGATGAACCTCCGCAACTTGCCGAAGAACCGCGGATTCAAGAGCCTCAAGGAAAAGTCTCACACCGTGACTCTCTCCATGCTTTCTGCTGCATTTGCAGGAAAGGCAGATGGGAATCGCGTTACTCCACACTCGTTGCTCAAGATGGGTCTTATCCCACAATACGGTGCAGTGAAGATCGTGAGCCGTGGCCAGATCAAGGTCAAGGTGACGGTTGAAGGCTGCGCAGTAAGCACTGGTGCGAAGGAAGCCATCGAAAAAGCTGGTGGTTCGGTGAAGGCGTAATACACGCCCGTCCTTTCGGTCGGTCAGTGTGACAGGCCGAATACTCATGTGCCGATTATGAACACCCTCCGAAAAATCTTCTCGATTCCGGAATTGCGCAACAACATTCTCTACGTGTTGGGAATGCTCGTGCTCTTCCGTCTCCTTGCAAGTATCCCGGTGCCAGGCATTAACACGGACAATTTGCGCCTCTTCCTCGAAGGAAACCAGTTTCTTGGTCTTCTTAATGTCTTCTCTGGTGGTACACTCCAGAACTTCTCGATCTTGATGTTGGGTGTTGGACCGTATATTACGGCGTCCATCATCTTCCAGTTGCTCACGATGGTCATTCCACGTCTTGAGGAGTTGTCCAAGGATGGTGAGTATGGCCAGAAGAAGATCAATCAGTACACACGTATTCTCTCGGTTCCACTCGCACTTATTCAGGCATATAGCCTCGTAGTGTTGTTGCGTCAGTCTGCGCTCCATGTGTTGCCGCTCAACATGACATGGTTCGATACACTTACCATCATGGTGGTTGCAGCAGCAGGTACAACCTTCCTCATGTGGATTGGTGAGCTTATTACTGAAAAGAAAGTGGGTAATGGTATCTCTTTGCTCATCTTTGCAGGTATCGTTGCGTCGCTCCCAAGCTCGATTGGTAAATTGATCGGCTCGTACGATCCATCACAGCTGCCATTGCTTATCGCGATTGTAGTGTTGGTGCTTGTTACGATCGTTGGTGTGGTATTCATCACCGAAGGTCAGCGCAATATTCCAGTATCGTATGCACGTCAGGTGCAGGGAACGCGCGTAGGATCTGGCATGTCCACATCCTTGCCACTTCGTGTGAACATGGCTGGTGTTATTCCAATCATCTTCGCCATTTCCATGGTGACATTCCCTCCGCTTATTGCGCAGTTCTTCGTGCGCGCACAGACTGATTGGATCGCCTCGGCAGCGAATTGGATTGTAGAAATCTTCCGCAATCAGAGCTTCTACGCCATCATCTACTTTGTGTTGGTGTTCGCATTCACGTTCTTCTACACGTCGGTGGTAGTGCACCCAGATCGCATGGCAGAGAATTTGCAGAAGCAAGGGGCCTTTGTTCCGGGTATCCGCCCAGGTTCGCAGACTGCGGCATACCTCACGAATGTGATCATGCGCATTACGCTCGCTGGCGCTCTCTTCCTCTCGATTATTGCAGTGTTGCCACTTGCGGTGCAGGCATTCCTTGGTACCAATGCGCTGAGCATTGGTGGTACGAGCATCCTGATCGTCGTAAGTGTTGCAATCGAAACCTGGAAGCAAATCGACGGCCAATTGAGCATGCGCAGTTACGATGGTGTATAATACACCTATCGTAATCTACGTACGCTATGGGCTTCTTCGATGCACTGATGGGACAAATTTCTGGACGCCGTTCAAATAAGCACGGCGAAAAAGCAGCTGGTCGTGATCGTAGCGATATTGAATCTCAGGTTTACCATAGTCTGAAGACACTGGTAGGTAATCGTTACGAGCATCTCAAGACGCATAAGACAGCTCACCAGATCGCTCACACTGTTGCACAAAACTTGTCTGGAGGGGATCGCGATGGCTGGAAATATAGCAACAAGGAAAACCCAGAAAACATCAAGCGTGACTTGGTAAGTACGCTTGAGCATGGGTATCACTTTCCAGAGAAGCAGGCGCTCGAGTTAGCAAATCGGATTATCCCGGTAATTTGGAAGTAGCTACTGATATGGGTGACGCTGGAGGATCAAAGCACATTTTGCTCATGGGCATTCAAGGCTCAGGCAAAGGCACGCAGGGAGAACGACTCTCTGCGGCTTTGCGTATTCCGACGATTTCAACAGGTGTATTGTTGCGAGATAATATCAAGCGCAAGACCGAGATTGGTGTGCAAATCCAGGCCATCATTGAAGGTGGCAATCTTGTGCCAGACTCGGTAAGTGGGGCGCTCGTTGCTGCGCGGTTACAGGAGCCTGACGCAGCTGCGGGGTGGATCCTTGATGGGTATCCGCGTAATGTGCAGCAGGCGAAGGATTTGGATACCTTTGCGACGCTTACACATGTGATCGCTATTACGATTAGTGACGACGAGGCTGTGCGACGTATTACAGGTCGCCGTCAATGTTCGCAGAATCATATCTATCATGTGGAATTCAATCCACCGAAGGTAGATGGAGTGTGTGATGTCTGTGGTGACGCACTGGTGCAGCGTGCGGATGATGTTGAAGATGCTGTCCGCAAACGACTAGAGATTTTTCATGCAATGACACAGCCGCTTATTGCGCTGTATGAGGAACGTGGATTGGTTCACCGTATTAATGGTGAACAGACAATTGATGAAGTACAGAAGGATGTCTTCGCTGCTGTGGGTGTATGAGTTGGGCGCTTTTTGGTGCCGCGTGGATATCCTCGAGTAGTACACTGTTGGCAGTGTGCTATTTTTTGTTTGGCGTGACGTGGTGGTGGAGCGTGTTGCTTCTGGGACTTGGTGCATGGATAGCATGGTTTGTGGCGCAAAGAATACAGGTGTCAGATTTGATGAGAAGGACTGTGTCTGCGGAACCTAACGACCGAGCGAATGGAGTACGATTTCTCGTCATTTTTTGTGCCTTTGTTCCTGTGATGTACTTGCGTACTGCAGATGCTGCGGTTTCACCATGGCATACTGCAGTGCTGGTGTTTTTTGCGGTGGTATTCTATGGGGTTGGGTCATGGTTTGTGTTACAGCGAGGAGGTCGGGGAGAAACCGGCATCTTGTTTTTGCATGGATTGCTGACCTTTGGGTTGGCTCAATATGTGTTCGTGCATGGGTATGGGTTCGATCCGGCTGTGCACGAAGCGGCGTTGCGCGAAGTGGTGGCGCAGGGGCAAGTAGAGCCGATACGATTTTTGTATAGTACGTATTACGCCGTCTTGGCAGCAGTGCATTTGGTGACTGGGATTCCGGTTACGACACTGAGTACCTGGGTTGTGCCAGTGGGTGCGGCGCTTGTGCAGGCTCTGGTTGCGCCGTGGGCATTCCAGGTGTTGTGGGGAGCGACTGCGTCAACAGCGCGGCGAGCAGCGGTGCTACTGAGTATTGTGAGTGTACCAGTGTTCATTCTTTCTACGCCGTGGAGTGCCAGTGTGTTGCTTGCGTCGGTCGCAGTGTTACTTGCGCCATTGTGGATGCGTCGTACCGTGTGGGTGGTGCTCTTTTTTGCAGTGTTGCTCCTGGCGATTGTGCTTTTGCACCCACTTATGGGTGTGCCGGTGGTGATTGCATTTGGGTGCACTGCGGCGTGGCGAATGCGAGGGGGTGTGGCGGTGCCGATCGCAGCGGTACTGACCGCAGCGGCGATTGTTGGATTGTTCGGGTGGTTGCGTGCGCGAGCAGGTGTTGCGTTTTTCGAACAGGAGACTTCGTTGTTGGATGCAGTACGTGCAGTGGTGAATACGTATGGTGTTCGTATGATTTTCATCATCGCTGCGGTGGGGCTGCTTGTGCGGTCGCGTGCGTGGATTCCAGAAGCGTATCGTCGCGTAGGAGTTGGTCTGGGATTAGGAATGATAGCGAGCGCAGTGCTGTTGTGGATGTTTGCACCGGCGCCGCAGGTTGCGGCGACCGATCAATTCGAATATGCATGGCGGTTGTTGCTTGCTGCACTTGTACTATTGTCACCAGTGATCGCAATGGCAACTGCACGGGGGAAAGACAGTTCGTGGTATTGGGGGATTTGTGCAGCAGCACTCGCGGTGAGTTGGTTCGTACTGTATCCAACGCCGTGGTCTACACAACGTGTAGTATCAGATGCGGATGTACGGATTGCGCGCGCGTTGCCAGCAGGTACGATATTGAGCGACCAGGTATTTGCACAGGCAGGGTTGAAGGTGGCAGGGTTCCCATCACGATTTCCAGTTGATGTGGAGAGTGATAGCGCGAATCGGTCTCAAGTGATGTTGCATCAATCTGTTGCAGATGCGATTCGCGGTATTGAACAGCCACTGGTTGTGGTGCACTCCTACTGGTATCGCGCACAGGAAATCGGCGTCGAAGCGCGTGCGGCGGGACTAGGCCTGCTGGCTGAAGAAGGAACTGTGCGTGTGTATGGGGTTGTCAATGAACCAGCGGTGCGGTAGCATGGGTCTGTATTTATGCGCATCAAAAAGGCTGAAGAAATAGCAAAAATAAAAGAAGGTGGAATGTTGCTTGGGCAAGTACTTGCTGACGTTGCTGCAGCAGTGAAGCCTGGAGTGACAACTCGTGAACTCGATGCGATTGCAGAGCGAGGTATTCTTGCGGTTGGCGGGCGACCGGCGTTCAAGGGGTATAAGGCTGGAGGCAAGAAAGGGTTTCCAGGGACACTTTGTACCTCGGTGAACAGTGTTGTTGTTCATGGCATCCCTAATGACGAGCCACTCAAGTCTGGGGACATTATCGGTTTGGATATTGGAATGGAGTGGCCATACAAGAAGGGGTCGAAGGAGAAGGGGTACTACACTGACACCGCTATTACTGTTCCTGTAGGCGTTGTGGCTCAGTCTACACGTCAACTCATGGACCGTACGCAGCAGGCACTCTATCGTGCGATCGCTGTGGCTGGTCCAGGTGTGCCGATTGCAGAAATCGGTCGTGCTGTTGAAGAATATATTCGCCCTTTCGGCTACGGAATTGTAGTGGCGCTTGTTGGTCATGGTGTCGGACATGAAGTTCATGAGGAACCAAATATTCCGAACGTATGGCTGAAGCGCTTTGCATCGGATTTGCTTGAGCCGGGAATGGTGATTGCGATTGAACCCATGATTAATGCAGGAACGTACGAAGTGGATGTTGCGCGTGATGGCTGGGCGATTCTGACACGTGATGGTAAGAACTCAGCGCACTTCGAACATACAATTATTATCACCGAAGATGGTGCGGTGGTTGCGACCCGTCGTCCAGACGAAGTATGAGAAATATTCTCGCTGTAGACTACGGCAGCAAGTGGGTGGGTCTTGCATACGCGCCAGCGGGCACGAGCATTGCGTTGCCGCATGGCACTATTGAGCGCACGGATGATGCACAAGTGGTTGCGGCGATTGTCGCACATGCGCAGCGCGAGTCTGTGGGTTGTATTGTCGTTGGCATGCCACTGCTTCTCTCTGGCGACGAGAGTGCACAGTCCAAGCGAACGAAGGAATTCGTGGCGTTGCTGCGCGAAAGCGCTCTGTGCGAAGTGGTTACGTATTCAGAGGCGCACACGAGCAGCGAAGCAGCTGCACGTGGTGGCTCGGGTTCGAGTATCCACGAACGCTCGGCAATGATTCTTTTGGAAGATTGGTTGGAAATGCATCGCGCGTAATTCGTATGGCAACCGTGCTCACGACACACGATGCCATTATTCTCGCAGCGCGACCGCATAAGGAACAAGATCTGCGTGTGACGTGGTATTCGCGCACGCACGGATTGTGTGACGCGATCGCGATTGGTGCGCGTAAATCCACGAGTAAATTACGTATGCGACTCGAGCCGGGGACAGTGACATTCCTCACTACGGCGCGAGGTAAACAATTTGATCGTGTTATTTCTTCTGAGCCACTGCGCGTGCCTGCGACGTTGCGCGAGTCGCTGCTCGGGATGCAGGGGTTACAATTTTTGTGTGCGATTGTGCTCCAGACGCAACAGCATGGTGATATGCACCACGGGTTGTGGGAGGTGATGCTGCGTGCGCGTATGTATTTGGAAGAACAGCCACTTACTCCCGGGCTTGTTCATGCGTGGGCTGAGCAGCTGGGTCGACGCATTCTCGAGGCTGCGGGGTTCGCAGCACCTACACGGCATGTGCGCACGGCAATGGAGACGTATTTTGAGCGACCTCTGTCTTCCTGGGCAATTTTGGAAATATAGAAAACACCCCAAAGTTGTTACACTTCGGGGTGTTCGCGTCTTTTGTTTGTTCTCCAATCCTTCTATCGGGCGCCAGCTGCAGTCAGGCGCTCGAACGGACGCAAGGTTCGGAGTGAAGGGGAGGCTTTGCCGTACGCCTGTCTTCTTTCTTTACCCTGTTGAGGACGCCACCAGGGCTGGGCTTGTATATATTTCGCGGCTGCCCATTTTTTTCGCAACTCTCCACCAGAGCCACCACACGGCAGACAGTTCCTCACTCGACCGCTGCTTTTTAATCATGGATGGACTAGTCGTGCGTGCAATGTACACGCACTGTCGTGTCCTGAACCATTCAACGAATAGTTCCCGACGGAGAGGTCTCGCAATTTCGCTAACGGCGAATACCTACTTACGTGGGCATCGCGCAAGACGAAGATATGCTATTTTGCGAAAGTTGTCAAGGGGGGTGGGGTTCTGGTACAGTAATTTCATATGAAAACACTTACACCGGTATCTAAATTAAGCGAATTTGTAGGTTCGGAAGTCACCATTGGTGGGTGGGTGTACAATTTCCGCTCGTCAGGAAGCATCATGTTCTTGCAGATTCGTGATGGATCAGGATTCGTACAGGCGATTCTCAACAAGCAGGATGTAGCTGACGCAGTGTGGGCAGCAGCAGAAACAATCACGCTCGAGTCATCGGTGTATGTGAGCGGCGTGGTGGCAAAGCATCCAAAAAAAGAGGAGTACGAACTTCAGGTCCGCGGACTTGAAGTGATTCAAGTGGCGCATGAGTATCCTATTGGCAAGAAGGAGCACGGACCTGACTTTCTCATGGAGAACCGCCATCTCTGGTTGCGTGCGCCATCGCAGTGGGCTATTCAGCGGGTACGCAACACGGTGATCAATGCGATTTACGAATATTTCAACAGTAACGGCTTCACGAAGATCGATTCGCCAATTCTCACACCAAACGCGTGCGAAGGGACGACGACACTCTTCGAAGTTCCGTATTTTGAGGAGGGCACAGCATATCTCTCACAGTCCGGGCAGCTCTATATTGAAGCAGCGATCATGTCGCTTGGTAAGGTATTTGATTTCGGTCCGGTGTTTCGCGCCGAGAAGAGTAAGACACGTCGTCACCTCACAGAGTTCTGGATGATGGATGCTGAGATGGCATTTCACGATCAAGCAATGAACATGGATGTGCAGGAGGCGATGGTCATGCATATCATCAAACGCGTTCTCGAGCGTAACCGTCCAGAACTTGCGATTCTTGAGCGCGATGTTACAGCACTTGAGCGCATCACTACTGGCTTCAAGCGCATGACGCATGCTGAAGCAGTGAAGTATCTTCAGGCGCATGGGTCAGACATCAAGGATAACGAGGATCTTGGTAACGATGATGAGACGCTCCTCACCAAGGAGTTCGGTCAGCCAGTGTTCGTCACCAACTGGCCGGCAGAGATTAAGGCATTCTACATGAAGCCAGATCCGAGCAATCCTGGCACGGTGCTCTGTGCCGATCTCGTGGCACCAGACGGGTATGGCGAAATTATCGGCGGATCGCAGCGTGAAGATGATTATGAGAAGTTGAAGGCAAAGATTGAGCACGAAGGACTCTCAATGGAAGCATTCCAGTGGTACCTCGATTTGCGCAAATACGGTTCGGTTCCACACTCAGGATTCGGTATCGGACTTGAGCGCATGGTTGCCTGGATGACCGGTGTGCATCACATTCGCGAGACGATTCCATTCCCACGTACGATTTCACGCATTTATCCGTAAGACTATGGAGCGAATTACCGCAGTACAAACCGTTGGACGCGAAGGACAGGAAGTGCTCTTGAAGGGGTGGGTATTGGCCCGCCGCAACATGGGTAAAATTGTATTTCTTGATGTGCGTGATCGTAGTGGTGTGGTGCAGGTGGTGTGCGTGCCTGCGGAGCTTGATGCTGAGTCTGCAGCAGTACTCGACACGATTCGTGGGGAGTTCGTGCTCGAAATCCAAGGCATCGTGAACCCACGTGGACCAAAGCAGATTAATCCAGACATGAAGACTGGTACGGTTGAGGTGCTTGCGAAGCGCGTTGCTGTGCTCGCATCGTGCCCAGCATTGCCATTTGAAATCGACCGCGACACGTCGCCAGTTACCGAAGAATTGCGCCTCAAGCATCGCTATCTCGACATGCGTAGCGAGCGCGTGCAGCGCAATGTGCGACTGCGCAGCGAGATGATTCGGCTCATGCGCGAGTATTTCTTTGCGGCTGATTTCGTTGAGGTGGAGACCCCATATCTCACACAGTCTACACCAGAAGGATCGCGCGACTTCATCATTCCGTCGCGCTTGCAGCCAGGCAAATTCTTCGCATTGCCACAGAGCCCGCAGCAGTACAAGCAGTTGTTGATGGTCGGTGGTATCGAGCGCTATTTCCAAATTGCGCGCTGCTTCCGTGACGAGGATCCTCGGGCAGATCGTGGGTTCGAGTTCACACAATTGGACTTGGAAATGAGCTTTGTGAATCGTGAAGATATCATGAATATCATGGAAGCCATGACAATCTCTGTGATGGAGAAGCTTGGCTACACGATCAAACAAAAGCCATTCCCACGCGTGACATATAAGGAAGCGATGGAAAAGTACGGTGCAGACAAGTTCGACATGCGCACCGAAGAAGACAAGGCAAATGGCGTGCTCGCATTTGCATGGGTTATTGATTTCCCATTCTTCGAGAAGGATGAGAAGTCTGGAGGTTGGACGTTCACGCACAACCCATTCTCGACGCCAATGCCAGAGTTCGTGGAGGATCACCTTGCGCATCGCAATGTGGAGAACATCATAACTGCGCAGTACGACCTCGTATGTAATGGGTACGAAGTGGGTGGAGGTTCGATCCGCGCACACTTGCCAGAGCTCTTGCGCGCAACGTATGAGATCATGGGCTACTCAGCGGAGGAAATTCAGGATTCGATTGGTCACATGCTTGAAGCATTCCAGTATGGTACGCCACCTCACGGTGGTATTGCTCTGGGCATCGAGCGCCTGGTGATGATTCTTACAGGGGAGAAGTATGTACGTGAAGTACAGGCATTCCCAATGACAGGCTCAGGTAATACCGCAGTGATGCATGCGCCAGCGCCAATTTCGGACAAGCAAGCAACAGAATATCACATCAAGGCCGTAGTTCCGGAAAAGAAATAGCCGCTATGCCCGGATTCGTTGTCAGCCACGAACAATTTTCCGGGCCGCTCGACCTCTTGTTGCAACTGATTGAGCAGGCAAAACTCGAAATCACGGATATTTCGCTCTCGCGTGTAACCGAGGATTTTTTTGCATATCTGGAGACGCACGAGGAGATGCCGGTACATGAGCTGGCAGATTTTCTCGTGGTTGCGTCGCGCCTGTTGCTCTTGAAGTCGCGGGCGATCCTGCCTTCGGCACTGTATCCAGCAGAGGAAGAGGTAGGGGATCTTGCGGGGCAGCTACGTATGTATAAGCGATTTGTAGAGGCGAGCAAGCAGCTCGAGTCCATGCTCGCCCAGGGTCAGGTTTCGTACGGTCGTGAGCAGGTGGTGATTCAGCGCGCAGCTGGGTTCTATCCACCGCCGAGCATGTCAGCGGATCTGCTTCGCCGTGCCTTTGCGTCAGTTATTGAGAAGCTCAAGCCACTTGCGAAGCTACCTGAAACCGCGATCAAGCGCGTGATCACCGTGCGCGAGCGTATCGATCATATTCGTGAATGGATCGGCAAGACGCGTGAAGGGTCATTTCATGGATTTATTAGTACTGCGGCCGACAAGCATGACATTATCGTGACCTTTATCGCCATGCTCGAGATGGCGAAGCAGCGCGAAGTTGAGTTAGCACAGGATGATGTGTTCGGTGATATTATTGTTCGCTCTCGTGTCGCGTGATATCCTACAATCTGCTATGCCTTCACTTACCTCACAAATTGAAGCCGTGTTGTTCGTCTCGAGTCAGCCGATGAAGCTGGGGCGAATACAGAAATTACTCGCAGTGAATCCTGCGGAGGTTGAGGGTGCACTTGCTGCGTTGGAGGCGAAATGGAACACCGAAGAATCGGGTGTGTGGCTTATGCGCACGGCAGATGAGGTGCAACTCATGTCACGGCCAGAGCACGCAGAGCTCATTGCAGAATTTGTGAAGGATGACATGGTGGGCGAGCTCACCCGACCGTCATTGGAGACGCTTGCGATCATTGCCTATCGTCAACCGATTAGCAAGCCAGAGCTTGAGCACATTCGCGGTGTGAATTGCAGTCTGATTTTGCGTAACTTGTTGATGCGTGGCTTGATTGCAGAGCGCGAGGACAGCGAACGCATGCAAATTGTGTATACTACTACCATGGATTTCGTTCGTTTGCTGGGTATTACCTCTGTGACAGAGCTGCCTGAGTATACCTCGTTACGAGAACATCCATTGATCGCAGACATGATGGCAGCTGCTGATGCATCGGCAGAATCTGCGACTCCTGAAGTAACCACCCCATGATCAGCCTTTTCCTTCTCGCGTGCGTCGTGTTCTTCAGTGTCTGGCTCTCGCCAGGCATTTCTTGGCAGTGGCCGCAGTGGGGACAGTCCCAAACTCAGGAGATGGGCCGACTTACACTTGCCGAAGGCATCCGCGTTCGTACCGACGTGGAGAGTCCACGAGGCGATGGTGGACTGCACGCCAATTTGGACAAACTAATCGCGCCGCGCAAAGATGCGGAGTCAGAATTCAGTGCACCGCTCTCGGCAGCGAGTCTTGTTGTAGTCGACAACGCGAGTAATAGCGTTCTCTTCAGCAAGAACATGGATGATGTGCGACCAATTGCGAGTATCACCAAACTCATGACAGCGTTGGTATTCTTGGATACGAGTCCTGACATGACAGAGTACATGACGATTCTTCCGGTAGATGTGCGCGAGGGGCCGGAGTACGTGGAGAGTGGAGACAAGCTCCGTGTACGTGATGTATTCAACACCATGCTGATCGGTTCGAGTAATACTGCGGCGGTTGCATTAGCAAGACACACTGGGCTGCCCACAGAGGAGTTTGTTGCGCGTATGAACCAGAAGGCGAAGGTGCTAGGTTTGTCACAAACCGTGTTTGCAGAGCCAAGTGGCTTGGATCCGGCGAATGTCTCAACAGCACGTGAGCTGTCAGCGCTTACACGCTATGCCCTTACACAGGAAGCGGTCATGGCAAGTGTGAAGCGTGAAGCCTACACGCTCTATCCCGCTGGTGCAGCATCACGTAATGTCGCGACTACGAATTGGCTCATGACGGGTCAAGTGCGACGCGTGAGTGATGCGGTTGTTGTTGGGGGGAAGACTGGCTATATTGACGCGTCTGGATACAACATTGCTGTTACCTTTAGGAAGGACCAACATGATATTACGGTAGTAGTACTCGGGTGCGCAGATGTATTTGCTCGTTATACTGAGAGCGACTTGCTGGCACGATGGGTGTTCGATCACTTTACGTGGGGTCAAGGAGTGTGAGCAGGTATTGACATTTTGCAACGGCGTATTATACCATCTCAATCTCCATACTGTATCAAGTCAGTATAGAGTACAACACGCTGATAGGAGGATTCCATGCGACAATTGGTACACGGGCTTTACACTCCCTCTGCTGACATCCTTCCATTGTATGATGCGGTATGTCAGCAGAACGGAGTGAACCCTCAGAAGTTCTCGTGGAACGGTTCACCTGACCCGCTGGACTTCACCGATGACCCTGGCGACGTCGTGCTGCTCGATCGGTGCTTCGGCTCACTCGAACAAGAGATCGGGGTGCTGTGGTCGTGGGGTTCGCAAC
>CAZVGV010000014.1:0-23878 GCA_964627055.1 uncultured Gammaproteobacteria bacterium | reverse complement strand
TGTGATAGGTTTTTCCTCGCCGCGTTCGAAAAGGTGGACTTTGCCTGACTTCTCAAGCGCCCATACATTACCGTCAATGGCGATGCTTACTGTGTTGCGAAGATCAATAGTGCCTTTTGCCCATGCAGTACCGGTGCCGAAGCCTTCCTGGTACCGTCCGTGGCGGTAGATCATGTTTTCACTGGGGACAAGCGAGTACAGGCGATCGTTATAAATCGCAGCGTCGAAGAGTCCAGAACCTGGAATGGTCGTGGCTACCTTTACATCATCTGCTTGGTTCTTCCATTGAATAGATTCTGAACGGCTGATGAAGAATACATTGCCCTCTGCTGAAACGCGACCGATAAAGTCTGAAAGCGCTGGGACATCATTCTCGGTCGAAATTTTTTGAGAACCGCGCTCAAGAGTGAGGAGTTTCTTCGCCGGATCAGCAACGACGAGGAAATTCTTGGTGAGAAGAAGCGCTGTTGGGTTAATACCAGAAGCGCTTGTTGCAACAAGTTCAGTTAGTGAGACATGTGTGGCGTGGCGGATACGTTCTTCAAGTCCGGCAAGCTTGCTCGACAGACGATTGCGTGTATTCTCCTCATCAATCGATTTGTTCGGGAGACTGTCGATTGCAGTGCGTGCTTGTGTCATTGTGGCTCGTGCACGAGATTCTTCGTTATAAATCAGCGAAGACTCTGCAGAGGAGATGAGTGCTTCGATGCTCGTAACGGTATTTGCGTACTCTTGTGCTTGTTGCACAGATGCGCGGTTCCACTGATTGATGCCCAATCCAATTACGAAGGCAGCTACACATACCCCTGCAGCGACTGTCGCAATCTTGTGCGGCCAGCTGAGGGTGCCAAACCACTCAGTGGTTCGGTCCCAACGTTCACTAGAGTTACGTTTCCAGTAGTCGATGAATTCACGTCGACGACCGCCCATGTTGGTGATGACAAAGAACAGTGTCTCCGCAGCCATAATCACAAAAACGATGAGCGCACGACTCCAGCGAACGATGGTGGGGAGTGCGACGCGTACACCGCGGGCAATCGCGCTGCCGATGGTATGAAGATATGCACCACCACTTGTAGTGCGGCCATCACGCATTGCGGCGATACGTTCGCGATGGCGTGTAGCGGCTGTGATGGATGGGAGTGGTTCATCATCCGCGTCTTCTTCTGTAGCTCCGCGTGAACTTTGTAGTGTTGCTTCAAGTCGCTTACGCATGTTGGAGAAAAGCGAAGGAGCAAGGGTTTCTTCGGTTGCCTCCTGTGAATCAATAAGTGATGAAATTGAATCACGCTTTGCTTGTTTGTGATGTGTGACGAGCGGTTCGGACTGCTCAACAGCAGCAGATGCAGGTACGCGCTCTAGGAATACACCACCATACGAAGATTCTTTTACAATACGTGCCAGGGCGTTCTGGAAATGAGCTGCTCCCTTGATTGGTGTCTTTTGCTCGAGCACAGAAGTAATTTCAGCGAGCTTGAGTTGCTCGGCGATTTCTGGGGTACCGAAGAATACAGAGTCACCGGCGTGGAGGGCGCCGTTGATGATAGAACCGAAGAGTTGTGTGTCTGAATCGGGTTCTGCATTCTCTGATGTCACGTCGATGGTGTTGATCTTGTTACTCTTCTTGTCCTTGTATGCGACATAACCGATCGGCACGCCGCGAAGTGCGAAGGCTAGGGTCTGTTCATTGACCATGCCAATAACCAAACTTAAAGAAGCATCACGACTCTTCAAGTCGCGTAGAAGTGCGGCACTTTTGCGGTTTACGCGTTCGAGCAAATGTTCGAAATGTGCAGAGGCAGAGTCACGATGGAGCGGCTCTTCGTAAAAACCAGTTTCGATTTCTTGTACCCACGCGTTGATAGTTTCGATGGTCTTCATGGGGGCATGGTCTGCCTGTGCAATCATGAAGATGTATCCACGTCGGTATTCGGTTTCGTTGGCTGGTTCGGTGATGTGGACGATGACTTGTGAGGCGTCTGGATCATTGCCTTCCACGAAGAACTCGTGCACGCCTATATGGGACTGAAATGCGCGCATGTTTTTTGACGTTTAACACTTGGGACCATTATACTAGATCCGTGTCTGCACAGGAAGCTATGCTCGAACACCTTTTTGGTTCAAAGACTCGATTACGATTGCTGCGCCTCTTCTTCACGCACCCGGAGACGGCGTATTTTGTTCGTGAGATGGCACGGGAATTGAAGAGTCAGATTAATGCGGTGCGCCGTGAATTGGCGCATTTGGTTGCTGCAGGCATCATTGAGATTGTTACTCCGGACGTGACACTGACGACCTTGGAGGATGCTGGGGCGAATCGTCGTGTGTGGTACCGACTGTGTGAGAAGTCACTCTATTATGACGAGTTGCGCGCATTGCTTTTGAAATCTGAATCGGTAGGCCAGCGACAATTCACAGACGATCTCCTCAAGGCATTTCCTGAGATGCAAGTACTACTGCTTACCGGGCAATTCGTTCGTGAGTCTGACGCACCGACAGACATGCTCTGTGTTGGCGATATGGATCCGAAGCGATTGGGGAGAGCGATCAAAAAGTATGAGGAGGATCTTGGTGGGCCAATTCGGTACACCCACTTCACAGCACAGGAGTATCACGAGCGACAGCAAGTAGTGGATCGTTTTCTCTTTTCTCTTTTTGAAGGGCCGCACATCCTGATTCTCGGCGGCGTTAAATAACAACTATGACACAGTGGTTTCTGGCATTGGATTGCTCGCAGGAGGGGCAAACACGGGTGCTTTTGATTACCGAAAAGAGCACGATAGTAGTTCGTGAGGGGGTGCGGGCACAGGAAGCGGTTGCGGTAATCGACCGTGCGATTACAGGTCATTCCCTGGACACAAAAGGTATTCGTGGTACCATCGTCGGGACTGGCGTGGGGTCATTTATGGCAACCCGCATCAGCGTGACAGCGATCAATGGGCTTGCTGCAGGTTGGCAGGTGCCAGCCGTAGCAGTTCCAGCATCCGCGCTTACGGATGATTTTGCTTGGGCGCAGGCTGTCGCATTGGTTGCTGGTGTACCAGCAACCGCGAGTGTGACTGCTGAATATTCTGCAGAGCCTAACATTCGCATTCCCAAAACTCCGCATGTTGTCTGATTACACCAAATATCGTTTGTACGAAATTTTACCCGGTGCCCTGATCTGGGTCTCTATTGTTGCGGGAATCTTGTTGTCGTTTTTTGCGCCGATTTGGATGATCTACTTTGTGATTGTGTATGACATCTACTGGGTGCATCGTGTGGTGTACTTTTCGTTTTTTCTCACACTTTCCTTGCGAGAATATCGTCGTGCGCTTCGGACGGACTGGTTTGCGAAATTACAGGAAGAGAAGCCCCAGTGGAGAGACTACGTGCATGCCATTTTTTTGCCTGTGTACGATGAAGACGAAAGTGTGGTTCGTACGACACTCGATGGATTGTTGAAGTCCTCATTGCCTTCTTCACAAATGCTCGTCGTGCTTGCGGGTGAAGAGCGAAAGGCAGAACATTTTGGTACGTTTTGTCATGCACTCAAGGAGGAATACGGGGGCAAGTTCTTCGACTTCTTGGTCACGATTCATCCGTCAGATCTGCCAGATGAAATTCCAGGAAAAGGGAGTAATATTCACTATGCTGGTCAGAAGGTGAAAGAGTATGTCGATGCTCGAGGTATTGCGTATGAACGGGTGATTGTTAGTGCGTTCGATATTGACACCATCGTGCATCCGCATTATTTCAGCGCATTGTCGTATACGTATCTGAGTGTTGAGAATCCCACTCGTGCGTCCTATCAGCCGTTTGCACTCTACAATAACAACATGTGGGAGTCGCCTGCAGTGTTGCGAATCATGGCATTTGGTACCACGTTCTGGTTGCTCACAGAATTGCCACGTGTAGATCGAATGGTGACATTCTCATCGCATTCCATGTCGTTCAAGGCACTGGTTGATGTAGGGTTCTGGGAAAAACGTATTGTGAGTGAGGATTCACGCATCTACTGGCAGTGCGTGCTTAAGTATGATGGCGATTATCGTACGTATCCTATTTTTTTGCCAGTTTCCATGGATACTGTCCGAGATGATACGTTCTGGCGTTCTGTGAGGAATCTGTACAAGCAGCAGCGTCGGTGGGCGTGGGGAACCGAGCATATTCCGTTTATGTTCTGGAATTTACCCAAGCATCCAGCTATTCCTTGGCAGCGCAAATTGTATTACATGTTCAACATGATTGAGGGGAAGTTCTCCTGGGGCATGACTGCGATCATCTTGCTTGTGTTCGGGCGACTCCCGCTACTTGTGGCAGGGGACGAAGTTCGCTCAACGGTTTTGTTTCAGAATACACCGCATATTCTCGAGTGGCTGATGGGTGGGGCTATGCTTGGCCTTCTTTTCTCCATGACTTATAGTCTCTTATTGTTGCCGCCGCGCCCGAGTTCAGTTCGTTCCTACACGAAGCTTGTGATGATCTTGCAGTGGTTGTTGCTGCCTATCTCGCTCATCTTCATGAGTGCCATTCCTGCCATTGATGCGCAAACACGTCTCATGCTTGGAAAATATTTGGGCTTCAATGTTTCGGCGAAGAAGCGTAAAATAATAACGGCGTAACACGTCATCACGCCGTGTATGACACATCGGAGAAAGATGTGGTTGTGGGTTGGTATCTGGATGGTGCTTGCGTTGGCCCTTGGTGCCACGGGTGCATACTTCCGGTACGTAGCTCCGCAACTGCGCGCGTACAATCACGTAAAACAAGAACTGCAGCAATCGTACGGAACAGCAGTGGTTGATACTGCGAAGGAAGTGTTTCCGTATTTTCTTGGGATAAATGGCCCCAAGCGATTTTTGGTGTTACTTCAGAATAACACCGAGGTGCGTCCAACAGGAGGGTTTGTGGGTAACTATGCGATTATTGAAATGGACAACACGAGTGTGACGTCGTGGTTCGTGGAAGGAACGGAACAGCTCGACGCACGTGCAGATCAATCCTTGATTCCACTCGCACCAGCTCCGCTTCGTAATTACTTGGCGCAGCCTAAGTATTTCTTCCGAGATTCTAACTGGTTGCCTGATTTCCCTTCGTCTGCACAACTTCTCATGGAGCGGTATGCTCAAGAATCTGGGGACACATTGCCTTTTGATGGTGTGATTGCGATCAACGCAGGTTTTGTGGCAAAAGCGATGCGCATTCTTGGGCCGATCACTGCAGACGGAGTTCGTCTTGATCCAGACACTTTCATCGAGCAATTGCAGTGGGAGGTGGAGTACGGGTATGCGAAGCGGGGTGACTCGTATGAAAATCGTAAAGAGTTCATACGCCACGTGATGTCGGTGGTTTTCGATCGTGTAAAAAAGAATTTTACAGTGTTGTGGCCGCAATTTGCCCGGATGTTTTTTGAGGCACTAGACACCAAGGATGTGCAGCTGTATTCACGAGATTCTGGAGTACAGCAAACGATCGTGAGTCAGGGTTGGGGAGGAATTATGGCGCAACCGGCTGATGGTGAGGATGCATGGTTCTTGGTTGATGCGAATCTTGCAAGCCTTAAAACTGATCGTGTGATGGCGCGTGAAATACAGTACACTATTACACACGAAGGCAGAGCGACGTTGCGTATTACATACAAGAATCGTGGAGTGTTTGATTGGCGCACAACGCGGTATAGGTCATTCTCGCGAGTGTACTTGCCTGCAGGTACAGAGTTCCTTGCTGGTTCGGGTGCAATGGTACGCGAAAAAGATCCAGAGAAGGGATCGTTCTATGTTGGACGAGAATACAATCGTCCAGTGGTCGGATTCTTTTTTGCTGTAGAGCCTGGCGCGACACATACTGTAGAGTTGCAATACCAATTACCAGAGGCGGTGGTGGCGCGATTGCAGCGTCGGACGTATACCGTACAGGTGCAGAAGCAGTCTGGTGTACCTGCGATTCCACTCGAGCTTCAGATCTATGGCGAGGAACCAGTATCGGCGCTCCTTACGCGAGATTCTGTATTTCGATGACAAAAGGAGTGAATGATTGACGGCGTGAGTGTGAGGCGGCTACTATAGGGAGTACGCTATGTTTACCAAAAAAGTCGGCATTGACCTCGGAACTACCAATGTTCTTGTGTATGTCCCAAAGCGGGGCATTATTATTAATGAACCTTCGGTAGTGGCTATTTCCAAATCTGACCGAACCGTGCTTGCGGTTGGAAAGGAAGCGAAGGACATGATCGGTCGTACGCCAGACACCATTATTGCTGAGCGCCCGCTCAAAGACGGTGTAATTGCGAATTACCGAACAACCGAGGCAATGTTGCGCTACTTCATCAACAAGGCGCTTGGTGGCGTACGCCTCTTCAGGCCAGAAGTAATGGTAGCTGTTCCTGGTGGCATTACTTCCACCGAACGTCGCGCAGTTATTGATGCAACGATTGCAGCTGGTGCGCGTGCAGCCTATATCATCAAGGAACCGATTGTTGCTGCTATCGGAGCTGATGTGCCTATCGGCTCCGCATCTGGACACATGATCGTGGATATTGGAGGTGGTACTGCAGAAATTGCTGTGATCTCCTTGGGTGGAATTGTAAGTAGTGGAAGTGTGCGCATCGGTGGTAACAAGCTTGATGCAGCCATTGCTGAGCATATTCGTCGCAAATATGGTCTGGCAATTGGTGAACGAACTGCAGAGGATATCAAGATTCAAGTGGGCTCTGCCATGTACATGGACAAGAAGTTGTCGATGGATGTGCGCGGGCGCGATATGGTGAGTGGGTTGCCACGCACGATTACAGTGACAAGTAACGATGTTACGGATGCTGTGCAGCACGAACTTGCAGGGCTTATTCAAGCAATCAAGGATGTACTGCACGACACACCACCAGAACTTTCTGCAGATGTAATGGATAAGGGAATGATTCTTTCTGGAGGTACGAGTCAGCTTCGTAATCTAGACGAACTCATTGCACAGGCAACAGGTGTGCCTACCTACATGGCAGATGAGCCGTTGTTGTGTGTAGCAAAAGGTACAGGAATTGCCCTTGAGAATTTGGATAGTTATAAGCGCAGTATTCTTGCCACACGTTAGAGTTGTATGGTGATCGGTATTGATGGGTCACGAAGTCAGACGAGTGAGCGAACCGGTGTTGAACAGTTCGCTTTTTCGGTTATTGAGGAATTGAAGACTCTTTTGCCTGCATCAGCAACAGTTCGGTTGTATTTGCGCGGTGATGAGCAGGCAGTAGATGCTACTCCGTTGCCGTCATCGTGGGAAAAGCGAGCGTTATCAACGCCTGGGATGCGGTTGTGGACCTCGCTGCGATTGTCGCTTGAACTGTTGTTGCATCGTCCTGATGTACTCTTTGTCCCCGCACACGTATTGCCGATGGTGCGTGGCCGACGGACGGTGACCGTGATTCATGATGTTGCCTTTTTGCACACACCGGAATGTTATTCAACGTTCGAGCGATGGTATGCCAATCGTATGACGCGTGCGGCATTGCGTTATGCGGACGTAGTGATCGTGCCTTCAGAATCTACGCGTCGAGATATTGAACAAGCGTATCGTTCGATTAGGGCGAAGATTGTTGTGGTACCAGAAGCGTATGATCATGCGCAATTTCATACGCATATTGAACCGCGCCGAGTAGCTGATACGTTGGCGAAGTATCAAATCAACGCACCGTATGTGTTGTTCGTGGGGCGTATTGAGGAGAAGAAGGGGGTATCACAACTGGTGCGGGCATTCGAACAGTATCTGCGGGCGCATCAGGATGAACAGCATCTTCTTGTGCTTGCGGGTAAGCCTGGATTTGGATACACGACAGTGCGAGCTGCAATCGATGCCTCGCCAATGGCGGTGCGCATTCGTGAATTAGGGTTTGTACCGGCAGAGGATCTGCCTCAACTGTATGCAGGGGCGAGTGTATTGTCATTTGCGACCAAGTACGAGGGGTTCGGTATCCCTGTCTTGGAGGCGCGTGCGTGTGCGACGCCAGTGATTGTTCGTAGTGGAAGTGCGACCGAGGAGATTGCTGGCGAGGCGACCTTTATTACCGATGGAACCACCGAAGACTTAGTCGCAATGTTGGAAAAAGCGCTCAGTGGTAGTACCGCGGTGCATGAAGCAGCACAACGTGATAGTGAACGAGTTCAAGAATATACGTGGCGCAAAACTTCCGAACAGATCGCTGCACAGTTGATCGACGGACTATGATGTGGGGTCGTACAGCGACGCCACCTGGGGAGCTGCGGTCTCGGCGTCTGCGGCGAAATTTGCAGTTACTTTTTTGGGCGCGCGCGTTGTTTGAAACGAAGGCGCTCAATGCGGTTTTGACGTTGTTTTATTTGGCACGAGGCGTCTCATTGCAGGAGTTGATGGTGCTGACGGTGATTTGGTCCGTTACTGGGTTTGTTGCCGAAATTCCAACTGGATATGTTGCAGACCGAATCGGGCGTGTCCGGAGTTTGGGTGTTGGGTTTGTTTGCTTAGTACTTGCTTCGGTGATTCAGGCCTTTGCATATGATTTCACTTGGTTTGCGGTTGTACAGATAGCATCAGCGATTGGATATGCATTTTTGTCTGGCGCTGATGAAGCATTGTTGTATGACACACTGAAGGAACTGGGTGAGGAGAAGGACGCGCTACGGCATAACTCCCACTATTACGCATCTAGAAACGTGCTCAAAGGTGTAGTCCCTTTTTTGGGTGCATTGTTTGTGAAAGAAATGTTCGATTGGCAGTTCACGGTTGTGCTGTTGTGTAATGCGTTACTTACGGCGGCTGGTTTGGTGTTGCTCTGGTTCATCGAGGAACCCAATAGATACCAGTCAGAGGAAGAGCGCGAGACCAATATCCTGGTGAGTAGCATTCAGTTTATGCGCCGTGAGGGGTGGTTGCTCCGTATTGCTGCTAATAAAGGGTTGTTGTTTGTGAGTGTGCTTATTTTTTGGCGGGTTTACCAGCCGATATTGAGTGACGTGGGTTGGACGGTTTCTGCACTCGGTATTTTTTATTTGGTGTATCACAGCTTTGCCTTTGTGGTCCGGCGTACGACGTATCGGTGGGAGGCACGGTATGGATTTGTGCGGCTTGCAAATAATCTGACGTGGGTTCCCTTGGTGAGTATGTTGGGAATGTTTTTCACTCACAATCCGTACGTATTGATTTTTTTGTGTTTTGTAACGTTGCTCTCCCAGACGATACGTGAGCCACTCTTCATCTTGGAGTTGAATCGTACGGTTGCTTCCTATCATCGTGCGACCGTGCTCTCGAACTTCAACATGATCAAAAATGTGATGGATATTTGTCTGTCGTTAGTTGCGGGAGTCTTGGTGGGGGCGTACGGAGCGTATGGAGGGGTTGCTCTTGCGATAGCTATAGCTATTATTGGCGTTACACTATTGCGTATAACACCTTCTCCCACAGCAGAACCTGTGCTAAAATAACCGTGACTATGTATCACGCGGCGGCAGGGAATATTGTAGGGCAGCTCACACGTCTCTGGGAGACGCGTACTTTGCCGCACGCCATTGCGCTTGCCGGGTCTGGTGCGGCGGATTTGTCTGGGTTGGGTCAGATGTTTTTGGAATCGGTATATGGCGGCAAACCTGAAGTAGGGTTCATGATGCAGGTGTCGCCCACTGGGAAAGATATTTCGATCGAACAGATTCGTGCATGTAAAGAATTTTTGCTTACGACTGCAGATGCGGCGCATCCACGATGGATTGTGGTGTATGACGCACACCAGCTCAGTTCGAGTGCTGCAAATGCATTGCTCAAGGTGTTGGAGGAACCACCGGCACACTCGTATTTCTTGCTCCTGTCTGATGCGTGGGATTCAGTGTTGCCGACGATTGCGTCGCGAGTGAGTGTGTATCGTGTGCATCTTGAGGAGACACAAATAACACAGCATCCGTCGTACGCAACGTATCGTGAGTTGTTTGAGTCAGTTCGCTCGCGTCCACTCTATGAAGCTCGACAGTTGCTCGAGCCGTTTTTTGGTGAGAAGGAAAAGAAAGCTGATCACGCGGCTCAGCGCAGAGTTCTCGCCCATATGCTGTACTGGTGGCACGTGTATACGCGCGAGTTATTACGCAGTCGTGTAGGGACGGGGGGAGACGCGATGCCGGTTGTGCGAGCGAGTAAGGCGATACGCCGAGCGCAGCACGACATCTCGCGTAATATCCACCCCAAACTTCTTTTTGAAACATTACTCTTTGCTCTGTATGACATCGATTATGCATCGAACACATAAGGCGGCACTCATTGTCGCCACGCTCGCGCTCGTAGGACTCGGTTGCGGTGAAAAAAAGCCAGTCGGCAACGACTTCGGTGTATTCCGTAGTACCAATGCTGGTGACACGTGGGGTTCTGCGTCTGCTATTCTCACGACTTCAGGAGCGAAAGAATCACTCCATACGTTTGCGGATATTCGTTTGCTTGTTCAGGATCCCGCCAACAGTGATGTGCTTTACGCAGGATCCAACAAGGGGCTCTGGGTGAGTGAGAATCGCGGAAATTCGTGGATCCGACCTCAGGAAGCTGTGATGCAGACAGGAGTGATCTTTGCTCTTGCAGTGAACCCGAAGCAGGCATGTGAAGTGTACGCAGCGGTTGATAGCTCCATCCTCAAGACAGAGGATTGTGGTCGTACCTGGAAATCGAAGTATACAAAGAGCGAGATGCTGAAGGGGAATCAGTCTGATGCATTCCGTAGCCTCGCTATTGATACCGAGCAAACGAATGTCTTGTACGCAGGTACTCGATCCGGAGCTCTTATGAAGACAGTTGATGGAGGCGAGTCATGGTCGGTGAAGCGCCGTCTTACGAGCGATACTGTGCAGGATGTTTTCTTGCACCCAAAGAATCACAATATCGTTTTCATGGCGGGCGGTCGCAGCGGCATGTTCCGCAGTGATGATGCAGGTGATACCTGGACTGAAATTACTCCGGCATTTAAGACGAAGAAGGCTGATGCCAAGATCTACAGCACCGCAGCCTTTGGTGGCGATGGATCTGTATTGATTGTGGCAAGCAAGCGAGGTCTTTCACGTACGACCGACAATGGTGCAACGTGGGAAGAATTGCCACTCATTAACGCACCAAGTACAGAGTTAATTTATTCTCTTACGATCAATCAGGAGAATGCTGATGAGATCTATTACGGCACGCTTTCCGGCTTCTATCGCTCGATTGATGGCGGTCAGCAGTGGCAGAAAAAAGCAATCCCAACACAGAAGGCAGTGAGTGCCATCCTTATTGACAGAGATGCTACGGACGTGGTGTACTTGGGAGCGCGAAATGTAACGGCAAAATAAGAACAAAAGGCACTATGCAGCACCTGGAAACCATGAAAAAATCGTGCGAAGAAACCCTCGCACACCTCAAGCAAGAAATTGCGAGTCTTCGCACCGGACGTGCAAATCCGGTGTTGGTTGAGGACATCCAGGTGGAAGCATATGGTACACGACAGCCGATCAAGAATGTTGCTACGATTACGACACCTGATGCACGGTTGATTCAGATTGCACCTTGGGATCGAACAGTGTTGCCTGCAATCGAGAAGGCAATTATCGCAGCAAACATCGGTCTCAACCCGAGCAGTGACGGTGTGGTCGTACGCTTGCCAATTCCGCCACTTACAGAAGAAACACGTAAGGAGTTGGTAAAGAATCTCAAGACGAGACTCGAAGGTGCGAAGATTCGTGTCCGCCAGCATCGTGAAGAGTGCCGCACTTCGATCAATGCTGATGAGAAGGATGGAACACTTACCGAGGATCAAAAGTTTCATGACATGGACAAGCTCGAAGAGCTCACCAAGTCTGCAAACGAAAAAATCGAAACATTGGGTGCAGAAAAGGAGGCAGAAATCATGAAGATCTAGACGTACTTGTATGGACCAACACACACGCATGGAGCAGGTGACCACGCTTGCAAAAGCGCGAGGGTTCGTTTACCCGGGCAGCGCTATTTACGGAGGACTTGCTAATAGCTGGGATTACGGTCCACTCGGTGTTGAGATGAAGAACAATATCAAGCGACTTTGGTGGCAGACGTTTGTGCACCGTCGTTCTGATATGGTTGGACTTGATGCGGGGATTCTCATGAACCCTCGCGTGTGGGAAGCGTCCGGGCACGTGGGGTCATTTACTGATCCACTCGTGGACTGCAAGGCATGCAAGCAGCGATTCCGTGGCGACAAATTACTGGAAGAAAAGCTCGGTGTTGAAGCAGTGGCAACCATCAAGCTTGAGGATGTGCAGCCACGTCTCATGACAGAAAAGATTGCGTGTCCTGCCTGCAAGAAGGTTGACTGGACCGAAGCAAAGCGATTTAACCTCATGTTCAAGACACACCAAGGTGTTATTGAAGGTGAGGGGAGTGTGGTGTACTTGCGACCAGAGACGGCGCAGGGAATCTTTGTGAACTTCAAGAACGTCGTACAGACACATCGTCCGAAGATGCCATTTGGTATTGCACAAATTGGTAAGGCATTTCGTAACGAAATTACACCGGGTAACTTCACATTCCGAACGCGTGAGTTCGAACAGATGGAGATCGAGTATTTCTTCGATCCGGAAGTGAGTGACTGGAAGGTGCTCTTCGAACAGTGGAAGAAGGATACGTGGAATTTCCTCACGAAGACGTTGGGCATTCGCGAAGAGAAGTTGCGCTTCCGTGATCATGAGGCTGACGAGTTGTCGCATTATTCGCGCGGTACAACGGATGTGGAATATAACTTCCCATGGGGCTGGGGTGAACTTTGTGCAGCAGCAGCCTATCGTACGGATTTTGATCTTACGCAACACAGTGAATGGAGTGGTGAGGATTTGCGCGCAACTGATCCACAGAACCCGCAGCGCAAGTTCATGCCGCATGTGATCGAGCCATCATTTGGTGCTGATCGCGTTATGCTTGCTGCACTTCTTGATGCCTATGAGCAAGAGGAGGCAAAGGAAGGTGACGAAGAAGGTCGTACTGTCTTGCGGCTTAGTGCGCGTGTGGCTCCATATACAGTCGCGGTGTTGCCGCTTTCCAAGAAGGATGAGTTGGCAGGCCCTGCTGCAGAGGTGGTCGCAATGCTGCGCGAGCACTGGGTGACAACCTATGATGAGACACAGTCTATTGGTAAGCGCTATCGACGTCAGGACGAAATTGGAACGCCGTACTGCGTCACTGTGGATTTCGATACTCTCAACGACAACGCAGTAACGGTGCGTGACCGAGACACAATGGTGCAAGAGCGTATTCCTATTGCTGAGTTGGTGACCTACCTTAGAGGTCGCGTGTAATGCATAGTATGAAAACAGAATTCCAGAAGAAGAAGTTGGCAAATGGTGCGACGTACATCACGGTTCCACAAGATCATACTGCATCTGCAACGATTATCGTGGGGTTCCCTGTGGGTTCGCGCTATGAAGAAGAGCGCATCAACGGTATTTCTCACTTCATTGAGCACTTGATGTTCAAGGGAACGAAGCGCCGACCGACCAGCAAGGATATTACGCAGGAAATTGATGGCGTTGGTGCGGAGTGGAATGCATTCACGAGCAAGGAGTGGACTGTATATTACATCAAGATTGATTCAAGCAAGTTGTTGTTAGCTGCGGATCTGCTTGAAGACATGCTCTTCCACAGTCTCTTTGATGCGAAGGAATTCGAGCGTGAGAAGGGTGTGATTAACGAAGAGTTGCGCATGTACGAAGACACACCTACGCGTACGGTGCAAGAAGAGTTCGAAATCATCATGCACGAAGGATCGCCACTTGGGTATCGTATTGGTGGAACACCTGAGATTATCAATGCGCTCACGCGTAAGGATATGGTCACATATCGTGATCGGTTCTATCACCACGACAAGATGGTTGTGGCTGTCGCTGGTAACTACACAGAAAAGCAGTCTGCGGCGATCGCAGCACTCTTCGGAAAGGGACGCAAGAAGGGCCCGATGCCAGCGTTCAAGAAGAACATGCCTGCAGCGTCCAAGGACCGCGTACATCTCAAGTTCAAGCAGACAGATCAGGTGCATGTTGCGCTTGGATTCCCTGCGTACAAGAAGGGTGATGCACGCATTCCGGCATTGGCATTGTTGCAGAGCATCATGGGTGGGTCTATGAGCTCGCGATTGTTTGTAGAAGTGCGTGAGAAGCGTGGTCTTGCGTATCGTGTACGTACTGATATTGAGACCTATCGCGATTGCGGTAATACGTACATTCACGCAGGACTCCACACGGAGCGCATCGATGAGGCATTGCGTGTAATTGTGGACGAGCTGCACAAGGTGGCAACCAAGGGAGTCACCGCAAAGGAGCTGGCATACGCCAAAGGTAATGTACGTGGAAGCATGATACTTGCACTTGAAGACAGTTCTACCGTGGCGCAAATGTTCCTCGAGCAGCAGTTGCTGTTGGGCAAAGTGCGCACACCGGAACAAAAGTTGGCAGACTACGAAGCGGTTACGCGCGAAGATATTCAAAAGGTAGCAGCTGAGGTGTTCGATTTTTCCAAAGCGAAGATTGCTGTGATTGGACCGTTCGAGGATCCGAAGCGATTCGAGTCCTTCTTGTCTGAAAAATAAGTATCAACATATGCGCAAGAAAGTGTTCTGCAATTGGAAGACGTATCTGGGTGTTGGAGAAACACAGACACTTGCTGCGGAGATTGTTGAGTACGCAGGTTCTGCAAAGGGGATAGTACTCATGCCTTCTGCAGAACTGCTTGGATCAGTGGCACACGTTATCGAAGGTACGAGTATCGAGATGGGTGCACAGACATCGAGTGTGCATCGCCACGGTGCATACACCGGTCAGTTGGATCCGGAAAATCTGCATGCACTGGGATGTCAGTATGTACTTGTGGGTCATTCGGAGCAGCGCGCAGCAGCGCCTATCCCACCAGCGCAATTTATCGCGCAAGCAACTACGGCGTTGGAAGTAGGGTTGCTTCCTGTGATCTGTGTTGGCGAGACGCGGGAGCAGCGCGCAGCAGGCGATGCAGCTGCGGTTGTTCGCGAACAGCTGCGTGGGTTGGAGTCCATTGCCGACCCTGATGAGTTCTTCGTTGCCTATGAACCTGTGTGGGCAATTGGAACTGGCGATGCAGCAACAGTTGAAGATGTGGTACAAATGTGCGAATATATTAAGAGCATCATGGGTGAACGAACTGCAATCCTCTACGGAGGATCTGTGACAGCAGCAACGGTGGGTTCATATGCAGAGCAGTCACTCATCAGCGGATTTCTCATTGGCGGTGCAAGCACCAAGACTTCTACACTGTTCCCGATTCTTGATGCATTGCGCGCGTCGTAATCGACGGCCGTATGTTGTTTAGCTATTTGCCACTGGTGCTCATTGTGCTAGGGCTCGCGATTATCATCGTGATTATTATTCGCAAATTTCCGCAGTTGCGAGTACTTGATGTGGATGGGCTTCCTGAGGAGCAAGCGCGCAAGAAGAAAGACAAGATTCTGGAGAAGAAGTTCGAGCATGCGTTTAAGCCATTGCAACGAGGTGTAGACTTGGTGGCTGGGACAGTTGGCAAATATTTCGGACAAGTGCAGAGCAAATTTCGTACGCATGTGGATAAGGTGGCAGATAAGTATCGTGCAGAGTACGGGCGCACGATGCAGGAGCGTGCGCAATCACTCTCACCACGAGAGCGTGCACGTCAACTCAACCATCTCATTGAAGAAGGTGATGAGTTGCGTCATGACGAAGATCTAATTCACGCAGAAGAGAAGTACATTGCTGCAATTAATTTCGAACCCAAGAGTGTGCGTGCATATCGAGGGTTGGGAAAGGTCTATTTCGAGCAGGAGCGTTATGTGGATGCAAAGGAGACGTTCAAGTTCTTGATGAAATTGGATAAGAATGATGACATTGCCCCAGCATTCCTTGGTCGTATTGCGAAGGCGGAGAAGCGTTGGGAAGAGGCTGCAACGTGGTATGAACGCGCGATCAAGATCAAGAAGGATGTCACCAAGCGCTGGCTAGATCTTGCTGAAGTATACGAAGAGATTGGAGATCGCGATGAACAGGCGAAGAAGTCCTTGCTATCTGCGTATGAGCTTGAGCCGAAGAACCCTGCAATTCTCGATCAGATTATTCAGTTCGCGATTGCACATGGCGACAAATCGCTTGCACGTGAGAAGCTTGCAGAACTTCAAGAAGTGAATCCAGAAAACCAGAAATTGCCTGGGATTAAGAGTGTGGTGCAGGGGATGCGATAGCAGGTCTTGTGCTCAATAAAAGTCTCTGGTATGGTGTAGGCGCGTTGAAATTTACCGTTCGATTCGTTCTGCGGAGGTGGTCGCAGAACGCCGACATTGCACCCGAACCCTTCGGGATTCGGGAAGCCATGCCGGCTCCGTTCGGGAATGCTCGAGCGAAGCTCGGCATTCCACTCACTACGCCGACATAGCTCAGTTGGTAGAGCGCATCCATGGTAAGGATGAGGTCACCAGTTCAATCCTGGTTGTCGGCTCCAAAAAAGAAAACAGCCTCGTTCGCGAGGTTGTTTTCTTTTTGGTATGCTTTGCTCATGCGAAATAGTTTTGGACAATCGTGGAAAGAGGTCGTGCAGGGATCTGTGGGTCTGGTGCTGACATTTGCATTCATTTTTGGTGCGCTGTGGTGGCTAGATCAAGAAACATTGCAACGGTGGGTGACAACGGCGGGAATCTGGGCACCACTTGTCTTCATGCTTGCAAAAGCAAGCACAGTAGTATTCGCTCCGCTTTCTGGTGGACCGCTATATCCGTTGGCTGGTGCACTCTTTGGCTTCAATCTCGGGTTTGTGTTGTTGATTGTTGGTGATGCACTGGGGAGTGCGATTGCATTCGTCATAAGTCGTGGGCTCGGGCGCGCTGTGGTGGCACGGATGGTAAAAAACGATATCGGCATTGTAGCGCGTGTGAGCGAAGTGCTTGCGACTACGAAAGGATTTTTGGTTGCGCGTGTGTGCCTTGCTTCGTTACCCGAGGTAGTTGCGTATGCAGCAGGGCTGACACCGATCTCGTTTTGGAAATTTTTTTGGATTCAGAATGCAGTAGGCGTACTACCAACGGCACTTTTTTGTTTTGGTGGCTCAGCCCTTGTGGCGTTTAATAGCCCAGCAGCGTTGGCAGCTACATCTCTGGGGGGTCTTGGGGCAGCAGTAATCGGGTTTGCATTATTCGGGTGGTGGGTGCGGCGTATGGGAGCAGCCAATTGACCACAGTTTCTTGAATTGCTAGGATCGTGCAGCGAGCAGGGTGCTCGTGATCATACCCATCTGCCTTAGGAGGCTGCAATGAGTGAAGATTTCAAAGCAGATCCCAACTTCCAGCGGCTTTCGAGGGAGATGGTGACTGATACGACCTTTGATGCAGTGACGGTTGCGACTATCATCCAACATGGAGATGCCGAAGTGTGGGCACAACGACTGGCCACATTCCGGTCCAAAGGATTGCTCGTTCTTCGATGTGCAGGACTTACGCCCGATGATCGACACGCGGTCTACGGGTTTGCGAGTAAGGCATACGGACGGGTCGAAGGAAGCCGGAGTTTGAACGTGAGTTCGAGCTCGGGATCGGTCCAGATGCGTATTGTAGACGAGTATCTCACGAAATTAGTTCAAATGAGACAGGGGCGGCCATTCTCTCTTGTCGAAGTGACGATTCTGACTGGCGATGCAATGCTTGCAAACGCAGTGATCCGACTTGTGCGCAGGCACGACGCATTTCGCATCGATGAGCCACCGAAGAAAGATGGTGACGGGGGAGGTCGGTACGCAATTAATCTCGACAGACTCCCCCAAGAGCTTGGCGGGAAGAGGCCACGTGTACTCATGGACGGGCCGCCGGATTTGACGCGTGCGCAGATGCCATCTCGCGCGTTGATGCTGGAGGCGTTCACCGAACTGGTGCAAGCGTACTACGGGACAAGCAGCTTCACGATCGCCAGGGTTAAGCGTCTGCCATGGTTCACTACACACACCGGGATCAATACCGGGCGTGATGTGTTCCAGGTCGTCGAAACGCTGGTTGGTCTCGGCTGGCTTATAGATCTGACAGGCAACACGCTGCATCAGAAGAGCGACAATCGGTCGTTTCGTCTCGCAGCAAACAACCGCATTGCCGATCGCATCGCAATGCGCTCAGGCAGAATCTGGGGTGAAGATCGTTGCATGTACCTCGTTGAGGAGGTGATCAACGATTCGGATCTTCTGGAAGCCTGTAGCGCTGCACTGCGGTCGATCAAAGGTGAGAATGATGGTTGGTTTGTTGTTAATCGAGATGTGACGGAGATCCTCCGTGCTACGTTCGATTGGCCACCACATACCCACCATCAGCAGTTCGTGGAACGGTTCCTCGTACTGCTTGCGGCGACGCCCGCAGGGTCGCTGCTTCAAACTCGCACTGAGCTCTCGCCTGATGATGGCGGGGTCGACGTGCTGTACTGTCGCTGCGTATCGACACGCAGCAGTGAGGAGGATGAACGCATGGCAAATGTACAGGGAGCAAAGAGCTCTCAGACGTCCAGGGCAGACAATCTCAGTGAGGCGCAGATCGCGGCGTGCGAGAACGCCCTCACGAGTTTGCTCGCGGATTTCTGGAATGCCGACCTCATCAAGGTCGGGGATCTGGAGAAAAAGGCATGGTTCAGGAATGGGCCGTGCATGGCAGAAGTCCAGGCACCCGCCTTCGCTTCATTCCTGATCAAGCGTGGGTACGCAGACGTCGCTTCGAACAGCTATGCCGAAGGATCGAAGGATCGTCGCATCAAGCTGAAGAAGCGAGACCGCCGTGTGATCTTCATTGCGATGGAGTGCGATGCCACCTGCGGCAAGGAGGCTGCGTGTGCACTCATCGACCGACTGCGAACTGACTCGGATATGCTCGACAAGATCGAGGAGGTTCTGGTGGCAGCTACGGAGGCGGCTGCACCGGCCGAGTGCTTCATCTTCACCGATGTGATTGCGAAGCAGATTCGCAAGATCGTGGAACCTTCGGATGAGGTGTATACGGACGAGTTCGTGGAGTACTTCCTCCGTCGGCTCGCGAATGTGCAGATGATGCTCGACCTCGACGAGTACTTCGGTGAGGGGGAAGACGAGAGCTACACCTCTCCGGTGATGAGCCGGTTCCGCTGCATCAAGCGCACCCACACCACTCCGGACGAACTGCCGGAGGTGTCAGAGGATCCTCCATCGTCTGCTGAAGTCGAGGATGACCATGCAGACGCAGAGCCGCTCGAGACACTCACGAACGATCCTGAGGTGAGCAACAAGGAGTCGCCTGACGACGAGCTCGCTCGCCTTCGCGCCGAATACGGCACGGAGGAAGTGGAGCTGCAGCGTCGGGCTGAGGAGCAGCAGATGCGACTTGCGCGCATCGAAGCGCTCGAGCTGCAGATAAAGCGTTCGCGTCAGATCGAGTTCATCGTCCAGGAGGCGCTTGGTCGCATCGCACTGGAGACGACGGACGAGATTGAGCGCGCCGTGCTGGCGCGAACGATCGGGCGGCGTCTGCTCGAGCACGCTGACACGTCGGCGGAGTAGCGCAACAGACACTTCGGTGTCGTTGCAGTGGATTGCTCAGCATAACCAACAGAACACCCCTCTCGCAAGAGCGGGGTGTTTCTTTTTATTACTCAGTGATTGTGCGTACAGCACTATTGACAAAAAGGCAAAAGTAGAGTATAGTATTTTGTTTTCCGCAGCTCGGGGTACCGAGTGATGTGGAATTCGTTCTGCCAATAATAAGGAGAGAGCTGATGTACCTCGATAATCGTCCGCCAGACGCACCGCCCTCGTGTCCTCGCAAAGTCCTGGTCCTCGAGGCCGATGACTTTCCGTGTGACATCGACGTGATGGTTCGGGAAATCGGCGGTACTTCGTCGACTGAGGATACGGACCCTGACGCGCAGGAGGGTGCGCGCATCTACTGGTACGTCAACGAGACGGACCCACGTCGAGTCTGGGACTGCACGGTGGGAGCGCTTCGATCGCAGTTGAAGCGCTGGAACAAGAAGCCCCAATCGTTCGTGGTCCCAGAAGACCGGCGCGTGCGAGACTGACCGTGCTGCATTCGGGACATGCTCGCGATGGCCAGGGGGGTGCGACGCTTGAGAGCTGGAACGAAGATCCAGACTCGTTCAACCTCATGAGGAGAGAGAGCGAAGACGACTGAGGCAGGCGAGCCATCGCGTCCGCTGCCTACTACCCCATCACTGACACAAACGTCGGTGGTGGGGTGGTTTTTTTAATGGAAAATAGCCGTACATAGCCTTTTTGACAAAAATACGACAATTGCATACAATACTGCCGTTACTTCCATGGGCAGGTACCGAAGCGGTCAACCGGGGCAGACTGTAAATCTGCTGGCTCAGCCTTCGTGGGTTCGAATCCCCCCCTGCCCACAGAGTGCAACTACCTTAGCTACTCGGCTTCGCCTCGTGGCTAAGATGGCTCCGTTCGGGAATACTCGAGCGAAGCTCGGCATTCCGCTCACTACGCCATCTTAGCTCAGCTGGTAGAGCAACGGTTTTGTAAACCGTAGGTCCCGGGTTCGAACCCCGGAGATGGCTCTGAAATGGAAAGACTAGTAAATAAAGACGTATGTCACAAGACAATTTGATTCACTTGGAGTGCAGCGCATGCAGCCGCGTGACGCATGATACCCACAAGAACAAGAAGACGGTGAAGGCGCGCATGATGACGAACAAGCACTGCAAGTTCTGCGTCAAGCACACGCCACACAAGGAAACGAAGTAGTCCCGCCCGCCGGCGCTCTGCCGGCGTTGTGGTATCTGGTATACTTGAGTCGATCTCAAGTAACTAGGGGCGTAGTATAGTGGTAGTACATCGGTCTCCAAAACCGCTAGTGTGGGTTCGATTCCCTCCGCCCCTGCAAATAAGTAGCCGCCATGTGCGGCTGTTTTTTGTAGTTTGCTTTTTACTGTCTACGAGCGACAGATTGATGCGTAGGGTGTATGTTAAGAAATATGAACGAGACACATCAACACACCATCGCATACCTCACGAAATTACTTGCGACCAAGAAAATTGAAGGCCTAGTCTTGCGCAAAGATTTTAGCGTAACGTATTTCAAGAGTGGTGGAGGCACGCATTTGTATTTGATTACAAGTGGCAAGAAGAAATACGTTGCGCGTGTGAATTTCTATTCGCCGAAGAACGAATGGGGGATCAAGCAGCAAGAATATCGCATCCTCAAGAAGATTGAGCCGCTCAGGATCGCCCCAAAGGTCTATTACCTCAGTACCAAGAATCCGCTTGGACACCATTTCACCATTGTCGACTACATCGTGGGTTCACCGGTGCGCCGATTCACAGACGCGCACATCATTTCTGTTGCAAAGACATTGAAGAAGCTTCACGCGATCACCTTCAAACGACCCGGGGACACACTTCCACCAAAGGACGCACTTCCATACACGTGCGACCTATTCGATCTCTATGCCAATGGCGAAGACAAGCAGATAGAAAAGTTTCGGTCTCTCGACGGGATTGAGCAGGTAGTCGAGCCGTTCAACCGCGTGCGAGCGATGCTCGGCACTTGGTTTCATACGCTACGTTGTTTTGATGGCATCACAACGTTCAGTCTCGTGCATGCTGACCTCAAGAAGGAAAATATGCTTGCGTCAGGTAATCGCATTTTCCTTATTGACTGGGAAGGTGGCGGATCAGATATCCCAGAAGTCGACGTGGGCAATTTCTTTGCAGATTCGCGACTCACGAAGGCGCAACAGAACCTCTTCTTGAAAACCTATTACGGACGCACAGTAATGCCACTGCACCTCGAGCGCATTTACGCCGTGAAAAAAGTGTTAGATTTCTTCCGCATCATGGACGATTACTTGCTCAACAAGCGCAAACCATGGAACGCGACGCGCATGCGTGATGAGATATTGCGATTTGAGAAAACAGTACCGCGTACATGAACGAACCCGAGATCGTCCAATCCACCTACAACGCTGTCGGCGCTTCCTATGCCGCGCGCTATGGCGACACGTCGTTCGTGCTCGCACAGCTCGAACGCGTTGCGGCAATAGTGCCGGCGAACGTTCATGTGCTGGATGCAGGCTGCGGCGCTGGCCGCGCAACGTGGTGGTTTGTACAGCATGGTTACCATGTGACGGCTGTTGATTTTTCGTCCACGATGCTCGATCTTGCGCGCCAGGCGGCACCGACGGCAACGATTCAGCACATGGATATTCGTGCGCTTGCGTTTGATGACGGTGCGTTCGATGCGGTTTGGTCCTGCTTCTCCCTCATCCATATTCCAAAGACAGATGTCTCACGTACACTTTGTGAATGGCGTCGCGTGTTACGATCGGGAGGATCACTCTTCATTATCACCACACTCGGCACTGACGAAGAGGTGCTGCGCGACGAATGGCTGGCGGCGCCAGACGGCAGCACGGGCCACAAAATATTCTTTCATCATTTCGCGTCCGCGACCCTCACGCAGGCGCTCGAGGAGGCTGGATTCACCACGATCCAGACTGAAACTTTGTATGACGAGGAAGAAATGGGGAAGGAGCCGATGCTCGTGGTGCGAGCAATGAAACGCTGTTGACTGGACACGCCAAACAGCACAGGGATTCTCGCACGGACAGTATGGTTCGGACTGATTCTTGCTTTTTTTGTGGTTTCTGCTAGGATTTTTTCTCCGTCGTGGTGACGGGGATGGAGGTGCTCGGGTGCCAAAAAGGACTACACAATTTCCTCACTTCTTTCTCAACTCGGAGGAAGCGTGGCAAGGAAGTCGTTCAGATATAGCTGGTGCAATCGCGCAGTACGGCGCGGTCGTGATCAGTACAGACGAGCCGTTTCGTGGGCAGTGGGGCTCTACGGCGCTGGCTGTGAACGCATACCAAACATTGACTCGAGATACATTCATCAGGTCTCAGGAGCAGCTCGATGTTGGAGCGCAGGAGTTCAGCATCGAGATTCGACGCAAGATGTGGACTCGAGCAATGCTCGAGCAATGCGAGGATGATGCCGATCTCTATCGTCCGAGAAACAAGCTGCTCGAGTACCACGATCGAATGGGGGAGATCGGACGCCGTGTGATGGAGGCGTTGGACATCCCATACGATCAAAACCTTTTCGTGCTTCGTGGCTGCGAGGTGGTCAATACGAGCCGTCGAATTCGCACGACGGTACGAGAGGAGGCGTACGAGAAGGGGTATTGCGTCCTGTACGATCACTTGAGTGTTGATGGTCTCCAGATCGGTGACCATCATGCGAGGGTCCTTCTCCCTGGTGACGTACTGGTCCAGATCGGGACTCGGGTGCAAGAGATCAACAAGAACCTTCGTGCACAGCCGAGTGTGCGTGAAGTGCACAAGACGCGTTCGCGGATTCGTGATCACATCCCTGAATCCGCCTCGGTTCCGCAGGTGCACTTCTACGGGCAAGGTGTCTACGGCCTACCCGGCGGAGTGTAGCGATACAGCGCGATCAACGAACATACCAAACGCCTGCACGAGCCATTCGGATTGTGCAGGCTGTTTGTTGCTTGGAATTGTTGGAGAGTCGACGTCCATTGCCAAGTGCGGTAAAATACGCTAGAGTACATCCCTATGACTATCCATTGGACATTATTGAAGAGCACCAAATTCTACCTCGCACTTGCTGCAGTTCTTGTAGTGGGTGGTATTGCGTATAGCTCGTACGCTTCGAAGAATGCGCCACCAGAGTACGAAACAGCACTGGTTACACGTGGACCGCTGACACAGACAGTGAGTGCGGTGGGTAATATTGCCGCTGTGGATGATCTTGCATTGCGATTCGAGATGCCAGGAACCGTTAATGAGGTGTTGGTCAAAGAAGGCCAAGCGGTTAAGGCAGGTCAGCGCCTTGCGGCTTTACGATTGGGTGAATTGAATGCAGC
>CAZVGV010000013.1:12920-23947 GCA_964627055.1 uncultured Gammaproteobacteria bacterium | reverse complement strand
AACGGTGGGTTCTGTCCTGCAGCAAACCCGGCAGACTTTTCTGACGCGCTCGCCGCAGGTAACAATGCAGTGCCAGGTAAGGAGGTTGTGTCGGATACCATGGATGGCTGCGTGTACTACACTGGCTCAAAATACACAGATGAGGGTGTGGTGAGTTGTGCAGAGCCTGAGATGGTTCAAGGGAAGAAGATGTGTGCTGTTGCTCCAGCAGGTCAGAACCTACAACCAACTCCGCAGCATCCAACGGAGATTAAGGCGTGTCAGCTGTCACAACATTGTTGTCTTGTCTATCAAGACAACAACAGTGACAAAGTGGCACAAACGAGCGAGGTGCTGCAGTGCAGTCCGCTTAATGTTGGGTGTACTTCAGAAGTGTATTCCAAGGATGCATCAGTAGTAACAGGTAACAAGGATGATGCAGGAACCGCATACGACAAGATTCTGTATCGTACGGAGTCTGTACAAAAAGTGTGTGGGCAGGTGAATGCATGTGCTGGTAAGTCAATTGGTACCGATCAAGCCCTCAAGCAATTGTTGACAAATGCAGGCGCAGCAAGTGCCTCGATGTCCAAGCTTACTCCAGAGCAAAAAGCTGAACTCGAAAAAGTTACCAACGAAAAAGGCCCTACGTGGACGCAGGCGTTGTGTGAAGCTGAGACTAATAACGTGTGGTCTCCGCCAGATCCTTCGATTACTTCAGGCCCGTATTGTCTCACCAATCCCGACAAGGCGAAGGTTGACCTCAATATTCCAATTGGTGGTCTGTCGATTGCATCATTGGCAACGTATATTCCGAACTTGTTCAATTACGGGCTGGGGATTCTTGCGACCATGACGGTGCTTGCCATCATCTTTGCGGGATTCCAGTGGGCTACTGCTGCAGGGAACGCGTCGGCCGTGGGGAATGCCAAGGAGATCATGATGGGAGCATTTGCTGCGCTATTCGTTGCGCTTGGCAGCTATACATTGCTACAAACCATCTCGCCGAACTTGCTTGAATTCAGGCTGCCACCGATTGCCGCGATTCTTCCGGTGGAGTTCTATGGGAAGGGTGATGAGTTTATTTGCTGTGATCAGAAGGGTGTCTGCTTGCAGGTACAGGCGCAGGGACCCAATATGTTTGTTACACTAAGTGATGGCTCGAAGATTGGCTTGGATAGTAACTTTGATGCGAAGACGTGCTTGCCAATGACGGCGCAGGGTGAATATTGTCGTGAACAGGGTCCTATTGGAGACGAATGTCGCAAGGTTGGCGGAACGTGTACTGTAGGACATGAGGATTCTGGCGCAGAAATTCTTACTAATGACAAGTCCCAACAGGGGTGGTGCTCAGTTATTTACAATAACTATATCGGGGGAGCACTTAAGGGGTTCAAAGATCTCGGGAGCACAATCACTCTTGGAATTTCTGATGCTATTGCAACCAAGATCGGTACTAAGATTAAGAGTGGGCCAGATCTGACTCCGGGGACTGGTGAATTGGGTCGGTGTTATAAGAATATTGATAAGCGTGTGGCTGGTCAGTATTGTCGCGCGAATGCAGAATGTGCATCCGGAACATGCGTGCGATTGCAGGATACCGCGAGCTGCTTCTCTGATCGGGAATTAGGTAAATGTAGCGATGGTAATAAGGGAGATATTTGCAACCCACTTGGGCATACGCTCGTGGGAGGCAAGAATGCGTACAAGCAGCAGACGGTGTGCAAGCAGGGGCTTACTTGTAACTTTGTGCGAGAGAATGTTGCCGGTGCATTCGCAGATCCTAATAGCATTCCGGGGGATTATTATGAATGCGGTGATGGTACGCTGAATTCCGCGTGCGGAACAGTTGTGAGTGCGTGCTACGGCAAGGAACTTCCTGCAGGAGATGACAATGATTGCGATGAACAATCCACGTTGCTGGGAAATGCGATCTGTCACTATGAGCAGCAGCGTGCGCACGTGGAGCTCCGGCTTACAACTGCTGGATTATTGAGCGGAACAACCAAGGTCGCATGGGCGGTCCAGATTGCAGGCCAGGGTGCGCAGATGCTCTCGAGTGGTGGGTTGGGCAAGATTGCGGCGGCCAAGTCTCAAGCGCTGCTCGGTATTGCTGGGGGGCTCACTCTAGCAAATGGTGTGTCCCAGGAAGAGCTCAAGCGTGAAATCGCCGAACTTGAAGCCTATGCATATGCGGCAGCATTCACAGATCCGAATGCACAGAATTGCAAATTGGACGAGGGAGCGGCGAGCATTTCCTTGTGTAAGGGCGGCCTCACCTGTCAGAAAGTACAAGGGAACGGCGGATTGCGCTGTGTGCCTGGTAACAACAGTGCTGAAGGATCAATTTGTTCGTACATTGGTGCAGAAGCACATGAGTATAGTGGATTGACTAATAGCGTCTCTAACGGCGACAACTGTGACGAGGCAAATGGTTTGCGTTGCTCCGTTGCGCGTGTTGAGGACTCTGATGGGTGGCACGGTGTGTGTACGAAGGCAACATGGGGTTCTCCATGTCTTGTGAATCCAGCATCTGGCAATGGAACGTGGTCGTATGATGCGCGTGATTGCAATAACATCAAGCCGGACAGCGACCTTGGTGAAGACAAGGTAAGCGGCTACACCTTGGGAGAAGGGCATCCGGTGTGCTACAAGGCGCCCGGCAGCACCGGACCTTTTGGTGCGTGTGGTTATGTGCGCAATTTGGATGAGACTCTTGATAACAAGGTATATATCTCATCCGAGAAGGCCGTACTCTTCACGACCGAGAATACTGCGCAGATCATTAGTGATAACGTGGTTCGTGATATTGGTCAGCCGTGTGCGCTACCGAGTGTTCCAAAGGAGAAGTGGTTTAAGGCAGGGGGTAAGTTCTTCTACCCAGATTTCGTATGCCGTACTGGTCTCAGGAGTCCCGCATTTCGTACACAACTTATTGCTGAGGGATTGGCGATGCAAGCTCCCATGTTACCGAGCTCTGTGTTCTTGACTGATGGTGCTGCGTGGGAAGGCATGTGTGTCATGGACACAGAGAATGTAACGCAGGGTCGCTGTGGTGTGTACGTGGGTAATTCCAAGACAAAGAAAGATTTTCTCTGGGCGCCATTTGATCCAACGATCCACGCCAAGTACTTCTCTTGGTAGTTGTTTGTCGCGGTGGCGCAATTGACGCCATGGTCAACTTGTGGTACGCTGTACACCGTTTCATAATTGAACTTGGCGTATGGCTCAACCGAAGAAAGATGTGCTGACGATTCGTGGTGCGCGCGTGCATAATCTCAAGAACATTTCGGTTGAGATCCCGAAGAATAGCCTTGTGGTGATCACCGGACTTTCGGGTTCTGGTAAGTCATCATTAGCGTTCGATACTATCTATGCTGAGGGTCAGCGTCGCTACGCTGAGTCTCTTTCGGCATATGCACGTCAGTTCATGGATCTCCAGGATAAGCCAGATGTAGATGAGATCCGTGGGCTCTCTCCAACCATTGCTATTGACCAAAAATCCACTGCCCGCAACCCGCGCTCAACCGTGGGAACTGTGACCGAAGTGTATGACCACTTGCGGTTGTTGTTTGCGCGCATCGGCCACCAATTCTGCCCAGATTGCAATATTGAAGTGACGCGGTATAGCACAGGTTCCATGGTGGAGGCGATTCGTAAGATGGGTCGCTCTGGTCATGAGCTCCTTGTGCTCGCGCCAGTGCTTGTAGACGCTACCATCGATAAGAAGACCTTGCTTTCGCATGTTGAAGGTTCGGGGTATGAGTACGTGCGGTTTGATGGAGTGCTTATGCAGAAGGGAGAACTCGATGCAATTGAAGTGATGGCAAAGGTTCCGCACACACTTGATGTGGTTGTGGGCCGCGTAGCTGATGTGAAGAAGGCGAATATCGCGTCGTTTGTTGAGGCTGCATTGCGATTGGGCAATGGCCATGTGCTTGTGTATGACACAGACGAGGACGAGGACACGTCATTCTCGGAGAAATTTGTGTGCAAGAAGTGTAGTAAGGAAATGGCGGAAATTGAGGCACGCACGTTCTCATTCAATAGTCCTCACGGTGCATGTCCTCGCTGTACAGGTCTTGGTGTTGTGTTGGATGTAGACAAGGACCTTGTGATTCCCAACCAGAAGCTTACGCTCGCTGAAGGTGCGATCCAGCCTTGGACGCGCATCACAGGCAATCAAGCGCAGTATCAGAAGGTGCTCGCAGCCGTGGCAGCAGCACATGGATTCTCCATGGACAAGCCGGTGAAGGATCTCTCGAAGAAAGTGATGGATATCCTTTTCTACGGCACCGATGGTCAGGAGTATGACGTAGATGGGAAGAAGACACAGTACGAGGGTATTATTCCGAATTTGACGCTTCGTCACGCAGACACGACCAGCGAATATATCCGCAAGGAGATCGAAGGGTACATGCGTGAGAGCACCTGTCCTATCTGTGAGGGCAAGCGTTTGCGCAAGGAGGCTCTCGCGGTACGTATTGGGGGTAAGAACATCGCTGACGTCGTTGAGATGAGCATCGACGAATCTGCGGTATTCTTCGAGACCATGAAAAAGGGGAAGTAGGCGATGCAACACTCGACGAGCGTGAACTCAAGATTGCGACGCCTGTCACTCGCGAAATCCTCTTGCGTATTGCAGACCTCAATCGTGTGGGCCTCGAGTATCTCACGCTCGATCGTTCGATGGCGACACTCTCCGGTGGTGAAGCGCAGCGTGTGCGTCTCTCGACACAGCTTTCGACTGGCCTCACGGGCGTAATCTACATCCTCGATGAACCGTCGATCGGACTCCATCCTCGCGATAATGAAAAATTGATTGAGACGCTCAAGGCACTTCGAGATCTCGGCAACTCTGTGATTGTAGTCGAGCATGACGAAGCCATGATGGAAGCTGCTGATTATCTCATGGATATTGGTCCTGGCGCAGGCGTGTACGGCGGCGAACTCATGGCTGCTGGCACGGTTGCGGCAGTGAAGAAGTCTCCGAAGTCTCTCACGGCAAAGTACCTCACTGGCAAACTCTCTATCTCTGTACCGAAGAAACCAAGCGAAGGGAATGGCAAGTTCATCACGGTGCTTGGTGCACGAGCATTCAACCTCAAGAATATTGATGTGAAGATCCCGCTCGGGCGTCTTGTGTGCGTCACAGGTGTCTCTGGTTCGGGTAAGTCTTCATTGGTGATCGATATTCTCTCTAAGGCGCTTGCGGCTGAGTATCACGGTGCCAAGGCAATGCCAGGGGAGTATAAGGACATCAAGGGTATTGAGAACGTGGACAAGGTCATTGCGATCGACCAGACGCCTATTGGCCGCACCCCTCGCAGTAACCCTGCAACGTACACGGGCGTCTTCACACTTATCCGCGATCTCTTCACTGAGGTTCCAGAAGCGCAGTTGCGTGGGTATGATGCAGGCAAGTTCTCCTTCAACGTGAAGGGTGGCGGACGCTGTGAAGCATGCTCAGGGGACGGCTCAGTGCGCATCCCAATGCAATTCCTCTCTGATGTGTTCGTAGAGTGTGCAGAGTGTGGCGGCAAGCGCTACAACCAGGAAGCACTCGAAATCCAGTACAAGGGCAAGACTATTGCTGATGTACTTGCGATGACTGTAGAAGAGTCTGCACGATTCTTCAGTGATATCCCCGCGATTGCGGACAAGATGCAGATCTTGCGTGATGTAGGGTTGGGCTATGTGTCGCTTGGTCAGTCTGCAACCACGCTCTCCGGTGGTGAAGCACAGCGTATCAAGCTCGCTACCGAGCTCTCACGCCGCGCAACAGGCAAGACGCTCTATATTCTCGATGAGCCTACAACGGGTCTACACTTCGCAGACATTGAGCAGCTCCTGGGCGTATTGCGCCAGCTCGTAGACAAGGGCAACTCTGTCCTCGTGATCGAGCATAACTCTGATGTGATTCGCGCCGCAGACTGGATCATCGACATGGGTCCAGAAGGTGGCAAGCGTGGCGGTGAAGTTGTGGCTGAAGGCACGCCTGCGGAGATTATGAAGAACAAGAAGAGTATGACTGGGCTCTATCTCAAGGCTGCGTCTACCAAGAATGCGTAGTATACATAAAACAAAACACCGGCGGCCGCCGGTGTTTTGTTTTTGTGATCACGATTTTATTTCGTCTCAACCGCTTTCTTTGCTGGCGCTGCGACCTCTTTCATTTTCTTTTTAAATTTCGGATCGCGAACGTAAGCGATTTTAGCGCGGCGGACTTTGTACTTAGCTACCACTTCAATGTCTGCAATTACTGGCGAGTGGAGTGGGAGAATCTTCTCAACACCTACACCTTCGCTGACCTTGCGAACCGTAATGGTCGCACCTGGCTCAGAGCCGTGCTTGCGGGCGATGACAAGCCCCTCGAAGACCTGGATACGCTCCTTTTCTTCACCTTTCTTGTTCACGTCCTTGATGCGCAACGAAACACGGACCTTGGTACCGGTCACAATGTGGTCGTATTTGCTAGGAGTTACTGCGAGTACTGGGCTTGGCATACGATTTTTCTGATACGAGGCCTAGTGTACGGCCGTTAGGATTTTTTGTCAAGAAAGGCCAAAATTTGGTCAAACGTCTCCTTCGGGGTGATGTTTGAAGTGTCGATCCAAAGGTCATAATGGCTGGGTTCGAGGTGGTTCAGACCATTATAAAACTTGGCATATCGTGCCACATCCGAGGCATCGCGGGCCTCGATATTGGCTCGAAGGTCGTCTGGAGTCTTGAATTTGCCTTCATTTCTGCCTTCAGGGCTGTCTTGGAGGTCCTTCCAAATGCGAGCTACAGACGCGTCACGGCTGCAGTCCAGGAAGATCTTCACGGAATGGGGGATGAAATGGAACCCGAGGCGGCCCTGGATAATGAAGTTATCCTTGGTCACACCAAGCTCGCGCTGGTAATCATCGACTTCGGTGTCGGTCGAGGGGTCTGTTTCACCGAGTTTGTTGTACTCAGCCAGGGTGAGGCCTCGGCGACGAGCGATCTCGCGGCGGATGGATCCGATATCATACACTTCGTATCCGAAGTGGTTGGCAAGCATCGTGCCGACCGTTGTCTTGCCAGATCCTGGACGACCAGAAATGGTGATGATCATACAAGGGTTGTAAGTGTAGCAGCGAGTTCCTCAGGTAATTCGCTGGTGTAGGTTACCTGTGCGCCGGTTGCGTCGGCGAACGTTAGCGCGACAGCGTGCAAGAAAATACGCGGGAGTGTTCGATCCATGGTGTCTTGCTCGTACGAAGGAAGCTGGTAAATCGGATCTGCAACAATCGGCATGCCCAGTGCAAAGAGGTGCACGCGGATTTGGTGGGTACGGCCAGTCTTGGGCTCTACGTGCAAGAGTGTTTTGGTCTTGAATCGGCGCTCAACGCAGTAGTACGTGTGTGCTTCGCGACCGGTCTGGTTGTGTGGGCGTGCAGCCATTGTAGGACGTGTGCGTGAGCGGGAGATAGGGAATGTGATGTCGCCATCCTCTGCAGCTGGAGCGCCGTGGACTAGCGCCATATACACCTTGTGCACTTCGCGATTCTTGAACTGTGCCTTGAGATTGTCGAACATCTTTGGTGTTCGCGCGATAACCATAACACCAGAAACATCGCGGTCGAGGCGGTGCACAATACCCGGACGGTCGGGTGTACCAACGTGTGCGATCTCTGGGTAACGCGCTACCATCCAGTCTGCGAGCGTCTCGCTCTTCGAGTGTTCAGTGCGGTGTACGAGCATACCAGAAGGCTTGCGCACCACAATATAGTCTTCGGTCTCAGCGATGATTGTGGGTTCTTCTGTGTGAGGCTTGCTTGCGGTACGGTGTGTACGACGTGCGCGAGTTGGTGCTTTCTTCTTCGTGATCGCTTCTGGTGCTGGAGCGTCAGTATCTACAACAACCTCATCGTGAGGACGTAGTGCGTAGTGCTTGGTCTTGCTGGTGTTGTTCACACGAACCATGCCAGCTTCAATCATCTGCTGAACTTTCGACCGCGATAACTCAGCCATGCGGGTAGCAAGGTAGAGGTCGAGGCGTGTGCCAGCATCAGCTTCTTCAATTGTGTATAACTTCTTTGACATAGGGCATAGCTCAACTACAACAACAACGTTGTAGTGCGTAACAGCACAGGGGAGGGCCCACTGGGCCTATCAATTTTCCCCGTCGGCGTCGGTCTCCCGGCGTCCTTCTTTTTTTTGAAGTGATTGTAGTATGAGGGAGTGGAGCGAAAGTTGCAACCTTGGGGGGTTATTGTGCTCGGGTCGTCGGTGACGTATTCTCGGTATATAGAATATGCAACACCCTACGATTCATTGGGACGCGAAGAAAAATCTGCTTATTTGTATCGATCCGCGTGTGTCTCTCGCAGCGGCTTCTGTTTGGTTTCGCGCGGGGTCTCGGTTTGATGCGCAATGCAAGGAGGGTGTGGCGCATCTTTTTGAGCATCTGCTGTTGCGGGGTGCGGTTGCGAAAGACCCTAATGCATACTTGATCGAGCAAGAAGCACGCGGTGTGGTAGGCAGTGCCTATGTTAATTATGAAACTTCATACACCTTCAGTATTGGCGCGGTAGCGGACGCTGGTGCAATGACACGTACATTGCTCGAGCGGTCATTGGATCGTACGGAGGTGAGCTCGACCGCGTTACGAACTGAATTGCAGGCTGTGCGCGGTGAGATCCGTGAGGCGCACAACGATGCAATCAGTGAAGTGCGTATTCTCTCGAATACAGCAGTATGGCCAGAGAGTGAGCTGGGAAGAAATTTGTACGGAACTCCGGAGAGTCTCGCGAAGATTCGCGTGGCAGATCTGCAGCAGTTTTGGAATGATCGTTATCAAGCAGCGTTGACGGTGTGTGTGGTGCCGACCGAAGAAGCAGCACAGCAGATTCGACGCATCAGCATGAAGACTGCTGCGTTGCCCGAGGTTGCTCCGGCAGTGCTTCGACCAGTGATCTCTGAAGTAGCGCAAGCCAGCGATCGTGAGGGTGTAGCACTGTGCGTGGCATATCGTGTGAGTGGTCAGTCAGACTGGAAATCTCATGCAGTAGCAGCTGTGGTGCGAGATTATCTTACGAATTTTTGGTCTTCGCGTCTCAATCAAGAGTTGCGCAGCAAGAAGGCGTACGCGTATTGGGTTCGTGGTGAGACGACGCATCTGGCAGACACTGGTGTGTTGCGCATTCTGCTTGAGACTGATGCGGCAAATGTATCACGTTGCCGCAAACGCATCGCGCAAGAGATCGACACCTTGCGTGCAGGGAAGTGCGATGCAGCGTTGCTGCGTACGTGTAAGAAGATGGTAGTACTCGCACAGCAGCGAGCGTTGAGTGATCCAGAGGAGTTGTTGTGGTGGTATGGTTGGCCAACTGCGCTAGGTGTGAAACCTATGACGACTGATGCATGGGTAGAACTCGTACAGTCAATTACCGCACGTGATGTAACGAAGTTTGCGAATACTTGGCTGCAACCAGAGCAGTGTACCGTGGCGCTGGTTGGTGCGGTGCAGGCTTGAGTACTGTACAGCGGATTTATAAAGAAAGTTGAGATCGAAGCGCGTTAGCGTAGGATACGCGCTCTTCAGGTTCAGATTTGTAGCTCTTCCAAATCGATTCGTGGAACGTGTCGTTGGCGAATCGCGGGATCACATGAAGGTGATAGTGGAACGCGTGTTGGTCTCCAGCTGGTTCATTGTTTTGGATCATAGTCACGCCGTCGCATGCGCGCACGGCCTTCAATGTGTTTGCGACGCGCTTCGCCACCTCACTGATGCGGTGGCCAATGTGATCAGGGAGCGCGTATACATTGTCGTGATGCTCGATCGGCACCACGAGCGGGTGCCCTTCGTTCCCCGGAAAAAACTTCGATCCAATAAACACGAGCACGAGGTCATCGCGATATACGATGTCTGCCTGCTTGATCCAGGTCGAATCGTCTTCGATGCCGTTGATGGCGGGGCAGATGACGCAGGGATTCATAAAATGCTACTGGCTTAGCCATCCTTTGGCCTCTTCAAGCATGTGCGCCTCAGGGTGCATGGTGAGTATTTCGGAAATAATCTCGAGCAACTGAGCGCGTGCCAGATCAAACCGCACTGGGGGCACGAATCTTCCTTCGTGCTCGATCAGATCATGGCACAAAGAGCCTACGACTGCCTCGATCGTATGCCATGCATCGTCGCCTTCTTTGTAAAATTCAGGATCAACGTCTACTAAGTAAAATTGATCCTGGGTTTCGCCGTGTTTGTGACCGTACGCAAATTGATCACTACGACAGTCGCCCCAGTAGATGGAGTTATTTTTCCAAGCGTCGTGGTAGTAGTGTGCGAGAGAAAGATAGAGCTGTTCGAGTGCGGGCGCAGCTTCAGAGGGGAGGTGCTCGATAGCCGCAAGATTATTGCCGTCAATTTTGTCAACAATCGTGAAGAGTGTCGCCACTCCTTCTTTATTGAGTGCTCGAGTGTGTCGCATGGCGATGACTGGAATCTGGTAGTGATCGCGCATGTGTGCGAAGTGCTGCTCACTTTCGCGGAGGAGTGCTTCCTGTTCATCGAGTGTTTGATCTTCCGTCTTTCTGTTTTCTCGGATAAGCACTTCAGGATGTCCATCTTGTGTCCAGAGAATGGTATTCCGAGCGTCAAAGGTGGTGGGCCTGAGGCTATCTGCAAACGCAGTCATAGCACGTGTCTCGCCTCGAGATTCTGGTGTGAACATAGACATTCCGTTAGCGCACTGGTTGTTGAAGAAACATGCGCTCCAAATCCTGCAAGACTACTTTGTCCTCAAAGATGATGTCATTGCGATCAAGTGCTTCTGCGACCGTGAACCATTTGCCATAATCTCCTTCGCAACCACCGCCCCAGAATCCAAAATAGTTGGGGAGCTGCTCCATATCAGCAGAGCGTTTTTGGAGGAAAATGCTGATGCTGTCACTCTTTATACGGAGAGGGAGTAGCAAGGATACGATTCTTTTGGGGGTCATAGTGGGCGTGCATGGATTTGAACCATGGACCAGTCGTGTATAAGACGACGGCTCTACCAACTGAGCTATGGGCGCACTTA
>CAZVGV010000013.1:1580-12910 GCA_964627055.1 uncultured Gammaproteobacteria bacterium | reverse complement strand
CTACACGCCCGTAGTGAGTGGAGCACCACTTGCACTGTGGCAAATCTACCACTTCCCCTCATCAGGAACAAGTGAGCGTATGAGCTCTGCGTGGACACGATCGTGCATGGTAGTGAGTGGCGCGGTGATGCGTGCGGTGGCAGCGGTCGCGTTACCGATGGCGCCGAAGATCGCGAGTGCTTCTCGTGCATGAACACGTCGTGTACTCGTGGCAAGAATGTGGGTATCATCTCGGTGTTCCGGATGGGTATACACCACGACGCACAGATTGATCTCAGGGGAGCTCGCGAGGATCTCATCTGTGATTTCGCCGAGCCACTCAGGAGCACAACCAGTCGCAGCAAAAATATCCTGCGTGAGTGTCACGGTCGCGAAGGTGCGTGTGGCGTCATGCTGCATGCGCGTGAGTACTTCGCCCCACAGTCGCAACATGGCAATGCTGCGCTGGCGGAACAAATGATCCACAATGACTTCGCGTGACGCGCCGTCGTTGATGAGATTAGCGACTAGCTTGAATGTGCGCTCGTTCATGGTGTGTGAGCGAAACGAGTGTGTGCGACCGAGGATGCCCGTGAGCATGAGTGTGGCGTTTTCTGCAGTGTACCACGCAGGGGAGAGTTCGCGAGCAGTAATACCAATAATTTCGGACAGCGATGCTGCGGTTGGATCAATGAGATTCACCGCGCCTGAGCGGTCGTTTGCAAACGCAGTATCAATCACCACGGTTGGTGTGTGGTCGAGAAGCATTTGATGATCTTGTGCGATGCGGCCCAGTGCCTTGCGGTCATGCGCGCCGAGAATCCAGATCGTATCGTATTGGAGTTGCGTTGCGTTGGTGGCGATTGATGCTGGATCGATTGGCGCAGTCGATGGCGCAACCGTGAACGTCAGCGTGTGCGTCGTGCGCTCAGGAATCGTGGTGAGGATCGATGATGCTTCTGGAATGAAGGCAAATGCGTTTTGCATCGCATATCGATCAGCAACAATGTCGCATGCACGAACGTTGTGCATACGAATGAGTCGCGCGAGCGCTGCTGCAGATGCAACAAGATCTGCACGACTGCGCAGGCGAATATGCTCCGAGAATTCCGGCAAGAGAATTAGGTGTCGCGATGCCGGTGCGAGGAGGCGAGCAAGTTGTTCAAGTAGGCTCAATGCCATGGTGGTAGTGGTGTCTCCTTGCGATTCCGTCTCCTCACGGAAGAGGGGTAGCTTACGTTGGTCCGGAAATGTTGTCAATATATACAGGCTTCTATACAATGCCCTCATATGCCAAATGACATCCCCAAAGCCTACGAACCGAAAGTCTACGAGGACCAGATGTATGGTCGTTGGGAGCAATCAGGGTACTTCAATCCCGATGTGTGCGTGGAGCGTGGGGTAACGGCGGCAGACGCAGAGCCGTTTACGATTGTGTTGCCGCCGCCGAACGTCACCGGCACCTTGCACATGGGCCACGCAGCCATGCTCGCAATCGAAGATGTGATGATCCGCTACGCGCGCATGTGCGGGAAGCGGACGTTGTGGCTCCCAGGAACTGATCATGCGGCAGTTGCGACAGAGTCGAAAGTCGAAGGACTTCTCATTAAGGAAGAAGGGTTCAAGAAGCCGAAGGAAGAACTTGGTCGCGACGCCTTCCTCGCGCGCGTGCACAAGTTCGCGCAGGACTCGCACGACACGATCGTGAACCAGTCGAAGAAAATGGGATCGTCACTCGATTGGTCCCGCGAAGCATATACACTCGACGAACCGCGCAACCTCGCGGTGCGCACCGTGTTCAAGCAGATGTATGACGATGGCCTCATCTATCGCGGCTATCGCGTGGTGAATTGGTCGGTGAAAGGGCAGTCCACGTGTAGTGATGACGAACTCGTGCACGTCGAACGCCCGGGCAAACTCTACTTCTTCAAGTACTCACACGATTTCCCGATTCCTATCGCGACTACGCGTCCGGAGACCAAGCTCGGCGACACTGCAGTCGCAGTGCATCCAGAGGGGAAGTGGAAGGAATATATTGGGCAGACATACACTGTTGCGGATTTTGGGCAGCCTGGTCATACACTTACGATTCGTGTGATCGCAGATGCTGGTATTGATGAGGCGTTTGGTACGGGCGCTCTTGGTGTCACTACGGCGCATAGCCCTATCGACTTCGAAATGTACCTGCGCGAAAAAGCGCGCGGCAATGATATTGGTATTGTCCAAGTCATCGGCGAAGACGGTCGCATGACTGCCAATGCCGGTGCTGCATATGCAGGGCTCACGGTTGTGCAAGCGCGCGATAAAGTGGTTGCGTGGTTGCGCGAGCAGAACCTCCTCACAGACGAACAAGACACGGTTCAGAATGTTGGTACATCGGATCGCTTCGGTGATGTGGTTGAGCCACTTCCGAAGACGCAGTGGTTCGTGGACGTGAACAAGAAGGTTGCAGGTAAAGGGCGATTTGCCGGCCGCGAAGTTTCACTCAAAGAAATGATGAGTGAAGTTGTCCGTGACGGCTCTATTGAAATCCTCCCAGATCGATTTAATCGAACCTACTTCAGCTGGATCGATAATCTTCGCGATTGGTGCATCAGCCGCCAGGTTTGGTTTGGACATCAAATTCCTGTGTGGTATCGCGGCACAGAAGTGTACTGCGATGTGAACCCGCCGGAGCGCGAGGGGTGGACACAGGATCCAGATTCACTCGACACGTGGTTCAGTTCTGGATTGTGGACGTTCTCAACGCTCGGGTGGCCGGAGAATACCAAGGATTTCCAGACGTTCCACCCAACGTCAGTGCTCGAGACTGGCTACGACATTATCTTCTTCTGGGTTGCGCGCATGATCCTCATGACGACGTATACACTCGGCGAAGTGCCGTTCAAGACCGTGTACTTGCATGGCCTTGTGCGCGATGAGCAGGGTCGCAAGATGAGCAAAACGCTCGGCAACATCATCAACCCGCTCGACATGATCGCGCAGTACGGCACCGACGCAACACGTCTCTCGCTCTTGCTTGGCAGCACGCCAGGGAACGATGTAAAGCTCTCCGAAGAAAAGATCGCGAGCTTCCGCAACTTCACGAACAAGCTTTGGAATATCGGCCGATACATCCTCTCAACCGAAGGCGTAGCAGAAGCGACGGCGTCGTGGGAATGCAAGACGCTTGCAGACCGTTGGATCGTTGCACGCATGCGCACGGTCACCGAAGAAGTAACACGCTCGCTCGATACGCATGCGTTCTCGTATGCTGGTGAGCGATTGCGCGACTTCACCTGGGGTGAACTCGCAGACTGGTATCTCGAGGCAAGCAAAGCAGCACCGAACCCTGCACTCCTTCGTCAGATTCTCGGAACACTCATTCGTCTCTGGCATCCGTTCATGCCCTTCGTTACCGAAGTCATCGGCGACATGATGCGCGATTCCGCGTCTGCAGAATTCATTATGGTGAGCCGTTGGCCAGATGCTGCGCAGATTCCAGCAGATGATGCAGCGCTGCGCGAGTTCACAATGGTACAAGACGCAGTGACTGCGGTTCGCGCAATGCGTCAGACCTATCATATTGAACCAGGGGTGCAGCTCACGATGCAGGTTGTTGCAGAAGATGGCGCATGGTTGCAGCTTGCAGCGCAAGAAGAGGTCGTGAAGAAGCTTGCACGCCTCAGTGCCATCGAGCGCATCACTGAACTCCCACAGAATGCTGCAGCAACGACGCTTGGGTGGGGAAGTGTGAGCATCCCGCTCGAAGGCCAAATCGACGTCGATGCGCAGCGCGATCGCGTGCAGAAAGAACTCGGCGATGTCACACGCTACATCGACACCCTCAACAAGAAGCTGTGCAACGAAGAATTCGTGAACCGTGCCGCACCAGCGATTGTAGAGAAAGAACGCGAGAAGCTCGTTGAGGCAACATCGCGACGCGATGCGCTTGCGGCACAGCTCGCGCAGCTTGGTTAAGCAGCAGATTGACGCTCTACGCCAGCCTTGGTAGGCTGGCGCTGGTTTTGTTTTGACACAGAACGCAGGGGGGAAGAGAATGCAGTATCGTCCACGCGATGGTCGACTCGTGTCGGCTGCAGTATCTGGGCGCGAGGGACTGGAGGTTTTGTACTACGAACTGTGGTATGACCAACGGTGCTTCCATCGCCTTGCTGAGGAGATGCAGCGCGTTGGCGTTCGATCTGCAGACATGCGGGCTCTGCTGGTGCTTGCTGAACAGCCACTGGCTGATCACCTACGCAATACAGGGATCATTTGGGCATTGGGGCCGCTGCGAACTACCGGGATCGCTGCAGTCGTGAGCACGGTGGTAAGTGGGCTCTACACCGACGGATGTGCTATGGGCGAGATTGTCCAGGCTGGCGTCTCCCTCCACAGCATTGATCAGTGCTACGCGCGCTACTCATTCCTGGTCGAACAGATCCAGCCAACAACACAAGGAAGGTGAACCTCAACATTTCGCCCGTACGGCTTTCTCACAAGAGGCACGTGCGGGCGGTTTGTTTTTTATTCTGGACGTTTGGGCCTTATTCCATTAAGGTAGGTGTATATCTTGAAATGTATGTCTGTCTCCACTGACTCCTCAGCCATCGCGAATTTGCTCTCCCGTGGTGTAGAGAATATCTACCCATCTCGGGAATTCCTCGAAGCGCGATTGCGTGAAGGCAAGCAATTGACCTTGTACTGCGGCTACGATCCTACGGCACCAACACTCCATATTGGTCATGGCATCACGCTGCTGAAATTGCGTCAGTTCCAGGACCTTGGGCACAAGATCATTATGCTCATTGGCGACTTCACGGGCATGATTGGTGACCCGACCGACAAGTCTGCAACACGTAAGCGTCTCACCCATGACGAGGCAATTGCGAACTGCAAGCGCTACCAAGAACAGGCTGGTTCGATCTTGCGATTTGATGGTGAGAATCCAGCTGAGATGCGATTCAATAATGATTGGCTTGGCAAGATGTCCTTCGCTGATGTTGTTGAACTCGCGGCACATTTCACGGTGCAGCAGATGCTCGAGCGTGATATGTTCGAGCGTCGCATGGAAGAAGGGAAGCCGATCTACCTCCACGAATTCCTGTATCCGCTCATGCAGGGATATGACACGGTCGCGATGGACGTGGATGGTGAAGTGGGTGGCAATGATCAGACCTTCAACATGCTCGCTGGCCGAACACTCATGAAGGAAATGAAAGCCAAGGAGAAGTTCGTGCTTACCTCCAAGCTCCTTGTTGCCGCAGATGGTAAGAAGATGGGGAAGTCTGAAGGTAACATGATTGCGCTTGAAGACACTGCAGAGGATATGTTCGGCAAGGTGATGCGTTGGGAAGACTCAATGCTCGATCTCGGGTTCGAGTTGTGCACCCGTGTATCTCTCGAAGAGATTGCAGCAATGCGCGTCGAGCGAGCAGCTGGCACCAATCCACGCGATCACAAATTGCGTCTTGCCTTCGAGGTAACGCGCACGTTCCTCGGCGACAAAGCTGCAGAAGAAGGTCGTGCGTACTTCGCAGCTGTGATTCAGCAGAAGCAGACACCAGATGACATGCCAGTGATCGATATTCGCGAAACCGAAATGAATATTGTGGACCTTCTCGTGCGCGCAGGCCTTGCAGGAACAAAGAGCGAGGCGCGTCGTGTGATTGAAGAAGGTGGTGTGACCGTGGAGCAGCAGTCAGTGCGCGATATCACGACGGTTGTGAAGATCGGTACTGGTGTCACAATCCAGAAAGGCAAGCGCCACTTCACACGCGTCATGCCGCGCAACGATTAATGGCTATGGCTCTCTTCCTTCATTTGCGTGAAACACTCGCTGATGCGATTGCAGCAGCGACCGAGCACATGGCCATTGCGCCAACCGAGATCATGCGCCCACCTAAGCCTGAAATGGGCGACTTTGCGTGGGGTGCCTTTGCGGTTGCCAAAGAACGAAAACAAAATCCAGCCGAAGTTGCGCGTGCTGTCGCCGAGCAACTCTCTGGTGCAAAGTTGCGCCTCGTCGCGCGTGTCGAGGCTGCGGGACCGTACGTGAATTTCACGCTCGATACAGACGCACTCATGCGCGAGTTGTTCGGTGAGATTGATCGTAGCAATGGGCGATTTGGTTGTGCCGGTGCAAACACAAGTGGTGAGAGCATCATCTTCGAGTTTTCCGGTCTCAATACGCATAAGGAAGTACATATTGGTCATTTGCGTAATCACGCGCTTGGCGCAGCACTGGTTTCGATCTGGCGCAGTCAAGGGCACCAGGTGCATCCTGTGAACTTCACCAATGACATGGGCGCACATGTGGCGAAGTGTCTCTGGTGGCTCATGCGTGAGCACGGAGGCAAATTGCCAGAAACAGATCCTGTGAAGCGGATGGAAGCACTAGCTGATGTGTATGTTGAAGCGTCGAAGGCCTTTACTGCTGCAGAGGAAGCTGGGGACCCAGCACCTCGTCAGGAAGTGTCTCGTATCCTGCTCGCCATCGAAGAGGATCCAACATCCTCTGAATACGCGCTCTGGAAGGAAACCCGTCAGTGGAGTCTTGATGGCTTTGCTGCGGTGTACAAGGAGTCTGAAATTGAATTTGAACACTGGTTCCTCGAGTCTGATGTGAAGATGCATGGCAAGAAGCGTGTGATGGAGCTTCTTGAAAAGGGGATCGCACAACGCTCACAAGGCGCGATCATCGCTGATCTGACGACACCAGAAAATCTCGATATCATGTTGCTCTTGAAGTCCGATGGTACTGGGCTCTATGCCACCACAGACATTGCGCTCATGGATGCGAAGTTCGCAGCATTCCCAGATGCAACCAAGAGTGTAGTGCTCACCGATACACGACAATCTCATCATTTCGCACAGCTCTTCGCGTTGTTGCGCCGTGATGGCGCAACGCGGTCTTTCGGCCATATTGGCTATGAATTGGTAACGACACCGGAAGGAATGATGAGCTCGCGCAAGGGGACGATCGTGCGGTATCGTGATTTGCGCGATGCATTGATTGCACGGTCTAGTGATGAGTTGCGAGAGCGTCATCCTGAATGGAGTGATGAGCAGACTGCAGAGACTGCACGTGCGGTGGCATTTGGTGCCATGAAGTTCACGATGCTTACAGTGGGCAGCACGCAGAAGGTGACCTTCGATATGGCAACGGCGTTATCTCTTACAGGGATGAGCGCGTTGTACCTGCAGTATTCATATGCACGCATTCGCACGTTGTTGCTGCGAGTGAGCTCTGCAAAGGGTGCGATGCTTGATACACCATTGGCGCATCCGACGGAGCGCGCGCTGTTGTTGCATGTGCTTTGGTTTGCTGATGCGTTGGCAATGGCTGCAACCGAGAATGATCCGTCAGTACTCACACGATATTTGTACGAACTGTGTCAGAAGATGAGCACGTGCTATGAAGTGTGTCGTGTGGTCGAAGAAGATGGTTCAGTGCATCAGTGGCGCGCAAGTTTGCATGCACACACCGGCGAAGTACTGGCGCAAGGCCTTACCATGCTGGGTATTCCTGTAGTGCAGACGCTCTAGTTGCTGCTGGACGCGCGTCTCGTTGCGCGCTATCATGGGGATACGATCACTCCATTTTCTTATGTTCAAATCACGATACGCAGAATACGAAGACCAAGAAGAGTCCACGAGCCCAGCAGGCGCCCCAACAGGTGTTTCTGGTGCTGATGACACAGTCGAAACCATTGTCGGACCTTCGGTAGAAGTTGAAGGTGATTTCAACAGTAAGGGCAACATGGTAGTACAGGGAACGGTTGCTGGTAATGTGCGCACGGAGAAGAATCTACGTGTTGAACGTGGTGCAAAGATTCTTGCAAATGTCTACGCGCAGAACGCAAAGATCTCAGGTGAAATTCGTGGCAATATCAAAGCTGCTGACACTCTCGAGCTTACCCCGACTGCTGTAGTGGTGGGGGATGTAGAATCTGCTACATTGGTTGTGGCTGCAGGCGCAATTCTGCATGGCAAGTGTATGATGCCAGGATCGCATGTAACCGATGCGAAGGCGGTCTCCAAGTCTTCGCGTGCTCGCACGCGCCAGACGGGCGCAGACGCAGACAGCGAAAGTGCCGGATAAGTCGTCGTGATTTCTTAACTCTCAGGCGCGTATGCACGTGTATCTGTACGACGCCTTTGTGCGCACAGGGCCCTATGCACGCGTCATGAAGACGATCGAGAATCGTCTTACTGACTTGGAGCTCTCGGGCAAAATGATCAAACTCGCGGCGTTTAGCAACCCGCGCAGCATGTTGTTGGATGAATTACGCGGCGGTGCCAAGACCGCAATTGTTATTGGTGACGAAAATACGTTTGGACGCGTGCTCACAAAGTGTGCCGACGTTGAAATGGTATTTGGTTGGATTCCTGTTGGGCGTGATGTCGCTACACGCGAGCAACTCGATATTCCGTATGGTGAAGAAGCGTGCAGAACGATAGCTGCGCGTCGCGTGATTGAGTTGCCAGTATTGAAGGTGAATGATCGATATGCGATTGCGCTTGCACATGTTCCGATGACGCGCGTGTGGCTATCGATTGATGGGAAATACGCGCTTGGTCCCATGGGCGAATCTATGGAGGTGGCAATCTGTAACCTGCGGTCACTACCGTGGTGTGAGGAGGCGCATGCGCAATTTATGAATCAGGAGCACTTGTACGTGCACATTCGTCCGCTTGCGGCTGGAAAGCAGTCTCGCTGGCGTCCACAGTATGCACCCTTGACGTCGCTTCCGTTTTCCCGTATGACTATGTATGGAAAAGCGCCCTTCGAACTGTTCCTGGATGGCCAGCGCAGCAAGGAGACCCGCGTGACCATTGAGCGTGCCGCGCATTCCATTCGGATCATCGCTGGCAAAAATCGCGTACGTGTGGCATCATAGTGTCCACATGACGCACCCACCATGCTGAGGTGGCGAAATTGGTAGACGCACTACCTTGAGGTGGTAGCTCCCGCAAGGGAATGGAGGTTCGAGTCCTCTCCTCAGCACCAATACAAATAAAAGATTCCTGGAGTACAAAATCGTTACCGCGGTTCTCCAGGAATCTTTTATTTTTATCCACCTTGACGTGCGCGAAGTTTTCGTATATTGTACAGTGTTCGTGGAAACGAACCGTGAGCACACACGTGCGCATGAAGCACGACAAGACCACCACAACTGATAGCCCACGAGGGGGTAAGCCATGGCAGAGACTTATTCGTTGAGGCAGGTGGTCACTGGCCACTGCATCGACGGGAGATATGAGATCGTCAGGGAGCTCGGGAGTGGTGGTATGAGCGTGGTATTCCTCGCGAAGCACCTCCACTTGGGTCGCCAGGTGGCGATCAAGTTCATCCGTAAGGAGCTGCTTCGTGCAGAGCATGCAGATCACAACTTCGCCGAACGCTTCAAGCGTGAGGGAAGGGTGATGGCACGCATCGAGCATCCCAATTGCATTCGAATTCACGATCTCGGTGCGCTCGGTGATGGTACGCAATTCATGGTCATGGAGTACTTTCGTGGCCAGACAATCGCCGATCTGCTCGATGACGCACCAGAGGGGCTCGATCAGGCGTACATGCTCGATCTCGCTGTGCAGATGACCAGTGCACTTGTAGCTGTCCATGCTGCTGACGTCACCCACTACGATCTCAAGCCTGAGAACGTGATGGTTGGAACTGAAGCAGATGGAGTGCCGCATGTGAAGCTGCTGGACTTCGGGATCGCGAAGATCAGGTCGCCGGATGATGAAGGTCCGCCGGCCGGAGCAGGTCACCTACGAGTGGTGGCGGAACCCAAACCCAAGCAGCTCACGGTTGCACTCAGTGTGCTCGGTACTCCCGAGTACATGTCACCTGAGGCGGCGAGTGGTTTGCGGATTTCCGCTCACGCTGACCTGTATTCGCTGGGCGCTGTCTTCTTCCACATGTTGACCGGTGTTACGCCGTATCAACCTTCAGAGGAGCAAGAAGATGCCGGGCCGCATGCTGTGGCGATGAGTCTGATGATGCAGCATGTTCAATCACCAGTGCCATCGGTTCTCAGCATCAAGCCAACCATCGACCCAGAGCTCGCAGAGCTGATTCAGAGCCTCATGGCGAAAGCTCCAAATGAACGTCCTACTGCTGCAGAGCTTTTGCCTAGACTCCAGAAGATCCGTGCACGACTTCGGGAACCCAAATCAGCTCCGGTTGGTGCACGAATCAAGAGTGCAACAATCGCGTTGGTGGGGGGTGTTGTAGAACTGGATCGTGCGCTGAAGGAGCAGGCAGTTCAGAGGAAGCTCGCTGTCTCTGACACAAGCGAACTAGGTGCGCCACAACACGATACGATGCTCTCGCCATCGTTTGTGGAGCGGTGGGGTCCGTGGGTTCGCGAGCGGCTGCAGGGGTGCAAGCAGGCCGTGTTGCGCGCACGGATGCTGGTGATCGCGTTGTTGGTTCTGGGTGCATCGGTGTGGGCCGGTTCTCAGTTCAAGAAGACCGGTACGCGCAATCCTGATACCGAGCACGAAGCAGTACCAGTGGCAGTTGTCACCGCGCAACCCATCCTGTCGCGCAGCCTCGAAGACGCGATGACACAGCAACTACGACGCAACTTCGAGGCAACTGCACCTTCCTACAATCCGCCGCCGCAGGTTGTGGTCGTGGCTGAAGTGGTCGAGCCAGTGGTACCGGTTCCGCAACCTCCTCCCGAGGTCGTAGTGGAACCGCCGCAGGTCCCGACGCCGAAGCCCAAGCCACAGCCAAAGAAGGCAAATGCAGCGCAGCTCTTCCAGCAAGCGAGTAGCGCCTTTGGGGCAGGGAACAAGAAGATGGCGTGCAGCCTAGCGAAACGTGCGATCGCTGCGGCCGACAGTGCCAAGGCTAACGCGCTTCGCAAGGCAGCGAGCCGGTTCGAGTGCGGATCGCTGTAACAGCGACGCAACCGGATGCGGATCCATCAACGAACAAGGCCGAGTCGACGAACCCTAGGGTAAGTCGCTCGGCCTTTTTCTTTGTTGGGTTGTTGCGCGGAATGCGCAGAGGAGGGTCAGAATGAGATCCCGCTCTCGACGTAGAAGAGCCCGTCGCGCCCGACCGTGGTCCGAAGTCCATTCCAGGTCGGGGTGATGAGCACTTCGCTCTCGGCCGCAGGTGCATCGCGGAGCACGTGTCCGGTAATCGCGAGTGCAGTGCCCACGACTGCGAACCCGATGCCGACGCCCAGGAGTGTGTTGCTCATCTCCTCGTCCGAGGTGCCGCTCTCGTAGAGTTCGCGGATCCTGGTTTCGGGGATGGTGCACACGCCACCTGGACACGCAGCATCGATCTCGTCGCTTGCCTCGGTTGCGTCAAGCGAATAGAAGATGCTCGTGATGATGAGGCT
>CAZVGV010000013.1:0-1570 GCA_964627055.1 uncultured Gammaproteobacteria bacterium | reverse complement strand
CGCCCACTGCGGTTGTTGTCCAACCGCTGGTGATGAGCGCAATGCGCATTCCCGACGGAGACGAGTCGAACACGTCTTCTGCAATGCTTTCGTGGGGGATCTTGATGCGAACTGCATCGTCAGGTGGGCGCCGAGGTTGGGGAGGTAGCACTGCGACAGGCGTTGCTTCCTTGGGTCGAAGTGCGATGGTGATGTTGCAGGGCGTTTCCGCCTTGCATTCCACCACGCTCGTCCAAGGTTCGAACCCCTCGCGCCGAGCAGAGACGGTGTGCTTGCCTGCGCTAACACGTAGCCGTTCCTGCTTGACCATCTTGTCATCCACAAGGACCTCAGCGTTACTGGGGTTGCGGATGGTGAGGTCGGCGTTGCGGAACATCTGCTTGATGCACTGATCGGTGACACCAGCAGCTGCGACCGTGAGGCCGATGCCGTCAGTGTCTGCCTCAGGGATCGTTTGCTCGCAGACGTCATCGAGGAGCTTGGTGTGCCTGAATCGTCGCAGTACGAGCAGATACGCCTGCGCGTCCTTGTCGTAGCTGACGGTTCCGACCACGAAATCTCGATACTTCGTCGCGAGTGAGCGCAGACAGCCGTACTCACTGTCGACCGATCCGTCGTAGAGACACCTTCCGGTGTTCGACGGCGAACCGTATTCGATGGTGATATTGGCCATCGTGTCGATCGTTCGCAGCTCCTTGTCCTTCAAGGACGCGGTGCCGGAGACACGTTGGTACGCGTATGCAGTGTCGAGCGTGATGTCCCAGCCGGTGCGCGCCCACGCATCGGCCGGTTTCTCACGCCTGTTGGCAGGGGTGATGCCAGGACCGAATGATTCGCCCACCGTGTAGATCCGGATGAACGAAGTTGTCGGTTCGGCTGCATGTGTCGTCAAGGTGAGAAGCGCCGCAACAAGCGACACGAGAACGATGCTGAACTTTTGCACTGGTTCCTCCAAGTGGTTGCTTCTCTGGTTGGTGGTTTGCAAATCCAGAAGAAGGGGAGATCGTACCTCGATTGCACGATTTTGTCAATGAGGGGTATACTTTTTCTATATTTGTAATGCATACATTTATGGGCATGGAAACACGTGGTGAAATGTCACCGATGGAAAGGGAAGACGGTCCTATGGGGCTAGAGCGTCATGAGGTAGAGCCACCAACAGATCTCGAGTCTGATGAAGCGGCTGATAAGGCCCTGCTTGCGGAACACACGTACGAGACATTAAACGCGATGACAGAACTTGAGCTTGATGATTTTCTTAATAACACCCTCAAGACTGACGCGGGCAGGATGGAGGCAGCAAAAATACTGAGATTGGATACCCTCCAAATCTAGCTCTTGCGCGATTTGAGAGTCCGTGGTATTTTGGGCGTACTCAAATTCTTGAGCCTTTCGTAGGGCGGTAGCGCCGTGCTGCGGAAGGTGGACGCAGTGCGTTTTGCTCCCTTCGGGGGGCTAAACGCGCTCCGTTCGCGAATGGCCGAGCGGAGCTCGCCATTCGCTCTCTACGCGCGTTTAGCTCAGTTGGTTAGAGCATCTCGTTTACACCGAGAGGGTCGGGGGTTCGAAT
>CAZVGV010000012.1:0-24031 GCA_964627055.1 uncultured Gammaproteobacteria bacterium | reverse complement strand
GTCGGCTCGCCACCGTTAGCCCCTCACAAACAACCACCGCGAACCCGAGTTTGCGATTTGCGCGGTGTGTACATTTGGTGTTCGTTCGGTCCTCCGGAGCTGAAAGCGTGGGAGGACGCTCTCTCCGGGCTATAGCTCAGTTGGCTAGAGCGCATGCATGGGGTGCATGAGGTCGCACGTTCAAGTCGTGTTAGCCCGACCTTCATCTTTATTGCCAGTATATGAATAAGAAAATTGTTTTGGAGGCTGTTGGTTGGTATGGGGCAGTGGCTATTGTTTGTGCGTATTTTTTGAATAGTTTTTCAGTGATATCAGCAACAGGTTTTTGGTATCAATTTTTGAACACCACTGGTGCAATTGGAATTGTGATTGTAAGTTGGAGAAAACAAGCATATCAACCAATGGTTTTAAACAGTATTTGGACTCTCATTGGAGGTGTGGCTCTTATTCGGTTGCTGCTGTTGGCATGAGCAGTCCGGAGTAAAACAGAAACCCCGCAGAGAAGGCTCTGCGGGATCTCCTGTCGGGCTGATGTGGTGGTTGCCCGACGGATTATCCAATCGTATTTTTTCAAACAAGTCAAATGGACTGCTGTAGTAGTCGGGTATCGAAAACACCACACCCCACAGAGTTGTACTCCGTGGGGTGTCGGGTTAGAAGGGTTACTTGTCGGCCGGCATGAGCGCGTTGAATGCGCGTGCTATGTGGCCGTAGAATGCGCCGACGCTCTGAACGAGTATTGTGCGGGGTAAAGTTTTATGGTAAGAACATCGCACTGACGGCCCACGTCAGGAGTTCGAGCACACACTCCACGGAGGGAATGCATGCGAAAGATCAGTGTAGTGGGAATCTGGTGTCTGCTGGCAGTGATCATGGCGCCGTCTGCACATGCCGTAGATAGCGCTGTGCAGTTCAGTGGCAAGGCGAGAGAAGTGTTCTGGACGTACAACGCAGGAGAGAACGCCGAGGGGGCGATCTCGGTGTTCGGCAACATCAACTGGACCGTCAACACCGGCAGCGTGCTTGTGTTCGGGTACGCGGGGCCGGAGTGGACGTTCTACGACACCGTTCGACTTCGCCTCTACGGCGGCGTCATGGCTACGGGTGGCGGCACTACCAACGTGACTGCGAGTCTCTGGCTCGAATCACTGCGGCTCGGGATGGATGGGCTCGGGTTGTCCCTGCAGTTCGACACGTACTTCCCGCAGCACAACAAGAAGCCAGACGGCAGCGATCGCATCTCGTTCTACGGACAGCTTGCGCTGAGCATGAAGACGGGACAGGATGTCACGTTCTCGCTGTTTGCCGAAACCGTCGCCGACACTGAAGATGTGTACGAGCTCGCCATCGGCCCGCTTGTGCGCAAGAAGGTTGTCGGCTTCTGGGTTGGGTTCGATCTCACCCCGAATCTTCCAGACTCCTGGAGGATTTTGACTCGACTCAACTTCTACTGGAACTAGCACTCGTCGTGTGGTTCCTTGTACCCCTCTCGACCTAATGGGTTCGAGAGGGGTTTATATTTGGATGAAAAGTTATAAGATGGTAAGGTAAAAACCTCTATGACTTGGCAATCATTTTTTCGCGCGCCGAATGCCATGGTACGAAACGTGTTGTTCTCAGTATCTGCGCGTTCGCCGCATCTGACATTGTATTTCAACTTGCCGGAGAAGACGGCAATTATCCAGCGAGTACGTGCGCTCAAAAAGGAATGTGCGTTGTTGCTCGAAGACGACGAGGCATATCAACTCGTAGCGCTCGTGCAATCGGTAGCAAAAATTTCAGGTGATCTTGCGGAAGTCGGCACGTATCGTGGTGGTTCTGCACGACTCTTGTGTGAGTTCAAAGCAGGGAAGACGCTCCATCTCTTCGATACTTTTATGGGGCTTCCTCGTACAAGTGAGCATGACTACAGTGGGTTCAAGGAGGGGCAATACAGCGCACCACTTGAGGAAGTGCAGTGTGCGGTTGCGGGTTTTGGTGGAGTGCATATTTACCCAGGACTTTTTCCAGAGACAGCAGCGCCGATTGCTGATAGAACGTTTTCCTTTGTGCATCTTGATGTGGATCTCTATAAGTGGACACTTGAGGGGCTGCGATATTTCTATCCGCGTCTTGCGCCTGGGGGCATTATCGTTACGCATGATGCTATTACCGCAGAGCGTGGTGCTGGTCGTGCGTTTGCAGAATTTTTTGCAGACAAAAAAGAACCTATCATTCCACTTTCTCACGCTCAGGCTATGATTGTGCGGGTGGTGTAGCGTCGATGGGGATCAACTACCAAAGACAGCGCCCAAGAATGGACCGAGGCTAAACAAACTCAAGAAACCAAGAACCATAGGTAGAATATTTTCCATGCCGTCTGCAGTGGGATCGGCCTTGTATGCGGCATATTTGTTGCGTGCTGCAGTGAGAATTGCGGTGAAAAGGAATAGTGACTGCCAGCTCAGCGCGTCTTGTGCAACAACGAATGAGCCGATCATACGCAGAATGCCGAAGAGTGGAATTGCAAGGAGAAGGAGTGATGCCCATTGGGTTGCTGTTGGGACCACAAAAACTTTGCCCCGGAACGTGTAGGTTGAGCTGCCGGTTTGACCAAATATCCCCATAAGGATGCCACCCAGGAGAAGCCCCGAGAGTTCCACCAGGAATTGATATGCAACGATAGACCAGATGCTCGGTGCGCCATCAGACCACAACGCAGCCAGTAGTTGCGCAGGAATCAGGAAGCAAGTGATGACGGCAGGAAGCAACTTCTTGGGGAATGAGGAGTGCGCATTCACAAGTGGCAGGTACAGTGCTGCGGCAATGAAGAATAGGATGTTGTACCACCCAGATATCTTTTGCGCATCATGAAGTACGATTGCCGGAAAGGTGAGTGCGGGTAGCGAGGAAAGGTAGAGGAAGTATACTGTTCGGAGGATGCGCATGGGGTTGGTTGCTATCGCAGTTGTGCGAGGAAGTCGAGTGCCTTTTGTAATTGCGTGACGGTGTAGGGCATGTCGATTCCTGCGTGTGCGGCCTCTTGAACACGTTCGAGCTCGGTTGTCACTCGCGCGGTAGCAAAGGTGTGTAGCTCGTCGAAGTCATTGGGCAACTCATCGTGCGCACGTTCAAGCAATCGAAACGCAATTACCAGATCGAGCTTGGTACCGAGTACTCGTTCGAGCGAGCTGAGGATAATTTCTTGTTCAACTGCAGTTGATTCGCGACGTTCCGGTGTGCGTGGTGATGGGTCCATGGTCTCCTGCACTCTTGCTGGTAACACGATCGCACGTGCGCGCCTGTGCCCTGCGCTTGTCTTGTCGGATGTTCTTGGTGGACGCGTGTCTGAAATCGTCCTTGGTGTTTCCTTCCCATCGCTCAGCTCCTCGAATCCGAATTCTATGATTTCCTCTGTGGGTTCTCTGTCGTTAACGATAGCAAGATCACGGCTGGCGGTTGCTTCGATACGCAACCGTTGAGCCACGCTCATTGCTTGAGTCTCTTCGGTTGGTGTGGCCCCGTGTTCGAGCCGATGCAGTGAGCCGCTTCGCTCCATAGAAAAAACAAATATACATCCAGTATACAGGTACTGGCACACTTGAACAATGGAGATTAGTCTTCGTGTTCGAACGGTTGTGCGTCTTGCCTGACGATCACGCAGTGCTGCCTCTCGGGCGGGGAGTGATAGTGGGTTGGAGATTCAGGAGTGCGCATGCGTATAGAAATGACGGAATACCTTGAGTTATACGTCTAGAACAAACCGTTCATACACGGCCATTGACAACGGGGGTTAAATGTGCTAGAATTGCCCTATCTGTACGTGCTGTAAAGGTCGCCGTGCAGGATATAGAAAGTTACTATGGCAAAAAAGTTGTTTATCGGCGGACTCGCATGGGCGACCACGGATGAGAGCTTGCACGCTGCATTCTCTCAGGTAGGTACTGTTGTATCTGCTACGGTAGTCAAGGATCATGCTACAGGACGTTCGAAGGGCTTCGGTTTCGTAGAGTTCTCTACGGATGAAGAAGCTGAAGCTGCTATTGCACAGCTCGATGGTAAGGAAGTTGACGGCCGCGCTATCCGCGTATCCGTTGCACAGCCACGTGAAGATCGTGGTCCTCGCCCAGCTGGTGGTAATGGTGGTTTCCGCCGCGGCGGTTTCGATCGCTAATTCCAGCAGGATATCAGAGCACCGGCTTCGGCCGGTGTTTTGTTTTTGTGCAAACGTAACGCGCTCTAGCCCAAAAACCCTTTGCAACTTCGCCCACAGTCCTCCCGCAAGCTGAGGTCTGGGCTGCTCGCGAAGCGCCAAAGGGGTTTTGGGCTCCATCATCTTGCAGTTGGACACAAAACAAAACACCGGCCGAAAAGACGAACGCCATCGAACCGTGAGGTGTCGATGGCGTCGCGTGGGTTCCCCGCGACCTCGGCACCACGCAGGGCGTGCTACTCCGGGTCGCTGGGGTCGAAGGTGGTGACGACGGCGATGTCGAGCGGGCAGTCGAGCAGCCGCATCAGCGCGCGGCAGAGTTCGACCGACGTGTCGAATCGGTCGGGCGTTTCGATCCTCGCCCTGGGCTTAAGCTTACCGTCCGACTCGTCGCGCGTGAACGTGAGCTCCAGCTTGCCGCCCATGAAGGTCGTGCTGTAGGTGTTCCCTACGCGCACGTTTGCGGTCGGGTCGTCTGGTGAGTCGTAGGAGAGGCCCGCCTTGACCACCTCGCTCATGACTCGGCTGATGTGGTCAGCCTCGCTCAGAGGGCGGGGGCCATGACTAGGAAGAACCGTGACCTCGGTGAAGAGTACCACGGCGACCGTGTCCGTTTCCTGTTCCACCTCGAACGCCACGAAGTACGCGTGAGTGCTCCAACTCGTCTCGTGCTCCGTGACGCACTGCCTCACGATCTCCCGGGCGTTGCGCAGCTGGGGTGGAAGACCAGCGGTGATGTGGCCGAGCATGTGCGAGATTGCGTTCATCCGCAACCCCTCCCGGTCTCGTGCTCTGGTCAGAACAACGATTCTACTCATTGGGAGTTACCTCCTCCTGCAGTTGTCCTCGCGCTCGAGATTGAGTGCGAGAAAGGACTATACCCAAATACACCCTCAGTGTCCAGGCAGTGCCAGCAATGCACGGTGGTAAAGCCTTAACCCTCTTCTTTTTCAGCCCGGACCTCAGTTAACGGGGAGGACTGGGAACGAAGTGGCAAAGGGTTTTGGGCTCCATCGTGCTGTGGTTGTGCGCGAGAACAGAACACGGCCTTTGCCTCTGCTATACTAGTAGTGTATGCAAAAGATGGGAGAAATTTGGGAGCGATTTGCGCGAGAGGATGCGCGGTATTACATTGCGACGAATGCTCCGAGTGAAGAGACGTTCTGGGAGCAGGGAGAGAAGAACGTCGAGCAGTTTGTTGCCCCACTTACTCAAAATTACGGGATGGGCACTGCGGTGGTGGTGGATTTTGGGTGTGGGATTGGGAGACACTCCTTTCCGTTGGCTCGTATTTTTGCGCAGGTGGTGGGTGTTGATGTGTCGCCGACGATGGTGCATAGAGCACGCGAGATGGCGCAGGCTCGTGGCGTGGCGAATGCTCGCTTTGTGACGCTTGGTTCGTTTTTTAGCGAGGAATTGCTGGCAGATTTTGTGTATTGTGCGCATGTGTTCCAGCACATAGAATCGTGGGCAGAGATCGAGGATCTCTTGCGAAATCTGAGAAAGAAAATGCGCGGCTATGGATATTTCCATTTTGACACGCGGCCGCCATCACTCCTCCAGCGTGTACGTCTTGCACTGCCCGATTGGGCGTTACCGCGATCGTATCGACGCGGCATCCGGCGGATACGCAGGTCACCGGAAGAAGTACGACAGCTGTTCCAAGAGATTCGTCTGGAGATTCTTGAAGAGCACCAACCGTCGTCCGAGTATCATTTTTTCTTCGTGAGAGAAATGAAATGACGAACGCCATCGGACTGTGAGGTGTCGATGGCGTCGGGGGGGGTTGAGCACTGGTGTGCGTTCGTTGTTTGGCCTGGTCTCCTTCAGTCCTTGGTAGGAGCGATTGGTGGTTGGAAGTAGTCGGAGTAGACCATCGATATCTTCTCCCGCTTCCAGGCTGAAGGATCAGCCGTCATTCGCCACTTCCACCACTTGTCGCAACTGGCGCAACGACGCTCTGGCGATTTAGTGACAAGGCTGTGCAGCACTTCTGGTGATGGTTGCTGATCCGTCGCCTCTGGTAGAGGGTTGAGACCGCTGTCTCGTTCTTGCCAGGTGCAAGGCCGGAGTGTGTAGTTCCATTCCTCAGTAGGATTTGGGAGATCGATGATCCCAGCGAGGTCCAGCTCGAGGATGGTCATGTACGTTGTCGCGGCCTGATGCGCATAGGGATCTGTCCCAACGCACAGCCTGGTTTCGCAACCGTAGCGTACCGCCTTACTCCAATTCCTGAGGCTCTCGTGTTGCGTGACGACGGGGAGTCGGCACACCCATTCATTGGAGTTCCTGGTGGAGTGGATACGAATTTCGATGGCTTCGAGGCCCTGGTTCCCTCGGACCGGGGCGATCATCGGCGACTCGCCTCGAGGGACGTGGAAAACGACTTTGTGCATCTGCGCGCACTCCGCGCGGCAAATCTCGTCGGCCTCTTGCGACATCTGCGCGCTCGCAGCAGAGGTGTGGAGGATCAGCAGACCCAGTATTCCTGCGAACTTCATGGAGCTCTCCGGTGCATCTTCTTCGGCCCATAATCGAGCACGAAGAGAGGGACTATAGCAAAGTGTGGCATCAAAGTCCAGGAGGGCGCGAACACAGGAGTAAGAGAAAGCGAAAAGTGGGTTCTTTTTTATGCACGAACCTCGGGTAACGGGGAGTGCATGAGAAAGACTCCTTTCTCGCTGTTGCAATGTTCGAACCTCCGTGGTTCACTAATGGTGACCTCCACGGAATTGATGTATGCATATGCGCCACTTGGAACACTTGCGCCGCGTGCGGCAGAATTTGCAGATTCGATCGGAAGTCATGCGGCTTACCCGACAGTTTTTTTGGAACCAATCCTTCGTAGAAATTGACGCGCCTACTATTCTTCGATTACCTGGGCAAGAGCCGTATTTGTCACCCATGCGTGTGTCGGTTCGTGATGATAGAAATGTAGAGCGTGTGGGTTACTTGCATACGTCGCCGGAGTACACCATGAAGAAAATGTTGGCCGCCGGTGAACCGCAGATTTTTTCGATGCAGAAAGTATTCCGTGATAATGAATCATTTGGGGGTACGCACAATCCAGAGTTCATGATGATTGAGTGGTATCGCGCTGGTGCAGATTACTGGGCGATCATGGATGATACTGAGGCGCTTTTTGTCTTTGTTGCGCAATCGCTCTTGGATGGTCCGTATGCAGATGCAGTACGCCCAGCAATCGAACAGGCGCGTATTTTGCGTCAGCCTTGGGCGCGATTACACATGCGTGATATTTGGCGCCAGTACGCAAACGTGGATCTCGAACAACATCTCACACAACCAACCATGTTGGCGTTGTGCCGAGAAAAAGGATATCCAGCAGCAGACACGGAGTCGTTCACCGATTTGTTCTATCGGATATTTTTGAATGAGATTGAACCCAATATTGGGAACGCAGAGTCTGGACCGGTATTCGTATACGGGTATCCAGCAGAGATGGCAGCACTTGCACGTCTTGCGCCAAATGATCCTCGGTATGCGCAACGCTTCGAGTTGTACGTAGCGGGTATGGAATTAGCCAATGCATTCGGCGAGCTTACTGATCATCACGAGCAACTGCGTCGGCTTGAGGCAGAGCGTGAAGAACGACGCCTCGCAGGCAAGGATGTGTACGCAGTGGACAGAGAATTCATTGACGCGCTGCGTGCCGGCATGCCAGATTCCTCAGGAATTGCCTTGGGAATCGACCGAATGGTGCAAGTGATGACTGGTTGCCAGAATATCAACGACGTGATAGCATTGCCGATGTCAATTCTTTTTGAATACTAGTATGGGAGATACAACCGATATTAAGAAGGGCTGCATTGTTCGTCATCAGAATGACCTCTACGTCATTACGGATGCGCAGTTTGTGAACCCAGGCAAGGGGTCAGCGTTCGTGAAGACGAAGATGAAGAGCATCACGAGTGGCAAGGGGACCAATATTACGTATAAGTCTGGAGAAACCGTCGATGTTGTGCAGGTACAGTACGTGAATCTTCAGTACCTCTACAACAATGGTACGTTCTACTCCTTCATGAATCAGACCACCTTCGAGACCGTTGAAATCGAAGCAGATACCATCGGTGATGATGTGAAGTACCTCAAGGAAGGTCTTGAAGTGCTCGGAGTAATGTTCGAGGAGCGTGTAGTGACCATTCAGATTCCGAAGAAGGTGCAGTATCGTGTCATCGATTCACCACCGGCAGTGCGAGGTGATAGCACCGCAGGGAACGTCACCAAGGACATCACACTCGACAACGGTCTGCATGTGCAGGCGCCTATCTTCATTAAGGAAGGCGAAGAGATCTTGGTAAATACTGAGACAGGTGAGTACAGCGCGCGCGTTACAGAATAAATGAAGTAGTTGCTCGGACCGGCGTATATCGCCGGTCTTTGTTTTTGACTGTTTGTCGGGAGCAACGTACCATGACAGGTACTATGACATTTGAAGAATATCAGGAGAAAAGCAAGCGTACTGCGATGTATCCGGCGTTTGGCGCAGGATATGTTTATCCCGCACTTGGACTGGCGAGCGAAGCAGGGGAGGTCGCAGGGAAGATCAAAAAAATAATTCGTGATAATCAGGGTGTTGTTGATGCAGAGCGTAAGGAGCAGCTCGCGGCAGAACTCGGTGATGTGTTGTGGTACACCGCGCAACTCGCACTGCAATTGGACCTCTCCCTTGATCAGATTGCTGAAGCAAATATCGCCAAGCTACTCTCTCGATTAGAGCGTGGCGTTATTCAGGGCTCGGGGGACACGCGGTAGACTGGAGTATGTCCACGCCTGCAACCGACGAAGAATTGGTCGCGCGTGTGCAAGGAGGTGAGCTTTTTGTATTTCGAGAATTGATTGAACGGTACGAGGCGAAGATGTTGCGATATGCGCGTCGATTCCTCCTCGATGCAGAGGAGTGTCAGGACTGTGTACAAGATGTGTTCATCAAGGCATATACTAACTTGCGTAGTGTTGATCCAGAACGCAAGTTCTCATCCTGGCTCTACCGTGTGGCGCATAACGAGTTCATTAACGCAATCAAGAAGAAGGGGCGTGAACGCGTCGTAGCACTCGATTTCGACACACTGTTGCCACAGTTGGCCAGCGATATCGATGGTCCGGAGGATGTTATGCATCGAAGTCAGGTGCGATCTCAGATCGAGCGGCACCTCGCGGAGCTTGATGTGAAATATCGAGAGCCCCTTGTGTTGTATTACTTTGAAGAGCTGGAGTATAAGGAGATTGCAGAAATCCTACGGATACCAGTAGCCACGGTCGGCGTGCGTCTCAAGCGTGCCCGAGAGCGACTGAAATCCTATATCCAGAACCTAGAACAGCTTGTATGACAACCCATCAAGAACCACAATCGATCCAGCAGCGGATCGTGCAAAAAATTGAAGAAGGTCGGGTTGCAATGCGACCGCGATGGCATTTTGTACTGCGCGCAGTCCTCGCGGTATTGGGGGCGATTTTGGTGTTGCTCATTGGGTTGTACTTAGTGAGCTTTGTGGTGTTTGTGGCGCGCACAACAGACATCGGATTTTTGCCAGCGTTTGGGTGGCGTGGAATGGGACAGTTTTTGTATTCACTGCCATGGATTGTGATTGGGCTTGCGTTCGTTTTTGTACTCGTCCTCGAAGTGTTGGTGCGACGATATGCATTCGCATACCGTCGACCACTCCTATATACCGTTGCTGGTGGTCTGCTCCTCGTGGGGTTAGGTGGTACGGCACTCGCGTATTACACGCCGATTCATGGGCCTGCGCATCGATTGCCGATCGCGTTGCCTGTGTATCAACATTATGAAGCGGCCCCGGTTCCTGGATTGCGTCATGCACGTGTGTTAGAAATTCGGGACGGTGAACCAGAAGTTCAGATCGATCATCCTCGCCAACGCATGCAGGAACGAGAGGAAGATGCGCGTGAAAAGAGTGAACGCAAGCGTATTCGTGTACGTACGGATATGCATACAAAAAAAGCACCTGGCCGTGCGTTGCAAGCAGGAGATGAAATTATAATTTTTGGCGAAGATGCTGGCGAAGATATTCGCGCATACGGCATTCGCCGGCTGCGCGATCTAGACGATCAAGATTGAACGGTTTTCCACCAGTGGTATTGAGGGGTTGCTAGAGATCGTGGTCGAGCCGCAATACGCGCCTCGGCTGCGATTTTGCGTTGTGTTGTTGCTGGGTGTTGGCGGCAGAACTCTTCGACAGCGCTTGCGCTGCGATGCGCGCGCGGATAGTCGTAGCGGTGCTGAGCCATCAGGTTGCGTTCGTGGAGCTCGTGGAGTACGACGAATGGTCGTTCGTGTGGGGTGAGGTCTTCGTCAATCCACACTTCACTTATGGGAACGAACGGGTATACAAATGCATGACCGCCTTCGGTGAAATCAATATAAAATAAGTCACGAATAACATCGCTGCGCACAATCCACACAGAGAGTGCACGAGTGCTATACCGTTCAATACGATCTACGTGAATGTGACGGAGCACTTCCTGTGGGTGGGAGCGTTCGCGGCCGTGCAGTTCGCGGTAGATTCGTGCGTGATGACGTTCTGCACGTTCAATTCGATCCGCACGACCAATCGCATCGTCATAGGATGCACCTGCATCCATCGCGCGCCATTCAGCAATCAAGTGGTCGATGAAATAATGCAGCTCGTGTGGGTGCGAGAGGTGGTCTATCCAGAACTCGTACTTGGGAATGAACGGAAATCGGTAGTGCTGTCCGAAGTTCGTGAATTGCTCGTTGATTTTGCTTCGGACGTACTCGCCGTCTACCAGCCACACCGTGAATTGTCCTACGGTACGCAGGTGCCGTAGGTAGGGTTGTGACAACATATGGCGTAGTGTACCATACATCCGACCAGGTTTGCATGGTTTTTATTCGTATTCTCTTGTGTATGTATCCGACGATTCAGTTGAAAAAGGGCAAAGAAGCAACAGTAGGTGTTCGACACCCGTGGATTTTTTCTGGTGCAATTGCGACAAAAGATCCAGCAGTTGTGCATGGGTCGATGGTAAGTGTGATGAGCGCGACTGGATCGCTCTTGGGCGTCGGTTCATATTCGAGCCACGGGTCCATCGCGGTACGCATGATGGCGTGGGACGACGCTGTCATCGATAGTGCGTGGATTGAGGCGCGAATTCGTGCAGCGCAGACACGACGTGAGCTCATGGGATATGGTCCTGGTACCGAAACAACTGGGTACCGTGTGGTGTTCGGAGAATCAGACGCAGTGCCTGGTGTGGTTGTGGATCGCTATGACGACGTGTTGGTATTGCAGATTTCAACAGCAACCATGGAGCAGTTGCGTCAGGAATTGATTGACGCTTTGGTGCGTGTCTTTGCACCGCGCGCAATTGTTGAGCGCAGTGACATTGGGGTGCGCCGTGATGAAGGGTTGGGCGCCACTGAAGGTGTGGTCTATGGCAAAACCGAGGATGCGGTGCCGTACATGGAGCACGGTCGCGCGGCTATCGCGTATGTGTTGCAAGGACAGAAGACAGGCGCATTCTTGGACCAAAAAGATTTGCGTGATGTCATTGCGCGACTTGCTGAAGATCGTACCGTGGTAAATATTTTTTCGTACACCGGAGCTGCGGCAGTTGCAGCGATTAAGGGCGGAGCAACACATGTGACAAATATTGATAGCTCGGCATTTGCGCTTGCGGGGTGTGAAGCAACCGCGAAGGCAAATAAAATCCCTGCGAAGAAATGTACGAACGTGGAGTCGGATGTATTCCAGTGGTTTGGCGAAGCGCGCGTGCGTGAACCTGAATTCGACATGGTAATTCTTGATCCACCAGCACTCATTAAGTCGCAGAAGGATCAGGAAGAGGGAATGAAGGCGTACCATTTCTTGAATCGTGCGGCGATGCGTCTGGTGAAGGCGGGGGGAATCTTCGTCACGTCGAGCTGTTCTCATTTCTTAAGCGAAGATGATTTCCAGTATGTACTGCGTCGTGCATCGGTGCAGGCCGGAGTAACGCTGCGTATGATCGCCGTGGTAGGGCAGAGTGCTGATCATCCGCAGTCTGTGTATTTCCCAGAGTCGCGGTATCTCACATCGTACGTCTTCCACGTTGAGTCACGGTCCTAATCGTTCTGTATGAACTATCGAATCGTTGCGATTACAAGTGTCAGTGTTGTGGCAGCTTTTGCACTGGGGGTGTGGGTGTCAGCTGCTGCACCAAAGACATGGGAGGTGCTTACAACGGTTCGATTGGTCACTCCATCGGTGTGTGAAGATACATCGTGTCTTACAGCACCAGGACTCAACAAAAAGCTATTCGACACCGCATACACCACTGCGCGCAAGCGATATGCTGCGGACGAGACCTCGACACGCGCTGCAGGGGAGCGTGCGCGTGCGCTCATTGTGCCACACCACCTCCTTGTTGCAGATCGCATCGCGCAGGCATTTGATGGTGTTGCAAGTGATCGTGCTGTGACCGTGCTTCTCGTGGCTCCAGATCATTTCGGACAAGGGAGGAGTGCGATCAGCACCTCAGCGCGTTCGTGGAATACTCCCTATGGCGTACTTGATGCTGATACGGCAGTAGTCAACGCAATCACCGCAGCAACGTCGTCTATTCGTATCGATGATACGGTGTTTGCGAAGGAACATGGTGTGTATGGCATCGTGCCTTTTATCAAGAAATCTTTCCCGAATGCGAAGATAGTGCCTGTGATCATCCGGGACACGACTTCTGCTGCAGCTACTCAGGCATTGGCGCATTCATTGCGCGTTGCGCTCCCTGAGGATGTGTTGATCGTTGGTTCGTTTGATTTTTCCCATTACCTTCCAGAAGATGTAGCACGGTTTCATGATCAGACTTCGGATGCGGTGCTGCAGACATTGGATATCGTAGGAGTGCGCAATCTCGATATTGACTCGCGTCCTGGGTTGCAAATGGTGTTGGAGATGTTGCGAGCAGACGAAGCAGAGGGCGAGGCAACGTATGGTTGGTACCAACTTGGACGCACAAGCAGTAATAGTATCGTAGGTAAGCCAGAGAGCCCTGAGAATACATCACATTTCACGGGATATTATGTCGATGGTGGGCGAGTGACTGTGCCACGATTTACCGTGCATGTGTTCGGGGATATGATGCTTGATCGCAAGGTGCGCACGACGTTTGACCAGAAAGGAGATCGTTGGCCGTATGCGAAGATCGAGCGATTTATTTCTGGATCTGATATCACAATGGCGAACTTGGAGACACCACTCACCACGTTTAAGTCAGTTGCGAAGCCAGGGGGATTGCTGACCTTCACTTCTGAACCACGCCATGCGAAAACACTCTACGATCTCGGCATAACCGTGGTGAGCCTTGGGAACAATCATACACATAATTTCGGCGAGGCAGGACTCAAACAAACTCACAAATATTTGACCGAAGCGGGGGTTTCGTATTTTGGAGATCCGTTGAATCGTCCGGTAGTAGCTGTTCGAGAAGTCCGTGGTACCAAGATCGGGTTCGTAGGCTTCCATCAGTTCACAGCGGATAACGGGGCGCCGGCAATAGCAAAAGTAATTCGTGATTTGCGATCGAAGGTGGACTATCTTGTTGTCATGCCGCACTGGGGTGTTGAATACCAGGAACATGGTTGGCACTCGAGTCAGGAGTTCTTGGCACATGCGATGGTTGATGCTGGAGCAGACGTCGTGATTGGTGCGCATCCGCATGTAATTCAACCGATTGAGGTGTACAAGGGGAAAGCGATTTTTTACTCACTGGGGAACTTCATCTTTGATCAGTTGTTCTCGGAGTCAACGAAGACCGGCCTTACTGTTGGCGTAACAGTTGAACCGACGTCCACGCAGTTCACGCTGATGCCTGTGTACAACAATGCGATGCAAATGGAACTGCTCCTTGGCACGAAGCGTGCTATACTGTGCAAAGATCTTGCACGTGATTCACGTGTGAGCGGTGATATCAAACAACAACTCGTCAATTGTTCATTCACACTTCCTCGCTAATATGGCAGACACAAAAAAAATCACAACACCAGTGACACCGCCCAAAAAGGAAGTTGTCACAAATGATCCTATCCATTCTGTAGGGGTTCGAACTGGCGCACGGGTGTTCGGTTGGGTCGTAATTATTGTGTTAATTATCGGCGCATTTGTTGCTGGGTATTTCGTGAATGCTTCAATGCAGCAACGCCAACAGACAGCCACATCCGTCACACCGTCAACACCGGTGGCACCACAGGAACAACCCTCGGATGTCTATCTTTCTGCTGGGGCTATTACTTGGGAGGAAGTGCCGAAGGAGGTGCCTGTGACATTTTTTACGGCTGCGGTAGATCCAAAGGTTCCGCATCAGCAGTGGTTGGTGGGTACTGTGACCGGAGAGACAACGTGGAAGGGTGCTGAAGTGTACTTGGTGCGTGCAAATAATCTTGAGGAATTTGGGAGTGCTCTGTTTTTGCGAGTACTGCGTCTCAATGGCAAGCATGTGGTTGTGAGCAAGCATTCAAATGAATATGTGGGGGTAGGTCTTGGAGAAGGATATACGTTAGAAGAACACAGTCAGAAGTGGCATGTTGCGCCGGGTACGGTGTGGGCTAAGGATCTTGTGATTGAAGAACTGAGTGCCGAGAAAGAGGTGCGCGCTAAGAATGGCTCTCTCGTTTTTATGCGAGGTTTGGACACTCCGTTTGAAAGCTGGAGTCCGTTTGTGCCACCGCCACAGACTGGTATTTCCTGGTTTGGAGACAACGACGCATATCAGCCAGCTATAGAAGTCTCGGTGAATCGTGCTGGGAAGCCTACGCCAGTGCAACTCTATGTGGAGAAAAAAATTTCGAGCGGGGAAATGTATGTGCGCCTTCCTGATGGAACTTTTTTGACCTACAGACTCCGGATTCCATTTATGGTTGAGCGCGCAACAGGCGAACATATAGCATCAATTGTCTGGAACGATGGCTCACATAACACCAACGGGTATAGTGAGTACGAAGCAGGAGGTTGTGGGTTCACTTCATTACGAATTCATAATGATTTTACACTCGTGAACAATCCGGAGTTCAAGCTGGTGGGAAAAGTGACCCCAGGATTTGAAGGTGGTGGAGACGCACGGATCTACGAGTACCGAAATGCCAATACTGTTCTTCTGAAGGAGCTGTATGAGAGTGGACGTGCAGGGTATGAGTATCGTCATCCAGACGTGCAGTTGACCTATGACGCATTTGTGGCGATGCATCCGATCATCTTTTGGCAGGATCCATTCGGTCGTGTGTATGAGCTGCACAATGATGAGTTCCTTCCTGCAGCAGAATGCGGAAAGCCAGTAATCTACCTGTATCCAGAGCAGACACAGCGTGTCAATGTGCAGGTGCAGCCAGTCGGAGGATTCTCAGTGACAGAGCCTCTCTATCCAACAGGCGGTTGGAATGTCATCGCAGAGCCATCGGGTCGACTTACTGATACACGAGACAACAAGAACTGGAGCTATCTTTTCTGGGAGGGTCATGGCTCGATTGTTGGAACACCGGAGACTCGCGGGTTCGTGGTTGCACGTGCAGAAGTGCCGGCGTTCTTGGAGCGCACGCTTACGTCATTTGGTCTTAATGCGCAGGAGCGCAAAGACTTTAGTGAGTTCTGGACACCTCGCATGCAGCGCGCACCCTACTACTTCGTAACATTCTATGATAACGCGTTGATGGATCGGATTGCGCCGTTGCGCGTAACGCCACGTCCTGACACTACGATTCGCATTCTCATGGATTATAAGCCGCTTACCGAGCGCAAGACCGTTGAACCACTGCCTATCACAACGCCGTCACGTGATGGATTTACCGTTGTCGAATGGGGTGGTGTACTCCGCTAAGGCTACGTAATACAGTGGTGGTCTATGGTGAAATACTTTTACAAGTCCATCAAGGACACAGATTTGCGGACTCTGACAACGTGGAAAGCAGGTGCATGGATTTATGTAGAAGCACCAACAGAGAACGAGTTGGAGACGCTTGTAGCCAAGCACAAATTAGAATTAGGACATTTGCGCGACGCGCTGGATCCGTATGAAGTGCCACGCTTGGAAGTAGAAGACGGAAATCTGTATCTCTTCGTTCGAGTCCCAGTTCAGGAGGGTGAACTTATCAGTACAGTACCTCTACTTATTGTGCATACAGGGGAGGGGATAGTAACGGTTGCGTCACAGGCAATCCCGATGCTTTCATCATTTCGCACTAACGCATCGAGCTTGCATACAACACAGAAGGTGAATTTCATTTTGCAGCTGTTCAATCAGATGATTGCTCGGTATGCTGGATTTCTTACGTCGATCAGCCGCAAGGTGCGTTCGGTAAGTGTGGATCTGCATGCAGTATCTGACCAGGATATTATCCAGTTCGTTACCTTCGAGCGCGTGCTTATTGACTTTGTTGCGGCACTGGTACCAGGCAGAGCCATGCTCAATTCGATGCTTTCGGGGAAGTACGTCACGTTGTATGAGCAGGATCAGGATCTTGTGGAGGACTTGGAGTTGAGTGCCGGGCAGATCATCGAGAACGCAAATGCGGACGTGCAGAACATGCGCAACATTCGTGAGGCGTATTCTACAATCATGACGAACTCGTTGAATCGTGTGATCAAGGCACTCACAGCGCTTACGATTCTCTTGATGGTTCCGACGTTCATCACGAGCCTCTTCGGTATGAACGTTGCCCTCCCATTTGCAGCGTATCCGCATGCGTTCATCTTGATTCTCGCGTTAACGCTGGGGAGCACATTGGGGATCTTTATCGTCTTTACTCGCAAGCGTTGGCTTTGAAAAAAAACGAAAAACGCCGCCCATGCAGGCGGCGTTTTTTTTGAGTACAAGCTTAGAAATGTCGTGTGAACTTCGGTGCTTCCTTCGGACGGCGGGAACCGCCACCGAAGCCGCCACGGGATGAACCGCCTCGGCTGCTGCCTCCACCGAAGCCGCCACGGGAGCCACCGCGATGGGTACGGCTGCTGTGGGCGTTGCTACCGCCGCGGTATCCATGCGTACGAGGGCCGCGATGGCCAGGAGATTGCTCGTGGCTCATCGCGTGCTCTGCAGCATGGTGACGCATTGGGTGGGCTTCGCGAATAGGAGCAGGGAGCTCATCTGGGAGTTCCTCGACACGAATCGTCTTACGAATAAGACGTTCGATCGCACGCACATCGTTGCGTTGGTCTGGCTGCGCGAATGCGATAGCAAGACCAGAATGGCCTGCACGACCGGTTCGGCCGATGCGGTGTACGTAGTCCTCGCTATTATCTGGGAGGTCGTAATTCACCACGAGGGCGATACCTGTTACGTCGATGCCGCGAGCGGCAATGTCAGTCGCAACAAGGATGCGATACTTACCAGATTTGAATCCAGCAAGAGCTTCCTTGCGCTGTGCGAGCGAACGATTGGAATGAATTTCAACAGCGGTGTGTCCCATGGTGCGAATCGACGAAGCGATTTTGCGTGCGCCATGTTTGGTGCGTGAGAAGACCAACACCGTACCCTCATGCTTCTTCAAGAGATAATCGAGGAGGGAGGTCTTCATGTCCTTGGACACAACGTAGAGTGATTGCGTCACATTGCTCGAGCTCGTACCAGCAGGTGCTACTTCAATGCGTTTTGGAGCCTGCATATGGCGAGCAGCAATTTCAGCAATCGCTGGTGGCATGGTTGCGGAGAAAAGGAATGTCTGGCGATCTCGGGGAACTTGCTCCAAAATTTTCTTAATTTGGGGAGCGAACCCGATGTCGAACATTCGATCAGCTTCATCAAGCACGACAATTTCAATATCGTTGAGCGAACACGTGCGCTGCTGCAAGTGATCTACAAGGCGACCTGGGGTCGCGATGATCACGTGCGGATTGCGGCGCAAGTTGCGGATCTGCATCTGCATGGATGCACCGCCGATCAAGACCGCAGTGACAAGCCCAAACTGGGATCCGATCTTGATCATGGTTTCTTCAACCTGGAGCGCGAGCTCGCGCGTTGGCACGAGAATGAGGCCTTGGCCTTTCTCGGATTTCGCGAGGAGCTGGAGCATGGGAACACCAAAGGCAAGTGTCTTACCAGTTCCCGTTTGTGCAATACCTACAACGTCAGAGCCGGTGAGGGCGACGGGGATTGCTTGTGCCTGAATAGGCGTCGGGGTGGTGTACTTGAGCTTGGTGAGGCGCTCGAGGATGTGGGTATCAATACCCAAAGTCTCGAATCCTGGTACAGCGGCCGGTGTCATTTCTGACATATAACAAAAAAATTGCTAGTGACCCGAACTACCTCAAATGGCCACATAGCAACTACGGACGCATCTACTGGGTTTTCGAGTCGGCGGCCCGTATTCTCGGACCAGACTTAGGGCACTACTATAGCACCTGGGGCAGTTTCTGTCAATATATACACTGAATTATCTAATTCTGGGCAGAAATCAGTTGTACAAAAAAGCGCCGCGTTGCCGCGGGCGCTCTTTGCAAGATGTGCGAGATTTACGCTGTCTTTGCTACCTTCTCCTTCTTCACGCGCTCTGGCTTCGCAATGGTGCGAATGCAGCGGGTGCAGATGCGGTACTTCTCACCGCCAATGGACTTGGACTGCAAATTTACAAAAACTCGGCGCGGTGTCTGGCGCATGGAGTGGCTGCGGTTGTTGGAGCGTGCTGGCCCGCGAGCACAGAGGTCACAGAGTCTGGACATAGTATTGGCAGCAAAAATGTGATAGCGTGAGTGTACTGGAAGTCCAGAATTGTGTCAAATAGCACCATATGATCCTCCTACGTCTCTTCATGTATCTCATCCTCGTCCCATCCGCAGTCTTCCATGAATATATGCATGGTTGGGCAGCGCACATGCTCGGCGACGACACGGCAAAGCGTGCGGGACGCCTGACCATGAATCCGCTGCGTCATATCGATCTCATGGGCACGATTATTCTCCCGCTCGCGCTCTTTATTGCATCATCGGGTGGCTTTCTCTTTGCGTACGCCAAGCCGGTACCGTATAACCCATACAATTTGCGTAATCAGAAGTGGGGACCAGTCCTTGTGGGACTTGCAGGGCCGTTGGGCAACCTTTTGCTCGCCGTGATTGTTGGGCTCATCGTTCGATTGGTGAGTGCGGTAGGCGAGCCATCGTTTTTTGCACTGTTGGGAACCATGATTGTTGAAATCAACATTGTACTCGCGATCTTCAACCTTGTGCCGATTCCGCCGTTGGATGGGAGTAAGCTCCTTCTTGCACTTCTTCCACACAGCGCGCACAAGGTCGAACTGTTTTTCGAGCGCTGGGGATTGTTGATTGTGTTCTTCTTCGCACTTACAGGATTCAAATACTTGTTCCCCATTATTAGTTATCTCACCACACTCATCACAGGGTGGTAATTACAAAAAGCAAAACACCTCGCGTATCTCCATTGTTAATGTGGAAGCATGCGAGGTGTTCTGTTGTGTTCACTGTGCGGTGATGTCCTGCGGCGTGGTTACGCGGTAGGGACGACGCACTTGGTGCTGACGAAGACGGCAGCGTGTACACCATCACGAAGTGCGGCGATGCTCGGGTAGTCTGCTGCCCAGCGCCGACCGGAAGGGTCGGTGAGCTTGGTGCCGGGCTTGACCGTGCACACGAGCGTCATCTTGCACGCAGATCCTTCGCGACCGAACTCGCCGAAGGGGAGCCAGAGCGTCGTGTGATCCAGCTCGGCGGGGATACGAGCTGCGTGGAGGATCATGAGGCTTCCGATGAGCCAGCTCGCTGCTACGAACCCATCGGGTGCGCGTGGCAACTCGCCATTGGTGATCGGCACGATCAGGAGATCGATGTCCTTTCCTCCGATCGGGATCGCGCCAGGCACGCCGCTGGTCTGGATCGTGATGCCCGGCGGAAGCGTGAAGGTCTCGCGAGCGGGGAGGGAGAACGTGAGTGTGCTCATGTGCGCGCTCCTTGTGTTGTCAGACTTGGACGAAGAGCTGCCACGTGTGGCCAGCGGGTTGCTGGGAGCTGTACTCGAACGACACGAACGGCTGCAGAGGTCGTCCTTCGGTTGGCCGGTGGAACCGGATGACGGGGGTTCTCATGTTGTCAGCATCGTCTTGACACTGAGCACCAGAGCACCGGACCGTCTCGTAGGCCATCTCGTGCGGGATCTGCGCATGATGGTGAAGGAGGTGGCTCACCTCAGACCAGGTCGCCAGCCGGTGCTCGGGGAAAGAGGTGTCCGGTTGCACATGCGCGAAGACGTACCTCAGGGTTGTTCCGGCAGGAGCGATTCGGTCGTAGTGGGGTGTAGTCCCGGTCGGGAGGTCTCGCCACTGGGACTCCTTGCTGACGGGCGGCACTGTGCCTACCAGGCAGGATTTGGGTCTGAGTGCGGTCATGGTCTGCTCCTTGCCACATCTGTGGCAGTGGTGGTTGCGCGCACGGTACGTTTTTCGTTTATTTTTGTCAATTTTCTTTGCAATGTCACTTTGTGTAGATATACACACTTCAGACCCTTGACTTCCATGAGGCATTTCCGTACAATACCCCCGCACGCAGTCTTTTTTTATATACTGCAACTACGATCCGAGTGCTATGCCAACGATGAACCAACTCATTCGCAAGGGCCGAACACAGCCAAAAGCGAAGTCCAAGTCGCCAGCGCTCCAGTTCACGACGAACAATATTGGACGCAAGCGTACCTACCTCGCAAAGGGCGCGCCATTCAAGCGCGGTGTTTGTGTCAAGGTAACGACCATGACTCCGAAGAAGCCTAACTCGGCTCTTCGTAAGATTGCTCGTGTCCGTCTCAGCAATGGTATGGAAGTTACGGCATACATCCCAGGTGAGGGCCACAACCTCCAGGAACACTCGATCGTGCTCATCCGAGGTGGTCGTGTAAAAGATCTTCCTGGTGTTCGCTACCACATTGTGCGTGGCGTATACGACACCGCTGGTATTGAATCTCGCCGCCGCAGCCGCTCGATCTACGGTACGAAGCGTCCAAAAGAAAAGAAGTAATCTCCTGACCTATGCGTGGTAAACAAGCTCCAAAACGAACCTTCCTCCCGGACGCTAAGTACGGTTCCATTGAAATTGCGCGATTTATTAACTACGTAATGGTAAGTGGCAAGAAATCAATTGCTCAGACCATTGTGTACGGTGCTCTTGCAGCTGCAGAAGCAAAGACCAACCGCAAGCCAGTGGAAGTGTTCGAAGAAGCAATGAAGAACATCACGCCACAGGTGGAAGTACGTTCCCAGCGCGTAGGTGGTGCTAACTATCAGGTGCCAATGCCAGTTCGCCCAGAACGCCGCATGGCTCTTGCATATCGCTGGCTTATTGAAGCAGCTCGCAAGAAGAAAGGCCGCGCAATGATGGAGAAACTTGCTGAAGAGCTTGTGCTCGCATCTGTTGGCGAAGGTGACGCAGTGAAGAAGAAGATGGACGTACACCGCATGGCAGAAGCAAACCGTGCATTCGCACACTTCGCACGCTTCTAATTTCTCGCATTTTTCCTTGATTTCCCCGTTCTATGCCACGTGAATATTCCCTTGAACGAACGCGTAACATTGGTATTATTGCCCACATTGATGCGGGTAAGACCACAGTTACTGAGCGCGTGCTTTTCTACACAGGTAAGAAGCACAAGATTGGTGAAGTACACGATGGCGCAGCTGAAATGGACTGGATGGAGCAGGAACGTGAGCGCGGTATCACTATTACCAGCGCTGCTACGACTTGCTTCTGGAACAATACGCGTATCAACATTATTGATACTCCAGGTCACGTTGACTTCACAGTAGAAGTAGAACGTTCTCTTCGTGTACTTGATGGTGGTGCAGTAATCTTTGACGGCGTTGCTGGTGTAGAACCACAGTCTGAGACCGTATGGCACCAGGCAGATAAGTATCACGTACCTCGTATCTGCTTCATCAACAAGATGGACCGTACTGGTGCAGATTTCTATAAGGATCTTGCATCGATCCACACTCGCCTTACGAAGAATGCACATCCTGTGCAGCTTCCTATTGGCTCTGAGGACAAGTTCGCAGGTCTTGTGGATCTTTTGAAGATGCGCGCGTACTACTACATGGATGACATGGGTAAGGTGATTGATGAGCGCGACATTCCAGCTGACATGGTAGAACTCGCGACGAAGTACCGAACCCAACTTATCGAAGCCATTGTTGAGCATGACGAAACACTCATGTCCGCATTCTTCGAAGGCAAGGAGATCGCGATCGAAGACCTCAAGCGCGTATTGCGCAAGGCAACAATCGCAAACAAGCTTGTGCCAGTACTTTGCGGTTCTGCTCTCAAGAACAAGGGTGTTCCGTTCATGCTTGACGCTGTTGTTGACTACCTCCCATCACCACTTGATATCCCAGCTATCCAGGGTACTGATGTAAAGGATACGGAAGTGAAGCTCGAGCGTAAGGCTGATGATAAGGAAGCGTTCTCTGCACTCGCGTTCAAGATCATGACCGACCCATTTGTGGGTAAATTGACCTTCTTCCGCGTCTACTCTGGTATGGTTACGTCGGGTTCGTACTTGTACAACCCAACGACAGGCAAGAAGGAACGTCTTTCCCGTATTTTGCGAATGCATGCAAACCATCGTGAAGAAGTAACCGAAGTATACGCTGGTGAAATTGCTGCTGCAGTAGGTCTCAAAGAGACGCACACAGGTGACACACTTTGTGACGAAGATCACCCAATTATTCTCGAAAACATTGTATTCCCAGAGCCGGTTATCTCGGTTGCAGTTGAGCCGAAGACCAAGGTAGACCAGGAAAAGATGGGAATGGCGCTTAGCAAGCTTGCTGAAGAAGATCCAACACTCCACATCTATACTGATGAAGAGACTGGTCAGACCATTCTCCGTGGTATGGGTGAGTTGCACCTCGAAATCATCATCGACCGCATGAAGCGTGAATTCGGTGTTGAGGCCAACGTAGGTGCGCCACAGGTTGCATACAAGGAAACCATCCGCAAGTCTGCAGAAGCAGAAGGAAAGTACGTAAAGCAGTCTGGTGGTCGTGGTCAGTATGGTCACTGCTGGTTGCGCATCGAACCTCTTGAGTCTGGTAAGGGCTTCGAATTCGCTGATGAAGTTAAGGGTGGTGTAATTCCACGTGAATTCATCCCAGCGATCCAGAAGGGTATCAAGGAATCCTTGGATCGTGGTGTGGTAGCGGGATTCCCAATCCTCGACATCAAGGCAACAGTATACGATGGTTCTTACCACGATGTAGACTCTTCGGAAGCTGCGTTCAAGATGGCAGGATCCATGGCCTTCCAGGAAGCGTGCAAGCAGGCGAGCCCAGTACTTCTCGAACCTATCATGCAGGTTGATGTCACCACTCCTGAGGACTTCATGGGTGATGTAATCGGTGACCTTAACAGTAAGCGTGGTCAGATTCAGGAAATGACGGATCGTGGTCAGGTAAAGGTGATCCGCGCATTGGTTCCACTTTCCGAAATGTTCGGCTACACGACGAACTTGCGCTCGATGACGCAGGGTCGTGCGAACTCAACGATGGTCTTCTTCCACTATGCGGAAGTTCCGCGTAATGTTGCAGAAAAAATCGTTGCCGGAAAGAAGTAGTGCCCAGTTGACAAGGTGAAAAAATGCGTGCTATACTCCGCACGAAACGTACTAAATCGATTCAAAGTTTAGCAAATAATTAACAAACGTATGGCAGAAATGTTTGACCGCAGCAAGCCGCACGTGAACGTTGGTACCATTGGTCACGTTGACCACGGTAAGACGACACTCACGGCTTCGATCCTCAAGGTGCTCAGTGCTCATGGCATGAAGGCACATAGCTTTTACTGCCAAACATAAAGCATCAATGTTGTCACATTGAGAAAC
>CAZVGV010000011.1:24588-25308 GCA_964627055.1 uncultured Gammaproteobacteria bacterium | reverse complement strand
GGTCATCAACGGAAACCGATACCGCGTTACGGACTTTCGGCCGTTGTTTGCGAGGATTGCCAAGCAACTACGCAAGGCGAGGGAGCTCGACTCCTGAGCGCGGGGCATGGATAGAGTCTCAGTACATTCGCACTGGGACTCGCTTTTTTTGTACAGCTATCAAGTATGATGGTACAATAATGCACGTATTCTTCTCTCTATGTCAGAACCAATGTCGAATCCTGAAGTGAAGCTGGTGGTAGTTCGTCCGCGTGTCGTGACGTTCATGGCGATTTTGCTCATGATCCTGGGTGTGATGCTTACGGGGCTTATTATCAGCATGATCGTGACGGCACCAGAAGCAATGGAAGCAACCATCCGCAAGATGCTCGAAGAACAAAATCAAGCAGTTAATCCAGATGTATTGAGTGCCGCTGTGGCCCAGGTGCGCACGCTGGCGCTATTCCTGCTTCCCAATGCATTCCTGCATATTGCCGCAGGTATTGGTGTGTGGCGCATGCGCAAGTGGGGGATGTATTGCTTCTTCGTACTCTTTGCGTGGTCTGCACTATCGTTTGCACGTGGTAGCTACACGTTGTGGGTGGCATGGGTGGTGGTATTGGCCGAAGCAGCTGGTGCTGCGTACCTCTATACCAACCGATCTGAGCTCCGTTGACAAAGCGCGTGGACGTGGGATAGAATGGTGCGGTTGATCCAGCGCCACTTTAGCTCAGCTGGTAG
>CAZVGV010000011.1:0-24578 GCA_964627055.1 uncultured Gammaproteobacteria bacterium | reverse complement strand
CGATTCCCGGAAGTGGCTCCAGAAAAGTCTTCAGAAAAAACAGCAACCCCCGAAATTCCGTCTTGGAACTTCGGGGGTTTCTGGTTGTTGGGGGTGCGGCGCAGGCTCACTGCGTGAGAGCAGCATCCTCGCGCATCGCATGGCCTCGCGCCACGTGAATCCGACGAGCACGCAGCACACGCCGGATCAGCTCGACCGGCAGACCAAGCACGGGAATCATCGCCGTGGTCTCGATCCAGAAGTGGAGCTGCCCATCAGGTGGTGCGTTGTTGAAGTTGACGCCGTGCACCTGAGTGAATCGGCGCTGTGGCGTGTTGATGTACTTGCGTACAAATTCTTGGGTCACTGCCACGCGGTTGCTGTGGCAGAACACGTGCATGTACTGACGCGTAGCTGCGTTGTCCTCGATCCAGGCGCCAAGCTCCTGGATATTCGCGCGACCGAATGTCGTGGATTCGATCAAGTGGGCTCGCAGACAGTCTGTGGACAGTGCCGTAGCAAACGCATCGTACAATGCGTTGGCTTCGGTTCTGTCTGTCCGATTGGTGTACCCGCCCATGAAGATGAACTGGCACCGCCGAAGCGCGTTGCGCTCGAATGTGGTGTGTATCTGTAGGACCTTCTCGATACACCCCTCGACGTATCGTCGGAGTTGCTCATCGATATGACTTGGGCGCGGAGCACCGTAGCCGTTGACGGCAATGATGAGCTCATGAGGTTCTTGCTGTGTGGGCATGCAGGTTCCTTCGTTGCACGGGGCCGTGTCTGGGTGTTCTGATTGTGAAACGGCGTCACTAACAGCTGTCGTTAGTGAGGTATGTGTATAGCATGTGGTTGGGGTTTTGTCAATGCAATCGGCATGGTAGAGTGGAAGTATTCAGTATGCATAACTATTGGGATATCCAAGGAGAAGGTGCCGCAGACCCGATCCATGTGCACTATGACGCAGTGCGACGCGGCTACGTGATTACGCAAGATCGCATCCACGTGATCAGCGGGATCAAGCATGTCGTAGAAGCTGATGTGGAAGTTGCGTTCGTGCCAGAGACGCTCGAGGCAACAAAAGTGGAGATTGATGCACAATGCTGCGGGAATCAACCTGTGGTATACTAGTGTCATGATTCAACTTCGCAACGTCAGTAAGACATATCCTGGCGGCACCGTCGGTGTTCGTGATGTGCATTTACAGGTGAAGCCAGGGGAGTTTGTTTCGATTGTCGGCATGAGCGGAACGGGCAAGAGCACGCTCATCCGTCTTATTATTGCAGAAGAGAAGCCCACGCGCGGCCAGGTCATCATCGGCGGTTGGGATATTACGAATATTAAGCAGCGCGAGATTCCACTCCTGCGTCGCCAGATCGGCGTGATCTTCCAGGATTTCAAATTGTTGCCGAAGAAAACGGTGTACGAGAATGTGTCGTTCGCACTCGAAGTTGCAGGCGCGCCGTCGCATCGCATTCGCGAAGTGGTGCCGCAGGTGCTCGCTGTTGTGGGTCTGGATAATCAAATGCACCGCTATCCGCATCAGATCTCAGGTGGTGAGGCGCAGCGTGTGGCGATTGCGCGAGCGCTCGTGCATCGGCCGAAGATCCTCGTGGCAGATGAACCGACAGGTAACCTCGATACGCTCAACACAGCAGATGTGATCGAGATTCTGAAGAAGATTAATGAGTTCGGTACGACGATTCTTCTCGTGACGCACAACCGCGAAGTGGTGAACCGGCTCAAGCGTCGTGTAATCACGATTGATAACGGAACCATCGTGAGTGACCAGAAATCTGGTAAATACGTTCTCTAACTATGACTGCGTTCCTTCGAGCGATCAAATTTGGACTGCAAAATGCATGGCGCAACTTCGGGCTCTCCATCACAACGATTTCGATTCTCGTGGTGATGCTCATGAGCGTGAATATGATCGTGGCCATCTCGGCCATGACGAACGCGGCGATTTCGTCAGTGAAGGATCAGGTGGATGTGTCCGTGTTCTTCACACCAGATGCGCCGCAGTCTCGCATTGATGAAATTCAGAAGGTGGTGACTGGGTTCAAGTCCGTAAAGGAAATGCAGATGAAAACGCCAGAGCAGGTGCTTGCAGAGTTCAGCACGCGTCATGCGGATAGCGAGGCGATTCAGTATTCGCTCAAGGAGCTCGGGAAGAATCCGCTGGGCGCGACGCTCGTGATCCGTACGTACGAACCGGGGCAGTATCGCGAGATTGTGCAGGCACTCAATATTCCGGAGTATGAAGGAGTCATAGAATCACGCACGTTCGATGATACGACAGATATTGTGTCGCGCATCGCGATCATCACGGATCGCGCGCAAATGATTGCATGGGTGGTGACGATTGTGTTCGCGGTGATCGCGTTCATGATTGTGGCGTCGTCGATCCGTGTGGCGATCTTCACGCAGCGCGAGGAGATTAGTATTCAGAAGCTCGTGGGCGCCGGAAATTGGTTTATTCGCGCGCCGTTCTTCGTGGAAGTGCTGTTGTATTGCACCCTTGCCATGATTCTTGCCATCGTGATATTGTATTTCGGCATCACGGTCACTGATCCGTACATCCGAACGCTCTTCGGCACGTACCAGTTCAGCCTGATGCAGTACTTCATGACGCATGGGCTGGCGCTCTTCGGTGCACAGTTCGGGTCGCTCATTGTGCTGTGTTCGTTGAGCGGGTTCATGTCGATGCGTCGGTTCTTGCGCGTGTAGTATTAACCGGGCGGCGCCTGCGGCGCGCCTTCGCATCACGAAATTTCCGGGATCGTCTAATGGTAGGACATCGCCCTTTGGAGGCGAGTATCTTGGTTCGAATCCAAGTCCCGGAGCAAAGCTGAGGCGAACTCATTTTTGGGATAATCTGGAATGTGCTTCTACAGGTTGGTCTTTGGTATTTACATTTTATCATGCACATGGTACTTTACATGTGTAAACCAAAAAGCATGAAATATGGCAATTGATAAAAGCCAATTCGTTACTCCCACCCAACTGGCAAAAATGCTTGGTATTTCCCGTGTAGCCGTGCACCAAAAGATTAAAAAAGGTGAAATTTCTGCGGAAAACATTGGGGATCCCTCAAAGCCAACCTGGCTGATTCCGAAGTCTTCCCTCTCCGAGGAGATTCAGGCCCGCATTGCCAGCGAACAGAAGAAGGCTACGGAAAGCGTGGTTGGGAAAAAGAATGGGCACCACGACCTCGGGTTCGAGAAAGAGCTCTGGGCGGCTGCTGACAAGCTTCGTGGAAACATCGACGTTTCTGAATACAAGAACATTGTTCTCGGACTCCTCTTCCTGAAGTATATCTCCGACGCATTCGAGAAGCGTCGGGAGGTGCTTGCAGAAATGACCCGAGATCCTAAGAACGAGGATTTTTACGTATCGAACGAGGACACGCGAAGGCAGATCCTCGAGACGAAAGATTTTTATACTGCCGAAGGCGTCTTCTACGTCCCGGAACATTCCCGCTGGGAGTACCTGCGCACAAAGTCGATGAGTTCGGAGCTTGGCAAAATTCTCGATGAGGCTATGGCTTTGATTGAGAACGATAATCCTGCGCAGCTCGAAAACGTTCTTCCGCGCGTATATACTAAAACCAACCTGGATTATTCTGTGATGGGCGAGCTTGTCAACATTTTCTCTCGCATCACCTTTGACCACGATTTCGACCGTGAGAAAGATATCCTCGGACGCATCTACGAATATTTCCTTGGACAGTTTGCCTCTGCTGAAGGCAAACGTGGCGGCGAGTTCTTCACTCCGCGTTCCATCGTCTCTCTGCTCGTTGAGGTTCTTGAGCCATATGAGAATGCTCGTGTGTTCGACCCAGCGTGCGGTAGCGGTGGCATGTTCGTTTCCATGGGTAAGTATCTCCGTGAGCACGGTCAGGATCCGTCTAAGCTTGCTATTAGCTGTCAGGAAAGTAATCAGACCACGCTCCGTCTTGCAAAGATGAACCTGGCCATCCGCGGGCTGTCTGGAAAAATCGAGCTCGGGAACTCGTACTACAACGACATGTTCCCGCATCTTCAAGCAGATTTTGTCATCGCTAACCCTCCGTTTAATGCCGAGTGGGAGCCGTCGAAACTTTCTGATAATGATCCGCGCCTGATCCTTGGGCTTCCCCCTGCTGGGAACGCCAACTTCATGTGGGTGCAGCACTTCACGCATCACCTTGCCCCAAATGGCAATGCAGGTTTCGTAATGCCGAATGGCGCATTAGCCGTGTCTGGAAAAGAAGGGGAACTGCGTCAAAAACTTATCGACGCAGACCTCGTTGACATCATCATTTCTTGCCCATCAAAACTTTTCTACAACGTAGGTTTACCAGTCTCCCTCTGGTTCGTCTCAAAGAACAAGGCTGGTGACCGATTTCGAAGCCGCAAGGGCGAGATCTTGTTTGTCGACGCACGCGAATTGTTTGAGCAGATCTCACGGAAGCAAGTCGTCTTCAACGCAGAACAGATTCAAAAAATCGTAAGCACGGTGCGTGCGTGGCGTGGAGAATCAGGTGCCGACGCATACGAAGACATCCCCGGGTACTGCAAATCCGCAACGCTGGAGGAGATAAAGAAAAACAGTTACGTCCTCACACCAGGCCGTTATGTAGGCCTCTCCGAGGTAGAGGATGATGGAGTTCCGTTTGAGGAAAAAATGAAGAAATTATCAAGCGAATTGCGTGCGTCATTCAAGCGCGGTCATGAGCTGGAGAATGTTATCGAACGCAATCTTAAGGAACTTGGATTCTAGTATGAACACACAAAACGAAATTATCTGTCCCAGCTGTCAGACCTCGATTTCCATCGACGATGTTTTGACGCGCCAGATCGAGAACAAGTTCAAAAAAGATTTTGAAGAGAAGGAGCGTGAGCTCAAGAAATCCATCGAGAAGGAAAACGAGCAGAAGCTCGCGGATTTGTCGACCGAACTGAAGGCCAAGCTTAAGGCAGACCTCGCGAAAGAGAATGATGCTGAGTATAAATTCCTCGAAGAACAGCTTAAGGAAAAGAATGAGAAGTTAAAAGAATCCGCTCAGCACGAGCTTGAATTGCGCCGACAGGCACAGCAGCTGAAGGATGAGAAGGAGCACTTTGAATTGGAGAAGCAACGCCAGATGGACGAGGAACGGAAAAAGATTGAGGAGGAAGCATCCAAGCGTGCGACCGAGGCTCAGCAGGCTAAGATTGATCAGCTTAACAAGCAGCTTTCGGACGCTACCAAGGCCAAAGACGAACTAGCCCGGAAGCTCGAGCAGGGTTCGCAGCAAACCCAGGGGGAAGTACAAGAGATGATTCTTGAGGAAATGCTGAAGAGTGAGTTTATCTACGACGAAATTGTTCCCGTCCCCAAGGGTGTGAACGGTGCGGACGTGATTCAAATTGTAAAGAACCAGAAGGGGGACGAGTGCGGAAAGATTATTTGGGAATCCAAGAAGACGAAAGCTTGGACTGAAGGTTGGGTTCAGAAGCTAAAGGATGACCAACGCTCGGTGAAGGCCGATTTGGCGGTCATTGTGACTTCCACCCTGCCGGGCGGCGCAGACGCCATCTCAGAACGAGACGGGGTGTGGGTTTGTGATATGAAACTTGCCGTATCCATCGCGACGATTCTTCGTGAACAACTTCTCTTGGTCTCTCGCGAAAAAGCCAGCTCTGTTGGAAAAAACGAGAAGATGGAGATCATCTACAGCTACCTTTCCGGAGTTGAGTTTCGTCAGCGCATCGAGGCGATCGTTGAGGCCTTCCAAGGCATGAATGCCTCCTTGCAGAAAGAGCGTCTCGCATACGAGAAGATCTGGACCGAGCGCGAAAAGCAAATCCAGAAGGTGATTAAAAATACCGTCGGTATCTACGGTGATATCAACGGCATGGTTCAGTTACAAAAAATTGAAGCCCTGGAGCTCCCTGCGCCAACAGAAATTGAATAAGCTATGGAGAATATTCTCGAAGAAATTCAACAAGAAAAAACTTCACATCAAATTTCTGATTTGATGGAAATAAAATACGGTTTTGGATTACCGGAGCGTGATCGAATACGGGGTGATGTGCCTGTTTATGCATCAAGTGGTCTTGTTGGATTTCACAACGAATCAAAAGTGAAAAACCCCTCAATTGTTATTGGTCGTAAGGGAAACGTTGGTTCACTCTCGTACACAGATACGGAATCGTACCCAATAGATACAGTGTTTTATGTCGATGAAGTCTCCAAGGGATTTGATTTGAAATATGTCTACTACCTCTTGCAGCGCATCAATCTTCCAAAATACGGTGGAGATTCTGCGGTACCAGGTCTGAGTAGAGATACTGTTTATAATATCCGGGTTGAAACGCCAAAAGAAGAAACACAGAAGCGCATCGCTGAAATCCTCAGCACATACGACGACAAAATAGCCAATAACAATTCCATCATCAAAAATCTTGAAGCAACCGCGCAAGCAATTTTTGACGAGTGGTTCGTGAATTTCCGTTTCCCTGGGCACGAGAAAGTGAAGATGGTTGAGAGTGAGGTGGGGGACATTCCGGAAGGGTGGGGAGTAAAAAATGTTCTTGAAGTAATTGAACGAATCGGAGTTGGGAAAAAGTACGACAATAAATCTGCGCTTCCGAATGGTAAAATTCCGATTCTGGATCAGGGTCAGAGTGGAAATATCGGTTATCACAATGAGGGGCCTGGCGTGATGGCGAGTATTGAAAAACCAGTCGTCGTTTTCACAAACCACACTTGTTATTACAGGTTGATGACCGAACCGTTTTCGTGCATTCAAAACGTCCTTCCATATGTCGGAAGGAACGGCTATCCGACCCTCTTTGTTTACTTTTTAACCAAAGAAAAAATCAAGATGCAGGAGTACAAAGGTCATTGGCCTGATTTCGAGCAACAAAACTTTGTTATTCCTCCTGCCCAGCTTGCGGTTGAGTTTGCAAATATTGCACTGCCACTAATTGAAAAGAAGGTTGCATGTGAACAAGAAAGTGACCTTCTGAAGAAATCGAGAGATCGATTGCTTGCAGAGTTGATTTAATCTATATGGCAAAGTTCATAAAAAAAGTTCAAATCAGATTGTTTGATTTAATTTTTGTACAGAGCTTGGAGTTAAAAGAAGGATTAAATATCATCTCTGGAGAAAATGGAACTGGAAAAACCGCCCTACTTAGTTTCGTATCTGATAATGTAAATAATCCAAATGTTGTTGAAAAGGAACCTAATGACTCTCTGAATTTGATTTCGTTTTCTCCAAAACGAAGTGCTGAAAAGCAGCAAGCACAACAAGCTTACCGAATTATAAATCAGGACCCAAACATTTCTCAAAATACACTCAACCAACTAAAACAAAAGATTAATGACAACCAGTATCAGCAAATACGCTCGGTTGCCGAAATATTAAATCTTGCCTGTGAAAAGAAAACTAATGCGGGAAACATCGATAAAATTACCGCTGCATCAATCATAAAAATTGAGTTCGATGCGATTCTTAAAAGTGTATTCCTCGATTACGAATTAGACTTGGTTTGGGATAGCAAAGAAAAGTATTACTCAATCAAAATAAAAAAATATGGCAAAGAGATTGAGCTTACAAACTTGAGCTCAGGAGAAAACGCCATAGTCGCGCTGTTGTTCAATATTTATTATGTTAAAGATGATTCGGATGTTTATCTTATCGATGAACCGGAAGTTCATCTAAATTGGATTTTAGAAGAAAAGCTTTTTTCTTTCTTGGGAGCTTTTTCTAAAGAACATGGGAAGCAAATTATTGTGGTGACTCACTCAAGAATCTGTTTTAGGTCAGAGTATAAGGACGCAGTAAAGTTCTTTTCATGGGAGCGTGAAAAGATTGTTTTATCGAATACGGCCTCGGATAAGCTAAAGGAATTGCTATGCGGAGAAATTACTCAGTTAATTGAGAGCTTCGATGCGGGGACGCCAATTGTATATGTAGAAGATGAAGCTCAAAAAATAGTGGTTGATAATTTAGCTACTCGTAAATCTGTTAAGGTCTATTCGGTGATTGCTGCCAACTCGGGGAATATCGAGAGTCTTGCCAAGAAGAACAAGGATATTTCAGGAATCAACGTCTTCTATTTACGCGACGGTGACAATAAAAGTTTGAAAAAATCAGATTATCACCAAAATCTAATACATCTACAGAAATATTGTATCGAAAATTATCTACTAGATAAGCTGATTTTAGATGAAATAAAAGTTTCAAAGGAATTGGTAGGAGATTTTATCTTTGATGTTATCAAAGAAGAGTCGAAACCTCCGATGAAAGAGATTTTACAAAACTATACACATTCAGATCGTGAATGGCTCGGATCCCTTGATGCTAGCTATTTTATTGAACCTTTATATATCAAACTTGGTTTTCAGAAGAAAGAGGAATTTATTAAAGCGTACATTGCTGAGGCTTTTAATCAGGAACGCGAAGATGAAGTTTTCAGCGAGCTGTTGAAAATCTTTGCTGACAAATCCTGATATGAGCCAACTCAACGAACAAAATCTTACCGAGCAATCGCTCATTGATTGGCTTAAGGGACAAGGGTACGAGCACGTCTACGGCGCTGATATCAACCCGGGCCAAGCGAAAGCCGAGCGCGAGGACTTTCGGACAGTCGTCTTAAAAGATCGACTGGTTGGTTCGATTCGTCGGCTCAACCCGCAGCTACCTTCCGAACAGGCTGAAACTGTTGTGCGGGAGGTGGCTGAGTATAACCACGCTGATCTCACACTCGGAAACAAAGAGATATATTCGTGGCTGACGGATGGAAAGAAACATTCGTGGCGTGTGGAAGGAAGCGAGAAAACTGAGCTGGTAAAACTTATTGATTTTGCAAATCCAGAAGCGAATGATTTTTTGGTGGTAAACCAATTTACTGTTCAGGGAATCGATTCGGTGTGTCGTCCAGATGTCGTCATCTTCGTTAATGGTTTGCCACTGTCCGTCTTTGAGCTGAAGAGCGCCGTACGAGAGTCTACTTCAATCGGTGAAGCGTATCGGGACGTCGAATCGTATAAGAAAGAAATTCCAAAGTTGTTCTTGTACAACCAAGTAATCGGCCTCTCCGATCTCCATCTCGCGAAGCATGGAACTATCTCCTCTTCGTGGGAACGCTTTGGATCTTGGAAAGGTATTGATACAGAAAACGATGAGCCCAAAAATGCAGTCGAACTCGAAGTTTTGCTCCGTGGTCTCTTCGACAAGCGACGATTTTTGGATGTCGTCCAGAACTTTATTGTGTTTGAGGCTGACGGAGACGGCGAAGCGGCCACATTCACGAAGAAAATGTGCTTGTATCACCAATTTTACGGCGTGAACAAGACGGTTGAGGGCACGATTAAAGCGGTTGGGGGTGAGCAGGATCGCAAGATTGGTGTCTTTTGGCACACACAGGGTTCGGGCAAGTCCTTATCCATGGTTTTTTACGTGAACAAAACCAAGCGGATCGACGCCCTTAAGAGTCCTGCCTATGTGTTTTTGACCGATCGTGAAGATTTGGACGACCAGCTGTACAAGACGTTCAAGCGGTCTGGGTACGGAACGCTCGCCAAGCGCGCCGCGAGCATTAAAGATCTCCGTGGTCGACTTGAGCACCTTGGAAGCGAGCTCATTTTTACAACCATTCAGAAGTTTAAAGAGGATCCAGATGCGAATGCAGTACTCACCGAGCGCGAGAACGTCATCGTGCTCGCGGACGAGGCGCACCGCACTCAATACAGCGCTCTTGCCGGCAACGTCCGCAAGGCATTACCGAATGCGAGTTTCCTCGGCGTAACGGGAACACCGATTGCCGCGAATGACAAGAATACGATGCGCGTCTTCGGACCAGTAGTGAGTGAATACCGTATCGGCCGAGCAGTGAAGGACGGCGCGACAGTGCCGATCTACTACGAGGGTCGCTTGGTACCGCTTCACATGGTAGACAAGTTTGTTGATTCAAAATTCGACAGCCTACTAGGTGAAATTATTGTCGATGAAAAGACGAAGGCTCGCAAGGAGTGGGCGGTGTTGGAAGAGATTGTTGGCACACAAAGTCGTATCGAACAGATCGCGAAGGATATCGTCGATCACTACAACAACCGACCGATTGAGGGTAAGGCAATGATTGTCACCATGAGCCGCAGGATCGCGGTGGCGATGTATAAAGAAATTAAGAAGCTTTGGAATGCGCCGGAATGTGCGGCTGTGATTTCTGGAAGCGATGAATTCGCTTCCGAAATTCAGCCGGAACATGACGCTAAGAAACTTGAGAAGCGATTCAAGAAGATCCACGACCCGCTCAAGATCGCAATAGTCTGCGACATGTGGCTGACGGGTTTTGACGTGCCGTGTCTGCATACAATGTATCTCGATAAGCCGCTGAAAAATCACGGCCTCATGCAGGCAATCGCCCGCGTGAACCGTGTGTTTAAGGATAAACCGGGCGGTCTCATCGTTGATTACATCGGGATCGCGGAAAACCTCAAGAAAGCACTCTCGATTTACGATTCAGGGGTGCAAAAAGAAGCCATGCTTCCGCTTGATGAAATTATCGTCGAGATGAATTCGCTTCATCGTGACGCCTTGGCGTATTTTAAGGGCGTCAAGTATTCGGGTTGGAAAAAGTTAAAAGGAACAGAGTTGTCGCGACTGCTGCAAGCCTGTATCAACGAAGTCATCACGAAAGATGGCATCCTATCCGACGATCGGAAGATGCGGTTCATCGGAACGGTCGGTAAACTTTCAAAGCTCCATGCACTCGTCATGCCGAGCGAATCTGCGATGGAGATCGTGACCGACGTTCAGTTCCTGCAGGCGGTTCGGGAAGGTGTTGCTCGACAAACTGTCATTCCAAAAGCCGTCTTCCCCGAAGAGAAGGAAAGCGCAATTCGTTCGTTGATTCATGATGCAGTGCAAGCAGAAAATGTCATCGATTTGTTTGCTTCCGGTAGTGAATCCAAGAGCATCTCTATCTTTGATGAGAAGTTCGCTGAGGAGATTGGCAAGTCTGAGTACAAAAATCTTGCGGTTGATTCGGTTCGCAAACTGCTGGATAAAGAAATCGTGAATCGCATGCGCACGAATAAGGCGCGGTATGAAACCATGCTGGCCTTGCTTACCGACTTGATCGAAAAGTACGAAAACAACGTCATTAGTTCGGCGGAAATTATCAAACAGCTCTTGAAGATAGCTGAGGAAATTAAGCAGCTCGATGCGGAGAGTCAGGCTCTGGGATTGTCTGAAGAAGAGATCACTTTTTACGATTCTCTAGCAAAAGATCCGGCGTTGAAGGAAGCAAAGATTGATATCAAAGAATTCGTGAAGGATCTCACGAAGCGTATTCGACGTGACCTCACTATCGACTGGACGAATAACGAGACGATTAAGGCGCGTATTCGTCAGAATGTTCGCCTTCTGCTGATTCAGCGCGGGATCATCCAAGAACGGCAAACCGAACGACTTATTGAGTACATCTATTTGGAGACCGTGCGGGTTTACAAGGAATTCTCTCCTGCATATGCGTAGCTGTCTGAGCGTCTGTTAAAAAACGTCCCTGTTTATGAAACCCCTCAAATTCGCCCCCAATCTCGTCCCACTCGTTCTCTCCGGCGCAAAGACCACAACCTGGAGGCTCTTCGATGACAAGGATTTGCAGCAAGGGGACGAGCTCGCGCTGATCAACAAAGAAACCGGAGAACAATTTGCAACCGCGCGAATCATCGCGGTCAGCGAGAAGCCACTTCGCGAACTCGATGACGCAGATCTCGACGGCCATGAGCCATACGAACGCGAAGAGAAGATGCTCGAGGATTTCCGGAAGTATTACGGTGATCGCGTCACGCTCGAGAGTACGGTGAAGATCATCAAGTTCAAGCTTGTTGAATAACAAACTATGAAATCATACACAACCATCAGTGCCTATCTCAAAGCCGCTCCCAAGCACGCGCAACCCAAGCTCCAGGAACTACGCGCACTCTGTCAGACGCTCATTCCTGACGCAGAAGAAGTCATCCGCTACGGCATGCCTACGATCCAGCTTGAAGGCAAGAACTTCGTACACTTCGCCGCGATGAAAGGCCATCTCGGATTCTATCCAACACCTTCGGGCGTGAGCGCATTCGAGGAACAGCTCACGAAGCAGAAGATCAGCTACTCGAAGGGGTGTATCCGATTCGCATATGACAAGCCGCTTCCCGTGGCGCTTATCAAAAAAATCATTGCGTTCAGGATGAAGAAAGAAACAGCATAGTGCACTCGCGAGTTATACACAGTTGCAACATACAACACATGCGTGGTGCTCTATAGCTAGTAACCACCAGTGTTGTATGGACGTACGATTTTTTGATGTGTCAGTTGAAAAGTTTGTGAATGCCTTGGAGCAAGAAGCATTCGCAAAAGTACTTCGCACCGTCACAATATTGGGTAAATGTGGAAACAAGATTGCTATGCCTTGGAGTAAGCCATTGCATTCGGGTATCTTTGAACTCCGCATTCGTGGCAAACAAGAAGTTCGCTTGTTGTATGTATTTCATAATGGCGTTGCTGTGCTCTTGCACGGATTTATCAAGAAGACATTCTTTGTTCCAAGGAATGAGATACTCGTAGCGTTGAAGAAAAAGGCGTCACTTGACAGTATATAGCATATAAGTTATATATGAAGTATATGAAATCCTTCGAAGAATTCAAGAGAGAAGCGCTGAAAGATCCAGAGTTCAAGAAAGCATACGACGCGCTTGAGCCTGAGTACGCGCTCATCGAGAAGTTGATCGAGAACCGCATCAACAAGGGAATTACTCAAGCAGCGCTAGCAAAGAAGATGGGCACCAAGCAATCGGCAATTTCGCGATTTGAGGCAGGTGGTTCTAATCCAACGGTCGCCTTCTTGTATAAGTTAGCTGACGCGCTTGGTGTGCAATTGAAGATCACGATTTCATAATTGCACGATATGCACCGCACCACCTACCTCGCCGGCGGCTGCTTCTGGGGCCTCGAAGAGCTCATGCGTAGCCAGAAGGGTGTGATTGATATCACGGCCGGCTACACCGGCGGCGACAACGATAATCCCACGTACGACAACCACCCAGGCCACGCCGAAGCACTCGAGATCATCTACGATGACACACAGACCGACTTCTGGCACCTGCTCGATTTCTTTTTTCAGATTCACAACCCGACCACGCATAATCGGCAGGGGAATGACATTGGCACGTCGTATCGCTCGGCGATTTTCTATCAGAACGAATCAGAGCGTGAGCAGGCAGAGCAGTTCATCAAGATCGTCAACGACTCAGGGCGCTGGAGCGCACCGGTGGTCACCACGCTCGAGCCATTTACGAAATTCTACAGAGCCGAAGAATACCACCAGGACTATCTCCAGAAATATCCGGATGGTTACACCTGCCATCGTATCCACTTTGGCAGCTATCTCACGAAATAGGGTACAATAGGGATATATACCACCCCTATGACCACGTACTTCCTTACCCTCGCGATTGTGCTGTTCGTGTACATGAACTTCTGGTTCGTGCTCTCGCTCATCAAGAAGCGCAACGATATCGCTGATGTCGCATGGGGATTGGGATTCGTGTTGCTCACATGGGTTTCGTTCTTCATGATGCGCACCATGCAGCCCATGGCGATCCTCGTTGCAACGCTTGTCACGGTGTGGGGATTGCGTCTCGCGTGGCACATCCACGAACGCAACAAGGGCAAGGCAGAAGATTATCGCTATCTCGAGTGGCGCAAGGCATGGGGCAAGTGGTTCTACCTGCGCTCGTACGCACAGGTGTACTTGTTGCAAGGATTATTCCTCTACCTCATTGTCTCTCCGGTGCTCGTGATCAACAGCGCACAGGGGAGTCTCGTGAGCGCGCTGAGCATTATTGGCATCATTGTGTGGGCGATCGGGTTCTTCTTCGAATCAGTTGGTGACCGACAGCTCGCTCAATTCATTCGCAATCCTGCGAACAAGGGCAAACTCATGACCTCGGGTCTCTGGGCCTACACGCGCCACCCGAATTATTTCGGTGAAGTGACGCAGTGGTGGGGGATTTGGCTCGTGGCGCTTGGTGTTCCAACATTCGGTCTCATCTCCATCATCGGTCCGCTCACCATCACATTCCTCATTCTCAAGGTCTCCGGTGTCCCAATGCTCGAGAAGAAAATGGAACAACACCCAGACTTCGCTGCATACAAGCGACGCGTGAGTGTGTTCTTCCCGCTTCCTCCCAAATCTTAGACACATCGTATGCCACTGGACATTGTTGGTCTCTTCTTGCTCTTCGCCGGCTACGTGATTGGACTGGGCGCTGTCACGGTGATCGACATCCACGGATTCCTCGGCAGGAAGTCTACCTACTGGACCGAAGCCACCACGCGCACACACAAAGTAACCAAGCCTATGATCTGGGCAGGGATTCTGCTCGCTATTGTTGGTGGGTCGATCTTCTTCCGCAATGAACCATTCACAGGTGTGCCGCTTGCGCTTGCGTGTGTTGCAGGAGTGCTCATCCTCAACGGGGTATTCCTCTCCTTCAGCGTGAGCCCCTATCTACTTGCTCGTGAGAAGACCGGACGTGCAGGGGAATTGTTGCCCATCTCATGGCAACGCAAGATCACCGTGAGTCTCATTTTCTCAGACGTTGGATGGTGGGGATCGCTCGCACTTGTAACCTGGTATCTCGTCACACGCGTATGAACAACACGCTCAAACTCGTTACATCCATCGCAGTCTGTCAGCTGACAGGACTGCTTGGCTCTCTTTTCACTGCTTCTTCAGTAGACACATGGTACACAGCACTCGCGAGACCGGCATTCTCGCCGCCGAACTGGGTGTTCGGTCCGGTGTGGACCACACTCTTCGTACTCATGGGGATTGCAGGATTTCTTGTGTGGCGTGAAGGTGTGCATCGTCGCGCTGTTCGTGTTGCGCTCGCCATTGGCGTGGGACAACTGGTGCTCAACTTCCTGTGGTCTGTACTCTTCTTCGGGCTTCGTAATCCTGGTGCGGCGTTCGTGGAGATCGTGATTTTGTGGCTGGCGATTCTTGCCACGATCATTGCCTTCGCACGCGTGTCCCGCACGGCTGCATGGCTTCTCGTGCCGTACATTTTGTGGGTGAGCTTCGCGTCATACCTCAATTACGGTATTTGGATCGCGAACGCAGTATGAGTCGCCGCACACCTGTGAAGGTGGTAGTGCGTGACAAGATGCAACGCGGCTACACCTACGAACTCACCGAACCAGTTGGTAAGAATTTCGATCCACGATTTCGTCCTGATCTCAGCCCCAAGCAGATGCTCGAGCTCGGCGTCTTTGGTGGCGTGTACCTGCGCGACTGCACCAAGGAATTCCCTGCAGACTGGTTCACGCACGCGAAATTCCAGAAGAAAGGAGTGTACAAGCCAGACGCAAAAATCAATTGCTTCCGCGTCAACGCATCACAACCACTCGCAGTCTGGCGCGAGAAGGGGTGGATCCATCCGCAGGATCCGCGCGGTTGGTTCCAGTGGTACTGCCGATATTATATGGGGCGACGTAGCCCCGATGACGAGCGACAGATCAAGCGCTGGATCGCGATGCGCCGTCATATTTCACAAATTCTCAATCAATGCGATCGCGGCGATCATGACTGCCATCGCAAACAACGCCAAGCAGTATTGCACTGGGCGTATGATAGCCGTCGCATGTAATAGACGCGTTAGGAGTGCGAGGTAGGTAATCCTGCTGCTGCCCACGCCGCAATACCACCGTCGACATTGATATAGTCCACAGCGCCTTCGTGCAGCGATTCCAAGAGCGCTGCTGCCTGACTACTGCGTGCACCAGATCGACAATGCAAGTAGACGGTTTTTGCGTTTGCGAATTCACCGCGCCGCTCTAGGAGCTGGTCGAGCGGAATATTCGTGACACCCTCGATATGCTGGTCCTCGTATTCAAGTGGTGTGCGTACGTCGATGAAGACAACTGCAGGGTCATGTGGCTGCTGCAGTGCGTTGTGAAATGCTGTTGTGGAGATGGTTTGCATATGATTGATATAAGCATAGCAGTACAGTACTATGTGTCTAGTAATTAATGCAGATATTGTCTATGCAACCCATCACCGTCGCCACAACCATCAATGCACCGCTCACCGAAGTTTGGGCTCGCTGGACACAACCTGAACACATCACCCAGTGGACATTCGCGTCTGACGACTGGGAGTCCCCGAGTGCAACCAACGATCTTCGCGTAGGCGGCGCGTTCACCACGCGCATGCAAGCAAAGGACGGTAGTTTTGGTTTTGATTTTGGCGGCACGTATACCGCAGTAGAGGAGCATGCGCACATCGCGTATGATATGGCTGACGGCCGTCATGTAGATGTGCGGTTTGAGGAAGTTGATGGTGGTGTACGCGTCACTGAGACCTTCGATCCTGAGACTGAAAATTCGGAAGAAATGCAACGCGCGGGGTGGCAGGCGATTCTGGACAATTTCAAGAAGTACGCGGATGCGAAATCAAAATAAAAAAGACCGCTTCATTGCGTTAGCATAGAGGCGGTCTAGTACTGGGCGTCATGGCCTGCCAGGGCCGTGATTTTGGTTGGAAGCGTCGTGGACCTCAACCACTCGATCCCGACCATCGTCCAGCAGCAAAATCATAGAGGTAAGAGGAGTTTGTGTCAAGAGGTCGCCTGCACTTGACAATTGCAAATCATTTGCAGTATAGTCTTGTCACGTACAGACACAGTACGCAACACAAAGACGATCGGTAGGTGCATGATGTCGAGCTCGCAGGTAGGGTTCTGGGCGTCGGTGGGGTGCTTGATTCACTGTACGATCCTTCCGCTGCTGGTGCCATTCATTCCGGCACTAACGTGGATCGAGCACACAGAGGGCGTCGAACAGGTGTTCTGGGTGCTCTCCGCTGTCACTGCCATCTGGCAGGCATTCCAGAGCGCGTGGAAGCTTCGTCTCTGGTTCGGGGTGTGGGCCATCCTTGGCACGTTGGCGCTGTTCCTCGAGTTGCACATGTTGCTGCACATCGCATTCCTCGGGGTTGCTGCTGGATCGTGTACGATGTTGTACTACAGATATGTGGTGCAGCGGCGTAGCATCTCTGCTACTTGAGACTCGTCAGAGCAGATCAGTGCCGTTCACAGAAGTCGAACACTTCTCGTGGGCGGCTTTTGTTTTGTATACTAGGAACATGTACTACACGTTTCGCACCAAACTCTGGCGTTATTCTGGCAAGGCAGCTTGGTATTTCTTGTCCTTGCCGGTGCGCGATGCTGCAGCAATACAAAAGAAGCACGCGCCTATTCGTCGCGGTTGGGGATCGATCCCTGTGATCGTGACGATTGGGGAGACGTCATGGAAGACGTCGATATTTCCGGACAGCAAATCCAGTACATATTTGTTGCCAGTGAAGGCAGCTGTGCGCAAGAAGGAACAACTCGACGAGGGGCGGCTTGTCCCGTATACTCTTTTCATATGAAATACACCGGTAGTTGCCATTGCAAAAAGGTGCGATTCGAAGTGCAGACTGATGAGCCGATTAAGGATGTTATTTCCTGTAACTGTTCTATGTGCTCGAAGCGAGGTAGTCTCCTGAAGTTCGTTCCAGCTACGCAGTGCAGAGTACTCTCTGGTGCAGATGCACTCACAGACTATCAATTCAACCGACGCAGTATTCACCATACATTTTGCAGCACGTGTGGTATCTTGCCGTTTGCGTCAGGGGTAGGTCCGGATGGGGTAGAAACGCGTGCAATTAATGTACGATGTCTCGACGATGTTGACCTCGATGAGTTCAACGCGGTAGAGTTCGATGGCAAAAGTCTTTAATTTTTTTTGTGGCTATGCGTAATCGCAAAGTAGTGCTCGTTGTCCGTGTGCTCTTTGGCCTCTTCATGCTCTTCAGTGGCGTCTCAGGGTTCATGGCTGCATCGCAGGAGATGCAGGGTGTACCTCAGGAAATGATTACTGCAACCAAGAACTTGCAAGCGGTTGGTCTCTTCCAGATGATCAAGGTGACAGAGATCGTGGCTGGCCTGATGCTCGTGGTTGGTTTTTTGCCAGCACTTGCGCTGCTCTTCATCGCGCCAATCGCCGTGGGCATCGTGGTATTCAATGCGTTCATCGCGCCAATGTTCGTGATCACAGGTGCGATCGTGTGTGCGTTCACGGCATTCCTCGGCTACGCATACTGGGACAAGTACCGCGCGATCTTCACGAAGTAGTACGAGGTAACGAGTATACATAACGAAGAGACGCTGGGCGGTTGCCTAGCGTCTCTTGGTTTGTTGCGGAGTGTGAAGTTCACATGAGCGGGTTGAACTCCGGACACCGTGTGAGCTCTAGCGCCATACGGTATCGCTCCTGGAGGTGGTCAAGTGTCTTGTGTGCCATGCCGTGCACACCGAACCCTTGCACGCAGAACGAAGCCATGACACTACCCGCAACCATGGCTCGACGCATCGTGTCCATGGATACGTCCTGGTGCCGGGCGAGCATTCCCATGAATCCGCCAGCGAAGGAATCACCTGCACCTGTTGGATCGATCACGAACTCGAGCGGGTGGGCGGGGATGTAGAAGTACTCGTCGTGGTGGAAGAGCATTGCTCCGTATTCACCACGCTTGATGACCACCGTCTTGGGGCCCAGACTCTGCACAGCACGTCCCATTTGCAGGATCGGACGCGTGTTGGTGAGCATCAGTGCCTCCTGATCACTAATGATCACCGCATTCACTCGTTTGAGCAGTCGTTCCAGACTCGGCCTCTCCGTGGCAATCCACAGGTTCATGGTGTCCATCGCGACGAATGGCGTACCGCGCATCGAGTCAAGGACGTGGTGCTGGAGTTTGGGGTGGATGTTGGCGAGGAAGACGAAAGGTGTCTGCTCCCAGCCTTCAGGGAGAACAGGGCTCCAGTCGTCGAAGACGTTGAGGTGCGTGTAGAGCGTCGTGCGGTGGTTGAGATCAGTCTCGTAGCGCGCACCCCATCGGAAGGTGTCGCCTCCCTCGATGCGGGACAAGCCAGCGAGATCGATCGCATGCTGCTTGAGCAGATCGGTGTGCTCCTGCTTGAAGTCTGCTCCGACGACTCCCAGCAGACGTGTACCTTGGTGCAGGGGGCTGGCGGCGATGGAGGCTGCGGTTGCAGCACCGCCAAGCAGGTCGGTTCTTGTTTCGTAACCAGGAACAGCGACCTCATCGTAGGCAACCGAACCCACGATGAGCAGCTTTCCGCTTTGCATTGACATCGTCTCGCTCCTTTTGGTTCGAATCCAGGACCATCCCGGACGCGAGCTGTTGTACCATGTGTGTACTCCAGCGTCAACGGACTATTCACGGGGATTTGACATGAGCACGGATGCGCAGTACGGTGGAAATATATGATCACAAAACCATGTGCACGAACGATGGGTGCGTGGTGGCTTCCGCTGAATTGGCGGAAGTGTGGTTGGCGATCTCAAGAGTGAGATGGACGACAGCGCATCCGCCAATTCGGCGGATGTTTTGTTACGGAGTAATCCATGTCACGTGATGTCTCGATCGTTCCTTCTGTCACTCTTGATCTCCCGATCGCAACTCAGCTCACGGCTGCTGGGTTCTCGGTCCCGGTGACTCCTGCGCTCGCACAGGATGTGTGCAATCACCTCAACGCCGGCGAACTCTGGACGGTGAAGGAAGATTGTGTACCTGTCGGGTTCGCGATCGTGCAGCGATACTTCGACAACACACTCTACATCGTGGGCATCATGCTGATGCCTGAGTTCCGCGGGCAGCACGTCTGCGAGCAGGTAGTGCAGACCACGTGCAAGTCGACGGATCAGTACCTCGCGCTGCGCACGGCGTCGCCGATCATGTGGGCTGCAGGTTATCGCATCTGCAATGGGGTGTGGCTGCCCACGCCTCAATCGTTCAAGGATCCTAGGCTCTCGGCGCAGGGTCGGAAGATCTCGGAGGCGATCGGCTGCACCGGGTTCCCGCTCTCGGTCGGGTACTACGGCTCGCCGCTCTACGGTGTGCAACCGCGGCATCGTGATTCGATGACGCAGGCGTGGTGGTCGGCGCAATGCATGTACGAGCGTGGAGACGCGGTCGTGTGCATCGGGCGACTTCCGTAACCAGGGTGGAGTGGTCGCGCAGCAACGTGCTCCCACTCCACCACTCTTATTCTTACTCAAATGTATATATGCGTTTGATGCTTGCAACGAATACACAGCCAGTATGTACGGTTGTATGTAGCCAACATGGTGATGAACGGTTTGGTCTTTCCGTTTTTGAACGACTGCTACAGGATGCGCAACGTCGATCACGTGTGAATCTTGTGCTTGCGAATGAAGAAGCAATTGAACAAAATGTTCGGTACATTGAGTCGGATCTCAATCGGTCGTACCCGGGTAATAGGTCAGGATCACTTGAAGAGCGGATGGCGTATCAGTTACTTCCTGTGGTGCAGCAGACGCCGTTTGTGATTGATATACATACCACAACCGCTGCAATCCGTATGACACCAATTGTTGCTCGGCTCACGGATGCTGTTCGAACAATGGTAGGGCATACAGATTCTACAGAGGTTGCACTTATTGCGCCGGTACTGGCGCAGCATTCGTTGATCGGCAACGTTGACGCTGGTGTCTCCCTTGAGTTCAATGAATCGTATGCAAGGACGGAATCGGCATATGATGCGGTGCTGCGGGTGATGGATGGATTGATTGAACAGCGGATCACTGCGCCAACACTACGAAATATCTACACGATCACAGGTGGTATCGACATCACTACTCCAATACCAGAAGATGCGCGTGACTTCGCATTGATCCCGGAAATTGGGGTGTATCCATTCTTGTTGCATGAGCGAGCCTATGCACAGCAGTATCACGCACTTGCTGCAACTCATGTTGAATCCATGATGTTGTGATTCTGCTATACTACATACATATGAAAACTGACATGTGGTTCAAACGAAAGCGCTACGGCTGGGGCTGGACTCCGGCTACGTGGCAAGGTTGGGCTGTGCTCGTTGGGTATCTCGTACTGGTGCTAGTATTTGCCGCGACAATCGACAAGACGTCACCACCGCGCGAGATCTTTGCAACATTCGTGTTGCCGTCACTGGTGTTGACCGTCACCCTCATTCGCATCTGCTACCGCAAGGGCGAGTCACCGCGCTGGCAGTGGGGGAATGAATCGAAAGGTACATAGATCATGGCGTGGCACGTATACATGGTTCGCTGCGCTGACGACACACTCTATACCGGAGTTGCTGTTGACGTTGCTGCACGAGCTGCGCAGCATAATGCGGGCGCTGGTGCGAAGTATACACGTGCACGAACGCCAGTCACGGTAGTTTGGTCTGCGCGTGCACGCTCGCGTTCCGCTGCGTGCAAACGTGAGTACGCGATCAAGCAACTCTCTCGCGCCGCAAAAGAACAACTCATTCTGGGTTCTGGATTCACGAAGCAAAAATGAACGTGCTATACTAGTACTCTATGCACAAAGTTCTCGCTGGAGTTCTCCTTATCATACTTATTGCTGCTGGTGTCTACGTCGCATGGCCGGTACCGCGCATTCATGTAGTGCCTGTCGATCAGACACCAGGGGATGACTGGGTTGCATGTACCATGGATGCAAAAATGTGCCCAGATGGTTCCTATGTGGGGCGCTCAGGTCCCGCGTGTGAGTTTGCTCCTTGCCCAGCAGCAAAGACGCCATAAAATCTAGAAGACATTTGTTCATGGACAAAATTCGTAGAAACCCTTAGAATAAAGGGGTTTCTCTTTTGGTACTCTATGGCACAACCCATCACAACTTCACCATCAATCTGGAACCTCCTTCGTCCGTATCGACGACTGGTGGTTGGATTAGTCATTGCTGCAATTGTAGGTAATGTACTCAGTCTTGCGTTGCCCTTGTTGATTGCGCAAGGAATCGACGCGTATACGAACAATACGCTTGTAATGAGTTCGCTTGTACTCAAGTTTTCGATTCTTGCAGTTGTGATATTTTTGTTCACCTTTGTGCAGAGTGTGCTGCAGACATATACCTCTGAGCGCGTGGCGCGTGATCTCCGTACGGAGCTTTCAGCAAAAATTTCACGTAAAAGCTATGCCGGTGTTCAGGCAGCGGAACCGTCGTCATTACTGACGAACCTCACAGGTGATATCGATTCAATTAAGTTGTTCGTCTCGCAGGCTATCGTATCGTTGATTTCATCTGTCGTGGTAATCATTGGTGCAAGTGCGCTGCTCTTGAGTATTGAATGGCGTCTGGCAATCGCAGTGCTTGCATTATTGCCGATGATCGCAGGTACATTTTTTGCTGTGTTCAAGAGAGTGCGCAGTCTCTTCCTTACATCGCGTGAGATCATCGATGCGCTCAATAAGGTTATTAATGAGAGTATTCTTGGTGCGGCAATTATCCGTGTCCTCAACACCATGCGACGAGAGGAAACCAAGTTCGTTGAAGTTAATACTCGTGCACGAGACCTCGGGTATCGGATCTTGGGGATGTTCGCGTGGATGATTCCTGTGGTGACATGTATCGCGAACATGGCGACAGTGGTGATTTTGGTGCTCGGCGGATACTTCGTGATCAACAACGGAATGTCCTTTGGTGATTTTGCGGCGTTCAATAGTTACCTTGCGTTGCTGATTTATCCGATTTTCGTGATTGGATTCGTGAGCAGCATCATGGCACAAGCCACTGCTTCCTATACGCGTGTCGCAGCAGTTCTTGCAAGTGAAGAACCGGCACCACGTGGCTTGGTCAGTCCAACAGAGTTTCGTGGCGAGATTGTCGTCGAGAACCTTACGCGTACCGTGGGAGACAAGACCATCTTTGGATCAGTTTCATTCACAGTTCAGCCCGGAACCAAGACGGCGATTGTGGGACCAACAGCTGCAGGAAAATCGCAACTTTTGTACACCTTGATTGGGCTTGTAGACCCTACAACTGGTACGTGTACCTATGATGGACAACCCTTGGTGGCGTATGATCCTGAATATCTCCATGCGCGCATTGGATTCGTATTCCAGGATAGCAGTGTGTTCAATATGTCTGTGCGTGAGAACATCGCTTTTAGTACTACTGTTACCGATGCGGCATTGGCAAAGGCGGTGGACGCGGCAGAATTGCGCGGCGTCATAGATGAATTGCCCGATGGTCTTGATACGATTATTTCTGAACGTGGCACTACACTTTCTGGCGGACAGAAGCAGCGTCTCATGCTCGCTCGTGCATTGGCTTTGGAACCGAAGGTGCTTTTTTTGGATGACTTTACTGCTCGCGTGGACGCGCGTACCGAAGCAGCAATTCTGCACAATGTAGAATCACAGTATCCAGGGATGACAATCATTTCCGTGACACAGAAGATTGCGTCAGTAGAGAAGTACGACCAGATCTTGGTGCTCATGGAGGGTGAATTATTGGCAGCTGGAACACATGAACAACTCCTGGCAACATGTCCAGAATATGTGCAGCTGTATGAAGCACAACGAAGTACACACACCTATGAAGTATAATCTCCAGTCAACACAGAACGCACCAACGCAATCGTTTGCAGCGATGCGGAAGCTCTGGCCATTTTTGACAACAGAGGTGTGGAAGATGGCGGCAACATTTGTGGCAATTATTGTGAATGCCGCAACAACACTCATGGGACCGTGGATTCTTGGTCGTGCTATTGATACGTCGATTGCAGCACGAGATTTCAACGGAGTTCTCCGGTACAGTGTTGTGTTGACTTTGCTATTTCTTGTGGCACTATTTGCTGCGTATGTACAGACCCGCGTGATGGGTGGTGTCGCGCAACGGCTGTTGTTCCGCTTGCGTAACACAGTATTCACCAAGCTGCAGACTTTACCTGTTGCCTTTTTCAGTCAGAACAAGGCGGGGGATCTCATTTCGCGAATTAATAATGACACCGATAAGCTCAATCAGTTCTTCTCCCAGTCACTGATGCAGTTTATTGGTTCAGTGTTCATTATGGCAGGGGCAGCTGTCTTTCTTGTGACACTGCATCCACAACTTGCACTCGCAGCACTCGCACCGGCAGGAGTACTCTTCGTGATCACACGTGCACTTTCGCCATGGATCAAGCGCAAGAATGCCACAACGCTCAAGAGTGTGGGGAGTATGAGCGCTGAAGTGCAAGAAAGTCTTGAGCACTTTAAGGTGATCATTGCCTTCAATCGACGTGATTACTTCCGTGAACGATTCGACGCAGTGAATCGTGAAAATTATGCGAGCGCCATTCATGCAGGCATTGCAAACAATACGTTCACACCAATTTATGCTGCAGCGAGCAACTTCGCGCAGCTTGCTGTGCTGGGGTATGGCGTTGTCTTGATGATGGGTGGCTCGCTGACAGTTGGTCTGCTCATTAGCTTCATCGGGTATGTTATTCGGTTTTATGACCCGTTGCGCCATCTTGCTGCGCTTTGGACTAACTTCCAGGTCGCAATGGCAGCATGGGATCGCATTGCAGCAATGATTGATATGGAGAGTGACCTTGTGACGATCCCTGCGGCACAGGAGACATCGACAAACGCTGCCGTGCTCGAGTTCAAAGATGTACAGTTCAGCTATCCTGAAGGCAAGCCCGTCCTCCATGCGGTC
>CAZVGV010000010.1:0-32872 GCA_964627055.1 uncultured Gammaproteobacteria bacterium | reverse complement strand
CTGCTTCCAACCGCGATGCTGCGCTACGCGTTCGATATCCATACCATGAAAGTACACGACGTACGGAATTCGACGCACCCACGATATGATGTAGCACGCTGTACCAATCGGAAATATATGGCTACACCATACTTCCTCAATCTGCTCGCGTTGAGCCGTTGCCTTCCAAAGCGCGATACACACATCGAACCACCGCGCGGTTCGATCCAAACGCTCTACTGCAACCGGCGTCTCACTATGCGCTACCAATCCAGACAGATACCGCGCCACTCCCCCATGGTCTGGCGTGTATTCATGCGTGCATAATACGATGTGCTTTTGCATACTATCGTGACATTGCTGACCGGAGACGCAATAACGCTACGCCGCCAACTGCCATGAACAACACACCGTAGATCACACAGCCGATAAGAACACGAATCAGCACTGGAAAATTCCATGCCAATGTCTCCATTCCAACCAATGCTGCAGCCATTACCATTGCAGCCACACTGATACGCGCCACATCAGCCCACAACACTCCCCACGCAATAGGAGCAATCTTGTGCATGGATATGCTGCCTGCTACAAACAACACCCCATACCCAGCTACTGCCGCAATTGCAGCACCTGTAGCACCCCACTGCGGAATTAACAAAAAGTTCAATACCGCATTGACGACCATCACCACACCCATGATCATGGTTTGCACCTGCTGTTTATGCATTGCATTGAGTACCGACCCAACAGGAAAACTCGCAAAGGCAAAGATCAGACTCGCCATCATAAGCGACAGAATTGTTCCGGCACCGGAATACTTAGCGCCAAACAATACGACAAGCACTGTTTCCCCCATTACAACCGTTCCTGCAAACAGCGGAATAGCAATCGCAAGTAGGTACACCATCGCAGCACGAAACACTGGCGCAATACGTGCACGATCGTGCGCAGCAAGATGACTCAACAACGGATAGAGTGATGCAACAAGCGCCATAGGGATGAATTGGAATGCAAAAGCGATCTTATACGGCGCGCTATACAGACCCAATGCGGCGTCTCCTGCGAGTCGTTCCAACAGAACCGCATCTAGTGACGCATATACACGCGTGAAGATCCCTGCCAGAGCAAACGGAAACGCCATCTGCACAATGGTCCAGGATGACACGACAGCTTCCACAGCGCGTGCCTTGCGTAGCGCAACGACTTCGGGATGTCGCATGAGACGCACCGTGCTCCACACCACGTTGAGCGCGCTGCTTATTGCATATGCAGAAATCAAGAATCCAAGTGGCGCTCCCATGGTCAACGCCACACCACCAATCACAAGCGTAAGTGCCTGGCTTCCGACCATTCCTATTGCCTCATATCTGGTGTCATGGAGCGCGCGCAGTGCAGCATAATTGGTCAAATGCACGGAATCGAGCACCATCGCCACTCCAGCAATCGCAATCAGAACCAACTTCTCAGCGCCATATCCAACGAGCAATGCCACAGCAATGAGTGCGCCATAGGTAATCGCCGAGGCAATGACCTTCAAGCGCATCATACGCCGATACAGTCCTAGCAGTTGCGATCGATCTGTTGCTCCATCGCGAACCAACACCGATGCCATTCCAATATCAGTACCGATGGAAAATAGCGTTGTGTACGATAATGCAAATGTATACAGACCCAGGGTCTCAAGTGGAAGCTGGTGTGCGATGAACCAAAAATACCCAAAAGAAATTACCTTTTGGGCAATAGATGCGAGTGTCATCCAAAGCGTATTACTCGCTATTGATCGAGTTTCAGCCTTTCCAGCCATGAGTATCAGTATAAAAGAAAAGCAGCCGCATGGGAATGCCGCTGTCTTTTCTGCGAGGTGATTAACGCTTGCTCCACTGTGGTGAGCGGCGTGCCTTGCGATGACCGAATTTCTTACGTTCCTTCACACGTGCGTCTCGGGAGAGATACCCGAGAGACTTAAGGGACTTGCGGAGTGTCTCATCGAGTACGATGAGTGCACGTGCAATGCCGAGGCGAACCGCTACTGACTGACCCTTCTTACCACCACCGAGTACCTTTACAGATGCGTCGGTGTTCTCAGACTTACCTACAGCTGCAAGAGGAGATACGGCGATCTGACGCTGCTCTTCTGTTGCAAAGTACTTGGTATAGTCAAGGCCGTTGACGAGTACCTTACCAGAACCATTTGCGGTAAGGCGTACGCGTGCGCTAGCGGACTTGCGGCGACCGATGGTCGCGATATGATTCGTCGTTTCTGCCATAGCGTTATGCGGTAATGCGCAAGTTCTTAAGCATGCGAACGCGGGTGTTGTTCTTAGGCAACATGCGCGCTACTGCATGGCGGATGATGAACGTTGCATCCTTTGCCATTGCTTTCTCCATGGTCGTCGTCTTGAGTCCACCTGGGTACTTGCTGTGGCGGTAGTAGTTCTTCTGGCCGAGCTTCTTTGGTGTAGTCTTGATTGCCCCAGCATTAATCACATGCACAGGTTCACCAGACCAAACGCGTGGCTCATACTGTGCGGTGTGCTTGCCCATGAGGATGCGAGCAACTGCGGTTGCAACACGTCCTGGAGCCTGCCCCGTAGCATCGATAGTATGTGTCTTGCTCATAGGGTTTAAACCAATTCGATAATTGCCATGGATGCGCCATCACCTGGACGAACGCCCGAAGCAACGATGCGGGTGTAGCCACCTGCGCGATCCTGATACTTGACCGCAAGTGCTTCTACCAACTTCTTGCGTGCCTGCTGCGTGTAGACCTGTTTGAGAATCTCGCGCTGTGCGTGCAAGGACTTCTTCTTGCCCAGCGTGATGAGCTTCTCAACCATTGGGCGAACGTACTTCGCCTTAGCCTGAGTCGTCTCCACACGTTCGCGAAGAATTACCGACTCTGCAAGAGAGCGGAAGAGCGCTTCGCGAGAAGCTTTCTTACGATCAAAGGTTTTTACATTATTATTGTGGCGCATAGGCCTTCCGTTACTAGCCGAAATCGCGATTAGGCGATGGACTGAATGATATTGAGGTGGTCTGCAAGAATCTTCACCGACTGAGTCACAGCGTCCTTAGGGGAAAGTGTGCCATCTGTCTGCACGCGAAGCGTAAGCTTCTCGTAGTTCGTGATGTCTCCAACACGAGTGAACTCTACGTGGTAGCCAACGTCCACCACTGGGGTGTACACCGCATCTACCGCGATCATGCCGAGTTCAAGGGACTCGTCACCGCGCTCCTCTACCGGAACGTAGCCACGACCCTGACGAACCATGATCTCCATCTCGAGCGTCTTCTTCGCATCCGTAATGGTTGCGATGTGTGCGTCTGGGTTCACCACTTCGACATCGGAGTTACCTTCGATATCAGCTGCGGTTACTGCGCGTGCGCCTGTTGCCTTGAGTGTGATCTTCACTTCGTTCTCAGAGTGTACGCGAACACGTACTTTCTTGAGGTTGAGGATGATCTGCACTACGTCTTCGAGTACGCCGTCAATGCCGGAGAACTCGTGCGCAACCCCCTTAATCTTCACTGCGGTAATTGCTGCACCTGGAAGAGACGAGAGGAGTACGCGGCGCAACATGTTGCCAATGGTCGTGCCGTAGCCGTGATAGCACGGGCTAACCACGATCTCTGCCGTATGCGGGGTCTCGAGCTCGCTATAGGTTGTAGAGCTTGGCAAAAGAAGTGCCTCCATAGAAATGGATTTAGCGTGAATAGAATTCAATGATCATTTTGGTGTCGAAGACGGTATCGAAGTCTTCCTTTGCAGGAGCTGCGACCATCTTGCCGCCCATCGATGCTGCTTCAAGAGCGAGCCACGATGGAGCATTGTGCTTGCTTACACGTTCCTTGATTGCCGCGAACTTGCTTGCGTCAAGGGTAACCATATCACCTACCGCAACGCGGTATGATGGGATGTTCACTGACTTGCCGTTCACCGTTACATGGCCGTGGGAAACTTTCTGACGAGCGTCAAAGCGTGATGCAGCAAGACCGAGACGGTACACGACATTATCAAGACGTGTCTCGAGCATCTGCTGGAGCATAACACCGGTATCACCTACCTTGCGGTTTGCGCGCTCAACATATCCCATGAACTGCGCTTCCGTAAGTCCATAGATACGCTTTGCTTTCTGCTTTTCACGAAGCTGAGAACCGTATACCGAAAGCTTTGGGCGGCGAGCTGTTGGGCCATGCTGACCAGGAGCAAACGGACGGCGAGCAACCGGACACTTGGTCGTAAAACACTTCTCACCCTTGAGGAAGAGCTTCACGCCTTCGCGGCGGCACTTCGTGCACTTGGATTCATGATATTGTACTGGCATAATCGTTGCGTTCTGGAGAGTATTACACGCGGCGGCGCTTACGTGGGCGGCAACCGTTGTGTGGGATTGGCGTCACGTCATTAATGCCATTCACTGCAACATTGTTCGCATGGAACGCGCGGATTGCTCCTTCGCGACCCTGACCAATGCCCTTGATGTACACTGTTACTTCCTGGATTCCTACTGCTGCGATACCTTCCATGATCTTTTTCACGATCATCGAAGCTGCGTACGGAGTAGCCTTCTTTGGGCCCTTGAACCCAACCATACCTGCGCTTGCCCAACCGAGCACATTGCCCTCAAGGTCAGTCACAGACACGATCGTGTTGTTGTAGGTTGCATTGATGAACGCAAGACCCTTTGGGACGTTGCGAGCTACTTTCTTTTTCTTTACGACCTTGTTCTTAACTGCTGCGGTCGTTGGTTTGGTTGCTTGTGCCATAACAATTCAGTGCGTGGATTACTTGAGGCCAACCGGCTTCTTGCCCGAGCCCATGGTCTTGCGAGTGTTGCCGCGTACAGTGCGGGAATTCACCTTCGTGCGCTGACCGCGTGCTGGGAGACGCTTTGCATGGCGAGTACCGCGATAGGACTTGATGTCCTTGAGACGCTTGATGTTCATCGCGATGTTACGACGCAAGTCACCTTCAGTGGTGTACTCCTTTTCAATCACAGTGCGAAGACGATCTTCTTCTGCCTGCGAGAGATCCTTTACGCGGATTTCTGGCTTGATCTGTGTCTTTGCGACGATTGCCTTCGCAGTTACAGGTCCAATACCGTAGATGTATGTAAGCGCAACATCAATGCGCTTGTCCTTTGGGAGCGTGATGCCTGAAATACGTGCCATAGAGATTAGCCTTGACGCTGTTTATGTTTTGGTGTCTTGCACATCACAATCACGCGGCCTTCGCGGCGCGATGTTTTGCAGTCCTTGCACATTTTCTTCACCGATGAACGTACTTTCATAGCGGGGTTATTGACGATACACGATTCGCCCTTTCGTTAAGTCGTATGGGGACATTTCTACGCGAACAGAGTCACCGGTCGTGAGACGAATACGATTCTTACGCATCTTGCCAGACAAGTATGCAAGAATCATGTGCTCACTCTCCGTGAGGCGGACGCGGAACATGCCAGCTGGCAATAATTCCTCGACTACTCCCACGAACTCTACAACGTCATTGTTCGATGGATCGGGCATAAATACTGTGCGTAGTATATTTGAATACGATTTTCCTGTCAATAGACGAGAAAAAGCGACTTTTTCAAAATGATTTAGCTTATTTTAGCAATTCTACTGACGGCATGGGGATAAACCCTTCTGAGCTCCACGCATAGACTCGGGGTGAATCTGTACGTTGGGCACGTGCGGTGCGCGGGTCATCCGGTCTATAAACGAATTTCAGCATTGCTCCTCCACGTTGTTCCTGATACTGATAGCCCCAAAGCTCAATAAGGTAGGCTTCATCTGTATAGACATCAGGCCCCCAAAGCAGCGTGCTTGTGGCATAGGTTGCCTTCCAGCCATTCACATCCGGTACCCACCGCACAGGGCTACGATCGTCCCACTGTGTGTAAAAGGGCAACCTGCCCACCGGAGATGCTGAACGTCCATGAGCTAGGACGTAATATTGTGGCAACCCATTTCGCAGGACCGGCGCAATACCTTGTGCAAACTCAGGTATACCTACCACGACACTAGGCATAGTGACCTGCTCCAAATCCTTGCTGACCTGAGCAAACGCTTGGTCTGCTTCGTCCCATGCGCGATGGTACTGCGGAATCGCGATCACAAATGACAAGGCAATAAGGAGTGCACCTGCTCTACCTACACGGTGATGCTTCTCAATCACAACACTGCACAACCACGCGAGGAGTACTGCAACAAACACCGATGGGAAGTATGCAAATCTTTCTCCTTCAGCAAATACAGGGTGAAAAGTCACTACGCTGTTTGGAAGTGCTGCAACGACTCCAGCACCAAGAAATGCTACCCATGCCGCAGCTGTCCGCCAGTGCCGACGAAATGCCCATGCGCCAAACGCAATTGCAACACCCCCGCCGATGCCAGCCACCACAGCGCGATGATCCCAAATCCATCCAACAATACGATGACGCACTTCATGCCATCCCACTATCGTTGCTGTTGCTGTGTGCAACAATGACGTCACTGCGGCGCGAGCTGTCAACTGTGCTGCTGTCACGCTATACGAGAGTGTCCCACTTCCTAACGCAAAGCGCCGCAGTAGCACAAAAAGTATGAGTACAACGGTTGCGCTTCCGTACACGAGAAGTATTCGTCTCCAAATGTGCTTCACCTGTTCTCGATTCCATTCCATTGCCGCAACGCATACCGTGCTTGCAGCCCAAATACCAGGAAGTACTATTGCGTTTTCCTTTGCGCCTAACGCAACAATCCATAACGTAAAAGCACTCACCACCGTCTGCAAAGAAGCGGTGCGCACAGAGCGGATCATGAACACCGTAGACCAGACCATGCATGCCGCAGCAACCATATCAGGTAGTCCAGCGACCCAATAGACCGCTTCTGCATGCGTAGGCATCAGCACAAAAAATAGCGCGCTCATCCATGCGATCCACTCACGTTGACGAACTGCTGCGAGCAGCAAGAGTACAAGGTGCGCGATACCAACAGCCGTAGCGATGAGTAGGACAAGCGACAGTGCATGATACCAGAACGCCTGCAGTCCGAACCCTGCATACATGAGCTGCATGACCAATGTTATCACTGGACGATACGAGCCGCCCTGCCCTTGCACTCCTGCATAATTACCCGTCACATATTCCGGGAACTGCGCTGTTGCGCCAATATGCAGCCAATCCCAGTCATCAGACACAAAGCCGCGCCCGAGCATTTGGCCGTGCGCAGCGAGTGCCACAAGAATGATGAGGAGAAGTGACCGATGTGTACGAGTGAGCCACCGCATGCTACGCATGACCGTTAGCATCCACCGTTGCCTTAATACGACGAATGCCTGCAGACACCGCTTCTTCCTTCTGAATACGGAACTGCTGGAGTTCGCCGGTGTGTGTTACGTGTGGGCCTCCGCAGATTTCGCTGGAGTAGTACCCGTTTGCTTCGTCACCGACGAAGTACACCTTTAGCTTGCCGCCCAACTGTGCGTACTTATCCTCGAAATACCCGATTGCGTTGCGTGCTTTTGCTTCTGCTGGAGTAAGCTCTTGAAATGCTACAGGTAGATCCTTGCGAATTTGCTCATTCACCATGTCCTCGATGGCGCGAAGCTGTTCATCAGTGACCTTCGTCGGATAATTAAAGTCGAATCGCAGTCGTTCAGCGGTAATATTGCTCCCCTTCTGCTGCACTTCTTCACCCAGGATTGTCTTAAGCGCCTTGTGCAACAGGTGCGTTGCCGTATGCAAACGTGTCGTCTCTGCTGAATGATCCGCAAGACCGCCAGCAAACTTCTTCTCCGCGCCAGCGCGTGAGATGCTCTGATGTTCTACAAATGATGCACGAAATGCCGCAGCATCAATTACCTGACCATATTCACGAGCGACTTCTTCTGTAAGCTCAAGCGGGAATCCGTACGACTGATAGAGATCGAACGCGTCCTTTGCTGTTACTTCCTTACGCGTTTCCCAGATATGCTGTACCTCCTTGAGTCCCTTCTGGATTGTTGCTTCGAATTTCTTTGCTTCTGCCAGCAGCACCTCAACAATATGTTCACGCTGTGGTTGCAAATGTGCGTACAGCACACCAAGTGATGCAATGGCAGCATCAGTAAGTCCACGCAACAGCGCCTCGTTGTGCTCCACTCCGAGCTTGCGCGCATGACGTACGGCACGACGAATGAGGCGTCGCAATACATACCCCTGATCCTTGTTACTTGGGACCATGCCATCAGCGATAATCATGATTCCTGTACGAACATGGTCTGCAATAACACGCATAGAGAACGTTGTTGCTGCATCCGCGGTGTACTGCTTTCCTGTCGCAGCTACTATTGCATCGATCATGCCGGTGAAGAGCTCGGTGTCATACCCAGATTTCTTTCCATTGAGCACTGCAAGGGTGCGCTCCAAACCTAATCCTGTATCTACATTTGGCTTTGCAAGCAATTGGAAAGTGCCATCTGCCTGCTTGTTATACTGCATGAATACGTTATTCCAAATCTCAACCCACTTCTTATTCTTTGGATCGTAAACCGCAGGAGCCTCTTCGTCTCCTGTCCAATAAAAAATCTCCGTATCAGGGCCACAAGGACCTGTGAGACCTGCAGGCCCCCACCAATTATCTTCTTTCGGAAGATACGCAATGCGTTCCTGTGGAATGCCGAGCTCACGCCAATATCCTGCTGATTCCTCATCACGTGGTGCATCTGCATCACCTTCGAATACTGTCACCGCAAGATTCTTCGGATCAATACCAAATGATTTGGTGAGAAGGTCATAGCTCCACGTAATGGACTCTTTCTTGAAATAATCACCCAGAGACCAATTACCAAGCATGGTGAAAAAGGTGTTGTGTGTTGCATCACCCACCTCATCAATGTCTCCCGTGCGAACACAACGCTGGTAGTCCACCAAACGTGTCCCAGCAGGATGCCGCTCGCCCAACAGATACGGCACCAACGGGTGCATGCCCGCAGTCGTAAAGAGTACGGTCGGGTCGTTCTCCGGAATGAGTGGTGCCGATGGAATTTCAGCGTGACCACGCTCCTGGAAGAATGCAATATATTTTTGAACTAGTTCGTGGGCTGTCATAGACGTATTAGCACAATGCTACTGCATAGCTTACCCCCTCTTTACTCAGATGGGAAGAGGGTCATCCTACGCAATCGCACCCCCACCCAAACACTCCTTATCCGAATACAAAACACAGAACTGGCCAGGAGCCGAGCCCCATTGTGGCTCATCAAAATCCACTCGTGCACTTCCATCGACGGTAGGTGTCACCACACACATTGCAAGCGGCGCGCGATGACGTAATCTCGCCAGACAACGCACTGGAGTCCCTGGTGCAGTGGTGGCAATCCAGTGCACTGCTGGAATATGAACTGTAGACTTCAAGAGCAGCGTACTTGCACGCGGCGCAACGATGAGTTGCCCCGTTATGAAGTCTTTGGCTGCAACGTAATACGGTTCTCCCCCACCCGGCTGTGTGAATCCATGCCGCTGACCAATCGTAAAAAATTGCAATCCATCGTGTGTTCCGATCTTCGTTCCATCTTCGAGTACCACGTCACCTGGCGTCGGCGCCAAATGCGTGCTCAAGAATTCCTTGATGGGCACTCGTCCTACAAAACAAATACCCATGCTCTCCTTACGTTCTGCCGTCGGCAACTCGAACTGTCGCGCAAGTTCCCGCACTTCAGTCTTTTGATATGGCTGCAACGGGAACAGTGCATGCTGGAGCTGCTCCTGCGTGAGCTGATGAAGGAAATAGGTCTGATCTTTGTTTTCGTCAGCAGCACGAAGCAAATGCGCGCCGGCTGCATCCACCGCTACCCCTGCGTAATGCCCTGTTGCTACCGCATCACACCCAAGACGCTTTGCAGCTTCGAGGAAATAACCAAACTTGATCTGACGATTACACAAAACATCGGGGTTGGGTGTCCGGCCTGCAGCGTATTCGTCATACAAATATTGAACAACCTCAGCACGATACTGCGCTTCAAAGTCGAATGTGAGAAGAGGAATACCAAGATGCGCCGCGACCCGCTGTGCATCCCGTCGATCACTCTTCCACGTGCACACTCCATTCTCTTCCTTTCCTTCAGACCAATTTCGCATGAAGCCACCAATCACCTCGTGCCCTTCGCGCACCAACAATGCGGCAGTGACTGAAGAGTCAACGCCGCCACTCATACCAACGAGGATTTTTTTACGTGTCGGATTCATAGTGGAACGCCCCAACATACCGCGAATGCAGCAAAAAAGCAACCAGCGTCCTAGATGGACGCTGGAGGGCTCGTAGGAGTTCCTGGTGGAAGATCTGGAAGATGGAGTTTCGGACGTGGTTCTGATGGTTCTCCTGCTCCTTGTTCTGAACCCTTTTGGAGAGAAAGCGCAGGACGTGGCTGAGATGACTGCTGCACGCTGCCTGCTGAACCGTTTCCATTGTTCCCAGACTTATTGCGTTTTCGCTTACGACGTTTCTTCTGCTCTTCCTCACCACCTTGCGATGGTGCCTGAGCAGGAGCTGGCTTGGATTGCTGTTGTGGCGTTGGTGCTGGTTTATTGGAAGGCTCTTTTTGCCCCTCTTCTTTCTTGGGCACATGCTCTTCCTTCTTTGCCCCCTGCGACTGCTCCAATTGTGTAAGTGAAATCCCTTTACGTGTGTCTGTCTCTTTCTTTTGCTTGAGCAACTCAAGAGCAAATGGCGGTGGTGGTGGCGCTGGTTTGCCTTCCTGCTTCTCGCGCATTGCTTCTGGATAACAATCTCGGCAATACGTTGGGCGCTTCCCATCTGGTGGGAACGGAACATCTGTCATACGCAAACACTTCCAACACTGTGCCTGATATGGATGACGCTGCTCCTGTGGGATGTCCGATTCTTTTGCTTTGGCCTTCTTACTTCCTGAATCCATCTGCGCAAGTGCCGTCTCTGCATCCAAATCGCCCATGCCACTCCACTGAAGAATCTTTTCCTCAATTTCGGCACGAGGTACTGCGTAGCGCTCGCGAGAGATGCGAACAACTTTCTCCAAGTTCCCCGTTGGATTACCGATTGGTGGCAGCCCCATCGCACTAAATGGCTGTGAAGCAACACCATTGATCATCAACTTGAGGTACACATGGAACTTCGGAAGATTGATGATGTCATTTGCCGTGAATACTGGCTCAAACTCCTTCTCCATGAATTCGGCATCCTCTGCACCAACACGGAATGTAACAATCGTACCCACGTTGCCAAACACCGCATCAGCCACATGCTCATCAAGCTGTTTGATGTACTGATGCGCCATGATGAGACTCAAGTGGTACTTGCGAGCTTCAGAAAGAATGTTGGCAAACGATTCAGTGGCGAAGTTCTGGAATTCATCCACGTATAGGAAGAAATCTTTGCGCTCTGCCTCTGGAATATCCACGCGTTCCATGGCTGCAAGCTGAATCTTCGTGATGAGCATTCCACCCAGTAGACGTGAGGAGTCCTCACCAACACGACCCTTCGAAAGGTTCATGATGAAGATTTTCTCACTATCCATGATCTGACGAATATCGATCGTGGACTTCACCTGTGCAACAATATTGCGCATCACCGATGCAGAGAGGAACTGACCAATCTTGTTCTGAATTGGCGCCACAGCTTCCTGCTGGTACTTGTCATTATATTTCGCGAATTCTGTGATCCAAAACGCCTTCACCACTGGGTCGGTAATCACCGATACGACTTTCTTTCGATACTCCTTATCTGCAAGCAATCGGTTAATACCAAGGAGCGTTGACCCAGGATATTCAAGCAGCGACAAAATCGTGTTATTGAGAATGTACTCCATGCGCGCACTCCACATGTCGATCCAGATCTTCTTGAAAACACTCATGAGCCCCGATGCCACAAGGTGGCGATGCGCAGGATCCTTGACCTCAAGAATATTGAAGCCAATCGGGAATTCAACATCTGAAGGATTGAAATACACCACATCATTGATGCGGTTGCTCGGAATGTAGTTGATAATCTTCTCTGCGAAGTCACCGTGTGGATCTACAATTCCTACACCGTTGCCTGCATAAATATCGCCAAGCACCATGTTTTCGAGCAAGGTCGTCTTGCCCATACCCGTCTTACCAATCACATACATGTGACGGCGACGGTCATCGAGCTTGATCCCGAACTTGCGGAACTGGTTGCGGAAGCTGGTTTGCGCAAACACATTGATGTCTCTGCGCGAGAAGATGGAAAGGGCTTGGTCCTCCATAGGAGATCAGACAAAGGGCAAATTATCTGGCGCTTCAGTAGTCTTCACACTCGCACTTGCTGATTGGTGTACTCCAGCGAGCTCATCTGGAGTGAGCACGTCCGCTGCCGCAGCTGTTACCGCAGGCATTGCAGCTGGCGCAGATGGTGGTGTAGTAGTTGGTGCTACTGACAATCGGCGCTCCACAACCATGGGCAAGCCCACAGGCGCTTCACCACGCTTGCTGGTTGTTTTCTGTACCAATGGTGCACGCACTGACTTCACTGGGAAGTGCCACAATGTTGCTAATTCCTCTACATTGAGCACAAAGGGCAACTTACCAAGCCACGCGCTTCGTGATTTGTACGCACGAATCAACTTTGTTCTACGAACATTCTTGCGAGCATCTGTGAAGATGTAGTGTGCCGAAGTACCAGTGAGCTTATAGGACGGCTTGAGCGCGTTGCTATCTTCACGTGTGAACTGCTTAATTGCACCTACGATGCCGTACACGATACGAGACTTGTCGAAGACATCCTTCTTACCGATATAGACGACACGGATCTTTACGTTATACCCGATCTTCGAAATCTTTTCTTCAATATCTTTGATCGACTGTACTTCACCTGGAGTAAGGTTCCACGTACCGAACGCAAGTCCCTTGTCGTCTGCACTACTTCCCTTGTCGAATTTCGGAACTTCTTCGCCTCCTACGATGCCATACACTGCTAGTTTCAAAATGTAGAGCGGAATTTCACCAACATCGTGCCACCAATGACGCTTAGGTGCCTCCTTCTTCCCCAGCAATTCACGAGCCATCTTGAACCCTTCTTCCTTCCAAGATTGCCCAATAGGAAAGACAATAATCTGGAACCACGCCTGCTCGTCGCGACCAATTCGTGTAAATGTTTCGAGTACTGCTGCCATTGGGTCCTTGAACATGTCGTCCTTGGACATCTTATCCTCAAAACTCTTGTACGTCTTGATCGGTCTGAACTGCGAGGTTACAAGCTCAAACTCAGTTCCCCACAATTGGTACTCCTTATCCGGAAATTTGTTTGGGAAGTCCTTTGCATAGTCCTCGATCTCCGTGATCTCAGCATCTGGGTATTGTGCATAGATCGCAGACTCAGTCACATCACGCATCGAGTGTTCCAACATGATAATGAACTGGATGTGACCCTCGATGCTTACGATTTCGAAGCTATACCACTGCTGCCACTGACCATCCCAGTACTTTTCCTTCAGATCGCGTGTTTGGTGTGCTCCAGCAAGCTGTGAAAAAATGTTCTCTACCGCCACGGGAGTCTGTACGTTCTCCTTTGGGATATCCACAGCAATGAAGTGCCACTGGAACTTCGTTTGCATGAATCTGCCCACGCGATAGTTGTAGAACATGTCGTTGCTCGCGCGGAACAAAAACGTAAAGAGGATGATCCAACCTCCATGCTGGTAAAAAAACAGAAACAACTCCCAGCCGCTATGAATCTGCTGACCAAAAACAGTGTTAAAGGTCAGGATGAAGTCCTCTATAAGGAACATGCTAGTCCGGTACTAAGAAATTGAACACGCCGAGATACGCAATCGGCAAAAAGATCGCACCCATCCACCAGAAGTTATTCGCACCTGCGTAGTACGCCCCCGTGAAAATCACGAAGAACATCACAGTGGTAATGAATGAGTAGATATGTCTCCAAACTTTGTCTTCCATACGAGACAAAGTATACCACACCTTTTATTTCTTCGTCACGATGTTGTGCACATCCATGCGACGTGCAAGATCGACGAGTAATGGCGATGCAAGAAAAATCGAGGAATACGTACCTGCAATCATTCCTACGATCATAATCAGCATGAAGTGCTTCACGGTTTCGCCACCGAAGAAGTACACTGCGAACATAGTAAGCAACACTGCAAACGATGTCGCAATCGAGCGAGTAATCGTCTCGGCAATGCTGTTATCAACAGTGTCTGCGAAGTCAGGCTGTGGCGCACGCACGAGATTCTCTCGGATACGATCAAATGTCACAATCGTATCATTCACCGAGAACGCGAGAATCGTGAGAAGTGCCACAACAAACAAGGTATCAATTTCATAGCCCACAAAGTGACCAAGCACCGCCATGACACCTGCTGGCACAATCACATCATGTACCAATGCGACCACAACGATCGAACCATACGCCCATGAAGGAACTGGTTTCGAAACTTTGCGGAACGTCCAGGTGATGTACAACATGATACCCACAATCACCAAGACAATTGCACTTATTGATTTACTCTTCAACTCACTACTGATTGATGGCCCAATGGTCTCATAGCGAGTCTCAACAACCGCCGCTGGACCATTAAGGGTATCAAGGCGCGTGAGTACATCCTGATGCTGCTCCGCATTCAAAAACGGAAGACGAATCAACATGGCCTGCTCGTCAGCAGGTTGTGCAACGATTGTGCCGAGATCTAATGACTTCAATGCGTCGTATACTTCTGCCGTTGCAGGTCGTTGTTCAGCAAAGTCCACCTCCAGAAGTGTTCCTCCTGTAAAATCAATTCCGGGCTTAAACCCATACCCCACAATTGCTGCGATTGCAACGAGGAGATACACCGCAGCTGCCCCGTACCAAATTTTTCGTGTCTTAACAATGGAGATCATAAAGTCGGAATTATTCTCGTGGTGACTTTGGTGCACCAAGCACAAGCTTGGTGTGCTCATCAAGTCGTGGAACCACCAATCGCACGAAGAGCCTGATCACGAATACTGCAGTGAACATCGTAACCAATACACCAACAGCGAGTGTGAGTGCAAACCCTTTCACAACACTTGTACCAAACCAGAACAGAATCACACACGTAATCAAGGTGGACACATTACTATCACGAATGGAAGGCCATGCACGCACGAATCCTTCTTCCATTGCTGCATGCAAACGCTTACCAGCACGACGCTCCTCCTTCATGCGCTCGAAGATGAGAATGTTGGCATCAATCGCAGTACCTAGCGACAGAATGAAGCCGGCAATACCCGATGCAGTCATGGTTACTGGAATGATCTTGAAGAGTGCCAATACGATCAACGCATAGACACCGAGGCCAAACACCGCGAGAACACCAAGGAGTCTATAGTAGACGATTACGAAGAGGCTCACCAATCCAAAACCAATCAACGCCGCGGTCAGACTCTTCGTGAGTGATTCTGATCCCAGGCTCGCATCTACCTTTTGCTGCGAAACAAGCTTTACTGGTAATGGCAAGGCACCCGCATTGAGTTCGCGCACTAATGTACGAGCCTGCGCCAAGGTAAAGTTACCCTCAATCACCGCTTCGCCATTGGTAATTTCAGTATTCACGGTTGGCTGACTGATGATTTCACCATCAAGGAAGATGGCAATCGGTTTGCCAATGTTACGACTTGTAATCTCTGCAAAGAGTCGCTTTCCTTCTTCACTAAAGTCGAGACCAACGGTCGGTGCATTGGTGTTCGGTGCATACTGTACTGCAGATCGAACCAACTGTGCTCCACCAAGTCCAGTGTCTTTCCATTCACTCGCAGGCTCCTGGAAATCAGCTTCTGTAAATTTTTGTGCATAGACACCTGCAACCTTATAGGTTGCACCGCGTACTTCGCGCTCCTTGTAGATGATGTGGTACCCGAACTGTGATTTGACCGGCTGGCTGATCTCCCCTGTCTTGAGGGCAAACGCCGCATCTTGGAATACAGGAATCATTTCGTTACGTCCGAACTCTGGCAATTCACCACCGAGACTTGCCGAGCCATCAGTTGAACGGATGGTCGCCTGCTCAGCAAAATTCTGGGCTGTGAGCGTAGCACGCAGCTCTTGCGCCTGACGCAGTGCCTCTTCCTCAGAGATGGTGAGCGTACATTCCTGTGCACCTTGGTGACAAATCAAAATATGTCGAACCTTCACTTTAATCGGACCTGTGGTCGTTTCGACGTTCTTCAGCAAATAAAATCCCTTGTCCGTCTCCAAAACACCAGAGGTTGTGCCCGGTCGATTTGCCTTGAGCCAAGCAAGAAGCTTGGAGTCATTGTATGATTCATCGACAATCCCCATGTCAGCACCCTTTTCCTTTGCAGTTGGCAATTGAGAAAATTCTTTTGCAACTTCGTCAAGACTTCGACCACTGCGTACAGCAGCGAGTGCATTCGTAATCACTGTTTTTGACGCGATATTCTTTTTTGCGATTTCTTCCTTCTGCTCGGGAGTGATTGGCTTTGCAGTTGCTTCACCAAGCTCTTTGAACTCGAGAATCGGCGTCTTACCAATAGCATCGATTGCTGCCTTCAAATCAGAGACTCCTGGAAGCTCGACAATGACACGATGTGTATCTCCGCTCTTGTTAGTTTGAATGACTGGTTCACCAACACCAAATGCGTTCACACGACGATTAATCACATTACGAACACCCTCAACAGCTTCATCAACATTTTCATCCGCTGGCACTGGGCGTGTGTCTACTTCGTACACCAAGTGTGCGCCACCTTGAAGATCAAGCCCCAAATGGAACGGATCGAAATTGAGCGTTCCAATGCTGAACCCAGCAGTGTCTTGCACCCACCGTGAAAGACGGTTATACGAACCTGGCACAACAAAGGCTGCAAGTGCGATACATGCAAGTGCAAGCACTGTGAACTTGGTGCGCAATTGTGCGCGTTTCTCCGGCGTGTCTTGGATCTGAAGCATATGCTGAAATTACGGCCGTATTGTACGCTGAAGACGTTGAAAAATACAAGTGGATAACCATAACGTAGCTTGACAACAGTTGATGCTTCTGACACAATCCGTACTCCCCGATCAGTGATCGGATGGAGTACAGGAGCAAATCGTGTCACCTCATTTCCAACCAAACCTCGGCACTATCATCAAGCTGATAACCGACTGCGGAACGCACAAGCGGGCTCTCGATAATAGGATTCCGCTTGCACCACAGGTGCAGGACGTGTTCGCATCCGCACCGATCCGATTCCGCTACGGCATCATCCACGCTGCCTATGCCCAGATCAATGGGCTGCTCGTCATCTATGACGGGTTCCAGATCGGATTCGTACACACCGCGCTCCCTCGACAAGAGGACTGGCCTGCGTGGCAGATGAACCTGATCACCCAGACGTCGAATCTCAAGTACGCCAAGCCCGCCGACCTGCAGGCCAACGCCGTGCGACGGTTCTACGTGACAGAGAAGGGGGCAGTCCACTTCGTCGTCTAACAGACGGCGAACGCAAACAAGGCCGCACACGAAGATCATCGTGTGCGGCGCTTTGTTTTATGTAGCACCCCTGCGAAAGGACCAAAAATACACACTGTCAACCTCGCACTTGACAGATTTTTGTGTCCAGTATAGGGTAGGTGCGAGACGTGGCACTGTCGAACCGTCGGCAGCCAACAACTATCTGGCATCTCCCTGTACCGTTGAGCGCGACCAGGTGCGGTAACGTCGCGCTGGGAGACATCCAGCGCGAAGCACCTATCCCAAGGTTGCAAGATGCGTGTGCACAGACGCTGGAGCCCCACCGGCAAATGCCTGGACGGATGACATCCGCGACTCCCCCGGAACGAACAGTAGGTAACACTACTCGACGTTCCGGGGTTTCTTTTTTATTTTTACGCCCCGTGACACTTCTTATTTTTCTTCTAGTGTAAGAAATGCCACAGGGGTTTCGGTGCTGGGGAAGCCACCCGTGCTTTGATTCTCGACTGCTCGTCTGCGAGGAGTCGCAACGGGCCCTTTGGCCTGTTGTGCTTTCCCCCTCGTAGACGAGTAGGCGTATTCGCTTTTCAATGATTCTATGGTCATTTTACTCGTCTGTCAGTTTTTGTCAACTTCTTGGGAGTGGATAAACTATCGTGCTCATTTACGGCCTCCCACACCCAAGTATGGCTTCGTTTGAAGCCATGTAATTCCTTGAGCATCTTCGCAACGGTGCGCGTGTCCAGCCCCTGCTGGTACAGGCGCACCGCTTTGTCTTTCATCTCTTGGACTTGTTTTTGTTTGAATGTTGATAGTGGCATAATGCTGGTTACCTTTCACCAGTATTATATTCCACTGTCAACTTTTGTCAAGTTATGTACTGTGGATAAGGGACTTTAGTCTTGGATCGGGTTCGTTGCATATAAAGCCCATGTTTCGAGAAGTGTTCGGCTTGTCGCTGGAACTCATCGACCGTGATAGCCTCTTTGCCTTGGTTCTCGTTTCTGAGGAATGTAACCAAACCTTTCAGCGCGTCATCGAATCCAGGGTCGCGCTCCCTCTCGCCGAAGTCCCCTTGTCGCTCAGTTAGGAACAGGCGCGCTCGTTGCTCAAGTTCTTTGCCGTGCATCATCGTGTAGATGGTCGTGCTTTGCACCGAAGCGTGGCCCAGGATATTCATGACGTCTGCAGTCGATCCGCCGCTCTTGATAATGTGATGTCCGCGGTGATGCCGGAAGCTGTGGGCATTCATGTACGGCATCTTTGCTCTGTTGCAATACCGTCTCAACATTTCGCCCACCCCCTTGATAGAGAACCTGTCGCCGCATTTCACGCTGGTCACCGATACGAAGAGCGCACCCGGTTCGTCGAACTTCATGACTTTTGTAAGGTGATCTCGCTTCTTAAGCCAGCGGACTAGGTAGTCGTTGGTATCGTCTGTCCAGAAAATCTCGCGGAATGGTCTGCGGGATTTTGCTTTCTCTGTTCGGATTATTGCTCTCTTTTCGTTTAGGTCTAGGTCGTCTACGTTGAGCGAACAGACCTCTCCGTTTCGTGCTCCCGTGTCCCAAAGTAGGCCGAGAATTGCTAGGTTTCTGATGTGTCGTGGGTCGCTGGTATCTTGCGGAATTGCCGCGACAAGCTGCTTGTACTGCTCATCGCTTGCCACGCGAGGCAGCTTCGGTTCTTTGTCAGGAATTGGGATCAGTTCTTCGTCGAGTACTTTGTATCCTTGTAGCCGGTAGAATTCGAAGAATTTTCGGAGTGCCATGCACTTGCCGACGAAGCTGTTTCTGTCCCATCCGAGCTCTGCCATTCCGTTCAGGTATTCCATCACGCTGCTCAGTGTGATGTGCTCAATGTCGGGGTTGCGGAGAAACAGGCAGAAGTTTCTCAGCTCGCGGTCGTAGCCGCGCACTGTTGTTTTTTTAACCTTGAACTGTCTCCAGTTCGAGAATTGATTTATTGCGTCTTTAGTTAGCATATACACGAAACCCACCAGGATGCGACTCGTGGTGGGTTCGTGCCGTTTCCGTCCGCAGACCGAAGTCAGCGATCGGGACGCGAAGCGCCTTGCAAGGCGCGCATGATCGCGTGTTATCCGGGTATCCCCGGCACATGAACATGCAGAGCAATTTTAGCTCTTATGCGGCAATCTGTCGAACCCCATTGTGTCGCATCCTCGACCTTGCGGTCGATTGATCCTTTTCAGGAACAATGAGATAGGTATTTTTAAGTTAATGTGTTTGACGAGAGACCAGTCGACACCAGTCTACCGCTATGCCAAACGGAAAGATATTCCTTCGCGCCAAGGAAGTCAAACACGAATGCCATAGTAAGTGAATTTTATAAGTCGTTGTCAGACAAGTCCAGAATTTTGCTCGTTTGAATCTTTATCTTTTCCTTATATTTTTATTTGTCAGACAAAATAAAACACAAAAGCCCGGTGCGACGCCGGGCTTTTGATAAACTTTCGACTTTATTTTCCTGCGAACGGCTGCGTCGTATCTCCTTTATTGGAAAAGTAGAACGAGAAAGCCATTCCAGCGAGAAGCAAAAATTGATCGCCTGAGATTTTGCCCAAGAAGAGCGCGCCGATCGTTGCCAAGGCCATCAGGACGAATACAACTTTGCTCGCGGATTTAAGAATTTCCATATTTTATTTTAAGGAATTTTTTATTTGTGCGAGTCCTTCTTCTATTTTCTTCACTCCTTCTTCGACCTGCGAAGGATGTGGTACTTGTGGTTGCTGACCACCAGCCAGAGCAACGAGTTCGTCAATTATTTTCTTATTGCTCGCCGGACAATTCGGCTTCTTCGAAAATATCTCGAAGTGGCCGACAATGTGATTGCGGTCAATCGGTATCTGCCATCGTTGGCAAATCTCGCGGATCAATTCTGCGCTGGACTGCTTCATTGCATCAGTCCAAACATCATCCGGCTTTCCTTCGTGCTCGATACCAACCGTATAAAGGTTAGGATTGATGTTCGGCTTTATAAGTTTCCAGACCGGCGCATCTACCCGGCCCGCATGCCAGGCAGTGTCTTCTTCTTTCACATATTGGTGGACTTCGCCGGTTCGTCCGACTCCATAGTGCGCGCTCACCTGAGAAGCCGGGTTTGCGAACCACGAGTCAGTGCCAACGAGTGTGCCATCCATAATGTGAATGACCACGCCTTCCGGCCGGTAGCCTTTGCGTCCGGCCCAAAAGTTAGGCGACTTCTTTTGAATGATGTTCATGGGGTTATTTATTAAGGGTAATTAGTAAGTTGAGCAGGGCCGCGATAAGACCGCCGACCGAGGCGGTAGCGACAATCCAGAAAAACCGTTTGAGCCAATCGACATCGGTGCCTACCCGCGTCAGTTTCTGATCGATGTGGGGCAGATGGTTGTTCTTGATCTCGTCGACGCTTTTTTCGAGGTTGTCGAGCCTCTTATCCTGCATTTGGTTTTGGTAATTTGGGTGTTCCATAACTGATTTGCTTTTTGAGCCGAGTGTAAGCTACAACACAAGGGTCTATGTCTACAGCTCAAAAAAGATTATTTGCGCTAATCGCGGTGCTTGCGGTGGTGAGTCTCGGCATCGGTCTTTATTTATTCTTGAATTTCGACCCGATGGTGCGAGATGCTGTTCAGTCAGACAAGCTCCGGGAAATGCGCGAGCAAATTGAGCCGAAGTCTTCATTGCCGTAGTCCTTGCCTCATTTGCTTCAGATCTGTCTGTTGAAGTTCTTCGGTTGGAAACATTTGCCCCATCGTTGCGAGCGGGTCTTCTTTGCCTGTGCGAATCGATCGAAGACTATCTTTCGTTAGTTTCGGATTCAGCTGCGGTGTCGTTCCTTTCCGTTCCGCTTTCCCAGCCTGTTCGTCGTAGACCGACCTTTGCAGCCGGGCAATGTCTTGCGGCTGGAATGTCACCGACGAACTTATTTTTTGCGCTTCCTGTGGATCGTCTTGTGCAAGGTAAGGCAGGATGTCCGGCAATATTTTCTCAGCTGACGCGTTCCAGTTTTCAATGATTGCCGTCGCAGTTTTTATATCGTTCTCCTCAATTGCTCGCTTAGCCTGCTCCCGTGCGGTGCTGTATCCGACCACTGCTTCGTCTTTTAGATTCCATGCTTGGTTCCGCTTCTCGCCTCCGGCGGATCGGTAGAATCGTTGGGCCGTGCTTTGCAGAATTTTTGCTGGGTCTATTGCTTCGCGGCCGAAGCCTCCGAGCAAACCACCAAGCCCATAGGCCATCTTCATTGGCGAGACACCGAGCGCTCGACCCACGACCACCGCTGCCTGCGGTGTTTTTTCGTCGTACTGCTCGGTTGGCGAAACTTGTTCGAGGCGTCTCGGAACAATCGGGCCTCCGGTGAAGAATGATTGGTTGGTGGCAAGCTCGATCGGTGTTCGTAGAATCGGAGGCATTGCTCCGGAAAGGAATTGAGTCACGGATAGTTCGCCATCGCGGGTGAATGGGATCGGAGCCAGTTGGCTCATCCATTCCAGTGCAAGCTTGCTGAAGTTGCTCGGTTCACCCTTACGGACATAGTCGAGGGCGTACTCGATCGGGTTGTAGAAAATCTGCCCGACGTCGCCTTTTGGAATCAACACCATCTTAGGTACACGGTTGCCTTGCTCATCCTTTTCTTCGCCAACAATAATTGGGAAGTAGGTATCTTTGATCCAGCGAGGTACATCTTCGTAGAGGTCTGGAAAATTTAGTGAGTTCCAGAAATATGTCGTCACTCCTGGTGCGACAATTAATGCACCTGCTTTTGCTGAAGCTTTGACCGGACTTTCTTTAAACACACGGGCCGTGTTGAGCAGTGCTTGCCATCGTGCGTTCACAAACGGCACCCACATATTTATTATTCGCATCTCCTGACCAGATTTGGCGAAGTCGATTGTTGCATTGCGGGCCTCGAATGCCGCCTCGAAGCCGGTCGCTCCCCCCTTCAATGCGCGCTTATATACGCCGAGGCGCGGGGCAAGCTCTATGGCTTCCGCAAAATTGCTTATAAGGTTGAAGGGATTCACGACTGCTTTGGTTCGTTTCCACCATGTTGGTTCAAACAGTTGTTTCTTCACGCCACTGATCTCGCGCGCTCCCTGGATGAAGCCACCAAAGCCTCCACCGTTGCGACTGAATTCTTCAAGCAGTTTTGAGTCCCAGCCAAATGCTCCTTTGAGGCCTTGAGCAAAGCCAGTGACCCAGTCTGCCGGGTTGAACCCGTACTTTGAAGTCATGACTGCCATCTGAGCATCGCGCACGGCATTCGAAAGAGAGAACGGTATATATAGTGTGGTCGCTCCCTTCCTGAATGCGCCGGAGGTAAATTTCACAAAGTTGCCGAGCATACCAGCTTCGACTTCATTCATTTGATGCATCGCCCAAGAGAGTTCTTCGGGTACAACCCATTTCGTGTTCTTTCCATCCACGAATACGCTGATGGAACCCCAGCCTTTTGGCACGCGCGCATCTTTAGCCAGAGGCTGTATAAGCTCTTTGGCTTCGGGCAACACCTCACGGATGTTGATGAGTTTGCGGGCTACATCATTACGCTTGGCAAGGTTTACCGCGTTCGATAGTTTGTCGATGATTGCTTCAAACGGGTCACGGATTATTTTTTCCGTACCTTCAAGACCCTTAACGATGCCTTGCTTGCTTACGGAGAAGATCTCGCCACCTTTTGGCAGACTGTCTACGAATGCTGAGTCCGGTAAATAATCGAGAACTTGAAACGGAATCCAATGTTTATTTTTTGCTACGATCGAATTGTATGCCTGCTTCGATATAAGTCCCGATTCTGCAGCTGGCCGGAGGATCGCTTCGTCAGCCCATTTCTGTATCGCTTGTTCTGCCGATTCAAATTGTTTGAAGATGCCGGGGCCGACTTTTGTTTTGAGTTCGTCCATAGCTTGTTTTGCGGTATCGGCCGTGACTCCGGCTGGGTTGGCGAATCCGCGTTCGGCTCGCTCAAGAGCTCGGCGCGACAAAACAAAGCGAGTGAAATCAGCACGCTCTTTTCTCAATGGCGAAATAACTTTTTGGAGATCGTTTAAGAATGACTCAACCGTTCCCATGCGCCCCGCGTACATTCGCGCTGCGGTGTATGCGCTTGAGTTAATATCGATTGGCTTTCCAGCCATGTCGCTCACCATTTCTTCGAAGCGTTTGATTGGAGCAAAGCGATCGCTAAATGCTTCAGTGAATTTTTTCGGTGCGCCCTTTATCCACTCGAGCAAATTCTTTGGTGTGCTGGTTTTTCCGACCATGCCATCGATGGCTTCCAGTGCACTCCCCTTAGGGGAATCTGGGACTCCGGATAATGGCACTTCAGTTGGTACGCGAGGAGGAGTTGGAGGCGGAGGCACAAGCTCATCTGCCCGCGGTTTTGGCGGTGCCACTTTTTTTCCTGCCTTTATCACAGGATGACCCTTTGAATTTGCGCTATCCAATGCGCTTTCCGCTACCGAAGTACGATTAGTGGGTGCACTTGCTTCAATCTCTTTGATCGCTTGTTCACGGGCTTTTATAAATTCTTCGCCTTGATCTGATACTCCTTTATCATTTTTTACCAGATCAATAAGTTCTGTTTCTCTCTTTTCGATATCTTTTTTCATTAGGCCCAGCAGTTCGTCACCTTCCTTACCTTCAACGGCTATTTCTAATTTCCGCTTGAGCTCAGGCAAAGACAAATCGGCATTTTCAAATTCCATGAGATTGCGCCCTTCTTTCTCGAAGTAGTTTACCGGCTTCACCGATTTGATAACTTCTTCCGCGCTCTTTACCGCCTCCGTGATCGGCTTCATTTCTTTGGCAATCACAATGCCAGCCTTTTCTACGAGTTTTTCTCCGCCTTCTTTAATAGCTTGCTCCGCGAGTTTCTTTCCACCTTTTTCTACAATCAGCTTAGCGACATCGTCACCGTATCTTTTAATGAGTTGTTCGCCGAGTTCTTCAGCTACCTTTTTCTTCGGGATGCCGGGAACGATATCAAGTGCCGTCAATGCAAAACCTAATGGCAATCCATATTTTTTTGCGGTCTTTTGGCTTCCGCCGAAGTCTTGAATTGTCTCCTCGCCGGTGCCGCGTATATCTTTTATCGGCTTGTCCCCGAATAGAAACTTCTCAAACTTTGGCGCAACACCGGAGCCCGGAATAAATTCTTTTTCGCCTTCAGCAGAAAGTGTTGCTGATGCAGCGGCTCTCGGTGCTGCCCGAAGAACATCTTTGCCGAAGTTTAATACCGCTGTTCCGACCGTTTTCGTTGCTCCCGGTAGCTCGCGCACAAAGTCGCGCACGCGTACTTCGTCAGGCACGGGTGCGAAAAAGTCGCCGATAGTCTTTTTTGTTTTCTCGGCTGCTTTCTTGAATGGTGATGTAATTTTGTTCCAGAAGTTCATAGTAGTTTTAGACTCCAATACGGAAGAGTCGTCCGAGGAATCCGCCGACGCCTCCCGCGGTTTTAATTCGCCATTCGTCATCAATGATTTCCGAGGCAGACTTCTTTGAATCAGTGAATTGGACGCTTCCATAGACCTGCTTCAGTTGCTCGGCGTTGTATCCTTCTTTCCATGCGTCACGAACTTCTCGCCTGAAAGTGCCCTCGGCAGTCGTGCCAGATGCTTGGGCGGGTGCTGATGCTTTTTCAGGTGATTGTTTTCTCAGGTATGCAATTTCAGATTCAAGTTGAACGGCCAGATCTCCGCTATAACCCAATCGAGTCGGATCATTGATGCCCTGGCTGAGCAAGCGTTCGGCCGTAGCCCTTAGCGATGGGTCAGGCTCTAAGCCCTGGGCTATTCTGGTAGAGAGTCTTTCGCTGGCAGTACTGTTGCCGCCACTTCCTTTATTGGCGGCATCTTTCGCCCGCTGGTCAGCTTCTTGAAGCTTGAGCATGAATTCCATTTCCCAATGCTGCTCGTCGTTTTCATGATCTAGCTCGGTGCGAAGCGTATCTTTGTAGTCGCTCAATTGCTTTGTCAGATTGGCGAGATTGTATTTGAGCTCGTCGACTTCGCGCTCTTTTTCTCCCGTCTCTGCGGCCACCTTTTTTGTCACTTCATCAAGAGTGGTGTTGTATGTACCCGCTAAACTATTTCGCTCGTCCACGTAGTTATTGATCGTGGAGTTGGCCAGTCGTTCGATCTCTGAAGACTCTCCGGTGATCGTGGCTGCGGAATAATATGGATTGCGCCGAGTTTTACTTATTGATTCGTCGCGCGTTCCTTTTTCAGATGCAATCTTAGAGTCGAGGTTAGCGATCTTAGTTTTCATTTCTCCCAAGCCGCGAGTGTTATATTCCTGATCGTATCTGGTGGTGTAGTAATTTTTCAGTGCGCCTTGAGCGCTATCGAGCTTCTGCTGTGCGGTTCCAATCTGAGTCTGCAGCGACGACAAATCATAGCCAGCAGGCGCGCTGGTCTTATCCGACGAAGAAGCCGGAGTCGACTGGACACCGAAATTCTTACCGAGCTGTTCCATCTGTCGGCGAAATTCATTCCAATCTATGTTTGTTGTGCTGTTGTTTGCCATAAGTTTAAGTTTTTTTGACCTCAGTGATTCGCCCCGTCTTCAAGTCAAAGCTGTACTCTTTCGCAGGATCGAGGCCGTACTTGTGAAATCGACCCACAAGATACGTTTGCTTTTGTGCTTCGAGAGCCTGCGCTATCAGCGTGTGCTGATGAATCATTTCCTGTCGTTTGCGAATTTCTTCAAGGTCTGTTTTGTCTAATTTTTTTGTAAACATATTTTTTGTGCGATTAATTTCCGAAGCAAAGAAATTGCAGTGTCAGGGATTTATTGCTTCCGGAAGGGTTGTAGGCTCGCCAGCTGAAACCGCTTGTCGAGTAGCCGTGAGTGAGAACGACGAAGGCCTCGTTATCGGTTGAGTTCACCTGGCCCCAAACTGCAAATAATGCGCTGGGCAAGTCGGCCGCTCCTGCTCCGCTGAATGAGAGCGATCCGGTATTCCAGCCCGACGACAGGGTGACGCTGCTGTTAACCCTGAAGAGGCGTGATCCCGGAAAGAGTGGGCTGCCACCGCTATCAAAATGTCTTCCAATCAAATATCCGGTTTTCGCCGCGAAGGGCCCGTTGGCCAGACTCGCAGTGAATACGTTTGTCGCTCCGCTGTTGCTCTTGATAAAGAATTGGTTTGAGGTCGGAAGGTCGAGAATGAATTGATCCGAGGCGTTAACTGATATCGCTCCGTAATTGCCCGCCGTAGTTTCTTCCATGAAGAATCCGCGACCATTGCGAGCGATCCATCCATTCACATTGGCGCGCAATCGATTGACTCCGTTCTCATCGATATCGAATGACCCGCCCGCACCGAGACTGATTTTTCCTGCAGTCACTGTTCCCAGGTTGGCCGATACAGCAGAGAGTGTTGCCACATTGAGTCTGTCTGCAGTAATTGTTCCTGCCGCAATCTGTACTGCAGTGATCGTTCCGGCGATGATTTTGCTTCCACTTAAGGTATCGATCTTCGCATTCGTCACCGCTAGGTTCTCAATGTTCGCGTTTTTTACTTCAGCGTTTCCAATTTTTGCCGAGGTAATTTGAGCGTCTCCAATCTTCGCGGTCTGAATAGTTCCGTCTACAATTTTTGCGTTGGTGATGATTGCTTGCCGAGGTGCGCGTTTTGGATTACTCCGGTACCTATGTGTGCGCTGATAATTACGGCTGTATCAATCTGCGCGGAGAGAGTCACCACCGCTTCGGTTTGAATGAGCTTCAATGCGTTGACTGCTCCGTTCTTTATTTTGGCAGTGGCCACTGCAGCATTTGCCAGTTTCTGTTCGGTCACCGATAGCGCATCCAGGTGCTCGGTGAGAATGGCTTGGTCAATTATTTTTTCCGAACTTACGGAATCATCAGCGAGGGCCAGGGTTCCGATTGCTCCGGATTTGATCTGTACCGAGTCAATCGATGCCGGTGCCAGCAATGGCGAATTCTGTCCGTCATGGGTATGCGGCGGGATTTCCGGAAATGGCTGATCATCCACTTCTTGGTTGCCGAATATTTTTTCTAAGAATTCGCTCATAGCTTTATAAGATTCCTATTGGTTCGAAGTAGGTGCTGGCAGCGACAATCTCTGGCGTGTTATTCCCTGAGGGGTGTAAATCAAACGCCAGTTCGAATGTCTCGCCTTTACCTTTTTCTTCTTCCTCCTCGTCTCCCGTTTCAACCGTGAATACGACTTTTGTATTGCCTTCTTTGTCGAAGCTATCTGCTCCGTCTTCCAGGTATGCCTGCTTCCAGGCACCCTGCTCGTTAATGCGGTAGTAAGTTTTTAGCCAGCATTGAGAAGGCAAAGGTTTGGTTAGAAGTTTGATGTGACGGAAGCCTTTCTGTAGTTCCGGTTCGCCAGCGTCGAAGACCAGTCCCTCGTATCGTGCGTCGGCTTTATTGTCAGGATCGACTGTGTCCACGCCATAAGTTGATCCGTCTTTCCATGATGCAAAGGGCTGATCTCCGTATACGGTCACCGCGCCAATTTCAACGCCGGTGAGTTTTCCGTGCGATGGAACATATTCGAGGTTCATCGAATACGGTTCGTTTTTGCTTAGTCGCCCGTAGGAATACAGTCCGCATTTATCTGAGCCAGTTACTCCCATTAGAGCTACGCCTTTAAGATTTGCTACCGCTCCGGGGTTTACCCAACCGCCACCGGGGAATGCTTTGAAGCGCAGAATATTTACCGTGTCCCAGTAGTAAAGCCCGCCGCTGATGCCTGCCTGCACCATAATGAAGTCGGTTTGGATCATCGCGTTGACTCCTTTTTCAGCGATCATGCGTCGCAGAATCCAAGAGGGTTGCTGCTTGTCCCATGTCCACAACCAGCCTTCTTCAATCTTGTCGCCTTTGGTCGAACCGATAATTGCGATCTGATCTTGTGGCAACAAAGTTTTAGTTCGGTTGCCCGCAATAAGATCGAGGGCCTGATTGTTGAAGTTGCCTTCGTAGTCCACCAGCGCGATGTATCGGCCGTCGCAAATCTGGAGAACGCCAACCGCTATCGTCATGGTGTGCCATGCGGGATCGCCGTTTAATGTGCCGAATGTTTCTACGCTGCCAGGAAATGAACCGGAGAAAGGAATGCGCTTGAGTTTTGTCTCAGTTGCCCAATAGAGGTATGGCACATAGCTTCCTGACCCGTTGTTGTTGGTGTACTCAGCCGCGCCCATGATCTTGCCGTCGGGGTCGGTGTATCTCAGTACCCATGCTGATGCGGGTGTATCTTTGCTGTAGATATTTCCGGTGTTGCCGAAGCCGTACAGTTTTCCATTTGAAGCTGGCACGAAAAACAGAATGAGGTCAGTGACGACACTTCCGGAATCTTTTTCAAGTGCTTGATTACACTTCAGAGTGTCCGCGCCGTTTCGGATGTCGAGGCCATAGCCAAATCTAAACGCACCAGCCACGCCCTTGTAGGCATCGTCTGCGATACCTCCGCGGAAACCTTTTATTCTGTATGCGTTAAGTGCCATAGTTTTTAATCCTGGGGATTACTATTCTTGTAGAGAAAGCGTGAGCTCGTTGCCTGGCCGGTGAATCCGGCCTCTCCACCTTCCTCATCCTGGCGGTCTTTTATTTGCTGGAGAATTGCAGTTGCTTCAAGAATTTGTTTGTCGGCATCAGTGCCACGGTTTGGTTCTTTCTTCAGGCAGATACCGAGAGCAAGCTTGATGATTGCTTCTTCCATTTCTTCGGGCGTGATCGGTTCGTCGGTATCATTCACCAGAGGAACAGGACGCCTGCGATAATAGATATCGATGAGCTTGCCGTCTTCGAGTGGCGTGGGTTTGACCAGATACTGATCGCCGAGAATGCAGAATACGCGCTCCCATACATGATTTCCGCTTTGGTAATTTTCAACATTCGTTTTTGCATGTTCTTGGCCGTCGACCTTGATAAACATCATTCCGCCGGGCTTATAGTCGAAGGGCAGGAAGTATGCCTCGATATCCTTCTCCGTCAGCTGCGTAGAGTGATGATTGAGAAAGTTCCACTTGGCGAAGTTGCATGCCCGAACAATGGTTTTATTAATCCATCTTTTTTTATCGACTTCACTCCAAAACCCGGTGGTTTTGGCCGCCGACATTCGTGCGTTGAGATCTTGTAGGAATTCTTGTAATTGCATGGTGTTATGGAAGAAGTTTCCCGGTTGATCGGTATCGTTTTACGTACTCGAGCAAATTGTCACCGGGGCAATTTGTGGAGTCTGGAGTTTCGCGGTGTCCAAGCACTCGTTCTTTGGGGATACCTCGTTCTTTTCTGATTGTGTCCAGCAGGATTTGTAGAGTTGCCAATTGTTCAGCGGTCGGTTGCTGGTTTCCACTCGCCGGATGGAAGTCACCACACATCGCAATACCGATAGAGCGATAGTTCATCTTTTGCGTATCGGCATGAGCCCCGATCTTGTTTTCTGGACGGCCCGCAATGTGTACGCCGTTACCATCTAATGCTCCCGCTATCCAGTGGTGATATGCGATATCTCCCCAGCCGATTCCTATGTGGTTATTTTTTATCGTGCTGAAGTGTGTCGAGTCGCGCGGTGTAGCAGAGTGATGCACGATAATAAATTCCGGGTAATTTGATTTATCGAATTTCGCAATATCTTTTTTCGTTGATCGGAATGTGCGGAGCGTGTCCCACACCACTACGAGCTTTGCGGCAAATTCTCCGGAGTTCTTCACATAGTCCCAAGGCAGTTTGTATTGGCCATCCCAGGATGATTGGCTTTCCAAGACAAGGCCCAGCTTGCTTGATGTCGTCCAACCTTCGCGGTCGACGATCTCTTGCACAATCTCGCGCAGGTCGGGCGATTCATACACGCTGTTGGCTGACCAATGGATTCCGACAAAGACTCCGGCCACTGTTTCTCCAATAGTCCATTCGGCCAGGGCATTTGTTTTCTGCCGAGTCGATGGTCTATTTGATCCGTTGCTGGCGAAGACCGGGGCATCGTCTTCCGCAAATCCCTTAATAATGAGATGCGGGAATCGATTATTCTGATCTGCCTGCGTAAGCAGAAGGTACGCGCCGATGATGTTTGCGTATCGAGGAATGGCGAGCGAGCTGAATATAAAGCTGCCGTCATTTACCGATGGCCCATCGTCGCCGAGAGTTATCACGTTGCCGGTCGGACTCGACTGCCATATGGTCTTATCTGTTTCCATCCCATCGCGGTCAGTGCCAGCAATAGTGCCGATGCTTACATTTTTCGTTGTGTACCAGACTTCAAGTTCTGCCTGATAGCCGTCGCCTTTACTCCGGTCATAGCAAGTTTCAGCCTGGTTCGAGGAAGATCCGTTGTCTTCTATTGTTAAGGCGAGAGCGTTGCCGGGTTTCCACCCGTTTTGGGCAACGATTTCTTCAATGATCAGTTTGAGGTTTGGGGTCTGCGTCCATTCGTGAACTTCCCATTTCTTGATGATGTGCCAGGCGACAGTGTTTACTGTTTTCGTTCTCTGGCTGGGACGCGAGGTTTGAGTGAATGGTTTTGTATCCGGTTCTTTTATTCCTTTTACAATGAGCTTCACATCCGGGTCTGCGCCGTCCGTGACCGATGGTCGAATCCTCAGTCGGGCCAGGACAATCTTTGAGTTCCGTGGAATGCTCAGATTGCGGAAACGAAACGTGCCGGAATACACCGAACCACTCACGTTGCCGAGAGTAATTACGTTGCTGCCATTGCCGTTGCCGTTCCAGGTTGTTGCATCCTGTTCACGGCCGTCATCGACGTTTTCAGCAACTTTGCTTTGAAGCTTGGCAACATAATTCATCGACATAACTACGCTTTGCGTAAGGCAATGAGTGGCACGTTCAGACTCCAATCCGTCGGGCTCGCTGTCGGATATGTTGCTGGCAGTGCACCGTAGCTTTGCGTTACCGCATAGCCCAGGTACGGCGTGCCAGTCAGTCCGTTGTCAAAACCGAGGAATGTCGCCATCGCGTCTGCTGCAGGAATCGCTGCAAGCACGAGTGCGGTTGTGTCTTGGCCCACAAAAGCGAGCCAGTAAAGTTTCCCGCCTTTGAGCGTGAGATTGATCGTGAGTTCTTTAAGCCCCGTCGTGTTCACATCTACCTCTCCCGCATCGAGTACGAGCTTTGCCGGATAGACACTTCCGTCGCCTTTGTCTTCGTACACACCGAGACGAGCCTTCGGAGTTGTGCCGCTGGCAAGAGTCGTGACGCGGATTGCTATCCGGTCAAACTTTTGTGTCTTCGGGACAAAGAATGGAAAGGCACGCAGTGAGTTTGCAGACGCTGCCGACTGCGTGGTCACTGTTCCGCCTGTCATGAATGGCCCGAAGTATCTGCCGGTTTTTCTGAATCGCAGGAAGCTGAAGTCTCCCTGTTGAGGAATAAAATCTGACATAGGAGCTTATTGCTCAACGATCAGCTCGACTTTGTCGCCGGTGACTTCCGCATCAATGTAGCCTTTGTTCGCATTGCTGATGCGGAGCCTCACCGCTTCGCCCGGCTCTAGGGTAAATTTTCCCGCTTGAGCCTGGAGTGCGGATTCTCCGACTTTAATCGCGCCAAGATTTGTGCGCTTTGCCTTTACGACAAGTTCACACCCTTCTCCGACTGGAATGTCGGGAAGCTGTACGGCAGTGCCTGCGCTGGCCACGGTTGCTTCGTTCACCGCGAATTTTGATTTACTTTCTATCGCCATATCGTTGTGCCTTATGTTTGGTTGATAATGGTTCGACCTTTAACGAGCCGGGAGTTTAGAACTTCGGCTCTTTCTTTTTTGTTTTCCCCTCAGTTTTGTTTTCTTTTCCAGCGGAGGAGTCTGATCCTTCTTCTTTGCCTTTGAGCGCCATCTCTCTGCGCTTCAGATCTTCTTCTTTCTCTTTCAATTCGGATTCCTTTTCTGACAATGACTTTGCTTCAAGAGCCGAAGTCACTGCCTTCGTAACTTCCTGATAGTCGATGCCAACAAACGGAGAGTTGTCCAAGAAGTCCTGTTCTGCCGAATCCTTCGTCTCGTAAATGCCGTTCTTGAATTCGATTGTCTTGCCTGGACGCGTTACCGCCATTCCGTTGATGATTTCAGTCACGGTCGGGATCATCACGATCGCGTAATGCTGTCCGTAACGAGTTGCGTAACGCTTGCTCTTTGTCTTCGGCTTTTCGGCCGTCGATGCTTGATTTTTTGCCATACGAATTAATGTGAAATTATTTTTGTAATAACCGCGGAATCGACCTTTCATTTTCCGCGGAAAACCCCTCAAGGGCTTTCCACTCGGTCAGGCGGGTTCGGAAAGCATGCCCGTCCGACCGAGACTTGAAGGATTGCTTAAGCGAACTTAACGATTGCGTGACGCTCTGGCTGTTCCATCTGGAGACCACACTCGGTCAGGTACTCGTCTACTCGTGAGTCTTCGCCCGGTGCTTGTCGATTCGTGAGAAGCTTGCTGTCACGGTTAGCGAGATATCGGTAGGTCAAAGCTTCCATGTCTAC
>CAZVGV010000009.1:0-33162 GCA_964627055.1 uncultured Gammaproteobacteria bacterium | reverse complement strand
CCTACAGGCCCCAAAAACGGCAACCGGATCTGACCCCCGTGCGTGTGCCCTGATACTACCAAAGACAGGGTCCGAGGGTCAATACCCATCTGTTGGGCATATGGTACGAACTTGAAGAGTAAATCTGGGTTGTGAGCGACAAGAATTGTTGGTGTTTCGGGTGCCACAGGCTTGAACCGATGGAAACTATCCGCATCTGCCCAAAGGTCGTCGACACCATAGATAGCGATTTCTTGCCCGCGGACTGTTGTGGTTACTAGCTGGTTGAACAGGAGATTTATGCCCAGTTGTGTAACGGTGCGTGTGAGTTGTGGAACCACAGACCCGGTATGGTCAGGGGAAATGCGTCGGTTGCCAGCGCCGTGTTCGTGGTTACCGGCAACCGCAAAGAACGGGTATTTCTTTGCAAGGTCCCCGAGTGGGTGCAAAAACTTCGATTCGTCGGTCGTTTGTGTGCCATCGTTTTGCACGAAGTCTCCTGGGTAGAGAATGAAGTCTGGTTTTGCTGCGTCAACCTTCTCTACGACACGGCGCACAAAACCATCACGTAGGTACGGGCCGACTTGGATGTCTGAAATGATCGCGATGCGGATAGGTGCCGTGACTTTTGCAAGATCGATCTGTTCATGGTTGGTGATAATAATACGAGGTTCGATAAATGAACCGTAAAAGATACCAGCGGCAACAAGTGCACATCCTATCGCAAGTACAGCAGAAGCTCGGCGGTGCTCTCCGGCCCAGAGCGTAGGATTCTTCCGATCGCGAAAAAGAAAAAACGCAAGAAGCGATGCGGGAACAATGCCGAGAAGGATGAGCGCGTCAAAGAAAAGTGGCGTCCACAACATAGACTAGCTTTGTTTTCGTTTGCGTCGGTGATATTCCTTCCAGAAGAAGTATCCTGCAGCTGCGATGATCGCGAGTACCATGACGTAGTCGAGCCAATGGGTGTACTGATCGAGGCGTTGCCAGTTGCGACCAAGTTGGTAGCCAACAACAGTGAGAATGAGGTTCCACAAGAATGCCCCGATCGTGGTGTAGATGAGAAAAGGCGCAAGGCGCATCTTGCCCATGCCTGCTGGGATGGAGATCAGGTGCCGTACAACTGGGATGAAGCGGCTTACAAAGATCGTCCATTCACCACGGCGTTCAAAAAACTTTGCGGTCAGATCAAGATGGTGTTCATTGAGCAAGAACCATTTGCCCACGCGCAGCACCAATGGTCTGCCACCGTAAAGGCCCATGTAATAGCTGATGAGTGATCCGACAATAGAACCGACTGTGGAAGTGATGAGCACGCCAGCCCAGGTGAATCGTCCGGTGAGAATGAGAGAGCCGGCAAACGGCATAACAGCCTCGCTAGGAACAGGTGCGATCATGCTCTCCAGAATCATGAGTACGGTAATACCAGTGTAGCCCATGGTATCAATGAGATTCGTAATCCACACAATAAGGTATTCTGTGAGTGCCATAGGGTTCGTTGAATAGTGTTGTTATACCATCGGAGCGCGGAAATTTCTAGATCAAAAAACGCCCACCTGCCATCGTGACGCGATGGCAGGTGGGGTAGTTGGTCACCCTGGGGACGTGAAGATCCAGGTGAGACGGTCGCCGCTCTGGGTGGCGTGATGGATGATGAGCATCTTGTGGTGGAACTCAAGGAGCGTCTGGGTGAGCGTATCCAGATCGTACGCCACTCGATTGAAATTCAGTAGGATCTGATAGTGTGTATCGCTATGTCGATGGACGACGATCCCTGGTGAAACAACCCGCATATTCTTGTTGAGAACCGGGTCGTGCAGCATTCGTTCATGTAGCTCTACGCTGGCGATGTTGTCGCTGGGCGCGAAGAACTCACGAAGACGGGCTGCGATCGTTTCTGCGTTCTCGGGGGTCAAGAAGACACGGTCACCGAACTCAGCGGACATGATGTGCTCCTGTGGTCCTGGGTGTGGTTTGCAGGACTGCGCACTATAGCGCATTCAACGAAAAATGTCAATACTAAATCAAAAAACAAAGCACCTCAGACCGGGAAGTCTGAGGGCGTTGTGCTCTTGAAGAGCATGGGCGGTGCCGCGAGTGGGAATCGAACCCACACACCGGAGGTACACGATTTTGAGTCGTGCGCGTCTACCAATTCCGCCATCGCGGCAATTTGTTCGCCCTTTTGGGGCTATCCAGAGTCTACTCGATTCTGGTATACTGGTGCAAGCACAGACGACTATGTCACAGATTATTGCTGTTGTCAATCAAAAAGGAGGAGTAGGGAAGACCACAACTACGGTGAACGTAGCGGCAGCTCTTGCAGCGCTCGGGAAACGAGTATTGGTGGTAGATTTGGACCCACAGGCAAATGCCACAAGCGGTGTAGGTATCAACCATCGTGAACTCCCGCACGGGCTCTATCAAGCGATCGTGGGTGAGAAGCCACTCCATCACATTGTTGTAGATACGCCGGTTGAGAATTTGCGTATTGCGCCAGCAACCGCAGATCTCTCTGGAGCAAATATTGAATTGGTGAGTATTGCGGATCGTGAGTTCCAGTTGTACAAGTTGCTCATGGAGGCACGCAGTGGCTATGATTATATTTTCATTGATTGTCCTCCGTCGCTTGGATTGCTGACGATTAACGGACTTGTTGCTGCTGATCATGTACTGATTCCAGTGCAAGCGGAATATTTTGCTCTTGAAGGGCTTGGTCAATTGTTGCAGACCGTGAATCTCGTGAAGGAAAATCTCAAGCCACAACTCAATGTACTTGGTGCAGTGCTCACGATGTTCGATGCGCGTAATCGATTGTCTCAGGACGTACTGGATGAGTTGTATAAGTACTTCCCGAACATGATTTTCAAGAGCGTGATTCCTCGTACGGTTCGACTTGCTGAAGCACCAAGCTTCGGCAAAACGATCTTCCAGTATGATCCAGGTGGACGAGGTGCATCTGCTTACGAGCGTCTTGCGCAAGAAGTGCATGATACATTGTACCCACCGCCACCTGCTCCAGTTGTTGCGGAGGAACCAGTGATTTCCAACACCACTACCTTTTAGAGAGGTTTTTATACCACCGTATGGCCCTTGGACGAGGTCTCAATTCGCTCATTCCACAACAGCGCCCCACGAGCGCTACCGCAGAAGCTGCAGCACGTCGGTTGCCAGATATTGCTGACGGCGTGTCGAAGAAGGAAGCTGAACCAGCTCCTTCTGGTAAGCCATTGCATGTTCCTGTTGGCTTGATTACACCGAACCCTGAACAGCCTCGTAAGGTATTCACCCATGAGGCGCTTGAGGAGCTCATCAACTCGATTCGTGAGCACGGAATTTTGCAGCCACTCGTCGTCTCAGCGCGTGCAGACGGCACCTACGAACTTATCGCCGGAGAACGACGATTCCGCAGTGCACAGATGCTTGAGTTGCCAACAGTACCTGTGGTTGTTCGTGATGTTGTGGGAGACAAGGAGAAGCTAGAACTCGCATTGATTGAGAACATCCAGCGCTCGGACCTCAATGCAATCGAAGAAGCAAGTGCCTATGAGCGACTGGCTAATGAATATGGGTTGAGCCATGAGCAGGTAGGTCAGCGGGTGGGGAAGAGTCGAAGTGCTGTAACCAATACCATCCGTCTTTTGCAATTGCCAGAGCTGATTCAGAAGGCACTTATTGATGGCAAGATTAGCATGGGTAAGGCGCGTGCGCTCTTATCCATTGAGGATCGCGAGCAGCAGGTGCGGATGTTTGGCGACATGATGGGGGAGCATATGACAGTGCGAGACGTTGAGTCTGCTGTTGCGAAGAAGCAAGTGCATGGAGGTAAGGGTCTCACCCGCCGTGATCCCAATGTTCTCGATCAAGAAGACGCAATCCGCAAAACACTCGGCACCAAAGTACGTATCACCAAGCGTGGTGATCGAGGCAAGATTGAAATTGATTTCTACTCAGAGGAAGAGTACCGCGAGATCATCCGACATCTGTTGAACGAAATCGCTCCATAATCCAGGACGCGATACCTTTCTTTGCATACTGACGGATGCATTCTTTTGCGTGGTGCGTCTTCACGAATTTGAGCCAGTCTGCGGACGGGCCTTTGCGGCGTTTGTCAACGAGAATTTCAATAACATCACCACTCTTGAGTTCGTGAGAAAGTGGTGTAACTTGTTCGTTCACCCGTGCTCCCGTTGCGGTGTTGCCGATGTCAGAATGAATGGCGTATGCGAAGTCGACCGGCGTTGCTGCTTCTGGCAGGTCAATGACATCGCCCTTAGGAGTGAACACAAAGATGCGATTCTGGAAGACGTCGATCTTCAGTGCATCGAGATCCTTGATTTTGTGGATCAAGTTCTTTTGGAGTTCTGCTAATTCCTGGATCCATGCGAGTCGCTTCGTTGGAATTGCAGAGCCGCGCTCGTCATAGTGCCAGTGTGCAGCAATACCGTATTCAGCCTCTTCGTGCATTTGCTGCGTACGAATCTGGAACTCCATGATACGACCGTCTTCGCCGAAGACTGTGGTGTGCAGGGACTGGTAGCCGTTGGGCTTGGGCTGGGCGATGTAATCCTTGATGCGACCCTTGAGCGGGCGCCAGAGCTTGTGGATTGTGCCGAGTGTTGCGTAGCAATCTGCGACCGTCGGAACAATAATGCGCAACGCAATCAGATCGTGAATCTTATCAATATCACGTTCGTGTTTGAGAAGCTTCTGGTACACGCTGTAGAGCCGCTTCATTCGAGACTGGATTTCGATGAAGGGAATGTTGACGCTGCGAAGTTCCTTTTCAACAGTTTCCTTTGCAATACCGAGGTACTCCTCGTACGCTGCGTAGCGTTCCTTCACGAGGCTAACGACCCATCGGTACTCCTTTGGGTAAACGTAGCGGAAGGCCGCGTCTTCTAGGCGTCCTTTCATGTCACCCATTCCGAGACGGTTCGCAATCGGTGCATAGATCTCAAGACTCTCGAGCGCGATACGGTATTGCTTCTTCGGTGGGAGTGCTTCGAGTGTGGTGAGGTTGTGGAGACGGTCAGCGAACTTGACGATCATCACGCGAACGTCGTTGGCAACTGCCACAAACATTTTGCGGAGGTTCTCAATGTAGCGCTCAACACCGCGGTATTTGAGCTTACCGAGTTTGGTAATACCACCTACGACTTCCGCAATGTCAGACCCGAAGTTCTTTTCGATGTCCTCAATAGTAATGCTCGTGTCTTCAGGTACGTCGTGTAGGAGGGCGGTAATAATGATGGATTGATCCATCTGCATGTGTGCAAGTATGATCGCTGCTGCGAGCGGGTGAATGATGTAGGGTTCACCTGTTTTGCGCTTCTGACCATCGTGCGCATGCTCTGCGAATTCGTACGCAAGCCGAATAAACTCCAAGTCCGCCTTGGGGTTGGTCTCCGAAATGATCGTGAGCAGATGATCAATCGTGAGTGATTCCTTGGTTATTTCTTCGACAAATGGATCTTCCATAGTGTAAAAGTAGCGTACCATGGGCCAGGAATGATTGACAATCGACGGTGTTGTTTGATCAAAAACAAACCACCAAGCAGCTACGTGCTACTTGGTGGTATTGTTTCGTCTTACGATTCCGTGTTCGAGTGTGTGTCAGGTGCTTCCTTGGTGAAGCTGCACTTTTCTCCGCTGCACTTGATCGTTCCCTTGGGACCAAGGACGAGTAGAGAATTACACGTCGGGCATTTTTCGCCGGTTGGCTTGCTCCAGAGAGCGAAGTCGCAATCTGGGTAGCGGTTGCAGGCGAAGAAGTTTTTGCCGCGCTTGCTTTTCTTCTCTACGATTTCGCCTGTCGTGCATTTCGGACAGGTGACGCCCGTCTTCTTTTCAATTTTCTTGATGCCCTTACATTCAGGGTATCCGGAACAGCCGAGGAATGAGCCAAATCGTCCACGCTTGAGCACCATGGGCTTGCCACAAAGTTCGCATACTTCTCCAGTCACTTGTGCCTGCGCTTCTTTCTCCTCCTTGTTCATGGGTTCGGTGAACGAACATTCAGGATAGCCGGTACATGCGATGAACCGACCAAATCGTCCTGTCTTGATCACTAAGTCCTTGCTGCACTTTGGGCACTGTCGATCGATCTTTTCTTCAGTAACTTCTTTCTTCGTGAGTACCGCTTCCTTCTCCTTGAGAAGCGCTGCAAAAGGTTCGTAGAACTCGCGCAACACTGGCGCGTATTCCTTGGTGCCTTCTGCGATATCGTCGAGCTTGGTTTCCATTGCTGCAGTAAAGTCGAAATCGACAATGGTTGGGAAGTGCTCGACCAGCAGGTCATTCACAAGAAGGCCGATGTCAGAAGGCTGCAAACGCTTGTGTTCGTCGCGTGTCACGTACTGACGGGCTTCGATGGTAGCGATCGTCGGTGCGTAGGTTGAAGGACGTCCAATACCACGCTCTTCCATTGCTTTTACTAATGTTGCGTCAGAATACCGCGCAGGTGGTTCGGTGAAGTGTTGCGCAGGGGTGATAGAGAGACAGCGTACAGGCTCACCTTCAACAACCTTCGGGAGAATTACGTCTTTGGATGCGGTGCTATATACGCGCAAATAGCCATCGAAGACTACACGAGATCCTGTGGAGCGGAACGTGTACTCCGTATCGGTGGTAGTGGTAATGTCGATGGTTGTACCTGCAACTGTTGCGTCTGCCATCTGCGTCGCCACTGCGCGCTGCCAGATTAACTGGTAGAGCTTGAATGCACGAGGCTGCAACTGAGACTTCATGGATTCCGGTGTGCGGCGTACGTCGGTTGGTCGGATAGCTTCGTGAGCTTCTTGTGCACCTTTGGACTTGGTCTTGAATACGCGAGACTCCTTCACTCCATACTCCTTGCCATACGCAGAGGCAATGAAGTCATGTGCTTCGCCCAAGAATTTTTCGGAAAGTGAGGTAGAGTCTGTACGCATGTAGGTGATCAAACCTACATGTCCGTCATTGGTTTCAATACCTTCGTAGAGCTGCTGAGCAACACGCATGGTTTCTTTTGCGGACATGCCAATGCGGTTGTTCGCATCTTGCTGCAATGTAGAAGTGGTATATGGTGCAAGTGGTGAGCGTTTCTTTTCCTTGGTCTCTACAGAGCTGACTGTGTATGTTGCACCTGTAAGTGCTGTGGAGATCTTGTGTGCATCCTCAGCCTTGGTGATTGCAAACTTGTCGAGCTTCTTGCCTGCAATGGCAACAAGTGCCGCAGGGAATGCATCACCCTGACCTGCCTGCATGGAGGCATCAATAGACCAGAATTCCTGTGGAACGAATGCAAGAATTTCTCGTTCGCGTTCTGCGACCAATCGTACGGCAACAGACTGCACACGACCAGCAGACAGTCCACGTGCTACCTTATGCCACAAAAATGGCGAAAGCTTGTAGCCCACAAGGCGATCCAGAACTCGACGTGCTTGCTGTGCGTCTACAAGGTGCAAGTCGATGGCACGTGGGTGTTCGAGTGCCTGCTCGATCGCGTGCTTGGTAATTTCGTGGAAGGTGATGCGCTGGCCTTCCTTGGGGTCAATATCAAGCAACTGTGCAAGATGCCACGAGATAGCTTCACCTTCGCGGTCTTCGTCAGTTGCAAAGTAGATAGTCTTGGATTTCTTTGCCGCTGCCTTGAGCTCCTTTACCGTCTTGGATTTGTCGCGCGGTACAAGGTACTGAGGTGCGAAATCATGCTCCACGTCTACGCCAATTTTGGACTTTGGGAGATCGCGAATGTGGCCAAAGCTCGAGACAACGTGGTAGCCACGGCCGAGGAATTTGGCAATAGTCTTCGCTTTTGTGGGGGACTCAACAATGACGAGGGATGACATAGGGTGGAGGTGAGCGTACGGCTCGGAACCGAAATTGTCAAGGCAGCCGGGTATGGCCGTGCAAGAGAATGTCGTCCTCGCTCACGTATCGGCTGCGGATCGTGCCTGCCAGATACAGCGAGCCTGTAACGACCAGCGTAGCATCTTTGGAGGTTCGAGCCAACACAGCTGCGAAGGCTACCTGTGCATCTTCAATCGCTTGTACTCGCTCTGCGGGGAGAAACTCCTTCGCGATTTCAGCAAGTGCTGTTGCGGCGAATGGTTGCTTGCCTCCTGCGGGTTGGTACTGCGTGGTTGTGATTGTTGTTGCGCACTGCGCAAGATCCTGGATAAGCGCACGTGCGTCCTTGTCTGATGAGATCGCAAGAACGATGTGCACCGGAGAAGTGGGCGGAACAACCGCTTGGATTGCTGCGATGGTGGAGCGCATCTTCTCCTGATTGTGCGCACCGTCAATATAGATTGTTGGATCGGTGGCTACGCGCTCCATGCATCCTGGACGCACCGTTGCTGCGAGTCCTTGCTGTATTGCGTGGTCGGGGAGATGGAGTGCGCGTGCAGCTTCGATTGCAAATCCGGCATTGGTTGCTTGGTGTGCTCCGATTGCTGGGACAACGTAGTGATGTCCGTCGTAGGTGAAGGATGTGCCTGCGGTAGTGACCTGAACCTGTGTTGGTTCTTGGGGTTCGATGATTGCACGAGGTTTCTCTCCTTCGCATTGGCGCAAGAGTACTGCCTGGAGCTCGGGTTCGTGGATTCCGTGGATGAGGGTAGTACCTTCCTTAATAATGCCAGCCTTTTCTTGTGCGATATCTTCTCGTGTGGGGCCGATGAGTTGCCAGTGGTCACTGCCGATGTTGGTAATAATAGTGACGTCTGGAGTTGGGATGAGATTGCTGGCGTCATATCGTCCTCCCATGCCGACCTCAATGACGGCGTATTCGACTTTTTCACGTGCGAAGTGCATGAGTGTCATGATGAACATGAGCTCGAAGAACGAGATCATTCCATAGGGTGATTCCTTCTCGCACCGATCAAGGAGAGGGAGGAGTTCAAACGCAATTGTACTGAACTTCGTCGGGCTAATGCATTGATCATTAACGACAAAACGCTCGGTAAATGAGGTGAGGTGAGGCGAATAGGTTGAGCCGACTCGGTGTCCTGCAGCTTGAATGATGTTGTGCATCATGGCTACCGTCGATCCTTTGCCGCTTGTGCCGCCTACGTGAATGTAGTGGGGGATTTGTCGTTCTGGGTTACCGAGTGCGTCGAGTACCCATTGTGTTCGTTGGAGATAGATTGCGCATGCAGAACGATCTTGCATGAATTCTTTTTTGCTCACGCGTTCGATTCGTTCGATGAGCTGTCTGAGGCACGCGTGATAGACCGTTATAGGTTGCGCTGGTGATGTCATAGGTATACACGGACAAACGTATTGGTGGAGACTGCACGGATACAGCCGAGCAACTCTGCTGTGGTGATCATACGCAACACCTCCGCTGGTGGCAACTGGGTTCGCTCGATGAGCTGGTCGACTGTGATCGCTGCGTCGGTGAGATGTGGAGCTAATGCATTACATTCACTAGGAAGTGTGACTGATATACTCTTCGCTGCATCTGGTGCCTTGAGGTTGAGTAACTCCAGCACATCTGATGCGCAGGTTATAGGGTAAGCACCACGCCGAAGTAGTGCGTTACACCCATCTGAGGTTCTGGAGGTAATGGGTCCTGGCACAGCGCCTACATCTCGGTTTGCATCGAGTGCGAGATTAGCAGTGATAAGTGCGCCAGATTTCTGCGGTGCTTCGATCACAATCGTGAGCGGCGTGAGTCCTGCAATAATGCGATTACGTAGTGGGAAGGAAAATGATTGTATGGTCGTTCCTACCGCATTCTCTGTTACGAGTGTTCCGCCATGGGCACAAATACGACGTGCGAGTGCGCGATTGCTCGTGGGAAAAATCGACGCATCATCCGCTGCCCCGGGCAGTACTGCAATGGTATAGCCTCGATGGTCGAGCGCAAGTGTGTGAGCAACGGTGTCTACACCAAAGGCGAGGCCACTGACAATGCCAACGCCAGTACGTACAAGTGGCGGAAGAATGTGTTGGAGTGCGTTTCGACCGTAGTCACTGATGCGCCGCGTGCCAACGACACTGATAAGCGGAATGTCTGTTCGTATCGGCAGGCCGCGAACAAAAAGTTGCTCCGGAGGGTGTGCGAGTTCACGTAAGCGTGCTGGATAGCTCGGTGAGGAATGCCGGGTAGTACAAATAATTTCCGTGCTAGGAATAGCCGGAGTAATTGGCTGCATAGGTGTGGTGGTTATGGTGTGCGCTGCTGCACTGCACGTGTCGCGCTACTGCTTTTTGAAGAAATGGGCAACAAGAATTGCAGGCAGTCCGGAGAGTATACGCTCCATTTCTGCTTTTTCAACTGTGGAAAAGTTTTGGAGTACGTATTCGTCAACAGGGAGCGGGCCTTCGGGTCGGCCGACGCCGATGCGGACACGGGAGAATGCCTGAGTGCCAAGCGATTCAATAAGAGACTTCACGCCGTTGTGTCCGGCTGCGCCACGGTCTTCCTGAATTCGAATTTCTCCGAAGGGGAGATCGATTTCGTCGTGAACGACAATAATCTGCGCAGGCTCAATGTGGTGCCATGCAGCAAGTGCTCGGACAGATTCGCCAGAGCGATTCATGAACGTCTGTGGCTTGCACAAGACAATACGTTCGTCACCAGCGCGACCATCTGCAATGATGGCATCGAACTTCTCAGACTCAGCCCAGTTGCTGAGCGACCACACATCATGTTGCGCGTGCGCGAGTGCGTCGAGTGCCATGAAGCCGACGTTATGACGTGTGTGCGAGTACTTTGCACCAGGGTTGCCAAGTCCTGCGATGAGAACCATATTATTTCTTGAATTTGCGAACGGTAATTACGATTGGGGTTCCTTCGAATCCGTACGACTCGCGCAACCCGTTCTCAAGGAAGTGCAGGTATGAGTTGTGCAGTGAGGTCTGGAAACGAATAACTACCTCGAAATGCGGAGGGTCTGTATCGATCTGACGGAAGGAAAGAATGCTTGGGTGGTTGGTACCAGTACCCTTGACTGGCTTGTGGCGACGAACCATGGTTTTCCACCAGCCGTTGAGGGTTTCGTCATCCACTTCGCGACGGCGTTCGATAGCAACTTTTTCTACCATCTCGAAGAGTTGGTGTACGCGGAATCCAGATTTTGCGCTCACGAATGCAATCGGTGCATAGCGCAAGAACGGATAGATCATGCGAATGCTGTTGATGTATTCTGTGCGGTATTCCTGGCTGTGATCTTCGATGAGATCCCATTTGTTCACCACGATGATGACACCCGCATGCTTGTTCTCCGCAAGACCGAGGAGGTGCTTCTCTTGCTTGGAGAATGGCTCGGTGGCGTCGAGGAGCAAAAGCACCACATCAGCTTCATCGAGTGAATGGATGCTGGCGCTTACACCCATGCGTTCAAGGCCGCCTTCAACATGAGCCTTGCGGCGGATACCCGCGGTGTCGATAATTTGGAATTTCTTGCCTTCGTGCTGCACATCAATAATAAAAGTCTCGCGTGTGGTGTGCGCAACATCGCTCACAATAACTTCGTTAGCACCTGCAAGTGCGTTGAGCAGTGAAGACTTGCCGACGTTAGGCTTGCCCAAGAGTGCGATACGAGCCACCACGTCATTCTGTTCGAACGCAACCTCGTCTTCTGACTTGCGTGGCTTCTCCTCAGGGAGATCTTCGTAGACAGCATCAAGCAAATCACCGACGCCAGATCCGCTGCTTGCAGAAACAAAGTGTGGTTCGCCAAATCCGAGAGCCTTCCAGTTCTCATCTTCAGAACGCTTGCGCCACTTCATGGAATCTACCTTGTTCACGGCGACGACCACAGGCTTGCCTACTTTGCGCAAGCGGCGTGCGAGTTCACGTTCTTGTGCAAGAATGCCAGTCTGGACATCGAGAACGAATACTACAACGTCTGCATCTGCGATACCGCGCTCAACCTGTTCGAGAATTTCTTTTTCAAAAGGAAGCGCATCATCATAGGTAAGACCACCGGTGTCTACGGCGCGTACTTCACGACCGCGCCACCAGAAGGAGGCGATGTTGCGGGTACGTGTGGTGCCGGCGATGTCAGATGTGAGCGCTTTTTTCGATTCAACAATACGATTAAACAACGTAGATTTTCCTACGTTAGTGCGGCCCACAAGAGCAATGGTGGGAAGAGGTTTGGAGCGGACGCGATTCATAGGATACTAGTTCACAGCGTCGGTGCCGACGATGACCAGGATTGAAGTTCCTGATGGGAGCGACGTGGGCGGAGTGCCGGTGACCACGGTTGCGTTGAGGCGAGCAGCAATGCGGGCAGCAACGTCACGTTGCTTTCCGTTGCTTAAATCGTACACAACTGTCGTAGTATAGGGGCGATTGTCGGCATTGTCAATGCTCGAGACTGCAATATTGATCCCTTCAATTCGGGCCTGAATGCGGGCTGCAAGGCCTGCGACATAGGTGCCGTTGCGAACGGCGACGACCAATCCAGACGATGAGGCCGAGTTGGTGGTGGAAATGGTGCCTACAGGGGAGGTGGTCTTGGGGGGAGGGGTGGCCTCAGGTGTTGAAGTGGCCACACGAGTGGTTGCTACTGGGGTGGCATCAAAAATGTGTTCGACTGCCTGGCGGATTTCTCCGAACGATCGGTCGCGTGCATACAAAAAGTATCCAGACTCTGTGCTCGCGTTGACGAGATAGTTACCTGGAGCATCAGAGAGTGCGAGTGATTTCACAGTAGCAGTGTCGATGTCTCGGATAACTTGGCCGATCTGGAGGCCAGTAGGTAGGTCAATGTCAGTGGCAAGGTGCGTGGAGAGCGTGTCGAGAATTCCCGAAAGCTTCGCTGGGTTAGCGAGCGTTGAAACAGCAAGTAATTTTTCTTTCAGCGCAATAATCACTTTTTGCTGGCGGCGTGATCGTGCGAAATCAGAACCCTCTCCGTTATTGCCGTGGCGTGATCGTGCGTAGTTGAGCGCCGTTTTACCATTCATGTGTTGCAGTCCTGCTGCAAATGAAATGGTCTGGTACTCGTCGTTAGGTGCCGGGAATCCACGATCAGTGAATGCACGCTCAACTTGAATATCTACACCGCCTACTTCATCGATGAGTCGTTCAAATCCAGCGAAGTCGACGCGGACGTAATAGTGAATCGTCTGCCCGGTGACATGCGCAAGTGTTTTGCGCGCTAGTTCTCCACCATTGCCAGCGCTTGCGAGTTCTCCGTAGTGGTTTGCTTCGTTGATCTTGCGTTCACCATGTCCAGGAATCGGGACGGTGAGATCTCGTGGCACTGAGGTGAGTGCAATACTCTTGGTGGATGGTTTGATACTTACAAGGATGATGGTGTCTGTGAGGTATGGGCCATCATGTCCGAGGCCGCCCATGCCTAGAAGAAGGATATTGACGCGATCATCGGGTGCGCCTTCGATTACATCAGTGTTGTGGGTGATGAGGTTGCGCAGCGCGGAGATGATGCTTACGTGATTATTGCTTCCGCGATACCACCCCTCGCCAGAATCTGGCATGAACACAATGGTGCCAAGCCAGGTTACAAGAATCACGAGGGCAACGACTACAGACAAAAAAATCCCGATACGACGAAGCCACGTTCGCCATCGGGAGCGCTCATGGGGCGGCGGTTGCAACCGCTCTTCTTGCCTTCGTAAAGACGCGAGAAAATCAGTATCCATGCTGGAACGTGAATACGCGTAGTATACAGGGGAATGCGGTGTGTGGCCAGGGTGGTGTGCGCACAAATGACAACACCGCTGAGTGGTTGGGAACCCAAGCGGTGTTGTTGGTGAGATGGAGCGCGTGTTCATGCACGCCTTCGGCGTTGGACGATCCACAGCGTAACTGGGACAGAACCATTACCAAGGACTCCGTTGATGATCGGGAACGCAAGTTGCCAGCCGTCATTTGCAGAATCCCATGAGATGACGATAGCGATGATCGAGAGAAGGTAGGCAGCAACAGCTACCAGCCACGCAGCAGGGTGTTCGTTTGCACCGTTCCACACACTTCGAATCGTGAGAGCAAAGGAGATGACGAACACACCCTGTAGGAGTACGTTGCTGAGCGTGGCGTTACCGGTGGCCTTCCAGATGACCGCAATCATCGCGGTTAGCAGCAGGAGTGCCACATCAACACGATCAATCTTCGCAAAATGGCGATGCCGCGTAGCATACGTGAAAATAACGAACGCATTGATGGTTGCAGCCAGTGCAGCGAATGCCTTGAATGGCTCCTCGCGAACCATCTCGCTGTAGGAAGCGAGATTCAGTGTGTCGACGAAAAGCCACATGATCCACGTTGCGGCATTTGGATGTGATTGTCCGCGGCGAACCTGCAGGAAATACATCACACCGGTCACGAGAATGAGTACTGCACTTGCGATGGAAAGGGCGGTTGCCACGGAGTACCTCCTGTGTCGTCGGGGCATTGAGCAGGATGCTAACTGAAATGCCAAAAAAGTCAATCGTATACTGCACTTTTGATGGTGAGTGCAACTGCACGTGATCTTGACGAAAACCTCTTGCTATGATTGACTTCCTGAGCCTCGCAGGCCACAACAGGAGGATGCATGCGATCATTGTTTATCGGACTCGTACTTTTCCCACCGCGGCTCGCCTACGAGTTGCTCAAGGTGGGGGTGAAGCATCGAGTTCGTCGCGCTGTGTACGGCTGAACCGCCGTTGGCAGCTGACCGCCCCGAGTGTCTGTGTGTTGCAGTAACGCACACACGCACTCGGGTCGTTTTTATTTCGTCTGTGGATAACTTTTGCTTGCTTTTCCTGGGATTTGATATACTTTGGACATGTTAATTCATTGTTAACCTAAGAGGGTATGGCAAAAGGACCAAGCAAGTCGCAGCTCATGTCTGAGCTCGCGGAGAAGACGGGATTGACCCGCAAGCAGGCAGCTGCAGTTGTTGAGACGCTCGTCTCGATGGCTTGCACCTACGCAAAGAAGTCTGGTGAGTGCACACTTCCAGGACTCGGTAAGCTCGTAAAGGCTCACCGCGCAGCACGCATGGGACGCAATCCAGCAACCGGCGCACAGGTACAGATCCCTGCAAAGACGGTAGTGAAGTTCCGCGTTGCAAAGGCTGCAAAGGAAGCAATTTTGTAGTTCACTCGTACAAACAAAAAACCGCCGTAGCAATACGGCGGTTTTTTGTTTTTGGATTAGCGCTACATCGCAGCTGGTGCTGGAGTAGGAGCAACTTCCGGTGCAGGTGCTGCTGAAGTGTGCTGTGACTTCTTGAGTGCCTCCTTGAGATTCTTTCCTGCTTTGAACTTCGCAACCTTCGTTGGGTTGATCTTGATCTGTTCAGAGATCTTCTGTGGGTTCACGCCCATGCGGCCAGCGCGAACGCGTGCGGAGAAGGTGCCGAACCCTGCGAGCACCACTTCACCATTCATCTGCAAGTTCTGCGTCGTGATATCTGTGAATGCCTCGATCATGTCTTCGGCTTCTTTCTTGGTCACGCCAACACGCGCGGCGATAGCTTCGGCAAGCTCTGCTTTGTTCATAGGATTGAAGTAAGTTTGGAGCAAGTATAGCACTTTTAGCGTGCGTACTCAATGACGCGCGTCTCACGGATCACGGTGACTTTCACTTCACCTGGGTACTTCATCTCTGCGGCAATGTCGTGAGCTACAGCCTTCGCAAGATTGTATGCGCCGAAGTCGTCCATGGCCGCAGGGTTCACGAACACGCGGATTTCGCGACCAGCTTGAATCGCGTAGGCCTTCTCAACACCTGGTTGACGTGTTGCGATGTTCTCGAGATCTTCGAGCTTGTGAATGTACTGTTCGTATGAGTCACGGCGAGCACCTGGGCGAGCACCAGAGAGTGCATCAGCCACCTTACAAATAGAACCGAGAAGTGTCTTCGGCTTGTCCTCATGGTGCGCAATGCAGCAGTATGCGATTTCTTCTGGGTACCCGAACTTCTTCATGATGGTGTAGCCGATTTCTGGGTGGCCTCCTTGTGTCTCGTGATCTACTGCCTTACCAATGTCATGGAAGAACCCAGCCTTCTTCGCCATCACAGGATCTGCACCAAGTTCCTTTGCCAGCATTTCGCAGAAGTAGGCAACTTCCATGGCATGCATGAGCTGGTTCTGACCAAATGATGTGCGGTACTTGAGGCGACCTGCAATCGAAACCAACTTCGGATCAGTACCGGTGATACCGAGCTCGTAGAGTGCGTTCTCACCAGCCTTCTTGAGCTCAAGCGCAAGATCCTTCTTCGCTTCCTCCGCAAATGCTTCGATGCGCGCTGGCTGAATACGACCGTCCTTGATGAGCTTCTCGAGGGTGAGCTTCGCAACCTGACGGCGAATTGGCGCGAACGAAGAAATCGTTACGACGCCTGGGGTGTCATCAATAATAAATTCACAGCCAGTGAGACGTTCGATCATGCGTACGTTGCGACCTTCTTTACCAATGATGCGACCCTTCATGTCTTCGCTTGGGAGCTCTACAACAGATGTTGCGTTCTCGGAGACGGTTGCAGCAGCGTAGCGTTCCATCACTGTGGAGAGAATACGGCGAGCACGCAGTTCGTATTCGTCCGAATTCTCACGGTCGAGCTTCATCAGGCGGTCACTGATTTCTTGGCGGCTGGACTCTTCAACGCGCTGGAAGAGTTGTTGCTTCGCTTCTTCAACGGAGAGACGAGCGACTTCGGCGAGCTTGGTCTCGGCTGCTGCACGGATTCCTTCGATTTCAGATGCGCGTACACGAACCTTCTCAACTTGCGCGCGCAATGCTTCCTGGCGCTCTTCCAACTCGAGCAACTTTTTGTCGAAGGTTCCTTCGCGTTGTGCGAGGCGTTCTTGGGTCTGCTTCAATTCACGGCGGCGGTCTTCTTCCTCGCGCTTGGCGTCGTCCATGTACTTCATGGCTTTGTCCTTTGCTTCGAGGAGAATCTGTTGCTGCTTGGTGCGCGCCTCAGTCAGCATGTTCTCAGCCTTGGCTTCAAGGGTATTGGCATTGGCCGCGGCGATTTTTTTGCGCAACAAATACCCGGCTGCGCCGCCTGCGAGTAGGCCGAGTATCAAGTAAATAATAGGGGACATAGTGTCAGGCACCGAGTCCTGACGGGACAGCAACAAGAAAACCAGCGTCACCTAGGCACGCGAGAAATGAGCCAAACAAAGCGAAGTTGATGAAGTCGTGGTATCCATAGCAACAATCCCGATCAGTACTACAAGTGCAATAAGGATTAAGTATCTGGCCAAATCATAGCGCAAGCCCCGTTCATTGACAAGAACACTAAAATAAGGCATAGTATCGCCGCTCACGCGCGGTATGTTGCCGTGCGGATTTCCCTCTGGAAAAGGCAGGGTTACTGCATGTCAGATGGCAGCTTCAAGACCAAGATGGGGTCCGGTGGTACGCTGCAGGCGGTGGTCTCGGACGGAGGGTCCGAGAAGAAGCGGCGGAAGAACCGTGGTCCGGGCTGGCGCGCACGTCTGCGCGATGCTCAGACCAAGAAGGCGGAAGAGGCGCGGCAGAAGCACGAGCTGCGGAAGCGCTTGCGCCGTCGGGACCGCGTGAACGTGCGCGGTCGCGGACGCTGATGCGCTGAGCTGTCCCACCAGTTGCGACGCGAATGGTTGGGAACTCGAGCGGCGTGCTACACAGCAGTTGTGTGTGGCGCGCCGTTTTCTTTTTTGTAGGCAGATCGGAAGACGTCCAGGTCTTGGGCGTCAGCGAGCGTGTGCATCCCAATGCGTGTGCGCGTGAGTTCGAGTGCGTAGGCTCCGCAGCCCAGGCGTGCGCCGAGGTCGTGCACGAGTGTGCGAATATAGGTTCCGACGCTGCACACAACGCACAGCGTTGCGCGATTATTCTCGAATGCAAGCAATTTAATATCGTAAATGGTGATACGCACTGGTTTGCGTTCGATGGTTTTGCCAGCACGCGCAAGATCGTAGAGTTTGCGACCACCTACCTTCTTTGCCGAATACATCGGAGGGATTTGATCGAGAGGACCAACAAAAGAAGGGAGTATATCTTGTACCATCTCGCGGGTGACTTCTGTTGTATGTGGCGTTGGTGTGATGATACCCGTGCAATCTTGTGTATCACTGGTGGCGCCGAACTGCGCAACGACTACATATTCCTTCTCGTGTGCTTTGAATGTATCAAGAAGTCGCGTGAATTCGCGGCCAACAGCTACGACAAGGAGTCCGGTGGCGAATGGGTCGAGGGTGCCTGCGTGACCAACGCGCTTTTCGCCAGTCACGCGACGCACAACAGCGACCACGTCGTGCGAGGTCCAGTCTCTGGGTTTGTTGAGAAAAAGGAAGCCCATGTCACTATCCTAGCAGCCCTTGTAATTTCCGCAATGTTTGCTATACTTTGGCCACTATGAACGTCACAGAACTCGCACGCCGCGTAGGCATCCACACGAATGTACTTCTCGAAATCCTACCGGAGTTCGGTTTTGACATTGGTAAAAAGGCAATTAAAGTCGATGATCGTGTTGCTCAGGCCATCATGCGCGCAAGTAAGCGCATGAAGGATGAGCTCGAGCGTCGGAAGAAAGAAGAGGCGAAGAAGCGCAAAGAACTTGAGCGCGCTATGCGCAAGGAACGTGGAGAAACCGTCCATATTCCTGATGTAATTTCAGTCCGTGATTTCGCTGGTCGTCTCAATCTCCCCGTCACGATGGTGATCATGGAGCTCATGAAGAACGGTATTCTTGCGAACCTCAACCAGAATATTGATCGTGATACCGCAACAGTATTGGCAGAAGACATGGGATTTGTGGTGGAGCAGGAAGCAAGTGTTGCAGTTGCGACAACCGAAGAAGAGACTGCTGACGCCCTTCAGGCAGCACTTTCGACACAGGTGGTAGAAGACATGACCACACGGCCGCCAGTAGTTGTCGTGATGGGTCACGTTGACCATGGTAAGACGAAGTTGCTCGACGCGATTCGTAACACCAACGTGGTTGCGACTGAGTCTGGTGGTATCACCCAACATATTGGTGCATACCAGATTGAGCACACCATGAAGGGGCAGAAAGGTAAGCGCCGCGTTACCTTCATCGATACACCTGGTCACGAAGCGTTCACGGTGATGCGTAGTCGCGGTGCGCGCATCGCAGACATTGCGATTCTCGTGGTTGCTGCAGATGACGGTGTAATGCCGCAGACTGTGGAAGCTATTAACATTATTAAGGCAGCGAAGTTGCCGATGGTAGTTGCGATCAACAAGATCGATAAGCCTGACGCAAATATTGATAAGGTGAAGACAGAGTTGTCCCAGCGCAACATTCTTCCTGAAGAGTGGGGTGGCAAGACGCCAGTTGTGCCTATTTCTGCGAAGGAAGGCAAGAATATTGATCAGTTGCTCGAAACGATTTTGCTCGTTGCAGATGTAGAGGAGCAGCATATTCGTGCAGCAGCAGAGCGCCCAGCAATCGGTACTATTATTGAATCCCACGTAGACAAGGGAGAAGGTCCTGTTGCAACCGTGTTGGTGCAGGCAGGAACATTGCACCGTGGTGATTCATTGGTGGTGAATAACAAAGTATACGGAACCGTTCGTGCCATGAAGAATTATCGTGGTGAGGACGTGACGGTTGCACCGCCATCTATGCCAGTGCGTGTGCTTGGATTCAAGATTGCGACAGAAGTTGGTGACATCATGGATGTGAGCAAGTCTGACACTGCAGAGAAGGTGCGCAAGAGTAAGGGTGTTTCGACCACAAAGACTACACACTCCATCAATCAGCCAGCAGCAGAGACTACGGAGGATAACCAGCCGAAGAAGACGTTGAACCTTGTAGTGAAGGCTGACGTACTCGGATCGCTTGAAGCACTTCTGGGCTCTATCGAAAAGTTCCAGCACGATGAAGTGGCGGTAAAGGTTGTAGGTAAGGGACTTGGTAACGTCACAGAAGCAGATGTTGCACGCGCAGAATCCTCTGGTGCACAGGTCATTGCATTCCGTGTGCAGATGTCGCCAATGGGTCAGGCAGAGTTGCGCAACAAGCCGACGGTGGTCGTTGGTAAGTTCGACGTTATCTATGCATTGCTCGAATACATCGAAGCTGAGCTCCAGAAGTTGTTGCCAGCAGAGCACATCATCACAGAACACGGTCATGCGAAGGTTCTTGCGATCTTCCGCACAGACAAGAACGCCATGACTATTGGTGCCCGTGTGATTAGTGGTAAGATGCTCAAGGGCCTACGCGTTCGCGTTCGTCGCTCGAATATGATTGAGGGTGAAGGAACGATCGAAAGCCTGCAGCTTGGCCAGTCTGTTGAGAAGCAGATCTTCGAAGGAACCGAGTTCGGTATGCGCTTTGCGGGTAAGTTGCGCGTCGAAGTGGGTGATATTCTCGAGGCGTACAGCGAAGAAATCCGCAAGCGTACGATTGAGTTCAAGCATCTCCATCAGGAAAAATAATCAACCTATCTATGGAATTCACGGAGGCAAATTTCAAGACAGAAGTGCTCGAGAGTCCAGTGCCAGTGCTCGTTGATTTTTGGGCAGTATGGTGCGGCCCTTGTCAGATCATGAAGCCTATTATTGAGGACCTTGCTCGTGAATACGAAGGCAAGGGGATCAAGATCGGCAAGATCAATGTGGATGAGAATGCCGAACTCTCAAGTCAGTTCGGGATCATGAGCATCCCAACGTTCAAGGTGTTCAAGGGTGGTCAGATCGTAGACGAAGCAGTTGGTGGCGTTGGTCGCGATCGTCTCGAGGCAATGATCAAGAAGGCGATTGGTGCGTAATCTATACGAGAAGCAGTGCTCACAAAACAGTACACCCGTGCAGGGTGTACTGTTTTGTTAGGCTTGACAATTGGTGTGATTTTGTATATTGTTTCAGGTCTCTAACAACAACGGAAGGGGGACAACATGTACGCTCATGGTGACATGATGGTGCGATGTGTGTGTTCTACATGCGAGCACACCGGCCGCATAAAGGCTGAATACGCGTTTGCGCTGTCTGTCGAGGTCGTCCTTGCGCAGTGTAATTACGCGGACTCGAAGACTCGTTCTGGGACACCTCGGCGTATTACGTTTGATACGCTCCGTAACTTCGCGCACTGCAGGGCGTGTGCGAGGAAGCTGAGTGGAGGTACCCTCAAAGGGTTTGCTCCACTCATGCGGGTTGTTCGAGTCATCGAGCTGCTGCAGCAGAGTGCGCCGTCCGCTCCTGGGAAGAAGAAAACGGTGTTGCACTGAGGCTGGCACTACAACAAAACAGACAGACACCCGCGCAGGAGGAGCCGGGTGTTTTGTTTTTGTAGTTTGCGGGTAGTTCCGAGCAAAAACGCTTTACATTCTCATGGGTATTGGGCACAATGACCCTATCTCAACGATCCCTTATGCAGGTATACGACTTCCGTGCGATCGAGGCCAAGTGGCAGCAGTTTTGGCTTCGTAATCAGACATTCCGGGTAGAGGATGCGAATTCGGGCAAACCGAAGTTCTTCGCGCTTATTGAATTTCCGTATCCGTCTGGAGCAGGACTTCATGTAGGTCACCCTCGTTCATACACTGCACTTGATGTGGTGGTGCGTAAGCGTCGCATGCAGGGATACAACGTGCTCTACCCGATTGGGTGGGACGCGTTCGGTCTTCCAACCGAGAACTACGCGATCAAGACTGGGCGCCAGCCAGCAGACGTTACTGCGGAGAATATCGCGACGTTCCGTCGTCAGTTGCAGTCACTAGGGTTTTCGTTCGACTGGTCGCGTGAAGTTGATACGACAGATCCGCAGTATTATAAGTGGACACAGTGGATTTTTTTGCAGCTCTTCAAGAAGGGGCTTGCGTACAAAGCAAACATACCTATCAACTGGTGCCCCAAGGACAAGATTGGTCTTGCTAACGAAGAAGTTGTTGATGGGAGCTGCGAGCGTTGCGGTACGCCCGTGGAGAAGCGTGACAAAGAACAGTGGATGCTTGCGATCACGAAATACGCGGATCGTTTGCTTGCTGATCTCGATACCGTGGACTACATCCCAGCAGCGCGCACGCAGCAGACGAATTGGATTGGGAAATCAGAAGGTGCAGAGATTGATTTTGCAGTTGCAGACTCTGATGAGAAGGTTCGCGTATTCACCACGCGTCCTGACACGATTTTTGGTGCAACATACATGGTGCTTGCTCCAGAGCACCGGCTGCTCGACGTCTTCCAGACTCGTATTCAGAATTGGAGCGAAGTAGATTCCTATCGCAAGAGTGCTCGGCTCATGAAGGACATGGATCGCTCCGCAGAAGGACGAGAGAAGACGGGTGTGCGTGTTGAAGGGCTGATGGCAGTGAATCCTGCCACACAGAAACAGATTCCAGTATTTATTGCGGACTACGTACTTGGTTCATACGGCACTGGAGCTATCATGGCAGTCCCTGCGCATGATCAGCGCGATTGGGAGTTTGCGAAGAAGTACAATGTGCCAATGCGGACGGTTGTTGTAGGTGAGGTTGGTCCTGTCCATCGCGAGTCACCAAAGTTTGTTGGGGTGTATGGCATTGTTCGAAATGCCGATAATCGGTATCTCATTCAATGGGACAAATTGCATCTGTATTATCGTTTGCCAGGCGGCACCCAAAAAGAAGGAGAAGATGCTGTAGAAGTTCTGCAGCGAGAATTCCGAGAAGAGACAGGATATCTTGAGTATGAAGTTGGCTCAAAAATTGGTGAAGTGAATGCGCATGTGGTCTCGGTGAAGACCAAGGAGTATATGCAGTATTTGCGCAGCGCGTACGAGGTGCGCCTTCGTTCTGATGCGCAAGAGCCTGTAGTGCATGATGAAGACAAGGATCGATTTGAGTATTATTGGATGACGTTTGAGGAAGCGCGTGCTGCATTCGGGAAGAATCCGCAGGACACTGGTGAGTTCAAACTTATTGAAATGGCAGAGAACCCAGCATTGATCCATACAGACCAAGGTCTTGTCGTTGCGTCTGGGTTTCTTGATGGCATGACAACAGCACAGGCGAAAGAAGCTGTGATTTCGTGGGTTGAAAAACAGACAATTGGTACAAGATCGGTTCGATACAAACTCCGCGATTGGGTTTTCTCGCGTCAGCGCTATTGGGGTGAGCCGATTCCATTGGTGCACTGTGAGCCGTGTGGTGGGTGGGTGGCACTTCCAGAGTCTGCGTTGCCGCTCACACTCCCAGCAGTCGACAAGTACCAGCCGACAGATACAGGTGAGAGTCCGCTTTCAACACTCACCGATTGGGTTGCGACCACTTGTCCGCAGTGTGGAGGTCCAGCGCGTCGCGAAACAGACACGATGCCTAACTGGGCAGGTTCGAGCTGGTACTTCTTGCGTTACTGCGCACCGGCTGACGACGCGCAATTCACGCGTGCGCATGCGTGGGCGCGTCCAGCAATTGAACAAAACGATCAAGACCGACAGGTGTGGGCATCGTATCTAACTGTGCGAGAGCGATTTGCTGCAGCGGGGATTGAGCATTGGGTTTGTGGAAGTCTTGCACTCAACGGCCTCAACCGCAGCGTGTGGATGCACATGGGTGATGTTGATATTATTGTGCCGCCAGCGCAGCTTGATGCAGCGACTGCGCTCGTTGCTGATTTGCCACTCGTGCATCTTGGGGCGGTTGTAGAACATTCGCGTCCAACAGACTTCGAGCGCGTACATCGCTGCGAACTTGAAGGTGTAACATTCCGCATGGTTTCTCCATTCTGGCACGCGCAGTTCTATGCAACGCGTGAGAAGGATGAGCGTGATATCGCAAAGCGTGAGTTCATCACGGCGTATCAGTCTGATGCAACGAACTATTGGATGGGAGTCGATTGGTATAACGGTGGCATGGAGCATACAGTATTGCATTTGCTCTACTCACGATTCTGGAACAAATTCCTTTTCGACATCGGAGCATCGCCTGTATGCGAACCGTACAATCGTCGCACGAGCCACGGACTTATACTCGCGAAAGGCGGAGAAAAAATGTCCAAATCCAAGGGCAATGTTGTGAATCCAGACGAACTGGTAGCTCAGTACGGTGCAGACACATTCCGTGCCTATGAAATGTTCATGGGTCCGTTTGATCAGCATGCACAATGGGATACAGATGGGTTGATCGGTGTGCATCGCTTCCTGACCAAGTTCGCGCTCATGCGTGAGAAGGTGAGTGATGTGGTTGCAGAACGTGACACACTGGTATTAATGCATCAGACAATCAAGCGTGTAGGGGACGCGATCGAAGGAATGCGATTCAACACTGCTGTTGCGGCGCTCATGGAGTATACGAATGGACTCAACGCGCTTGGTGCAGTGCCGAAAGAGTGTTACCGAGTGGGAGTACAACTTCTCGCTCCATACGCACCGCATCTTGCAGAAGAATTGTGGAGTGGGCTTGGTGAAGAAGGTTCTGTAGCATACGCAGCGTGGCCAATCGTTGATGAACACTATCTCGTTCATGATGAAGTAACATACGCGGTTCAAGTGAACGGTAAGCTGCGCGCACAGTTCTCGATCGCGTCTGATGCAGATGAGGTTGCGGTTCGTGAGGTAGCTCTTGCTGAGCCTGCTGTACAGAAGTGGCTTGAGGGCAAGGAACCGAAGAAGGTGATCGTGGTAAAGGGTCGAATGGTGAGTGTGGTTGTCTGAACTTGTCCACATTGATTTGATCACAAAAGCGTTCGTAAGGTGTGGCTGCGGGTCTCTAGACTCGCAGCCACATTGTGTATGAAGCAATGGTTGTACTCACCGTCGAAGCGCCTGATGCTTGCGTGTGGCGTGTATCTTGTTGCGATCTCGATACAGCAAATAATTCACCTTGAGCGATATCGCGCAAAAGCGCCAGAGGCGGCCGTGTATGTTCAGGAGCGACTTTATGTCCATGTTCGTAAAATCTGGCCCGAACCACATGCAGCATTCATTGCTGGTACTCTTTATGGACTACAGGCGCATGTTCCAGTAGCTACTAAGCAAGATTTTGCCAACACGGGACTAACACATGTCTTGGCCGTGTCAGGTTTCAACGTGAGTATTATTGTTGGCGTTTGTTCGTGGTTCTTTGGGGTGCTGCGCATTCGGCGTACGCGTGCGTTTTTTGGTGTGGTGCTGATGGTCGCTGGATTCGTGTACCTCGTAGGTATGGGCGCATCCGCGGTTCGTGCGGGGGTAATGGGTGTATTGAGTTTGCTGAGTAGTGCACTGGGTCGAGGGAGAGGGTCTGGGACTGTGCTCGTTGTCGCGTGTACACTGATGGTTATGGCTGAGCCGCGGATTCTATTGCATGATCGAGGGTTCCATCTGTCTGTGCTGGCGACAATTGGTGTGACGTATGCATCGCCACGTTGTGAAGCTTGGCTTTTCTGGATTTCGCAGCGGTGGCAGTTGCGTAGTTTGGTTGCAACAACGATAGGCGCGTATGTGCTTACATTTCCGTATTTGCTCGTTGTGTTTGGGCGTGTGTCACTTATTGCTATCGTAACGAATCTCATTGTGGTGCCTGTGATTCCCTTCATTATGGCAACGGGTGCGCTCGCAGTAGCAATGGGGTTTGTATGGGTGCCGATCGGTATCGCACTTGGTGTGCTGTCTTGGGCTGCGAGTGGGTATGTGCTCGCTGTGGTATCGTGGAGTGCGAGGATACCGTACAGTAGTGCCGAGGTGGCGGTGCATTGGTCAGTGGCAGTACTGCTTTATGTATATATTCTTCTATGGCTCTCACGAGACGTCGCGCCGTCATCTACTTCATCCTCTGCATTTTCGGGGTTATTTTCTTAACACTTGCTGTCTATTTCCTGCTCTATCACACGCGAGTGGGGACTGTGGTGGTGCCACGCGCAACTGCATCGACAACAGTGGTGTTTATGGACGTAGGGCAAGGTGATGCGACGCTTATTACAGATGGCGAGACACAAGTGCTGATTGATTGTGGTATTGGTGATGTAGTGCTCACTGCACTGGGACGCAACATGCCATACTTCGATCGGACGATTGAATATTTAATAGTGTCACATGCAGACGCTGATCATTTCGGTGGATGTGCAAGTGTACTTCATACGTTCGAAGTGCAGCATGTGTATTACAACGGGTTGTCAGAGCAACGTGATGATCCGAAGTGGGCTGCGTTTGTTGCAGCTGTGCATGAAGAAGGTCTTGAACTTGAGCCCGTGGATCGGGTGCGAACCTGGGATGTTGGGCAGGCTCATGTTGAAACCTTATTCCCGAACTTTGCTATTACACGGATGTGGCGTGCGACGCCTTCGAGCAAGGCAGTCACGGACAATAATGCGAGTGTGGTAGTACGGATTAGTGTTGCGCAACAGGGGCGTGTGCTCATCATGGGTGATGCAGAAGTGGAGCAGGAAGCCTATCTTGCTGCAACATATACCAATGGTGAATTGCGTGCCGATGTGTTGCGTACGGGGCATCATGGGAGCAAAACATCATCGACCGATGTGTTATTACAGGCTGTCGGCGCGAAGACGGCAGTGATTTCTTCTGGCAAGGATAATCGGTATGGGCACCCGCACGAACGAGTGGTGCGAAGGCTAGAGCGGTATGGTATGACTGTGCGGAGAACAGATATAGAGGGTGACATATCTGTTGTGCTATACTGAACTCGCTATGTATGTTCGTATTCTTACCGTCTTAATAGCCTTGCTGTTTTTTGCTGCACAGCCAGTGATGGCAGCGCAGACAGGACTTGGGTTTGTGACAAGCTCAGGTGTTTGGTTTTCCAAAAATGTATTTTTTGAAGGTGAGACAGTTCGAGTCATGACAGTAGTAGTGAACAATACGTACGTGACACTTACAGGCACACTTGGATTTTTTGATGGAGAAAACACGATTGCAGAAGTAGCATTTAGTCTCGGATTCGAAGAAGCGCGACAAATCTCCACGAATTGGTCGCCGCGTACAGGCCAACACACTGTGACAGTGCGGTTCCTTAGTCTGAGTGGAAAGAAAGAAGACGGAACGACTGTGGCGCTCAATCCGTCCAGCGGTGGTGCGGCTTCGCTTCAAACGAGCACATTTGTTGACGTAGATACGGATCGTGATGGTATTGGAGATTCCCAGGATCCAGATCAGGATAATGATGGATTAAGCAACGCTGAGGAGATTCGGCGAGGTACAAGTGTAACCAATCCGGACACGGATGGTGACGGTGTACGAGATGGTGATGAGGTTGCAAAAGGCGCGGACCCGACACGCAAGCCACAGCCAGAATCAGTTCCAGTACCCCAGCAAGAAGTGTCTCCTGTGACAGCCGTGGAAACCGCCACAATACAGCCAGCGCAACAGCCAACACCCAGTGGTGTACAAAAAGTTGGTGGGGTTGCGGTGAGTTCGAATGCGTCTACGACAACCACTTCGACACCATTTGTCGCAACAACTACCGTGGATATAGCTGCAACATCTACAGCTCTGGAGCAGGGTGTGGTGCGAATTGATCGCGCTGCTGGAAGCTCTATCCTGCCTTTTATTGCGTATATTACTGCAGCGATTGCTGCAGTATTTGCAGCTCTGTATGTTCGTTCTTGGTCACGTAACCGCGAGTAAGTCGTTGGTTGCTATTTTTGTTTTTGTGTTCTTTTGGGGCATCTCTGGTACGGTTTTTGCTGCCAATACAACAGCGGATACTGATAGTGATGGACTGAGCGACGTGGATGAAGTGCGACTATATGGCACTGATGACGCAGTGGCAGATACTGATGGCGATGGATACTCCGATGGTATGGAAATTAAGAATGGATATTCACCGCTTGCGCGTGGATCTGTACGCCTTTCTGATCATGACGAGGACGAGGATGGGATGAATGATTTTTTGGAAATCGCTTTTCGCACGAAGATTCGTGTGACTGACACTGATGGTGATGGATTTGGCGACGGACAGGAAATTCGTGCAGGGTATGATCCACGAACCACTGAGCCTCGGAGATTAGAGAAGAAAATCGCCGTTGACATTAGTGATTTGCGGTTGACGTACTATTGGGATGATGTGAAGATGGGTGAGATGCCGGTGTCTACGGGGCGCAACGGGTATCCGACGCCGGTGGGCACATTTAGCATCCAAGAGAAGTTGCCAGTGCATCAGTACAAGGGCTATCCGAACACCAAGTGGAATCTCAAATTTCACGGAACATCACCTGGTGCATACTATATTCATGGCGCCTACTGGCATACTCAATTCGGGAAGAAGCCGATGAGTAGTGGATGTGTGAATGTGGCATATAAAGATATTGAATCGCTCTACGCGTGGGCAGATGTTGGAACACAAGTTGTCATTGCCAAGTGAACTGGTTCGCCGCGTTCTGCGGTGGTTTTCGCGTCATGCACGGCGCACGCTTCCTTGGCGGCAAACACGTGATCCGTATCGCATTTGGGTCTCCGAAGTGATGCTGCAACAAACACAGGCAGACCGCGTCGTCCCCAAGTACGAGGCATTTTTGTCACAATTTCCTGATGTGTGTGCACTGGCACGCGCCTCTCAGGCGGATGTAATTCGTGCATGGGCAGGACTTGGATATAATCGCCGCGCATTGTATCTCTGGCGTGGCGCACAGGCAGTGGTGCAGCGGCACGGTGGATTGATGCCAGTGACGCGCGAGGAGTTGCTCGCACTTCCGGGTGTTGGTCCGTATACATCGAACGCGATTTTGTCTTTTGCATATCATAAGCCGGTGACGCTCGTGGATACGAATCATCGGCGTGTGGTGCAGCGCGTGTTCTTCGGGCAACCGCGACGCGCGGCGAGCGCGGGGAACCGCGCGATGGAGAAGCGCGTTGAACGGCAACTTGCGTCGATTAGTGTCGAACTGCAGTCAGCTCGCGATGGTCATTATCGGTTCAATCAAGCACTCATGGATATTGGTGCGACCACTTGTGTGGCCGTTGCGCCCAAGTGTGACGTATGTCCGCTAAAGGATCTCTGCAAGGCACGACCTCAGTTTGCAGCAGGCACGCGTGCGAAGCGAAATGTTACGAAGAGTGCGCAGGGCGTGTTCGCCGGGTCCAACCGTTGGTATCGAGGCAAAATTATGACGATTCTGCGCCGCGAAGAGTCGGTGAATATCGAAGAGGTCGGCAAACGTCTCATGCTCGACACACAGCGACTCCATGCTATTATAGATTCGCTAGTCCATGATGGGCTTTTGCAACGTAGAGGTTCACGTTTAATCCTGTAAAAAGGCTATGGCCAAGACCCAAACCATTGTAATGTCGCTTGGAGGATCACTTGTTGCGCCAGCAGAAGGAGATGGAGTAGCCTTTGTGAAGCAATTTCGTGCATTGATTTTGCGCATGGTGAAGGCGGGGACTCGGTTTGTGATTGTGACTGGAGGTGGTGCGCCGTGCCGCATGTACCAGGATCGTCTGCGGACATTGGGTGTTACAGAGAGTGAGTTGTTGGATTGGACTGGTATTGCCGTCTCGCACGCAAACGCAAGATATATTTGGAGTGTGTTACATGATGTGGCAGCGAAAGAGATTATTACGAATCCACTTGCGAAATCGTTACCCAAGGGAAAGGTTGTCATTGCAGGGGGTCATCGACCGGGCAACTCTTCGGATCTTGTTGCAGTGCAGCTCGCGCATGCGTACAAGGCGACGTGTGCGGTGAATCTCAGCAATGTTGAGTATGTGTATGACAAGGATCCTAAACAGTTTCCAGATGCGCAACGTCATCTCACACTCACATGGAAGGAAATGCAAAATATTGTAGGTGAGAAATGGACGCCTGGAATGCATACTCCATTTGATCCGATTGCCACGAAGTTCGCACGCAAGAACAAGATCAGCGTTGCGGTGTTGTCTGGTGATCGTCTCAACGAACTTCCGGCGCTCGTGAATGGTAAGCCATTCCATGGCACCTGGATTCGTCCGTAATATGTTGAGCGGCCTCTATCAAATGATCCGCGACATGGCGATTCTTGCGAAGAGTCCGCTGTCTCGTGTGCAAAAATTCGCTGTGCTGCGTGCATATTGGAAGTTGTGGGTGACACGTCCTTCGACGTCGGCGTCGATTCTCGGATTCACGGTGCACACGTATTCATTCGCGAATGTTTGGTATTTGTTCCGCGAAATCTTCGTGCACAATGAATATTTCTTCCGCGCGTCGTCGGCAACGCCGGTGATCATTGATGCAGGTGCGAACATTGGCATGGCGACGCTCTACTTCTCATGGCTTTACCCGCAGGCCACCATTCACGCGTTTGAGGCAGACCCGACTACGATCACGATGCTTCGCAAGAACGTGGAGAGTAACAATCTACGCAATGTGCAGGTGCATCATGCGGCAGTTGCGGCCGAAGATGGAACTATGACGTTCTACACAGACCCACATGCTGCAGGATCGCTGAAGACAAGTACCGTCGAGGGCCGCGTGGCGTACGAAGGTGTTGCGGTGCCAGCTGTGAACCTGGCTGATTTCGTGCAAGAGCGCGGCACCAATGTCTCGCTCTTGAAGATGGATATTGAGGGTGGGGAAGTGGCAGCCATTGGTGCGCTTACCAGAGACAACATGCTGCGCCACATCGACCAGGCGATCATCGAGTATCACCATCAAATTCACGGGCAGCCAGCTGCTCTCGCGCCGTTTCTTGCTCAGTGGGAGGTTGCTGGCTTCGGCTATCGTCTGCACACGCAGGCAATGCCGCTGGCGCAGCAAGGCAAATTTCAGGACGTTTTGTTCTATTTTTACAAGAGAAGTCATTCTTGACACTCGGAGGCGCCTCTGGTATTCTTGCCCCATCGCCACAGACAGCAGGCGGCCCTCAAAAGCCATAAGCCCTGCCGAGGCTTGGAGCTCAGCTCCTCGGTCGAAGAGTCGGGAGACGTCGCAAGACGGCTCATGGACTGTGGCATTAGTCACGGTTTTTGTTTTTTATGCCAAAAACTCGCGCGCAAAAGCAGGAAAACGTCAGCCAATTGGTTGGCTCACTCCGCGGCGCCAAGGCAGCGGTTTTCGCTTCCATGGTGAACGTTTCCATCAAGGAAACAGACAAGCTCCGCAAGGAAGCTCGCGCAACTGGTGTATCGCTTGCGGTTTCGAAGAAGTCATTGGTTAACATTGCTTTGAAAGAAGCAAGTCAGCCAACGGTAGATCTCGAGGCAGTGCGCGGCACGCTCACGGTTGGTCTTGCGACACAGGATGAAGTCAGTGCAGCGAAGGTATTCCAGGACTTTGCAAAAGGTCATGAGTCCTTCACTATCATCGGCGGTATCCTCGAGGGACGATTCATCTCCGCAGCGGAAGTGAAGAATCTCGCGTCGCTCCCAAGCCGCGAACAGTTGCTCGGCAAGCTCGTTGGTACATTGCAGGCTCCAATTTCTGGATTCGTCAATGTGCTCGCTGGTGTTCCACGCAATTTGGTCAACGTACTTACTGCTATTAAAGACGCAAAAGTCTAAATCAAACCCCTATGTCAGAAGAAAAGAACGTGGTGGTACCAGAGAAGTTCGCTTCTCTCGTGAGCACCATCGAGTCCATGTCGGTGCTTGATCTCGCAGAGCTCGTAAAGGTTCTCGAGGACAAGTTCGGCGTATCCGCTGCAGCTCCAATGGCAATGATGCCAATGGCAGGCGCAGCTGCAGCAGCTCCAGCAGAAGAGAAGACGGAATTCAACGTCGAGCTCACTGATGGTGGTGCTAACAAGATCGCTGTGATCAAGGTTGTTCGCGAACTCACAGGTCTCGGCCTCAAGGACGCGAAGGATCTCGTAGACGCAGCTCCAAAGATGGTAAAGGAAGGCCTCAAGAAGGAAGATGCAGAGGCAATGAAGAAGCAGATCGAAGAAGCAGGCGGCAAGGTTACCCTCAAGTAATCACGGCGCACGCACTTCGCACAAAGACCCGCCCTCGTGGTGGGTCTTTTGTTTACGAAACATGAAGTTCTGTTACACTTTGCGCCGTCTTCGTAACGACTGCCAAGGAGGTGGACAGTCGGAGAGTGCAACGCACTGCTCTACATGACGGATGGTGTTGAGGCGACGAGCCACATGCTCCGGAGGTCCCGGAGGGCGAGGATTGCATCCTCGACTACCATCAGCCTGCAGGGTCTGACCTTGTGGCGTAGGATGGCCCGCGAGCCCGACTCGACTGACCCGCGCGATCATCCACAATCGCACCAGACCACAAGTACCCTCGGACTTCAACCTCCGAGGGATGTTTTTTAGCTTATTTTTGCGATGATACTATCAGCTCCTTATACTGCCCATATTGGATTATCAGTAGATTCCTTTTCGTCTTTTTCTTTTTTGATTCATACCTTGACAAAATCTTTAAAATGCCATATAGTACGCCACTGCTCTCGGGAGGGGGCTATCATGAAAACGCTGTACGATGTTCTCGGAGTGGCGCACGACGCGCCAACTCACATCATCAAATCAGCTTTTCGTCGCCTGGCATGGCAATTTCATCCTGATATTGGCCGACAGGTGGATTCGGAGAAGTATCGTGAGGCCGAAGAGGCCTACACAGTACTGTCGGATCCCGAGAAGCGAGAGGAGTACGATCGACGCAGTGCATTGCCGATGACCGTGGACCAGCTGCTGCTGGAACACGAGGTCGGTGTGCAAGTGCTCGAAAGCGTACTACCTCATGCCCCGGCGCAAGATCGCCGAGGCAATGATCTTGTGCGGGTGGGGAACATGAAGGACCCCCAGCCGCCTGATACCACGATGCCGTGGCTCGTGATTCCGGAGCAGGGTGCCCCGGGACGCAATCGAGGCGCGGCAGGAACGCTCTTTGTCTTCAACCCTATGACCGCCGCGATGAAATCGCGGAAATGAGGTCTTCCATGCTCAACAGCGCGTCTCAGTTCCAGCACGACTTTCATGTTCAGGTTAACGCATACACGGAGGACGGCGACATTCGTCTGAAGTCGCTCCAGGCAGTCCTGCGGAACGGCAACGATGCGGCACGCATCGTCGAGCTCTACAAGGACCAGCCGGCGGATCTCGCTGCGCTCGTGTCCGTGGCCGCAACGATCGACACGTCCAAGAAGGTTGTGGCGATCGTCAAGTCGAATTCGGGTGCCGAGCCGGTGGTCAAGATGATCGCCGGGGCCCCGGAGGTCGAGCAGCTCTTCCGTAACTTGCTCGCGAGCAAGTACGGACGTTCGCTCTACGACCAGATCGCGCAGCTTCTGGTCTGGGCCTCGTCCCATCCGAAGCTCTCGATCCTGATCGGCCGACCGAAGGCGGTGCTCAGTCGTACTCGCATGGAGCAGAAGCCCGACGACGAGATCACGACACTCGCGCGCATCGAGGGGCCCGCGGTGGCACTCTCGAAGA
>CAZVGV010000008.1:23797-35440 GCA_964627055.1 uncultured Gammaproteobacteria bacterium | reverse complement strand
ACCAATGGGTAAAAACACCGCGACGATCGACAGCGTGGTGGCCAAAACAGCCATATGGCCGCTGTATTATTCCCGTTGTTGCCTGAAGCATGGGAGCACGTGGAGCATTTATTTCAGCACAAACCATGAACATTGTAGCCCTCGACAGCCATTGCCACATCCACTTTCATGCCTTCCGTGAGGATATGGCTGATGTTATTGCGCGCACCCAGGCTGGTGGTGTTGCCATGATTACCGTCGGCACGCAGCGTGATACAAGTAAAAAAGGTGTCGAAGTGGCACACGTAACTGATGGTCTCTGGGCAACGGTTGGGTTGCATCCTAACCATCTTTTTCCTGTCGTGATTGACGAGGATGAAACTCCGTTTTGGACTCGCGAAGAGTCATTTGATTTCGAATACTATAAAGATCTCGCATCGCATCCTAAAGTTGTTGCAATTGGTGAATGTGGACTCGATTGGTACCGTATTCCACCTGAGCGTTCGCTTGAAGAGGTGAAGGCGCGACAAATCGACGTATTTCGTGCGCACTTGGATCTGTGCGAAGCAGTGCAAAAACCAGTGATGATCCATTGTCGAGATGCACATCGTGAATGCGCGGACATTCTTGAAGAATACATTCAGGCAGGCAAGCTCTCGCGCCGCGGTGTGATCCATTGCTTCACCGGCACGCTCGAGGAGGCTCGTCGGTATCACGCACTTGGTTTTCTCACCTCACTCACTGGGGTAATTACGTTCCCCCCAAAGAAGTCTGCGGGTGACGCCTATACGGAGCTGCAGAAGGTTGTGCGGGCATTGCCACTTGAATCGATCCTTATTGAGACTGATGCACCGTACCTCACTCCTGTACCCAATCGAGGCAAACGCAACGAACCGCTGTACGTATTGGATGTGGCGCAGTGCGTTGCAACTCTTCAGGGAAGAGCTGTGGCAGAGGTGCTTGAAGCAACACGTGCAAATGCCCGTAAGCTTTTTGGTATTCCAGTTTAGAAATCCCTTGACGAATAGGGGTAATACAGGTACAATAGCGCCGTATTTCATGAGCAACACACCAGAGCGAAAATATTGGGTATTTGCCCTCAAAATCGCAGGCGACTTCGGTGCCACGATTGCGGTACCAGTTGTACTTCTTGCGTATCTTGGTAGGACGTTAGACGCTCGGTGGAACTCCCGCCCGTGGATGCTCGTTACGGGCTTTGCCCTTGCCGCTCTTATCTCTGCCATCTCCATTAGCCGAAAAGCAAAGAAGTACGGCGAGGAATTCCAAGCACTATGATCGTCCCTCTCGCAGCAGAACCGGTAGCGCACATTGGAACATTTACGATCACCAATTCCATGGTGAACACCTGGATTGCCTTGGTGCTCTTTGTGTTACTTGCAGTGCTTTTGCGCAAACGACGCGCGTTAGTACCACGGGGGATTCAGAACTTTGTAGAGACCGTGCTTGAGTTACTTGTGGACCAAATTGAAAAGGTAACAAATGATCGGGCACGTGCACGCCAGTTCTTGCCGATCGTAGGATCGCTCTTCACGTTCATTCTTGTGAGTAACTGGATGGGGCTTATTCCAGGCGTCGGCACTATCGGTGTGTGGGGGATGCACGAAGGGCACGTTACACTCATTCCGCTATTCCGTGCTGCTACCAGTGACCTCAATACAACTCTTGCGCTGTCTGTACTTGCTGTAGTGAGTTCCCACGTGTTGGGCATCGCAGCCATTGGGTTCTTCAAACACGCAAACAAGTTCATTCAGTTGGGTAACATCTGGAAGAGTTTGCGCAAAGGACCTGTTGCAATCTTTGCGGCGTTCATTGAATTCTTTGTTGGTATTCTTGAGTTAATCGGTGAAGTGGCGAAGATGCTGTCGCTTTCGTTGCGACTGTTCGGTAACGTGTTTGCAGGCGAGGTACTTCTTACCGTAATCGCAGGACTTATTGCGTATGCTGCACCGTTACCGTTTATCTTCCTTGAGTTGATTGTAGGTATTGTTCAGGCAACAGTGTTCTCCATGTTGACATTGGTGTATTTGACGGTAGCTACAGACGCACCACACGGTGAAGAGGAACAGCATAGTGAATCGCACGAGACGTCTCATTCGTAGGAATGGGCTGTCACGTCTAATTCATTAGTTGAATACTATGGATGCAGAGAGCATTCGCCTCATGGCCAAGGGCTTCACGATTGCAGTAGGTGGTATTGCACCAGCAATCTCAATTGGTTGGCTCGTATCGCGCGCGATGGAGTCCATCGGTCGCAACCCAGAAGCAGCGGGCAAGTTGTTCGTTCCTATGCTTCTTGGTGCAGCGTTCGCTGAAGCTATCGCTATTTACGCGCTCGTTATTGCATTTACGTTGTAATTCGAGGGCTTTTTGAGGTGCTGGTTGTCCCAGTGGCAACCGCGCTTCAGCTAATCTCTTGTGTATGATTGATCCCGTCTTTGCCGCAGAAGTCACCAATACTGCCGCCGCAGCCCATGAAGCTGTTGGTCCTTTGGGCACCTTCGGACTTAACGGTAAGTTGTTCTTGGCACAGCTAGTCAACTTCGCCATCGTGCTCGTGGTACTCGCGAAATGGGTATACAAACCACTGCTTCGCGTTATGGACGAGCGAACGGCTCGCATTGAGCAGTCTCTTAAGGACGCAACGCTGATTGAGGAAGCGAAGAAGGCAATGGAAGCAGAGCGCGACGCTTCGATTCTTGCTGCACGACGCGATGCAACTGCTGTGCTTACCGAGGCCAAGGAAAAGGCAAATACCATGATCACGACCGCAACTGTGCGCGCACAGGAAGAAGTTACGGCAATTGTGAATCAGGCACGTCAGCAAATTGTTGGTGAGCGTGCGATGATGCGCGAAGAAGTAGAGAAGGAAGTGGTACAGCTTGCGGCTCGTATTGCTGAGAAGTTTCTTGCTGAAAAAGTAACGAGTAAGGAAGATCTTCAACTCTTGCAGCAAGGGCTCAAGGAAGTGAAGAAGGCATAATCCTATGGCACGAGCAACCCTTCCAGACCGATACGCCCGCGCACTCTTCGACCTTACGAAGGGACTTTCTCGCAATCAAGCAGAGGGTGTTATTGCCCGTTTTGTGACGTACCTCAAGCAGGAAGGGAAGTTACATTTGGGAAATGCAGTGGTGAAGCGATTTGCTCATCTGCTTGAAGAGCAGCAAACGCGCGAGCGAGTAACCGTCGCAGTAGCACATGAGCTCTCACCACGTGCTCGAGCAGAACTGCTGCAGGTACTGCAAGGGTTCTTCAAGACTGAGCAGGTAGGGTTACATGTCGATCCATCACTTGTAGGTGGTGCTGTCATTACGCAGGGATACACACGTATCGACGCAAGTGTTGCGGGGATGCTTTCACGAATTTCATAATTACCTCGTTGTATGTCGAATCACACACTCGTAGAATCACTCAAAAAACAAATCGCCGACTTCACCCCAGCAGCGCAGGTTGAAGAAACAGGTACTGTAGTTGAAGTAGGTGATGGTATTGCACGCATGTCTGGACTCACCAAGTGTGCGTCCATGGAGATGATCGAATTCCCAGGGCATGTCATGGGTGTAGCACTGAACCTCGAGGAAGAAACGGTGGGTGCTGTTATTCTTGGTGAATACAACGCGATTAAGGAAGGTATGACCGCACGTCGTACCGGCCGTATTCTCTCTGTACCAGTAGGTGAAGAGCTTCTTGGCCGCGTCGTGAACCCGCTTGGTGAAGCAGTTGACGGTAAGGGCGCAATCAAGAGCAAGAAGCTTAATCCGATTGAGAAGATTGCTCCTGGGGTAATGACCCGTGAGCCAGTAGGCGTTCCACTCCAGACTGGTATCAAGGCGATTGACTCCATGATTCCAATCGGTCGTGGACAGCGCCAGCTTATCATTGGAGATCGTCAGGTAGGTAAGACTGCTATCGCCATCGACACGATTATTAACCAGCGTGACACGGGTGTTATCTCCATCTACGTTGCGATTGGCCAGAAGGAGTCCAAGGTTGCACGTATTGTGGCGAAACTTGAGGCAGCAGGCGCCATGAAGAACACCATTGTGGTTGTTGCTGGCGCGTCTGATCCAGCAGCACTTTCGTTCATCGCACCATACTCTGGTTGTGCCATGGCAGAGTATTTCATGGAGCAGGGGAAGGATGTACTCGTAGTGTACGATGATCTTACGAAGCAGGCATGGGCGTATCGCGAAATTTCGCTTTTGCTCCGCCGCCCACCAGGACGTGAAGCGTACCCAGGTGACGTTTTCTACCTCCACTCACGCCTTCTTGAGCGCGCAGCTCGCCTCAACAAGGAGAATGGTGGTGGTTCTATTACCGCACTTCCTATTATTGAGACGCAGGGTGGCGACGTTTCTGCGTACATTCCGACGAACGTGATCTCGGTCACCGATGGACAGATTTACCTCGAATCCGACCTCTTCTACCGTGGTATTCGCCCTGCACTTAACGTGGGTATCTCCGTATCTCGCGTAGGTTCAGCAGCACAGACCAAGCCGATGAAGAAAATTGCTGGACGTTTGCGTCTTGAAATGGCGCAATTCCGCGAAATGGAAGCCTTCGCACAATTCGCATCTGACCTCGACGAAGGAACACGCCGCCAGATCGAACGTGGTAAGCGACTTGTTGAAGTTCTCAAGCAGGGACAGTATGACCCAATGTCTGTTGGTCAGCAGGTGGCAATCATCTATGCAGCTACCAACGGATTCCTTGATGCCGTTCCGGTAGAAAAGGTTGCTGCATGGGAGGAAGGTCTTCATCAGTTCATCGAGACCGAGCATGCAGAGTGGCTTACTGCTGTGTTGAAGGAGGATTGGGCAGTGACCGAACCGCAGCTTAAGGAGATTATCACGCGCTATGCCGCTAGCCACTAAGGCAATCAAACGACGCATCTCGTCGGTCAAGAGCACGCGCAAGATCACGAAGGCAATGGAGCTCGTGGCTGCGAGCAAGATGCGCCGCGCTGTGGAAGCTGCGGTCGCTTCGCGGCCGTACTCTTCACACGCCTGGGAAATGCTCACGCGTATGTTGCGTGCTACGGCAGAGCGAGCAGCACACCCGCTCTTGGAATCTCGCGAAGAAGGAAAGACACTTGTTATTGTTGTGACGAGCAATCGTGGTCTTTGCGGTGGTCTCAACAGCAATATCCTGCGTCGCACGAACGAGCTTATCGCGACACTTGAGTCTCCAGACTTTGTGTCCGTAGGTAAGAAAGGCGACCGTGCATTGAGCAAGCGTGGCTCAAACCTCGTTGCAAGTTTCGTGGACATTGGTGATACACCAACGTATCTCTCCATCGCCCCAATCGCACGTATTGCAACGGAGGGCTTCATCAATGGCACGTATAACAAGGTTGTCATGGTGTACTCTGAGTTCATCAGCGCTATTGCACAGAAACCAACTGTACGTCAGATTCTGCCGTTGGCTGTGCAGGAGCAGCAGGCTGTTGCGAACTCCAGCGAAGAGTTCCTATTCGAGCCATCTGCTGATGCGGTGCTCGAGACCATGATTCCTCGTTTGGTTGAAGTACAACTGTATCAGGGAATGCTTGAGGCTGCAGCGTCGGAGCATAGTGCGCGCATGGTTGCGATGCGCAATGCAACTGATGCTGCAAAGGACATGCTTGACGACCTTGTATTCTCATGGAATCGAGCTCGCCAGGCAGCTATTACAAAAGAAATTGCCGAAATTAGTTCCGGCATGACTGCGCTAACGTAAACTCATATGCAAAAAGGATCAATCGCTCAAGTCATTGGACCAGTTGTCGACGTTTCCTTCGACAGCCACATCCCTCAAATTCTCCACGCATTGACCGTGGACATGGGCAAGGGGCAACCTACGCTTGTGCTTGAAGTTGCGCAGCATCTGGGCGGCTCCGTGGTGCGTGCGGTTGCTATGGGCAGCACGGACGGTCTCGTACGTGGCCAGGAAGTAGTAGATACCGGCGCTCCGATCAGCATCCCTGTAGGTGACGCAACTCTTGGTCGTATGTTGAATGTGGTTGGTGAACCTATCGACAATCTTGGGCCTGTAAAGACCAAGACGGTTCGCTCTATTCACCAGGAGGCACCGGCATTTACGGACCAGTCCCCAAAGACTGAAATTTTTGAAACAGGTATCAAGGTTATCGACCTCATCTGTCCGTTCATGAAGGGTGGTAAGGTAGGACTCTTCGGCGGTGCTGGTGTGGGCAAGACCGTTATTGTTAAGGAGCTCATTCGTAATATCGCAGCAGAGCACTCTGGTCTCTCGGTGTTTGCTGGAGTAGGTGAGCGTACGCGTGAAGGTAACGATCTGTATCTTGAAATGCAAGAAGGTGGTGTGCTTGATAAGACCATGCTTGTGTTCGGTCAGATGAACGAACCACCAGGTGCGCGCGCTCGTGTTGCACTTACAGGTCTTGCGCTTGCTGAACACTACCGTGACCAGGGTAAGGACATGTTGCTTTTCGTAGACAACATTTTCCGCTTTACCCAGGCAGGCTCTGAGGTGTCTGCTCTTCTTGGTCGTATTCCTTCTGCAGTAGGATATCAGCCAACACTTGCGACAGAAATGGGTGCACTCCAGGAGCGCATTACATCGACGAATACCGGATCCATCACGTCTATTCAAGCAGTATACGTTCCGGCTGACGACAACACTGACCCAGCTCCAGCAACGACCTTCGCACACTTGGACTCAACAGTAGTACTTGCACGTTCACTTGCTGAATTGGGTATCTATCCTGCAGTAGATCCACTCGACTCCAGTTCAACATTGCTTGATCCAGCAATCGTTGGTGAGGAGCACTACGATGTGGCACGTCGCATGCAAAAGGTTTTGCAGCGCTACAAGGATCTTCAGGACATCATCGCAATCCTTGGTATGGAAGAATTGTCTGACGAAGACAAGCTCACGGTTGCGCGCGCTCGTAAGATTCAGCGTTTCCTCTCGCAGCCATTCTTCGTTGCTGAAATGTTCACAGGTATCCCTGGTAAATACGTAAAGCGTGAAGATACCGTACGTGCGTTCAAGGAAATTCTTGATGGAAAGCATGATGACAAGCCTGAACAAGCGTTCTACATGAAGGGCGGCATCGAAGAAGTAACCGCGTAATCGCTATGGCATCCACGACACTCCAATTCACCATTATCACCCCCGAACGTGTCGTGTTTCGTGCGCCAGTTGATTCGGTTTCTATCAACACGGAACTTGGTGAAATCACAGTTCTCCCGCATCACATGCCTATTGTTGGTATTGTAAAGCCCGGAGAAATTCGGATTCATGAAGGTGCTGCGGAACACCATCTCGCGACCGCTGGTGGGTATGTCCAGGTACGCGAAGGGAATGAGGTAGTACTTCTTGCCGATGCAGCAGAGCGTGCAGATGAAATCGACATTGCTCGTGCTGAAGCTGCCCGAACTCGCGCTCAGGAGCTCATCACAAAGCGTCAGTTTGCAAACGATATTGAGTTCGCAGCATTACAAGCAGCGCTTGAACGTTCACTGGTCCGTATCCGTGTTGCACGACGACGTCGCGTGTAGTCCATACAACGGTTGACAAAAGTATAGAAAAGGCGTATGCTGCCTCACTTGGAGGGCAGCCTTTTCTTTTTGAAGGTTTGTGCTCCAAGAACTACCGCTCATTGACTAGGGAGGTCACCAATGCGGTTCGCAGTAGCAGTGTTTCTCGCGGCTGCGGCCGCGTGCGATTCCTTTACCGCACAGGATCCGGCGCAGCTCACGTTCGGCGGGCTCGAGGCTGACAGTGCGGATGGCACCGGAGACGGTGTGGATGTGCTGAAACACGACACGAAGATCGAGCCAGACTCGATCGCGGTCGACGGAAGTTCAGACACCGACAGTGGCGACATCGAGGATGTCGTTCAGATTGAAGAGGTCAATGGCAGTGACGGTGTGGGTGAAGAAGTTGCCAGCGATGGTGACGATACGCCTGTGCTCGTCGATGCCGACACCTCGGACATTGTGGACGATGCCATCGAGCTGCAGGAGGTGGTTGCGTTGGATGCTACCGATGCCACGACTGACGACGCGGACTCTACCGAGGACGTGCCTGATGTTGAGGAGCCGCCTGACATTCTTGTGGCGGACGATAGTATTTCAGATGACGCTTCCATCGACGCAACGGATGGCAATGACATCATACTGACCGATACAGGCAGTGTGGATGGCGTGGATGCCGACGATACCATCGTCACTCCGCCTGATGACATCGTGGTCACAGACGTAGTTCCACCCGATGATGTTGGTACTGATCCGCTCGACACCGTAGTTCCGCCGGATGACACAGAGGCTCTCGATGCTGGAAGCAACGAGGTCACAGAACCACCTGACGTCACGGTGGGGGAGGATATCCCAGTCGTAGACAAGTGCCTGGGTGTGCTCTGCGACACGAGTGACCCTTGCGCACCTGAGTCATGCGACTCTACGACCGGAGCGTGTGTGGTTTCAACACCTGCTCTCGCTGATAACGTGGGTTGCGAGGATGGCGACTTCTGCACCGTGGGCGATGTCTGCGACGCAGGGGTTTGCTTGAGCGGGGCTGTAGATCCGGAAGTGTGCCAGTGCACGACGACGTCGGACTGCGCACATCTCGAGGACACAACGCTCTGCACCAAGCCGGTCACGTGTATCGCGAACGTCTGTGTGTTGGGTGCACTGGTCCACTGTGAGGACGGGAATCCTTGTTCGTACGACCTTTGTGTCGCGCAGACGGGGCTTTGCTCGTTCCCCACCGTGCCTGCATGTTGTCGTCAAAACGAAGAGTGCGACGATGGCAATACGTGTACGCAGAACTGGTGCGAGCTCAGTCCGGGCCCGGATCAGAACATGTGCTTCTCGAAGAACCTCGACATGGAGTGCGACGATGGGGATGTATGCACGGTGGGAGACCACTGCGACATCAACAGCGGCGTCTGTGTTGCGGGAAACATCGCGGAGTGCGACGATGGGGATCCGTGCACGCATTCGGATACGTGCTTCAGCGGTTCATGCGTAGGCAAGGCGCTCGATTGCTCGGACAATGATCCGTGCACGCAAGGTGAAGGATGTGCCGGTGGCGCCTGTGTCACACCAACCCAGGCTGACTGCTCGGATAGCGATGTCTGCACCCTTGATGCGTGTGTTCCGGGAGCAGGCTGTACGCACTCCGGATACGAGCCGTTTGTTGTAACCGAAAGCGCAAGCATGATGCTCGCGTCCGGCGGATTCCAGACATGGATCTCAGCCGATGCGGGCTTCACTGCAGGTCTTTGGTGCGCAGTCGGCAACGCATGCGACAAGGAAATCGGCATCCAGCTGACGGGTGACTCGGCGAGTCTAACGATCGACCTGGCGAAGGTCGGCGACACCATCGGTGTACCAAAGGTGCTAGAGTTCACACTCCAGCATCACTACGACATCGTGGGAGTAGCCTTCCCAACCATGGAGATACGACTCGACGGCAACGTCATCGACAGCAATGTCTTCGACGGACCGAGTGAGAAGTACTCGAGGTTGCAGTCCGGTGGTACACAGCCACCACTTAACCTCGGGGCAACGGGGACCGTGGTGATCACCCTGAAGCGCAATGGCGCAAAGGTGTCGACTTCACCCGTTTTCCAACAGACCTTCCACTTCATCGGCGAGATCATTATCCGAGACGCCTGCCACTGATCTCCTTCCTCGGGGCACATCCGCCCCAAATCCAACCAAAAATCAACACAACGGGACACGCTGGCTTGCTAGCGTGTTTTCGTTTATGATGGGGTGGTATGTCATTACTTGAAGGGTTAACAGAGGCGCAGCAAGCTGCAGTCCAGCATACGCATGGACCGCTCATGATTGTGGCTGGTGCAGGAACAGGCAAGACCACGGTACTTACACGCCGTATCCTGTATTTATTGGAGTCTGGTGTTGCACCACGCGAGATCATGGCAGTAACGTTTACAGAAAAAGCTGCAAACGAAATTTTGGCTCGTATCGAAGCAGTGAATCCAGAGGCTGCTCTCTCGTTACAGATCGGTACGTTCCACAGCATTTGCGAACGAATGGTACGTGAGTTCGGTCATCACATTGGTTTACCTGTGGGGTTTCAGGTGTTGAATGAATCTGGGGCATGGATGTTCATGCGCAATCGTTTGGCTGCATTTGATCTGTCATATTTTGCGCAGAAGGGGAACGCTACCCGATTTATTCGCGCAATACTGTCGCACATTTCTCGATGCAAAGACGAGCTGATCTCACCAGAACAGTATCTCGAATATGCAACATCTCGCCAGCTCAATGCAGATACCGAGGTAGGAATGGCAGCATCAGCTGATGCAGAACTCGCTCGACTGTATGCGCAGTACGAGAAAGAGATGCTCCAGGCAAGCAAGCTCGACTTCGGCTCACTCCTTTTCTATACGCATGAATTATTGCGAGCACGTCCCAATGTACTGGCACAGCTGCGCATGAGATTCCGCCACGTGCTCGTGGATGAATTCCAAGATACCAACCGCGCACAATACGAAATTGTACGACTACTCTGTGCTGGAAATGGGCCGATCATTACGGTTGTTGGAGATGACAATCAAAGCATCTACGGTTTCCGTGGCGCTGTCATGGATAACATCTTGGATTTCAAGAAAGACTTCCCAGATGCGACGTCGGTCGTGCTCAACGAAAACTTCCGCACCAAACAAAATATTCTAGACATGAGCTATACGCTCATCACTCGCAATGCCCCTCACACCCTCGAGTCGCGCTTGGGTATTTCGAAGCGACTGCATGCAGCACGCGAAGGTATGGGTGGAATTCAATACACAGTGCTTGAAACAGAGCACGATGAAGCTGCCACCATAGCCGCGGAGCTTGCACGTTGTCATGGACAGGGGACAGCATGGAATGACATGGCAATTCTTGTTCGCGCACATGGACACGGCGAAGCTATTCGTGAACAGTGCTTACGCAAAGGCATTCCCATTGTGGTACATGGCAGAGGAGGTACATTGCAGCATCGCGTCGCACAACAATGTATTCAGATTCTCCGGGCACTCCATAACGCTCATGATTCTGTGTCGTTGTATGGGCTCCTCACGTTGCCACCGCTCTCACTGTCGCACGATGCGTGCACACAGCTCCTTGCAGCAAGCCAAAGAAATGGTGTAAGTCTCTTCACATCTCTTAAAAATGCGCAACTCCTCGCTATCGATGCTGATGAGCAAGCACGTATCACTGCATTCCTCTCTGTGCTTGCAACAACGCACCGTATGTTGCGGGATCGTCCGATACATGAGGTCCTCGTACAATACTTCGAGGTTTCTGGTCTCATGCATTATTGGCAAGAGCAGCACATGGCAGGGGCATTAGACGAGCCATTTGTTGCACTGCAAACATTCTTGGAATTCGTAACCCAGTTTGTGCAATCCCATGCATCACCAACTATTGATGCCTTCTTGCAATTTTATACGGACGCGCTGATTTCTGGAGACGAAACAGGCGAGCAAGAGGTGAGTACCGCAGTAGATGCAGTCCACCTTATGAGTATTCACGCCGCCAAGGGCCTGGAGTTCTCCCACGTATTTCTCCCGAGTCTTGTGCACTTACGATTTCCGGGTGCCGACCGTGGCGAGACGCTCCCACTCCCAGCAGCACTGCTTGCACGCGGGGCAGAAGACGACGA
>CAZVGV010000008.1:0-23787 GCA_964627055.1 uncultured Gammaproteobacteria bacterium | reverse complement strand
AAGCACATATTCGTGAAGAACGACGTCTGTGTTATGTTGCGCTCACGCGAGCTCGTGATTCCATTCACATCACACGCGCGAAGCAGTATGGCGACGGTAAGTCAGAACGCAAGGCTTCTCGATTCATCGCAGAAATGGAAATTGAACAACGTATCACAGGAAATGACATCCCTGTTGTAGCAACCTCAACACCAGAGCAAGTCCCGGCTGCGCTACCAAATCCGTTTACTCGCTTGTCGTTTTCACAGCTACAAACATTCCTGCGATGTCCGCTTCAATACAAGTATCGCTACGTCATTAAGATCCCAACCGCAGGATCACACGCCATGAGCTTTGGTACAACGATGCACTCCACGCTTCAAAAGTGGTATGAACAGCTGCGTCAAGCACGTGAACGAGTGCAGCAGGATCTCTTCGGTGTGCCCGCAGAGACAGCTGTTGTGCCATCACTTGAACAACTCATGGAACTCTACAAGGAATCATGGGTAGATGAATGGTACGAGTCTCCAGAGCAGAAGGAAGAGTATTTTAAGAACGGACAAGAGGTATTACGCGAGTTCTTTAAGAAGTACGCACCTTTTGGAACAGTCCCACGTTCACTGGAGCAGTCATTTAGTGTGCACATCGGCGGCTGTACTTTTGCTGGGCGCATTGATAGAATAGACGCAGCTGAAGGCGGTGGGAGCATCATCATTGACTACAAGACCGGCAAGCCCAAGACTCGGCTCGAAAAGGACGACAAAAACCAGCTATTGCTTTATTACGCTGCTATTGAGCGCGATCCGAAATTTGCGGATATGCGACCGGTGCAATCACTGCAATACTGGTATCTGAACGATCTGAGTATTCAAGAGGTGCCAGTAGACCATGACGTACTCCTCACATTTGAGGAAGAAATCGGAGCAGTCGTCACGCAAATGCGAACAAGCGATTTCCCTGCAAAACCGAGCACATTCGTCTGTACCACGTGTGACTTCAGAAGTATCTGCCCCTATCGTAAACTTTCGTGATAGCTATGGACGGGATTGGTAAAGACCTTATGGCGCGCGTTGCACGCGCCGGTGTAGGCAAACAAGTTGAAAGCGCCATGACTCTCGAGTACGCGCAACAGGCGCTCGACACTGTTTTTGCCGCAGATGCGCGACATGTACGACCCCAGTACATCAAGAACGGAACGTTAACGGTAAGTTGTGATTCTGCCGCGTTTGCACAAACACTCAAGACACAGGAATCGGCAATTCTCGCCCTCCTTAATGAAAAAATGCCGGCCCGGGCACGGGTCGAACGTATTCGTTATCTTCTATGACGCTCCGCCAGTATCTGCTTTTCATGTGCACAGCTACGGTGTTGTGCTTCGGTGCTTTGTACTTTGTCATGATGTCTGTTGACCCGTACACCGCTAGTGCCGCAGGACTTGCACTCTTCTACGGAGCACTTTTTCTTTCGCTCTTTGGTTTATTTTCACTGATCGTGTTCGTAATTGAGAGCTTCTTCGCACGCAGAGAGACGGTCGCATTCCGTACGGTACGCAAAAGTTTCCGACAGGCTGTGTTGTTCTCTTCACTAGTTACCATCGTATTGCTCATGGCTCGCATGCAATACCTGTACTGGTGGACTGTCATTCTCCTCGCAGTCATCGTAAGCTGTGTTGAGTTCCTCTGGTCGTCACGATCGTCACATCAATCATAGTATGTTTACCCGACAATCACGCATTTTCACCAAGACTACCAAGGAGGCGCCAAAGGATGAGGTCAGTCACAACGCTGAACTACTCACACGAGGTGGGTTTGTACACAAAGAAATGGCAGGAGTGTACTCATACCTCCCATATGGCCTACGAGTCTTACGCAAGATCGAAGATATTATTCGTGAAGAAATGAACGCACTGGGCGCAAGTGAAATTCTTATGCCTGCGCTCACCCCAAAGGAGCCATGGGTAAAAACTGGTCGCTGGGATGGACTCGACGTGTTATTCCGCCTCGAGGGGGCAGGGAATAAGGAGTATGCACTCGGCGCAACGCATGAAGAAATCGTGACACCGCTTCTGCAAGACTTCGTACAGTCCTACAAAGACCTCCCACGAGCGGTGTATCAGATTCAAAACAAATTCCGCAATGAGCCACGTGCCAAGTCTGGATTGCTTCGTGGGCGTGAATTTCTCATGAAAGACCTGTATAGCTTCCACACCACACAAGAAGACCTCGATCAATACTACATGCAGGTAGCAAAAGCGTATGATCGTGTCTATACCCGTTGTGGTCTTGATGCGAAAATGGTTGAGGCAAGTGGAGGCACCTTCAGTAAGTTCTCACACGAATATCAGGTCTTTACTGAATACGGCGAAGATCTTGTGTACCACTGCGCAGCTTGTGGTTGGTACAAGAATCGCGAAATTCTCACCACATTTGATACGTGTGACACTTGTCACGGGCCAGTCACTGAGAACAAGGCTATCGAAGTGGGAAATATTTTCCCACTTGGTGCGAAATATTCTTCAGCATTTGACTTCACGTATGTAGACGCTGAGGGTAAGGCACAGCCAGTACTCATGGGTTGCTATGGTATTGGGCCAAGCCGCGTACTCGGAACCATCGTGGAAGTACACCACGATGAGGCAGGAATCTTGTGGCCGAAGGAAGTAGCGCCTTTTGCCGTGCATGTTGTCGCACTCAGCACAGACGAAGCTGTACTTCGCAAAGCAGAAGAAATCGCACTCACGCTTTCTGAACACCGCATCGAAGTACTCCTCGATGATCGTGATTTGCGAGCAGGGGAGAAGTTTGCCGAGAGTGACCTCATTGGCATCCCAACGCGTGTTGTCGTTAGCACCAAGCAGCTGGCTGCAGGTACTGTCGAATGGAAAACGCGCAACGGTGCTGCAGAAACTATCACTGAAAGTGAGCTGTATAGCCGACTCGCGGTATGATCAAATCCTTCTTTGGCAAGTTCAGCAAAGACATTGGGATGGACCTCGGGACAGCCAATGTTCGAGTCTATGTCAAAGATAAGGGCATCGTCGTACACGAGCCATCTGTTGTTGCAATCAATACACGAACCGAACAAATTCTTGCTGTAGGAAACGAGGCAAAGAACATGGTCGGCAAAACACCAGCACACATCACCACATCACGACCACTTTCCGGTGGTGTGATCTCAGACTTCGAAGTAGCTGAGCGCATGGTAAAGTACTTCATCGACAAGGTGCATGAAGACGAGTTTTCGTTTGTCCCGAGACCTCGAGTTGTCGTGACTGTTCCGCTGGGTGTTACCGAAGTAGAACGAAAGGCGGTTGAAGACGCTATTATCGCTGCTGGAGCGCGCGAAGTATTTGTGATTGAGGAGCCGATGGCCGCAGCAATTGGAGCTCGAATGTCAGTTGAAGAACCGACCGGCAACATGGTTGTACAACTGGGCGCTGGCAACACTCAAGTCGCGATTATCTCACTTGAAGGAATTGTAAGTTGGCGTACCAGCGTTATTGCAGGCGATGAACTCACCAAGAACATCATGCAATATACGCGAGAAGTGTTCGGATTACTCCTTGGAGATCGTCAGGCCGAAAATATCAAGCTCGCAGTGGGCTCGGCTCAACCACTTCCTGAAAAGATTGAGTTCTCCATGCGTGGCCGAGACGTCGTCTCAGGTTTGCCAAAGGAAGTGGTGATTGACAGTGAACATGTGTACCGCGCCATCGCACGTTCTATCGCGACCATCGTCGAAAATATAAAAGCGACGTTGGAAGTCACGCCACCTGAGATTGTTGCGGACATTCACGAGCGTGGGCTCGTGCTCTCTGGTGGCACAGCGTTGCTTCGTGGTATTGACCAAATTATCGCAACTGCAACAGGAATCCCGGTACGCATCGTTGATGATCCACTTATGTGTGTTGTGCGGGGTACTGGCATGCTCCTTGAGGATGAACGACTGTTGTCACGAATTGCTATTCCTTCGGCACAGGAAGAAACCAATAGAAAGCGATTTTAATTCCCCATACTATGCGCGCATCGTATCAAATACGAGTGGCATGGGTTCTATTTTGGGCGATCGCAGTGGTACTTATCGGCACAAGAACATCGCTTTTTCAGTGGCTACGTGCTCCTATTACACGACTCATTGCTCCTATTGCAGGTTGGGTGCATACCACAACAGCAGCAGACGCTTCACTTGCAGCAAAAAGCAAAGCAGAACTCATCGCTGAGATTGAATCACTCCGTGAGCAACGACTTCGCTGGGAAGTGGCCACAACGAGCGCATCTACCACTGCGAGAGTGTGCGCAGACCTTGAGCGAGCATTTTCACTCATCGACCGCTATGCATCGTTTCGACCTCTCGCAGCGAATGTATTGGGTACTGGCATGAGCTTTGACACGTCGCTACTCCTTATAGATCAAGGGAGTGATGCAGGGGTGCAAGTCGGTGACACGGTTCTGACAACTGAAGGAGCGCTCGTAGGAACCGTGCATTCAGTAACAGCGCAAAGTTCGTATATTCGAACACTTGCACATCCCGCATCAGCAATATCGGGTGCATCGGTGGAACAAGGGACACTGGTAGGATTGGTGCGGGGTCAGTTTGGTCTCTCAACACAACTCACCCTCATCCCTAAGGCAGCACAATTACGGCAAGGATCCTTGATTCAAACAGCTGGAATGGACCAAGCAATTCCAGCTGGAATAGTGATCGGGTCGGTTGAAGGATTGGAAGAGGAGCCGAATACGGAGCTCTTGCGTGCAAGCATTCAAGTTCGGTATGCGCAAGAGAATTTGCGACAAGTGCTAATTCTAACGCGCCCAACTCCGTAGTATGCAGGTCCTACTCTTGCAACTTACGCTCTTTGGAGTGCTCCTTGTATTGCAATTTGGTGTAACAAGCGCACTCCCAGCACCGTGGCATACTGTGCTTGTGCCGGTAATTCTCGCACCGTGGTGGGTCAGATCACGTTGGTATGCATTCGAACACATTGGGTGGTGGCCACTAGTGGTAGGGATCGCAGCTGATGTAATGAGTCCATACCCCTTTGGGACAATGACGGTGGCATACCTCGCGCTTGCCTGGACTGTGCGACTCTTTTGCATCAGGCTCATTCCGCGATTATCTATAGGATCCTACGCACTCGTTGTAACCGTGGGATTGTGTGCCTTCGCCTTCGTCTGGGTTTGTATGAATACAGCAAGAGCCGTTCAGCCATGGCAAGAGGCGTTATTTGCATTTGGAACCCGCGCCATACCCATGGTTGGATACACGCTGATAGGATCACTCATCGTGTTCGCTGTAAGTCAGAGGTTTGGAGCGTTCGATCATGTGCGACGTGCGTAATCAATTCCTATGCGATCTTGGTTCTCTTCTGCACCAAAATCCAGTGATCTCTTTCCAACAGGCGATGCACCACACCGCTCTTTTGGGCTACACGGGCGATACCGTCTGGAGTGGGTGACAGAGCAATTTTCACCTCATAGAGATGACGGGGATCGTGCGCTCCCTGAATTTCGAGAACAGTATATCGGGAACGCACTATCGCGAAACAAAATTATTGTTGTCGGTGTCCTTGGGTGGTTACTTCTCGGATTTCTGTATTGGAAAATCGGCGTGATACAAGTTGGTAATGGAAGAGCATACCTTCTCGCCGCAGAAAATAATCGAACGCGTACATATGCGCAGCCAGCGGCACGTGGCATCCTGTACGATCGCAATGGCGTGCCATTGGTGGAAAACGTCCCGACATTTGCTATCGCCATTTCACCGCGAGACATCATTCCGTATCCAGAACGACGAGCGAAGCTACAACAACTTCTCGGAATGGATGACGCAGCTGCAAAAGAGGTATTTGGTGCTCCGCAACTCACAGGAAGAGATTCGTTGCTTGTAAAAGATGCTGTAACGTACGAGGAGGCGGTACGAATACAAGCAGCAGCAGCCGATATTCCAGGACTGTACGTACAAAGTACATTCACACGTAAATATCATGTTGATACCACGGCAAGTTTTGCGCATGTTTTGGGGTACACTGGCAAAATGAATGCACAGGAGTGGCAGCAAATACTTGATCAAGGCACGACACGCGCAGACAGAGCGTATAGCCCGACGGATCGCATCGGAAAGTCTGGTGTTGAAAAAACGTATGAACACCTTCTCCGTGGTGTTTACGGGAAAGTGCTCACTGAGGTGAACGCACAAGGCCGCCCAGGACGTCAGGTAAGTGCTGTGGCGTCGATTCCAGGAACAGGAGTCTATCTCACCATTGATGCGCAGGTACAAACGCACCTCGAGACCGCCATGAAACGTGCGATGGCGCAGTTGAACAAAAAACGTGCTGCAGCCGTTGCGATCGATCCACGGTCTGGGGCAGTACTCGGACTTGTTTCGCTTCCTGCCTACGACAACAATCTGTTTAGTAAGGGGATCAGCTCTGACGCATACGGCGCATTGCTGGCAGATCCAGATATGCCACTGTTTAACCGCGCGATTAGTGGGCGATTTCCTTCTGGATCGGTTATCAAACCATTCGTTGCTGCAGCGGCGCTTCAAGAGGGGATCATCACCAAGTCGACAACGTTTTTGAGCACAGGTGGACTCCGTATTTCTCGATGGTATTTCAAAGACTGGCGTGCAGGCGGGCATGGCGTCACAGACGTGCGCAAGGCGATCGCAGACTCCGTGAATACATTTTTCTATATCATCGGAGGAGGATATGAGGATGTCCAAGGCCTAGGAGCAGAGCGAATCGCTGCATATCTTCAACAGTTTGGTTTTGGCTCCAAAACAGGGATTGATCTCCAAGGAGAATTTGCTGGATTCATTCCGTCTCCCGCATGGAAGCAACACGTAAAGAATGAACGGTGGTATATCGGCGATACGTATAACTTTTCCATTGGCCAAGGAGATCTTCTCGTTACTCCGCTACAGATGGCAGTGAGTACGGCAGCAATCGCCAATGGTGGCACACTCTACAAACCTCATCTTCTTTATGCGCTTGGTGATACGACATCGCAACCACGTATTGTAGAAAAGCCCGTGGTGCTCAATAGTAGTATGATTGACCCGGAGCATCTCCAAACCGTGCGAGAGGGAATGCGCATGACCGTCACATCAGGTTCGGGATATCGCTTGCAAGCAGCACGTGTTGCTGTCGCAGGAAAAACAGGTACTGCACAGTGGAGTAATCAGTACGAACCGCATGCATGGTTTACCGGATTTGCTCCATACGAGTCTCCACGAATTGCTGTCGCAATTTTGGTTGAAGAGGGCGAGGAAGGTGCAACTATTGCGTCCATGATTGCAGCAGAATTTTTCACTTGGTGGGGAAGTTATGATTCTTGACATGCGAGCGTAACCTCCGTATACTGCGTTTACTCCTCATGAATTTATGACTGAAATTGTATACATTTCCAAAGAAGGACTCGAGGCACTCAAGGCTGAATTCGAGACACTCAAAATGAAGACGATTCCTGCAATTGCAGGTCGTATTGACGACGCAAAGCAGAATGGCGATTTGTCCGAAAATGCTGAGTACCAGGATGCAAAAGAACAAATGGCATTTGCGCAAGGACGCCTTCTCGAACTCGAGGACATGATCAACCGCTCGGTATTGATCGAAGAGAAGCGCGCAGCAACCAAATCAGTAACAGTACAGATTGGATCGCGCATTGTTGTGTCTACCGATGACAAGACGAAGAAGGAATTCCAGATTGTAGGCTCTGCAGAAGCAGATCCTCTTGCTGGCAAGATCTCCAATGAGTCCCCACTAGGCGCAGCGTTCCTCGGACGCGCCATTGATGACGTCGTAGAAGTACAAAAACCCTCAGGCGTTGCCAAATACACCATTCTTTCGATATCATAGCTGCATATGCAGTCAGAATATGATATCCGCGTAGCCAAGCTCGCGCGTATTGCAGAGCTTGGGTGGCAGGCGTACCCGTCGACCGCTGAACACTCGCACACTGTTAGTGCGTTTCTTGAACAATTTGAAGTAGTTGAGAAAGGGCAGACTCCTGTAAGTCTCGCCGGTCGTCTCATGAGTATTCGCACCCAGGGTGGTGTGACGTTTGCGACCTTGCGTGATCAGAGTGGCAGCGTACAGCTCTTCATCAAGAAAGAGCACGTAGGCGACGAAGCATATGATCAGTTCCTTGAGCTGATCGATCGTGCAGACTTCGTAAGCGTGAAGGGCGTGGCCATGGTGACAAAGCGTGGAGAAAAGAGTCTGCAAGTACAGACCTATGCGCTCATTACGAAGGCATTGTTGCCACTTCCAGAAAAATGGCATGGACTTGCTGACACTGAAATCCGTTATCGTCAGCGCTACCTCGACCTCATTGCCAACGACGAAGTGAACAAACGGTTCCAAATTCGCAGCAAGCTCGTGCAGTATGTACGCGAGTTCTTGTACAACGAAGGGTATGTAGAAGTTGAGACTCCGGTTCTCCAGCCACTCTATGGAGGCACTTCTGCTCGACCATTTGTCACACACCACCATACACTCGACATGGATTTGTATCTGCGCATCTCAACTGAGCTCTATCTCAAGCGTCTTGTTGTAGGTGGAATGGAGCGCGTTTTCGAGATCAGCCGCATTTTCCGCAATGAAGGCGTAAGCTACAAGCACAATCCAGAATTCACCATGCTCGAGACGATGTGTGCCTACGAAGATTATCGTTACAACATGTCGCTCATTGAGCGCGTGTACGAATTCTGTGCACAAAAACTCTTTGGTACAACTCAATTGCCACACGGTGAACATCTCATTGAAGTGAAGGCACCTTGGCGTCGCGTCACAATGGTGGAAGCAGTGCGCGAAGTAACGGGATGGGATTATCACGCATGGTCTAACGACACACTTGCACAAGCAAAAAAAGCTGCGCTTGAGTGCAAGCCTGAAGAACCACATTTGGTAGAAACTGCCCTTTCCGTAGGGGAGTTACTCACCGTACTCTTCGAGGATCGTGTTGAACACACATTGATTCAGCCGACTATTGTATACGACTACCCTGTAGAGAGTTCTCCCCTCGCAAAGCAATCCGCAGCTGATCCACGTTTTGTAGAACGTTTCGAGCACTATGTACTCGGTCAAGAGCAGGGGAACAACTATAGCGAGCTCAATGACCCACTCGAACTTCGTAAGCGATTCGAAGCAGAAGCAAACAAAGAAAAAGAAGGAAAAGGAATTGAGGATGTGCAAAAAACTGATGATGACTTCATCGAGGCTATGGCACACGGTATGCCACCAACCAGCGGTGCAGCCATCGGTATTGATCGCATGGCAATGCTCTTCACAGGTGCAGCATCGATCAAGGAAGTGATTCTCTTCCCGACCATGCGTCCCAGAGCGTAACCACACACTATGCCCAAGCTTTTCGTCACGCACAAGAATCCACACCTCGATGACGTAGCGGCTATTTGGGTACTGCGTCGCGCGCTTCCTGTGTGGAAGAAGGCTCGTGTGGAATTTATTGCAGCAGACGCATCGTACACTCGCAAGGATAGCGCTGATCGTATTGCAATTGGTGTTGGACGTGGGCAATTTGATGAACACAAGGGAGATCGAGCAGACAGTGCCACAACGCTTGTCTGGAAATATTGCAAAAAGCAGCAAGACTGCGCACTCAAGACCCCCGAAGAACGCCGCGCAATGGAGGCACTTGTTGCGTATGTTAATGAAGAAGATCACGGGATGCTTTTCGCATCGCCAACACGCGAATTCATGATCGGGTCTGTATTTACGTACTTAGGTCGTGTTACGGGCGAAGGATCAGAGGGTGCGCTTCAATTCGGCGAACAGTATCTTGCAGGAGTGTACGAAGGACTTCTCGAAAAAGAATGGTGCATGCGCGATTGGAAAAAGCGCAAGGAGTTCACCACTCCGTGGGGGAAAGGGGTTGCTGTTACAACTACCGTGAGCTCTAAAGTTGTTGCTCGTATTGCCTATGAGCAGGACTATGTACTTTTTGTGTACAGCAATCCTGCAACCCACTATCTCTCAGTGAAATCACGTAATGATTCTGAAGTGGATCTTACGGCAGTTGCGAAGAAGGTTCGCGAACTCGAACCTGACGCTGATTGGTATCTGCACCACAGCAACAAAATGTTGATTTGTGGATCTGATGTCTCTGCCAACCGCGCACTCTCGTCACTCTCATCGCGCCAGCTCGTGACCTTGTTGCAACAAGCGTAACGCTCATTCTGTATCCATATGAAAAAAGTGCTTGTGTTCGGGACATTTGATTTTCTGCATCCAGGGCATGTGCATTTTTTGTCGTCTGCTCGCAAACTTGGCGATCATCTAACCGTAGTCATTGCACGCAATAGTACCGTCACCAAGGTAAAGCATCACAAACCAGCACTCGATGAAGCAGCGCGCATGGCGCTCGTGCGCGAAATGCGCTGTGTAGACGACGTACTGTTGGGTGACACTGCAGACATGTACGCATCGCTCCGACAAGTACGTCCGGATGTTATCGCGTTGGGGTATGACCAGCATGCCTTTGTTGACGGACTCATGGAGCGCATTCGATCACTTGGACTCCACACACGAGTAGTTCGTCTCGACTCATTCCACGAGGATCAATACAAAAGCACGTTGATCAAAAAAGGGGAGAAAACCAAGAAAGTATCTGAAGATGCTAAGGTTTTTCTCGTCCCCCTTGCGATCATTATCCACAATGGTAAGGTATTCCTACAGCAGCGCAATGATCCAGGGACAGTAAACCACAAAAAATGGGAGTTCCCTGGCGGATCTGTTGAATGGGGAGAAACCGTTGAGGAATGCCTTGTCCGTGAAGTAAAAGAGGAAACCGGATACTCTGTGCGCCCTGAACGACTACTTTCTCGGATCTACACGAACTATAAAGTGTATGACTGGGGAAGAGTGCAGGTCGTCCTCATGCCGTACCTATGCACCCTCCTTCCATCGCATCTACGCATCTCGTCTCGCGAGGTACTCGCAACGGGTTGGTACACCTTCCCATTGGCTTTGCGCAAGGACCTGTTACCCAAGAACCGAGAAATGCTGAGACTCGCACAAAAATACGCTTTCTATGATTGACCCTATCTACATCCGCGAACGCAAGGAAGAACTTCTTACAAGCCTGCGTAATCGTAATAAATTACAACTGGTCAGTATTGTTGACGAAATTGTTGCACTCGATGAAACCTGGCGCGCTGCTGACACGCAAATCAATCAGTTGCGCAGCGACCGTAACGCACGGTCTAAATCCAAGCCATCCCCTGAAGAAATCGAGGCATTGCAGGCATTGCGCGCACAAATTCAAGCTCTCGAGGAAACACAGACCGCAACAGAGGCACAACGTAAGGCACTTCTTGCTTCTATTCCCAACGTACTCGACGCTTCAGTTCCAGTTGGACCGGACGAAGAGCACAATGTAGAGCTCGCAAAAGAAGGGGTCATCCCCACATTCACGTTTGAGCCGAAAGAGCACTTCGACATTGCCGCTGCTAATGGGATTGATATCGAGCGAGGGGCAAAAGTAGCTGGATCCCGCTTCTATTATTTGCGCGGCGCTGTTGCTCGACTCGAGCGTGCACTCATGAATTACGCGATGGATTTCATGATGGCTCGTGGATTTACACTTACGTTGCCGCCAATTCTCGTAGGGGAGCAGGCGCTCTATGGCACAGGGTATTTCCCAAATGGCCGTAATGAAGTGTACGCCGTGAATCCTGGCGAAGATAACCTGTACCTGATCGGCACGTCCGAACAAGCTCTCATGGCCATGCATGCTGATGAAACGTTGCCACTTGCAACCGGTGCACTCAAATACGTTGGCTTCTCACCGTGCTTCCGTCGTGAAGCGGGTAGTTATGGAAAGGACACCAAGGGCATTCTTCGTGTACACCAGTTCAACAAAGTAGAAATGGTTGTGTTGTGTGCACCACAGGAATCCTGGGACTTCCACGAGAAAATGGTTGCTATTTCCTGCGAATTCTACCGATCACTAGGCATTGCCTTCAGAACGTTGCAATTGTGCAGCGGTGATACGGGTGCCCAAAGCGCAAAGACAATTGATATCGAGGCGTGGTTCCCAGGGCAGAACCGATACCGTGAAGTTGGAAGTGCAAGCAATACTACAGATTATCAGACTCGAAGATTGAACATCCGCATGAAGGACGCGGAGGGAAAGACCGTGCTTGCGCATGCGCTCAACAATACTGTTACGGCAGACCGCACCTTGCTCGCTATTCTCGAAAATTTCCAGCACGAAGACGGATCGGTTACGATCCCTGATGTGTTGAGACCATACTATGGAGGGGAACGTATGGAACCGCAACAAGCGGCGTAATCGTTATCAACGAAGCTGGAACGCCTCGGACACAGAAAAAGTCTATGTCCGAGATCGTTTTGTGGCACCTGTCCTACCATGGTGGCGCACACCGCGTGTTTTGAGTATTGCACTCGCGATCCTGTTGATCGTGTGGGCAGCATTACTTCTTTGGCATCCCTATTTTTTCCTTCGCCACATCACGGTAAACGCGCAGGAGACCAGAAACCCAGAACAATATCGAGATGCCGTTCTTGCGGCAACAAAGGGTACAGGCGCACTCTCGCTGCGAGGAAATTTCTTCCTCTTTTCTACTCCCAAACTTGAAGAGGATCTTCGCAATCAATTCGCAGTGCAGTCTCTACAAATAGAAAAAAAGTTCCCCAACACACTCATCGTACATTTAGTAGAAAAAAGCGACAGTATTGTTGCAGCGCACCAAGGACGAATCGTGCGAATAACAACACAAGGAACCGTATCACAACTTACCAGTGTTTCTACACCAACAATCACAGCAAAGACCGGGGAGGGAAGTGGGGTGTCAACTACTACCACATCCACACCTGTCACGCCCACGACCGCGATACCAGTGAACGTACGAGCACAGCTATTCGCAGAAGGTAAAAAACTGAACGCTCCGACACTTGTCCTTCGCTCATGGGAAGGTGATGCAGCAGTGTCTCCAATTCCAACAGCACTCTTTTCTCGGTTCATAGATTTTACGACACTTACCAAATCGGATGGGTACCGAGAGAGAGGAGGAGTGCCTCGTGACGAACTTCAATACCTTGTGTACGACCCAGCGGGTGATCCATACACCCTAGGTCACGTTGTCCTAGACTCACGCCGCGGCGGCGCTGAAATCATATATTGGTACGACTTGCGAAACTCGTTTGAGTCCCAGAATGAATTGCTTTTTGAATACCTGCGCCTACAGAAGGCACCAAGCTACCGACAGCTGGACCTTAGAAGGCCTGGTGAGGTAATTCTAAGGAAATAAGCTGTATGGTAAGACCTTGTGTTTTTGAAAGCTTATTCTGTTGCGTCGTATAATAAACATTGTGCGACGCTATATCCTGAGTCTTCCACAGGCTCCCCAACAATAGATCTTTCCTGTATACTATAGCTATTAACGGATGTTGCACTATGCGGCCAAACGCTACCTGGTACCTTGTTCTGCTCACAGCTATTACTTCTTCACTCCTGTCTGCTGATGTTTCGGCACAGACGACATCGGAGCTCATTGCTGGCGACCTTGTGAAGTCAGCCAGCTCCTCCGCAGTCTATGAGGTAGCTTCTGATAGCACGCGTCTTGTTTTTCAAATGCAATCAGTGTACGAGTCCTGGTACGGTAAGAATTTTTCTGCAGTAAAAACCGTCGACGCATCTGTGCTTGCTTCCCTCCCCGTTCGAAGAGTGAAGAGCTTCAAGGTCGGTAGTGTCGTAAAATCTCCATCACTCCCTACTGTCTATCTTGTGAGTGGCGATCTCGAGCTCACCGCAATCCCATCTGAAAAGGTGTTCCATTCTCTGGGCAAGTCCTTCACCGAGGTGCGCGATATCCCGGATGGCTTCTTTACGAGCTACCGAATTGTGGGCACACTCCCCGACCCCGACACACAGACGACAACTTCTACACCTCCTGTTGTTGAAGAGCCACCAGTTGCGCTTGATATTGTTACACGATCCTTTACTGCTTCTACGAAAACTGCAGGAGATGTTCGTGTTGAGACCACTGCACCATCCAACGTGAAGCTCAGCTATCGACCAATCGACGGCTCTGCTCTCGAGAGTATTACACGTAGTTCTGCGGTTCCAGCAACAAAGCACAGCTTCGCACTTTCTAATCTATCGCCTCGATCAAAGTACGCATACACCCTTACAGTTTCAGACAGTCAGGGACATGATCTTATAGAAGAGTCCGGAACGTTCGTGACCTATTACGATCTGTATGTCTCCGCACACAGCAGTGCCCCAGAAACTGGTTCGTTGCGACAGGAAAATGTCGAGGTCGGTCGTTTCTTTGTGTACAACAACTCAACACTGTCCCAAACAGTGCAGGAGCTCTGGTTCAGCTTCAATACGGTCAACGCAGCATCCGACGCAATTGCAAAGACAATTGAACTGATCGATGTTACACCTAGCTCTCCTGCACACGGTACGGTGCTTTCTTACAAGAACGTGGGTGCTGGAACGTCAATTCGTAATAGTCTTCAGGCACAAAAGTTCACGTTCCTAGACATTACAATAGCACCTGGTGCGCAACGTGTAATCGCTGTGGTGATCAAGGGACTCGAGAACATGGACATAGAACGAATGGAGTCTGACTCATTTGTAACCAAGATCGACCAGATGATCCTTGGTGGAGATGCTGAAGTCTACACACAGACCACAACAATTGGCACGCGCTACAACTCCAAGTAATGCCGATAAATCAAAACACCATGCTTCAAATTTGTCGCATGGTGTTTTGATTTGCTGTGACACTAGCTACTTATTGCTCGCCAGATATACGTTCCAAGCCAGATGAGCAATCCGTAGAACAGGAGTAACACACCAACAAAGGCAGAGTATTCAGGTTTGCTTGCCATAGATATACATTAGGGTTGTACGTAATTAAGTGGGTTAACTGGAATTCCGTTAACACGTGTTTCGAAATGCAAATGCGGACCCGTTACAAACGGGCCTGCCCCCACCGTGCCTGGCGTTCCGCCTGAATAGCCAATAATGTCGCCCTGGGTAATGAAGTCCCCTTCATTTACAATGATCGACGACATGTGACCGTATAATGTGGAAACCTGATTTTGGTGCACGATAAGCGTGTACGAATAACAAAGCGAGCTACTACACCGTTGTGCGCGTGCGACAAATCCTGAACTTGCTGCTCGAATGGGCGTTTTTTGCGCTGCGCGTATGTCTAACCCAGAATGTTCAAAGACATGACGATATGGGTAATCAGTATCACGGAAATACGTAGTAATGTAACGACTTGGCACTGGCCATGCAAATGTCTGTGGTGCTGACGGATCAAATGCCTTTGTGTCGAGCTTCGCTCGCATCTGACGCTCTATCGATGCAATCTCCGCTTCTGTTTGCTCATACTCGCGGCGCAGATTATCGACAAGTGATGTGAATTTTTTCTCAGAGGATGCTGTTTCTTGAATCAGCGTGCTCTTTACATTCTTTTCACCGGACAAGGACTCTTTCTTCGCCTGCAGAGCTTCTTCAAGAAGTGTCAGTGTTTTCTTTTTGCTTTCCTTGGCTATCTTTGCAGATTCGAGTTCTGCACGAGCCTTCGTCAACAGGCGCATCGAATCCGCGAGAGAACGCTGCAACTGCTTATGCTGTTGCACAGATGAAAAAAACTCTGTCAAACTCGTGCCCGACGCCAGCACTTCAACGCTATTGCGTGCATCGAGAGACTGAATGGCGCGCAGCATTGCACCGATCAACGCTTCCTGTGAACGAATTTTTTGCACAGTGTCTTCTAACGTGATCTCAATGGCTGCGAGTTCCAATTCGAGCTCCTCGGTCTGTAATTGTGTTTGTTCAATATCCAGGAGCGTTTTTTGGATACGGTTAGTTATAAGATCCACCTGATTACTCAGGCTTGCCCGTTCCAATTTCTTTTTATCGATCACCTGCTTGTAACTTTCGATCTTTGCTTGAATCTCTTTGATCTTTGCATTTTTCTGATCGATAGACCGTTGTAACGAGTTGACGTCTTCTGTTGCAGCGCGAGCAGGCCGTTGAGACGGCGCAAATGGCGCAGCAAAAAAAGCAACGAGCACAAGCAGCGCGAGCAGCCGTACGTTAGCGGTGTGGCGTGGTAAAGAGTGCATAGGCACGTTCCAAAAGATCAAGTGATTTTTCGCGACCATGCGCGACTGCAACACGGAATGGATCAGGTGAACGCTCCAAGCCTGTAAGTGCAACCCGTAACGGCCACAGTACATCACCCTTTGCCACACCTTGTTGCGTAATCCATCCGTCGATTGCGGTAGTAAGTTGTGCAACATCATCCCACATCTCAGCAGGCAAACCAGCCATGAACGTCCGCAATGCCGCGAGAATGTCACGAGTTGCTTCTGGCGTAGACTTTTTCCAAACAAGCAGTGACGGATCTTGTATCATAATCTCCCGGAACAAGAAGCCACTTTCCTCCCCTGCGTCAGCTATTTTTTGCATGCGCTCACGTTCAATACTCACCACAGCACGCATGAACCGTGGAGAAAAATCCGTGCAACCCTTTGCCTGCAACACGGGAGTCATGCGCGCTATCAGCTCTTCATCGCTTAGACGCTGCAAATACTGACGGTTGAGCCAATCAAGCTTTTCATGCGAGAACATCGTGCTCGAGGCACCAACTTTTTCAAGTTGGAATCCGTCGATGAGCTCCTGGAGCGTGTACACTTCTTGATCACCACGTGGATTGAACCCAAGGAGTGCAATGAAATTGATAATAGCTTCAGGAAGGTAGCCTTTATTGAGATAATCAATAGCAGCGACATCGCCTTGTCGTTTGCTCAATTTGCTGCGATCAGGATTGATGAGAATAGGCAAATGCGCGAACTGCGGATGTTCCCACCCAAATGCCTCATAGAGTGCAATATGCTTGGGTGTCGAACTAATCCATTCCTCCGCGCGAATGACGTGTGTAATCTCCATGGCATGATCGTCCACCACATTCGCGAAGTGGTACGTTGGATACTGGTCTGACTTAAGTAACACATAGTCATCCATGTCCTCGTACGCAAAGGTGATCGCACCACGGATGCTATCCGTGAACATCACAGTCCCCTCACGTGGCATTGCCATGCGGATCACATGTCTTTCGCCAGCTGCCACTCGCTGTGCAGCGTCTGCCTGGCTCAGATTGCGACACTGACGGTCATACCCTGTTTTTGTTTTTGTGGCCTGTTGCATCTCGCGCAGCTGTGTCAGACGCTCTTCTGTACAAAAACATGGGTATGCACGACCTTGTACTACCAACTGATCAATATGCGTTCGATAGAGTGCAAGTCTGCGTGATTGTACATAGGGACCAAAAGCACCCTGATCCACAATGGATTCACCATCGGCTCCAAGCACAGCCCCTTCATCAGGTGCCATGTTGAGAGCTTGCAATGTCTTCAAAATACGCACATCACTTCCTGCAACATAACGCTCTCTGTCTGTATCCTCTATGCGCAGTACAAAGGTGCCACCATGATGCCGAGCAAACAAAAAATTATAGAGTGCAGTTCTTGCGCCTCCAATGTGCAGCTCTCCTGTGGGACTTGGTGCGAATCGTACGCGGACGTTTTTGTTCATCGTTTTGACACTAGATGCGACTGTATAGCGCGCACGGGAAAGACTACAACTGCGTTCCAAATGCGAGCAAATCGCTGCGGTTCCATGAATAATCTCCATAGCCATTCTACCCCAACACGCTGCATCCAACAAGGCGCGCGGCGCACAGCACCCGAGAGAATGTCGAAGGATCCACCCACGCCGATCACAGCACAGGGTCCGGGGATTTGCGACAAGGTGTGATGTATCCACTTCTCTTGCTTGCCATGCCCCAAGGCGACAAAAAGCACCTCAGGACGATGCTGCCGAATCTGCGCAACAACCGCACCAGTATCTGCAGACTCACCAAGCGTATCCACAAATATTACTGCTGTTCCAGCCACATCAGCAGTTGGGTTCACCTTTTTGCACCACGCAATTGCCCCCATGTTCGACGCGGGGCTTGCGCCCAGGAAATAGACTCGATTGGCATTACGCGCCCAGATCTCTACCAAATCAATCCCCGATACCCTATCTGGAACATGCTGACCTGTAAGCGCCGCCACCCACTGTAGACCCACACCATCTGCAACCACGCACGGCGTACCAGCAAGAATCGACGCAAGCGCAGGGTCATCTGCTGCTGCAAGAGCCATTTCAGGATTAAGAGTCACCCAATGTGTAGCCTCTGTTTCGCCAGCTGGTTGATACCCTGCTCGAGCCTCTTCCCTACTTTTAAACTTAAATTGTATGTTAAATAAGCGCATTTTTGATCTATTGACGTAAGAATTCTGTATGGTACGCTGATATTAGCACTCACGGATAACGAGTGCTAATTCACCACCATGACTCCACACAATTTTACCACAAAATCACAGGAAGCGATCCAGCGTGCTTTTGCTATTGCTTCGGAGGCAGGACATGGACAGATTGAACTCCATCACCTTCTGTATGCACTTCTAGACCAAGAAGGCGGTGTTGTTGTTTCGATTTTCAAAAAACTCAACGTCCCACTCGCGACCTTCAAAGCTGGGATCGCAAAGAAGATCCATCAGCAAGTTGATGGTCCTACCATGCCACAAGGTACGCTGGGTCAAATCTACATGAGCCCAGAAACTGCCACACTCCTTCAGCAATCACTTGAAGAGGCACGCCGGCTCAAGGATGAGTTCGTCTCCACAGAGCACATCTTCCTCGCGTTTCTCGCACACAAGAATGCGCTCTCCGTAGACCTTGCCGATGCTGGCATCAGTTATGATGTTGTGCTACGCGTGCTCGTGGATATCCGCGGCTCACAGCGCGTAGACTCGCCAGATCCAGAGACTACCTACCAAGCCATCGAGAAATACGGCAAGAACTTCACGGAGCTCGCACGGAAGGAAAAGCTGGACCCCGTGATTGGTCGCGACACCCAAATCCGTCGCGTGATGCAAGTACTCACCCGACGCACAAAGAACAACCCAGTACTCATCGGTGAACCTGGCGTGGGCAAGACTGCTGTTGTAGAAGGTCTTGCGCAGCGCATTGTTGCCGGCGATGTTCCAGAAAGCCTGAAGGGCAAGGAATTGATCGCGCTCGACATTGGCGCACTTGTCGCAGGAACAAAGTTCCGGGGTGAGTTTGAGGAACGATTCAAGGCTGTACTCAAAGAAGTTACGGACGCAGCAGGAAAAATTATTTTGTTCGCCGACGAGCTGCACACCATCGTTGGCGCAGGTGGTTCAGAAGGCGCTATCGATGCTGCAAATCTCTTGAAACCTGCACTTGCTCGCGGTGAGCTCCATATGATTGGTGCCACCACGCTCAAGGAGTATCAGAAATATATCGAAAAAGATGCGGCGCTCGAACGACGCTTCCAGCCCGTTCTTGTTGCCGAACCATCCATTGAAGACACCATCGCGATTCTGCGCGGCATCAAGGAAAAATACGAGGTACACCACGGTGTTCGTATTACCGATCCTGCGCTGGTCGCAGCTGCAGAATTGTCTGCACGGTATATTTCAGATCGGTTCCTCCCAGATAAGGCTGTTGATTTGATCGATGAAGCCACGTCCGCCATTCGCATGGAAATTGATTCCATGCCCGACGAACTGGACCAACTCAAGCGCCAACTCGTAAAACTCGAGGTTGAAAAGCGCGCACTCGCAAAAGAACAAGACGCTGATTCTCAAGATCGTCTCAAGCAGATTGAGAAGGACCTCGCAGAAATCAAAGAGCAGGCAACCGAGCTCGAGTTGCACTGGAAAAACGAAAAAGAGTCGATCACCAAAATCCGTGACTACAAGAAGCAGATTGAGTCTCTCAAGCAACAAGCAGATATCGCTGAACGTCAGAGTGATCTGCAAAAAGTTGCAGAAATTCGGTATGGCAAAATCCCCATGATGGAGCAAGCTATCGCTACTGCAGAAGCGAAGCTCGCTGAAGTCCAGAAAGATCGCAAAATCCTCAAAGAAGAAGTGACTGATGAAGATATTGCCGCTGTAGTCTCACGATGGACTGGCATTCCAGTAGTGCGTATGCTCCGTGACGAATCCGAGAAACTTCTTACGATGGAAGCAGAACTCGGTAAGCGTGTAATCGGTCAGGAAGAAGCAATCGCCGCTGTGGCCAACGCAGTTCGTCGATCACGTGCTGGCATCGCAGAACCCAATCGTCCGATGGGCTCCTTCATCTTCCTCGGTCCTACCGGTGTAGGTAAAACAGAACTCGCCCGCGCTCTTGCTGAATTCCTCTTCAATGATGAGAATGCACTCGTGCGATTGGACATGAGCGAATACATGGAGCGCCACACTGCCAGCAAAATGATTGGCTCACCTCCTGGATACGTTGGATATGACGAAGGCGGACAACTCACCGAGATTGTACGTCGCCGTCCATACGCGGTAATCCTGTTCGATGAAATTGAGAAGGCTCACCCAGACATCTTTAATATCTTGTTACAGATTCTGGATGATGGCCGCGTCACAGATGCCAAGGGTCGTGTAGTCAACTTCAAGAACACGATTATCATCATGACGAGCAACGTGGGAAGCAGCGATATCCTCTCTCTCGCTTCCCGTGGCAAACTTGGATTCACCACAAGCAAGGACTCCTCTACCGACGATCCGCAGGCACATATGCGCGAACGTGTCACCACTGCGCTCCGTGAGCAATTCAAGCCAGAGTTCTTGAACCGTGTAGACGAAACAGTAATCTTCCACGCGCTCACACCGGAACAAGTACGATCGATTGTAGATCTACAGATCAAGAAGCTTGCGGTTCGCCTCCAGGAACAAAAAATCACACTTACTGTTGCTGATGGAGCTCTTGCATACCTTGCAAAGAAGGGATATGACCCAACCTTTGGCGCTCGTCCACTACGTCGCCTCATCCAACATGAACTCAGCGACGTAATTGCACGGCACATCATCGACCAATCACTACCCGAGGGTGGAAGTGCGCACGTCACGACACACAACGACGCACTTGCGATCACGGTCTCGTAAGTTGTCCAGATCGAAGAAAATGGCTATACTTTCGTATATGCCATTTTCTTTTTCCCGAGCGGCACAAACCGCACTTCTCGCAGCTACGCTCGCACTCCAGCCATTCCATGCGATTGCTGCAGAATTCAACCCAAACCAGATCATCAGTGACAGTGAAATCTTCGACTCCACATCGATGACCCGCGAAGCAATCCAAGCATTCCTTGAATCTCGACGCAGTGGACTCGCTACATACCAAGATATCGATGTACCCACGCAGTCACTGCAACGTGCAAGTGACATTCTCTTTAATGCTGCGCAGTTGTATACAGTAAATCCTCGATATCTCCTCGTCTTGCTTCAGAAGGAACAGAGTCTCATCGAACGACAGATCCCTACGCAAAAGGCACTTGACTGGGCTGCTGGGTATGCCGTTTGTGACTCCTGTTCTATGGATGACCCTGCAATTGCAAAGTTCAAAGGATTCGCAAAGCAGATTGATAACGCTGCTGGTTCTGTACGTTGGTGGTATGAACATCAGAACCACCCCTCATTCAAGAAAGTTGGACAACAGTACACCTTCAGCAACACACCAGTGACACCACAGAACTTTGCGACAGGATATTTGTACACCTATACACCACACATCAATGGCAACAAGAATCTTTGGTCTATTTGGAACCGATGGTTCACTCGCGTTTACCCGAATGGCTCACTTGTAAAAACCAAAGGGAGCAACACGGTCTACATCATCCAAAAAGGACTCCGTCGCCCATTCGGTTCGCTGACGGCTCTCACAAGTCGGTATAACCCCTCACAAATTATTGAAATTAGTGAGTCTGACCTCAAGTCGTTTGAAGAAGGTCCAGCAATTAAGTTCCCTAATTATTCAATTCTGCGCATCGAAAACGGCATGACCTATTTGTTGCAGGATGACACTGTGCGGTACATTCCCTCGAAGGAAGTCTTCCGTCAGTTAGGGTATAACCCAGGTGAAGTTATCGACATTACTACCGCTGAGCTGGATGACTACTACCAAGGGAATATCATTACCAGTGCGTCGATCTACCCATTGGGTACCGTCATGATCGAAAAGAAGTCCGGCGCATACTACTACGTAGAGAATGGCATGCGTCAGCCTATCGCACACGCAGATGTAGCAAAGGCGCTCTTCCCCAACTCCAAACCAATCACCGTTGACATGAAGACGCTCGCGCAGTACCCACTGGTACAAAAGCCGTATACCTTCCGGGACGGTACACTTGTTTCTGTGAAGGGTTCGCCATTTATCTACGTAATCTCTGATGGAATGCGCCGCTTGATCCCTAATGAATCCGTCTTCAAAGGTCTGGGTTACAAGAAGGAAAACGTGTTGTTCGTCAGTGAGCAAGCACTTCTGGGTGCACCTCTTGGTGACGCTGTCGAGCTCAACGCTACCACCATCGGCGCGAAGTAACTCCTATGGCACTTGTCTTTGCAGCGCTCATGCCCCACACACCACTTCTGCTGCCACACGTGAGCACCAAAGAAGTGTATCAACTGCCCAAAACACGCATAGCGTGCCAACGGCTCACGGAAGATCTGTACGCAGCACAGGTTGACACCCTCATTATTATCTCTGCGCACGCTGGTGCTCATGAGCAATCCTACAGCGTCGCTGGTGCTCCAGAGCTCCATCTCTCGTTCAGTGAATTCGGAGATCTTCATACCTATACACCACTGAAGAATGACATCGCATTTGCTGCGCGAATGCGCGAACGCTGTATTCGTGAATCTATCCCTGTTGCAACTCTTTCTGATTCCGAGCTTGACTACGCAACTGCTATCCCTACATTAATGCTCCGTCAGGGCATTCGGTTCAACCGCATTGCAGTACTTGGCACCTCTGGATTATCGCCCAAAGAGCACTACGACTTCGGGTACACCTTGAAGGATCTGATCCTATCGAGTACCACGCGCTACGGCATTGTCGTATCTACAAATTTAGCACACACATTGCACACGGATGCGCCGTTTGGATACCACAAATCCGGAGAACTCTTTGACTCCGAGGTGCGCGAACGCCTCCAGGACTACAACACAAGCCGCCTCCTGTCCATGGACCCGCATATTGCAGAGGAGGCTGAACAATTCGCACTTCCACCGCTCCTTCTCTTCCTAGGTATACTCCAACGTGTGCAGTACCGGTATAAAGAACTCGCGTACGAGCATCCAATGGGTGTAGGATACCTCACTGCTCAATTCACCTTCTAACATGGTTGTAACTGTTGTACCGCTGCTCCGACTACCTGTAGGCGTCGGGCCGTTCTCCTATACTGTCGACGACGATACTTCTGTATCAGTCGGTGTTGTGGTACAAATTCCCTTTCGATCCAAGAGTAAACTCGGCATCGTTATTGCGAGTCCTGCGGATGAGCGTATTCCCAACACTGCAGTACTCCAGCCAATCCAAAAAGTGCTCGCGCCAATCCCATTGGTTTCACCTGCATGGTGTACTTCACTACGCACACTGGCAGCGGTCTACCACGTGAACCCGAGCACGATGGCGATTTCCATGCTACCTTCGATCGGTCCACGAATGGTTGCTGGTAAAAATCTTGCAGCGCTTCCTTCGACACACCACGACTCCCCTGCAATACAGCACACACTCGTTGATACTGGGGCTGACCTCGATGGTGCGCTTCTTGCTCGCGTACGCTCTTGCGCCGGAACCTGTGTCATTATATGTCCAGAATCCTCCACGGTAGAACGCATCGCTACATCGTTGGCATCATACTCCC
>CAZVGV010000007.1:26683-41200 GCA_964627055.1 uncultured Gammaproteobacteria bacterium | reverse complement strand
AGCAGTACGGTCGAGAACTCACCAGCAGCAAGGCACAAGCTACACTCGATCCTGTCATTGGACGAGACGCAGAAGTAGAACGCGTCATTCAGATCCTGTGCCGCAAAACCAAGAACAACCCACTCCTTATTGGTGATCCTGGTGTCGGAAAAACTGCTATCGTTGAAGGACTGGCACAGCGCATTGTAGGCAACCGTGTTCCGCCTATTCTTGAGCGTAAGCGTATTTTCTCACTCGATCTCTCGCTCATGATCGCCGGAACGGTATACCGCGGCGAATTTGAGTCACGGATTAAGCAACTCATCGAAGAGGTGAAGTCTAACCCGGACATCATTCTCTTCATCGATGAAATGCACACCATTGTTGGCGCAGGCGCAACATCCGGATCACTTGATGCTGCGAATATTATCAAGCCAGCACTCGCACGTGGCGAACTGCGTTGCATTGGAGCTACCACGTACCAAGAATACAAAAAGCATATTGAACCAGACCCAGCGTTTGATCGTCGTTTTGGCAAAGTCATTGTCGACGAGCCTTCGGTTACTGCCACGCTCCAGATTTTGCAGGGCCTCAAGCCAGCGTATGAGGAATTTCACAACGTGCGAATCACTGACGAAGCACTCGCAATGGCAGTGGAAGGTGCCGCACGCCACATTCCTGAGTCATTCTTTCCCGACAAGGCAATCGACCTTATTGACGAAGCATCGGCAGCTGCTGCCACCAAGCACCCGAAGAATCCAGCACTTGCAAAACTCGCAGAGATCAACCAAGCACTCGACACTATCGATGCACAAAAGAAGGAAGCAGTCATGCAAGAAGACTATGAGCGTGCGTTGCTCCTCAAAACTCACGAGCAAGAACTTCTTGCACACCGAGACACACTTACCGCCCGCTCCCGCCTTCGCGGTACAGCACGCACCATTGACAGCAGCGATATCCTGCGTGTCCTGACCGTGCGCACAGGCTCGCCTGTTGCCATGGATTCTGTGCACCTCCCCACACGAGTGAACGCTATTCGTACCGCTCTCACAGAGACCATCATCGGGCAAGATGCAGCGCGTACGCGCATCGTACACGCACTCGAAAAAGGCATTCTCGGACTCCAAACTCGCAAGCGTCCGCTCGCAGTATTGTTATTCATCGGACCTTCTGGCACAGGCAAAACGCACACCGCAAAGGCAATCGCACGTGCTGTTTACGGGGAAGAAAAACACCTCATCACGATCGACATGTCTGAATATCGTGAGTCCTATTCGATTTCAAAACTCTTGGGCTCACCTGCTGGCTACGTTGGGTATCGAGAACAGACGTCGCTCACCGATCGAATTCGACGTGCCCCGCATAGCGTATTGCTCTTCGATGAAATCGATAAGGCACACCCCGACGTTCACAACCTGTTCCTCCAAATGGTGGATGAAGGAGCTATTACTGACGCAACAGGTCGCCGCGTAGACCTCTCACGATCCATTATTGTCATGACCGCTGCAGCAGGCCCAGAAATGGCAGCTGCACCGCTGGGATTTGGCACATCGACCACAACCGCAACACACACAGCCCCAGATACCCAGTATCAGAACCGACTCAAGGATGTATTCCGAAGCGAGTTTTTGTATCGTCTTGATGCGATCGTTCCCTTTGCACCGCTGACTCGCGACGATTTGCGTGCTATTGCAAGTCGCGAACTCACAAAGTACATGGAACAAGTGTCTCACTTGGGGTTTGCGCTCACGCTTGACGACAGCGTGCTTGATTGGATTGCAGATCGTGCCGTCAACTCGCCACAGATGGGTCGAACAGTGTATACTATTATCGAATCGGAAATCATTCCGATGCTTACATCGCGCATGCTGGAGGGTACTGCGTCGAATGATCTGCACGTCACACGTGTTGAGAACGCCCTGTCCCTTCGCTAGCCAATGCGCGAACGTTTTTTACGTTCGGTATGGACAAACGAAAATTGCTAGCCCTCGCCGGGCTCATTGTGGTTACGATAGGCCTCGCCATCGCAATCTATTTTGTATTTTTCCGCGGTACACCTACTCCTGAAACTATCACCCCACCAGATCAGATAGTCGGCGGCAGCGGACTTACCGGCGCAGAGGGCGACAGAACCCCGAACGCAACATCAACTCCAGAAGGTGATACGGTGGGTACCGGAATCGGGACAACACCTGGCGGTGTATCCCCCGTTGCCAACGGTGGTGTTACCCGTGTACGTCAGCTTGTTCCATCTGGTACGGCGAACATCGCTGTGGAAAACAATTCCGGAACCGTGCAGTACTACGACACCGACACCGGACTCTTCCACAAGATCCTTCCGGACGGTACAAATGTGACACTTAACGACGACGCACCATTTCCCAATGCTAAAGATGTGAACTGGAGCAACAACACAGATAGGGCGATTATCGAATTTCCAGATGGTGCAAATGTGCTCTATAATTTTGAAACCAAACAACAGACAACACTCCCTTCACACTGGTCTGAATTTGAGTTCTCACCCAACGATGCACAAATCGCAGCAAAAAAACTCAGCATCGATCCAGCAAGTCGCTACCTCGTTGTTGCTTCTCCAGACGGAACCAATGCAAAAAATGTCGTAGCGCTTGGACAAAACGCGAGCAAGGTGCAGGTTTCATGGTCACCTAATGACCAAATGATTGCCTTCGCGCACACAGGACGCGCTATTGGTCTTGGACGTGAACAAGTGCTTGTTGTTGGAAAAAACAACGAAAATTTCCTCCCACTTACCGTCGAAGGGCTTGGATTCAAGCCGAAGTGGTCACCAGAAGGAGACATCCTCCTCTACAGCAGCTTCCGACAAGCGAACAACCTGCAACCAGAGCTTTGGATTGTCCGAGGTTCTTCTGATCGCCTTGGCGAAGATCGACAACCACTTGGACTCACTACTTGGGTAGATAAGTGCACCTTCGCATCCAACACTACGATTTATTGCGCAGTACCCGAAACAGATCGATTGCCTTATGGAATCGGCTTCCAACCAGCACTTGCATCCAACACCAATGATTCAATTTACAAAGTTGATCTCGAAACAGGACGAACAACACTCGTAGGGAAGCCCGAAGGAGAATTCACCGTTGACGCACTACGCGTTGCACCTGACGAATCCTCACTGTATTTCACTGATCGTGTTACAGGTTCGCTACAACAAATGCTCCTTGAATAACCTATGTCAGACCACGGCAAAGCACTGACCATTACTGCAGTACTCCTTGCCGCGCTCACCGTGGTTGGTTGGGGCGCGTATGCATTATCTCGGCCAAAACCAGAACCAGAGCGCCCAAGAAGCTCGTATCTACTCACTCCTCCACCCGTACTCCCCACAGACCCAACTCTTGGGCCAGAGAACGCACGAGTCACCGTCATTGCATTCATGGACCTCGGATGCGGACCTTGTGCTCGCGCAATGACCATTCTTGAGGATGTACATCGTCGAATGCCCGACGTTCGTATTGTCTGGAAGGATCTACCAGAACACGCCGAAAGTATTCCGGGTTTTATGACTGCACACACAGCCGCTCGCTGCGCTGATCGATCAGGAAAGTTCTGGGAATACGCTGCTGAATTTTTCTCTCGCCAAGACGAAGTGCAAACGTTCGACCACCTCGCACTTGCACAACAACTCAATCTTTCTTCAGAGTCCTTCCAAAAATGTCTTACTTCCGAAGGAGCCGCAGGAGCCATTGCAGCCAACATTCTACAAGCGCGCGAACGTGGTATTTTTTCTACCCCGTATTTCTTTATCAATACCCGGCGTGTAGATGGCGTCGTGCCAACCGCGACCATGCTCAAATATATTGTTGACGCACGAAGAAACAACTAATATGCGCAGCCGTTTTCTTCTCGCACTCCTGAGTGCAATTGCATCCATGCAGCTCTATAGTGGCATTGTGTTTGCTGTTACCGACACTGCATTAGGTGAACAAGCATCAAAACCACAAGGCTGTACTTGCACCGGCACACTAACTGCAAGCTCAGGAGATCTTGCCTTTGCAAAGCTCGCGGGATATGACGCTGCAGCGTTTTGCACACAAGCAAAAGGCACGTTCTCCGCTGGTTCATGTTCCAATCTTAAAGTGGTAATTGAAGCTGCAGATGCAGCTGCGTGCACTGCTACCACCGCAAAGACACTCGCGGAAAATTACGGTGTACCCTCTTTCGTCCAAGAAAAAGTCACTGTTACCGGAAGCTGCAGCTGGGGTGATGTCGCAGAAACCACGCCCACCAAAACGCAACACGTGCAGTACGTGGCAGCCCAGGCACAACAAGCACAAGTACAAACAGAGCAATCGAAACTGCCGCCAAAACCAATTAAGCCTCGCTTGCAAATTGAGATTCCAAATCTCTCGTTCACTGATCCAGAAGACCTCGCGCTCGTAGAAAATGCCGGCGGACAGCAGTTTGTCATTCCCTACATTGGCCAGTACATCAACGGCGTATTCGATTACGCAATCGGAGTACTCGCATTTATTGCTGTGATGTCAATTGTGGTTGCAGGTTTTATTTGGGCAACTGCAGGTGGCAACGCTTCTCGCATTGACACTGCAAAGGATACAATGTCTCGTGCGGTAATCGGTCTCGGAATTCTCCTCGGTTCTTATACTATTTTGTACATCATCGACCCCTCGCTTACGAACTTGAACCCGGTGAATCTCAATGCTGTTGAAACCGAGTCATTTGAAATGATCCAGTACGAAAAATACGGATCAGAGCCAGCCGACCCTGCCACAAAACCACCCGGAGACACCTCAACCGTTGGTGTTGAATCCAAACCAGGAACCAAGTTACTTAGCGGCACCACCCCAGGAGAAACACTCCGCGGACGATGTCATATTGTAAACATTAACTCGTTCCCGAAATTTGATATCACTGCTTTTAGCGATGGAAGCAATGGTTCATGTCTCCTGCAAGAGTTCGCACCAACGATCGGTCAATCCACGGCGTTTGAGGGACAATACCTCGCCAACACCACATTCCTAGGTCGCTCAGTAAAAGTACACAAGTTAGCAGCTGCGTCACTACAAAAAGTTGAAGCAGAAATCCGAGCAAATGCCTCGCCTATTGTCGCAAAGTGGATCGCAAGTTTCACGTCTCAAGGTGCCTATGTTCAATATGCAGACCCCATGACCAAACTGTATGCGCAATGTGACAAACCAGGCGCACAGACATGGGTTGTAACCAGTGCGTCTGGCAACACCAAGGCACGACTTTTCACCCGCATCCTCAAGAATCTGCACGGCAATCACAGCGATGTGCTCCGTGGTGATCTCCACAGCCTCGGTCTTGCTATTGATGTATACGCCCCACACAACCCGGATCATCGGCCTATCATGACCAACATTCCTGTGCAAGTTGTAGACGCATTTCGAAAGAATGGGTGGTCATGGCTTGGTGCAACTGATCGCCGAGACGCAATGCACTTCCAGTACTTCGGATCAAAATGTTTCAAAGGGCTGGGCACGGCGTATCCAACCGGAACTGGTTGCTGCATCAATCAATGGCCTACACTTAGCAAGCCCACAAGCAAATTTGCTGGGTGTATGGCTGCAGGAGGAGTTGCAACCTCATACCAAGAATGCATGGGGCCATCTGCCAAGGCTGGTAATGCATGGGTAGCACAAAACCCATAAATCGCGTGTGCAGGACGTATGACCATCCGAACAAACCAATACCTCATCACAGCGTTCACAGGCCTTGCACTCATGCTCCCTGCTGCATCAGGATACGCCGCATCGCCCTGTAGCTCGATTGCAGACTGTGACCCACTCCAAACCAACAAGGTCTGCGTCTTTACGAAATACCAGCCTGGCACTCAGGAGTTCGACACCACCAGCGGTATTTGTGTTGCTGGGTCAGTAGTGTCTAGTGCACCACAATGCACGATTCTTTCTGCGTGCGGCGCCACCGCCGCTACCACCTGTGTCGGCGTTGCACTCTTGCCTGGTATACAACCTGCACCGGAAAACAAACGATGTGTTTCGACAGAGTACCTTATCGTATCAAACACAGCCGATCAGATACAGTCGAACGCCTCTGCAGCCAAAGAAACAATTCTGGCAGCAAAAATCGCACTCGAACTTGAGAAGGAGCAGATCGAAAAGGTATATCAAGACGCAATCAACGCGCCAGGAGCAACTGCAAAACAAAAACAGGATGCACTTATTGCACGGGACAAAGCTCTTGCTGAAGCTGCAGTTGAATACAGTGTAGTTGTAGGTGCAACCGCAAAGACACTCCAGACAGAAAATGATGCATCACTGACCTCGGGAGCACTATCACTTGATGCTGCGACAGGAAACAGCAACACGAGACTTCCTCTTCCTGCTACATTGAACGTTGCCATTCCTGGTGTTGTCTTTAGCAACCCTATAGACCTTGCAGGAAGCGATGACCCAAATGTGGCATTGGCTATCCCCTATATCGGTCAATATATTGCCGGTCTATTCCAATATTCGCTCTACGTACTTGCAATACTCGCGGTATTTGTCTGCATGTTCGCTGGTGTACGATGGGTCCTTGCTGCAGGCAATGCAGCACAAATTAAGCAAGCCAAAGAAATGATCACAGGGTCCATCGTCGGACTTATGATAGCGCTGCTCTCCTACAGCATGCTGCAAATCGTCGACCCAAGACTCACAACACTCAACCCAATCAACCTCGATGCAGTGGAATCAGAACCGCACAAATTCGAACTCTCTGCAGAAATATATGCGCAGGCAACCGGCGGGGCAGTTCTCGATCTCTCGCCTGGAGGTCGATCTGAAAACGCAAACAAAGCTGCGGCAGCCGCGGCAAAACTCGGTATTCCGCCCTGCCTTGCACAGGTGATCGTGCAACATGAATCAGGTGGAAACCCTGCGGTAATAGGTCACGACGAGAACTACTGCGGTCCTAACTATGTTGGCGCACGATTTAGCTTCCTCCGCTCTGGAAAAACATTTCAAGGCAAGACATTCGAGAGCACAGTCCCAGCACTCGTCCCTACCGGAAGTGACGCAGCATCCAAGGCACTCAGAAAAAAAGTTGCATGCGTCTCCCAAAAAAATGACGACGGTGGAAAGCACGTAACTACCGAAAGCTTTGTGCCACCAGACTTCGGCATTGATTGGCGGTTTTCCCACGGCATTGGGTTAGGCCAGGTGACCTTCGGCGATGGGCAGTATTGCGATGTAAATGGCCAAAAAGTCCGAGGCACGAAGATCAAAGGTCTTAACAATCGATGTCTCACGGTGCCAGAATTGCTTTCCGTTGACACTGCAGTCGAAGCTATGGCTGGCCGACTACTCTCGTGGTATAAAAAAGCTGGTGGCGTGCCAGGTACACCGCAGAACCAAGTACCGGAATCGGTCATTCGCCTCACCTTTGCTCACTATGGCAAAGGAAACGACCCTGGAGATCTCTACCGAGATTCTGTTACCAAACGCGTGAAGCATTACCTCGAATGCACGAAAGCCGGAACCGGTACCGCGATCACTCCAGAGTCTTCTACTGGCGAAAAGAATCCTGAAGGCCTGCCCGCTGCCGAAGAATAATCTCTTTCGGTATGAAATCCCCCTCTCGCGTTTTTACGTGTAGCAATTGCGACGCGCAGTTTTCGAAATGGTCTGGCCGCTGTGAGCAGTGTGGAAAATGGGGCACCATCGATACAGAAGGTTCGCTGCCAACTGCTGCAACAAAGGCAGGTGCCAATCTGATGGCTCCTGCTCGCACACCAGTCTCACTCAAATCCATTGATCCAACACAATCCAAAACCGAACGAATTCACACGACCATAGCACCTGTCGACACAGTACTCGGTGGTGGATTTGTTCCTGGATCACTGGTACTCCTGGGCGGCGACCCTGGTGTAGGCAAATCCACATTGTCTTTGCACATTGCATCGCACGTGGGTCGAACGCTCTACATCTCTGGCGAAGAATCTATCGAGCAAGTCAGGCTTCGCGCAGTACGCCTCGACAGCAATGATGTCCTCGCGCTCCACGAAACAAATTGTGACACCATTCTTTCGACACTTGTAAAAGAAAAACCAGCTCTCGCAATCATAGATTCGATCCAAACAATAACCACTAGCGCTGCCGAAGGTGGAGCGGGTTCTGTAGGTCAAATTCGTGCTTGTACTACACAGATTCTCCACGTCGCCAAGCAACACCATATCGCCGTGCTCCTCATTGGACACGTAACAAAAGACGGTTCGGTTGCGGGCCCGAAGACTCTTGAACACCTCGTAGACGCTGTGCTCTACCTCGAAGGAGACGATCAGCATTCGATGCGTATTCTACGTGCAGTGAAGAATCGATTCGGTTCCACAGATGAGATTGGCATTTTCTCAATGGACAGTCACGGTCTTACGCCAACCAACGCTGCATCAAGTGCATTCCTCTCTCCCGATCGCGTACATGTTCCTGGTTCGATTGTGACCGTACTTATGGATGGCAAGCAACCACTCCTTGTGGAGGTGCAAGCCCTCACTACGCGCACAACATTTGGATATCCGCAACGCCGGGCTAGCGGATTTGATCTCAATCGATTGCAAGTACTTATTGCCGTGCTCACTGCCCGTGCAGGATTGCCCCTCGGACAGTATGACGTGCACGTAAATGTGGTAGGTGGCGTCAAAGCCACTGAACCAGGAGCAGACCTCGCAATCGCTGCTGCAATTGTAAGCAGTCTACGTAATGTCGCGTGGCCTTCTGGAACCGTTGCGTTTGGCGAAGTAGGTCTGGGAGGTGAAGTACGGCCAGTGCGCGCCCTTGATCGACGTATACAGGAATCTATAGCTCTTGGATTCTCCACCTGTATCACGCCGCGATTTGCCGGTGCTACAACCTCGACCGTTGCAACCGTTCGTGATCTCATCGGAGTAGTAGACAGTGTCGCGTCTCATAACGCACAAGAGGCTTTCGAATAAAAAAGAAACAGCCGAGTCCTTCGCATACAGCGACGAACTCGGCCTCGAATCTTCAGTTGTCGGCACCTGGAGAGGTGCCTTGGTGTCGTTCAGCTTAGATGCATGAAGCCGTCGAGCACCTTGTTGGGGTAATGATCGCCGCCCGACGGACGACGCCTGGGGATGTGCAAGCCGTGCGCATCTCCGTAGTCGGCGACAGCCCACTGGTGATGCAGACTGCAGCACGGACCCTTGTTGCTCTCGCGCAAGCGCGTCGTGCACTCGGGATACGCACACTTCCCATCCGGACGTCGTGTGAGCCCGGTTCTGAAGCTCGGTCCCTTGCTCCGATTCATCGATCTGCACTGCTCGTTCCCGCACTGACATCCTTTTCCATGACGCATGGTCAATTCCTCCAAACGCACACGATTGCGCGTTGCATCGCAGTATACACGCTCACACTACGATTGTCAATGCTACTCGAGATGTGCCGCACGAATAGCACGTTTGCGACCAAACCACATCTGATCCAACACCTTCTCCACTTCCCCACTCTCGCCAACAAGTCCTTGTGCAATCGCTGCAGCGCGCTCCATAAGCGGAGTATCTGCAACCGATGCCACAGAGAAGGTGCTTTCTCCTGATTGTATCTCACCGAAAAGATCTCCTGGACCACGCGTTTCTAGATCATACTGTGCGAGCTCAAATCCATCAGTACACCCAGCAAAAAACTCAAGACGTTCACGTGCTGCCATGGAAGCCTTTTCACTCGAAACAAAACAATAGGATTGCGCCTCACCACGACCCACTCGCCCACGAAGCTGGTGTAGTTGTGCAAGGCCAAAACGATGCGCTTCTTCAATAACGATGCAACTTGCATTCGGAACATCAACTCCAACCTCAATGACTGTTGTGGTAACCAAAAGCATGGTTTCGCGTGCAGCAAATGCTCGCATGACTTCTTGTTTTTCCTTTGCCTTCAACTTGCCATGCAAGAGCCCCATTGGTACATCTGGAAAAACTTCGACATGCAATTTCTCCCACTCCTGCGTCACCGACTTCATTCCCGAAGTATCTGCAGCATCAATTGCAGGACACAACACGAATACCTGACGACCTGCCGTCATTTCACGACGAAGAAATGCATACATCTGCTGACGCTTGGTACTGTCCGGGATTACATGCGTCTTAATCGGTTTGCGGCCCGCTGGCTTGCCATGCATCGTTGCTATATCCAGGTCTCCATAGAGCATCAATGCATACGTGCGCGGAATCGGCGTAGCAGTCAGCGACAAAAAGTGCGCGCTACCGGTGCGACTCCCGCGGTCCAAGAGAGCCTGACGCTGGCGTACTCCGAATCGATGCTGCTCATCAACAATCACAAGCCCAAGCCCAGGTACCACCAGATCCTCCTCGATAAGTGCATGCGTTCCCACCACCAGCTCATACTCACCATTTGCAATATCTTGTTTGATCTTTTGTTTTTGCTTGGTACTGCCAGTAAGCAATGCGATACGCACTGGCAATCCATCAAAGAGCTTGGTGAGCGTGCGTGCATGTTGCTCAGCAAGTACTTCGGTCGGCACCATCATGAGCGTTTGATTGTGATTGAGGGTTGCATGCCATGCTGCAGCCGCAGCTACTGCGGTCTTACCTGATCCCACATCACCCTGAATGAGCCGTCGCATAGGATGAGACTGTGCGGTATCCTGAATCATTTTCCAAATCACTTTTTTCTGATCATCCGTAAGAGTGAAAGGCAAATTGCCCACAAACCGCTGCATCTCGTGCTCAAAAAAATGGAATACTGGGGCCGCACTCTTTTTGCGTGTCGCTCGAGCACCTGCAGACACAACTAACATTGGAGTGATCTCCTCGAGTGCAATACGTCGTCGTGCACGGGCGATATCTTCATAGGATTCTGGTGCATGCAACAGATGCAACGCCTGCCCAAGGGGAAGTACATCAGCTTCTGTTCGCTGCGCTGTGGGCAACCAGTCTCGAATCTGCGCACACAGGGGCAGAACTTGCGCCACCAACGCACGGATATGACGCACGGTAAGCCCTGCGGTCGTGGAGTATACCGGCACAAGTCGTCCTGTGTGTGTCCGAGGAGCATTTGGCGTTGCTAGTCGCTCATACTGCGCACTGCTGAAGAGTAACCCAATACCATCAAGCTTTACCTCCCCCGCAAGTGCAATCGTATCCCCTTGCTTGAGTGTCTTCCCAATGAACGGCTGATTGAACCACATCGCGCGCACTGTCCCTGTTCCATCATCCACTATCATTTCTGTCACCATCTTACGTGTACGCCACGATCGACGATTAGTGATCATGCTCACAACCCCCTGTACCGTTGCTGTCATGCCATCTGCCAGCTCGCGTATGGTCACAATTTTTTGAAAGTCGTCGTACCGAAATGGAATATGCCACAAGAGCTCCTCAGCCGTAGTAAGCTCGAGGAGCGCGAGACGTTTGGCAAGCACATCACTCACGCCGCGCAGGGCCGTAAGGGGTGTTTGGAGTAGATTCATTCCTGCCATACCAGGGTATTCTACCCTACTGGCAGAGGTATTGACTATGGAACGATCTATCGGTATACTCCCCCCGTAGCACTTTATGGCTCTCGTCGTTCAATGGATAGGACACTAGCTTGCGGAGCTAGTAATCTAAGTTCGATTCTTAGCGAGAGCACACTTCGTTACAAAAACAAACACCCAGGCAGAGATGCCCTGGGTGTTTGTTTTTTGGTCATTAGATTCCAATCCAGCGACTGAACCGATCGGTAAATGGGACGTGATAGTCTTCATTTTCGTCCTCGGGGACGAACTCTGTGAGCACCTCTCGTACGTCGTCTACAGAGTCTGCAGCAATAGGTACAGCAAACCGCGGACGTAGAGCACCTCGAAAATCGAAATAAAGAAATGCCGGTGATGTAGTGTCGACTCCTTCCACTACCCAAAATCGACTCAACCGAGTGTACGGCACAACACGTTCATCTAGAAAAAGTCCGTGTGACGTGAGGCCGAACCGAATCGTCTTGGGATCGCGAATTTCATGCATCACCACGATAGCTACGAGCAATACCGTGAGTACAGCAAGCACGTAATTATGTACATACAACGCATACCCAATGGTAGCGAGCACTACCACAGTCACAATGAAATACCACATGCGACCGTGTTCGTATTTGTGGTACTCAGGAATATCCCACTGAATGATCGCCTGATCGCGAACAGATTCTTCAGCGGTAGGATCGAGCAGTTCTTGGTCCTCCATATAGACCTAGTATACCAGAACTGCGCGCAGGTGTGCTACTACTTGATGCCGAGCTGTGCGCGGCGAGCATCTCCTTCATCGAGAATGATCTTGCGGATGCGCACATTCTTCGGGGTAACTTCTACCCATTCGTCGTCCGCAATATATTCAAGTGCTGCTTCGAGATTCATTTCGCGTGGCGTCTTGAAGTTATCCGCAACACCATCACCCTTCGAACGCATGTTGGTGAGCTGCTTCATCTTGCACACGTTAATGCGCAAATCATCGGTACGGGAATACTGACCCACTACCATACCCTTGTACACCGCAACACCAGGACCATAGAACAACGTACCGCGCTCCTGAGCACCAACAAGACCGTGCAATGTTGTCGTGCCTGTTTCGTGGGCTACCAACGATCCTTGTTCACGCTCGTGCCACTTGCCTGGATCAGGCTGGTAGGCATGAAATGCCGTGTTAATAATACCGAGACCTCGCGTGTCAGTGAGGAATTCTGTGCGGTACCCGAAGAGACCACGGGTAGGAATGATGAACTCAAGGAAGGTAATACCATTCTCTGTGCGCATTTCACGCAATTCTCCATAGCGACTACCAAGCTTCTGAATCACCGAACCACCATAGGCTTCAGGTGTTTCTACGAAGACCTGCTCGTATGGCGTCATGTTCACACCGTCAATCGTCTTGTTAATTACGTGTGGGCGCGATACCTGGAATTCATACCCTTCGCGGCGCATGCGCTCGATAAGGATCGAGAGATGCAATTCACCGCGACCAGAAACAATCCAGTTATTCCCATCGCCATCCACGACGCGAAGTGCCATGTCGTTCTCAAGTTCACGGTAGAGTCGCTCACGAATCTGTCGAGAAGTGGTGAACTCACCTTCCTTACCAGCAAATGGTGAGTCGTTCACCATGAACACCATCTTCACCGTAGGCTCTTCAATAGACAACAGTGGAAGTGCAATAGGGTTGGTCACGTCAGCGAGCGTCTCACCAATCGTTACCTCTGGAATACCAGCGATAGCAACAATGTCACCTGCCTGTGCTTCGGTAACATCCACGCGCTGAAGACCTTCGAAGGACATGAGCGAAACAATGCGCTGCTTCTTCATCGCACCTTCGCGATTAATATGCATCACATCCTGGTTGAGCTTGAGTACGCCGTTGATAACGCGACCTGTTGCAATACGACCCTTGTATACGTCACCTGCCACCATCGTGATATGCATCTGGAGTGGCTTGGTAACATCACACGCAGGAGCTGGAACATGGGTAAGAATCGCATCGAAGATCGGACTGATGTCTGTCATCGCATCAAGGTTGGGTTCAAGTCCTGCCTTACCATTCTTCGCAGAAGCGTACACAACTGGGAAGTCAGCAGTTGCATCATCTGCACCAAGCTCGAGGAAGAGTTCGAGTGTCTTGTCGAGCACATAGTTGATACGAGCGTCTGGTTTGTCGATCTTGTTGACAACAACCACGACGCGCAATCCCATCTTGAGCGCCTTCTTGAGTACGAATCGTGTCTGAGGCATCGGACCTTCCTTGGCATCGACGAGCAAGAGACAGCCATCGGCCATCGTAAGTACACGCTCTACTTCACCACCGAAATCTGCGTGACCTGGGGTGTCGATAATATTGATCTTCGCACCGTTCCACTGTACCGATGCGTTCTTGGAGAAAATCGTAATACCACGCTCCTTTTCGAGGTCGTTGTTGTCCATGATGAGATCGCGATCCTCGTTTTCCTTGGAGAGCTTGGTCTTGGATTGACGCAGCAATGCATCGACAAGTGTAGTCTTGCCGTGGTCGACGTGTGCGATGATTGCGACGTTGCGAATTTCTGCCATACGATTGATATATACAAAAGGCGCTTTTCGCGCCTCACAAGTGGCAGCACTATACCAAATTCCTACAAAAGATACAAGAGGGCGATGGCCGATGCACCCATGAAGACACAGATCACCCAACCCAGGACATTTGAAAACAGCGAATTTGTGTGAGATTTCATAATCTTACGGTTGCTCGCGATGAGCAAAATCATCACCATAAGGATCGGCGACGCCATGCCATTGAAGATTGCCGTGTAGTACAGCATGCGAAATGGCGGGATTCCAATGAAATTCACGAGTAACCCGATAAGCGTTGCGAGCACGATCACCCCATAAAACCCTTCGGCTTGGCGCCAAGTTCGCGCGAGTCCTGCATGCCACCCAAATGTCTCAGACACGGCATAGGACGCAGACCCCGCTAATACCGGAACAGCAAGCAGACCAGTCCCGATGATACCAATTGCAAAAAGCAACGTCGCAAGCTCTCCAGCAATCGGC
>CAZVGV010000007.1:15093-26673 GCA_964627055.1 uncultured Gammaproteobacteria bacterium | reverse complement strand
GTGCACGCGCTGCCTGATCCGCTGTCTCGATCTGCGTAATTCCATGTGCATGCAACGTCACTGCAGTCGCCGTGATAATAAAGAACGTAATAAGGTTCGAGAAGAACATACCGATCAAGGTGTCCCAACGCATAGACATAATGTCACGCTTCGAAACACGTGGTGCACGCTGCGTATCAGGAAGCAACTTGTGCTGTGCTATCTCCTCCTCCACTTCTTCATCCGCTTGCCAAAAAAAGAGATACGGCGAAATCGTTGTTCCAAGGAGTGCCACAAGCATCATAAGAAATTCCTTGGACCATGTGATATGAGGCACAAAGGTATGTTGCAGCACGTCCACCCAGTTCACCTCTACCGCAAATGCCACAGCAACATATGCAAAAAGTGCCAACGTGAGCCACTTAAGAATTTTTGCGTACGTGCTGTAGGTCAAAAAAATAACCAATCCTAGTACCAACACCGTAAAAAAAATGAGACACCACACAAATGGAATACCAAATACCATTTCACCCGCAGAAGCCATGGCACCCAAATCCGCACCAATATTCACACTATTAGCAACTACTAGGAGGAATACACAGCCATACAAAATCGCCTTCGGATAATGGATGCGCATTACCGCTGCAAGCCCCTTCCCAGTCACCATGCCGATGCGCCCGCACATTTCCTGCACCACAGTCATGAACGGGAATGTGAAGAGTGCCACCCACAGCGTGGAGAATCCAAATTGCGCACCTGCCTGCGAATAGGTACCAATACCTGACGGATCATCGTCTGATGCGCCAGTGATGAATCCTGGTCCGAGAATGCGAAGGAACTTCTTGAAGCGACTCATACGGTTTTGTTGGGCGCTGCGTCAGGCAGCAGCCCATTTGATTGTAATGCTACCATGGAGCGATACAGTGTGCAGCTCTTCAAGAGCTCATCGTGTGTTCCCTGCGCCTCAATGCGACCATTATTCACTACAAAAATCCGATCTACTGCACGAATCGTCGAAAGACGATGTGCAATGATCACTGCAGTCTTCCCTTCGATGAGCGAAGAGACACTCTGCTGAATGGCGCGCTCTGTGATTGAATCAAGTGCTGATGTTGCTTCATCAAGGATGACAATGTTGGCGTTCTTGAGAACTGCACGCGCAATCATCACGCGCTGCTTCTCTCCACCCGAGAGATGCACACCGCGTTCACCTACCAGTGTCTTCAGACCATTTTTCTGAGATGCAACAAAGTCAGTGAGAGAAGCGAGGTCAATAGCCGTGCGCACTGCACTTTTCTTTGCCTTCAAGTCACCGTAGCGTACGTTGTACTCCAGCGATTCGTGGAAGAGCATATTTTCTTGCCAGACGACACTGAAGTGTGAACGGAAGTTCTCGTAGTCCCACGATCGCACATCGGTACCATCAAGCGTTACCGCGCCTGATGTTGGATCATAGAAGCGCGCCAGGAGTTGCGCGATCGTTGATTTTCCCGCACCCGACGGACCCACTAACGCAACACGCTCACCTGGTTGAATGGTGAAGGAAATACGATGCAGCACTTCTTTTGTGCCATCGTATGAAAATGAAACATGCTTAAATGCTAATGCCCCCCGCACACTCGCAGTCTTGTATGTTCCAGACGCTGCTCGCACCGGTGCTGGCATGTCGAGTATCTCTTTCAATGCACGATACTGACCGACGTCTTTCTGAAACGCTCGAACCGAATACGCGAACATCCGCATCGGATTCGTAAGATACGATACATACGACATGAACATCAGAAATACACCTACACTCATCACCCCTTGAAGCACAAGATGCAACCCCACAGCACCAACAGCAATACGTGCCAACATGTCAGCATCAAAAAAATCTGCGATTGACCAAATAAGATTTTGTTTGAACTGAAATCCCTGGGCCTTCTTAAGAAGAGGTGCAATGCGTTGCACTTCATGTATTTCACGGGCAAACAATTTCACGGCAAAAATATTCTGCAGCACATCACCAATGAGTCCAAACGATGCGTTCCAGGCGTCACGCGATTTGTCACTCCATTTGTGCGCTTTGCCATACAACCGATACAGCAACAACACATAGAATGGCACCACAAAAAGAAAAGTCACACTCATCTGCCAACTGAAAGAGAAAGCGATACCCAACACAACCACAAAACTAACCGCACCCAAAAGAACCTCATCGTACCATCGAGAATTAACACTCCACATCCCCTCGGTACCACTCACATACACCTGGTTCACTTCCCCACTCTTCTTGTTTGTGAACAACGCGATATCTTTGGAAAAAATTCGACCAAGAATAGTAACATTCAAGTCAAAATACTGTACATTCATCAGTGTCCAGAGTGACAGCACTCGAAACGAACCAAGCGCAGCGCCAACCAAGCCAGTACCCATCCACAGTCCGAAGGTAGGCCAGAGCACATTGAGTGCTACACCCCCCTGCGCTACCACAATAAGTTGATCGATCATCACACCCAAAAGGTATGGGGCGGCAAGTGAGACAACAAGAGCACCAACTGCCGCAACAAAATACCCCGTAGACCACCACGGACTCTTACGAAATGCTGGAAAGAACAAGCGCAAAATCTCCCACATAAGGACTTACAAATCTTTCTTCTTGAATGTGAGCGCTGCTGAATTAATACAAAATCGCTCGCCAGTCTCTGTTGGCCCATCCTTGAAGACGTGGCCGAGATGCCCGCCGCAATGCGGACAGAGTACTTCCACGCGCGTCATGCCGTGTGATGTATCTTCCTGTAATTGCACCGCGTCTGATGCAACCGAACGATCGAATGCTGGCCAACCACACCCCGAATTGAACTTTGCATCGGACGCAAAAATCGTCCGACCGCACCCCGCACACTGATATGTGCCAGGCTCGAAGTGTTCATCGTACTCACCGGTAAATGGCGCTTCGGTCCCCTTTTCGCGCAACACGCGGTACTGCTCTGGGGTGAGTTCTGCTTGCCATTGCGCGTCGGTCTTTTCGATCATAGAGATACAAGTATACCATGCAGCAAATAAAAAAGACAGCCCGCCGCACACAGACGTGCGCGACGGACCTCAGTTGTTGTTTGTCACCGTTGAATGATGAGCCTCGGAAGAAGAACTCGATCCCCATCTCGCCACTTCGTACACGAGAAGGAGTGTTGGTGACGCGTCACTTCATCTGCTGGCACCACGTCTACGACGACATGTGCGCAGACAAGCTCGTGCCCAGGTCGGATGGACGTGTCGGAATATGTGACTGGCACAATCTCTTGGTGTGAATTCACGCCCCATCGCAGCATCACTACCGGTTCTTCGCCGTAGCTCGGAAGTGGTAGAAGAAGCTGTGTCCACCCGAGTGATTCTGGGTGCAACCCCGGATCATATACAACGACCATCCGAGCCCTGGTTGCGTCATACACGATCGCAGCGATCCCCTCCGAATGTACGCGCGGCAAATCGTAGAGCACTCGTGCGGGCCTCCACCCCACTCTCTTTGCTATCTGTATACCTGTTGCGTAGTGTGACACAAACACCTCCTTTCACCTCTGCGCGACAAGTATGCTATACTACACACATTCAAATACTTTGTCAACCATCGTTCTTAATTATTGACTATGGCCAAGCCTCATCGTTCTGAAACTCGCGGATTTATACCCGATGAGTCCTCGCGCCTCGAAGCCGAATCGCGCACCATCATTGAGTCTCAGCATCCCAGCCTGACTGAAGCAGGGCAGCACAACCACACCTCTGAGGAAGACACGAATCGTGCTGCAATCGAAAAAGCAGTTCCTGTTGTAACACGTGAGCTCAAGATGATTCTCGACGATGTACCGCTTGACTGGGTTGCGAAGCAGATCGTCCTCGCAGACCATGACATGCAGCGTGAAATCGCAGCACATCTGTACGAGCAAGCCCAGACACAACATCGCGAGATCGCAAAACTCGATGACAGTGCATGGTCACAAGCCATCGATGCAGTTGTTGATGCTCGACTCGCAGAATTGACTGATGCTGGCATTGAAACAGATATAGAAGGTACAGTTGTACAAGATCCGGAGGGCAATCGTCGCCTGAGTGAGGCGGAGAACATGGCTGTTCGCGAATTCCAGTTCCTTAAGGCAATTCAAGAAGGGCTGAGCACTGACGCCGAACTTCGTGAAGCGCTGCGCGAAGCCGCACCGAAAGTTGATGAGGCGTTTGAGCACCTCGTCAACGAATCACAGAGTCTCGATCATCTCGATTACAGTAACCGCAGAGCACTTCTTACGGACCCAATCCTACGCAAGGACATTACACGAACATTTCTTGAGACTGCACAACGGAATGGCACACCATTCTCGATTGATTCACTCGATGCTACCGACTGGTCTAATGCGCTTTTTTCTGCAGCACAAAAGCGTATCAAGCAGTTAGAAAAATCTGGCATTCGTCTCAACCGCGAAGGTGATCTGCTTGAAGGAAATCGCGCACTCACCCCACGCGAACACGCAGAGGTAATCAACATTCAAACACTTCTTGAAGTTGAAAGCGCTGCAGAAGGTACACTCAAGCCAGTCACTCGCGTACGCGAGCGTAGTAAAATTTCTCCATCGGCACAGACGGAACCACGCCCTCCACGTAGAACCTCTTCTGTCTGGAACCGCATTGGTTCCCGCGTTGGCAAATTCCTCGCTGGCGTTGGCATTTGGCTTGGTGGCACTTCTGGTGGCGATTTCGACCAATCCTCCCAAGTTGCAGCACGAGAGCAGGCTCCTGATCGCCCACTGCCAACCTATGCACGTTCAGAACGAGCAGCTGCACAAGAGATGCCTTCTGAATCTATAACATTCAGCGAAGAAGAATCGAATCGTGTAATGAACGAAGGAACCCGTCCAACAGAAATGGTTTTCTCCGATGAGGAAGGTATGGAGGTGGAAGAAGATTTCACCAACGTCATGAAGGAACAGGTAGCATCCGCTGTGAAGCTCGCTGATGTTCGTAATCGCAACTTCGATCGTCTCACAGTTGAACAACAAGAGGCACCTACTGCAGAACAAGAATCTCGTCTCGAACGTGCTGACATCGAAGCACAAGCTCCTCGTCGTTCCACAACAAAGCGCCCAGTCGAAGTCAAGCGTTCTGCTTCTTCCAAGTTTGATGCAGCTTCTTTCACTGCGGCTGGCAAAGATGCATTGCGCGGAGTAGTCGGTACACCAGAAGGAACACAGCGCCGCCTTGAGGCAATGCGTGCAGGCAAGAGGCCACTCCCCACAGAGGCAGAAGCAGCACTTGATGCTGTACAAGAATATGTACAGACTGTCACCAAACCAAAGACCGAAGTTTCACCAAACAAGGGTGGTGCTGCCAATGAACTTCTGAAGACAGTTCCTAAGGCACCAGAAAAGCGCCGTACCATTGCGAAATACAAGCTCTCTACAGCTCGTCTTGCACAGGAGCGTGCGGCAGGTGGTGAAGTAACCGATGGCATGCAAGAACTCAAGGATGCTGTAGAAAAAGATGTGAAGTCTGGCGAACTAAAGGCTGAGGAAGGCAAGAAGCTCCTCGAAGAAATCGACAACATCACAAAGCCCGCTGCTCGCAAAGTCGTTGAGCAACCCACGGTATATCGCAAGCCAACGTCCTTGTCGCGCGCTCCAAAAACTTCTCGTGGCCTCGAAGCAATCCGCGCGTCCCGCGCAGAGAACAAGAAGAGTCTCGACGCCATTGATCAGCAAATCGAAGAAGTTCGTGCTGCACAGAAGCGTGGCGAAATCGGACTACGTGATGCACTTCTCCAGATCAACGCACTCAAAGATCTCAAGTAATACATCGAATACAAAGAAAAACACCGCTCACGAAGGCGGTGTTTTTCTTTTGTCACCTTTCTACTTCTTCGCTACGAACTGAAGCTTCAAGGTTACAGCATCATCTACCCAAGCAAGGAAGGATAGCTTGGGGATCGTGAGGCCGAAGTCTGCATACTTCACCTTGGTCTGCGCCATTCCTGAAAGCGTGGAATTGTTGTCGTACTTGAGCGTAGTGTCGAAGGTTACTGACTTGGTCACTCCACGTACCGTGAGGTCACCGGTGATCTTCACAGGTGCACTTGCTCCTACTGCGAGTGAAGCTGGCATGCCAGTAACTGCTGTTGGTTTGAACGTGATGTACTCGAACTCGTCTTTGTCAGACTTGAGGATGAGACGTGAGAGCGCACCGTTGCGACGCTCGTTGTCTGTCTTGAGTGTGCGCGCATTGATGCGGATCTCGCCAAGCATCGAGTCCGCAGGGTTGCTGGCATTGAAAAGCACTTCGCCTGAAATCTGATCAGTCACACCCACCACACGCACCGGTTTGTCATTGAGCGTCTCATCAATCTCGAACTGCGCCTTCGACTCAGCTGCAACGATGCGGTAAACCTCCTGGCCCTCGCGCTTTTGTGTCTCGAGCACACTCGCACTTGCCGCACCCTGCTGCTGGACATCTGCACTTGGTGCTGGAGCTGGTCGTGTGTAGTACAAGAAGCCACCTACACCGAGTACAACCACCACTCCGGCGATAATCGCGATCTGTTTCATACGGACAAAATCGTAAGAAATTACCCTTATATATTACTCTGCATCACTCGCCTTTTCAACCCGAGAAATGTCGCGTGTATCAACGGCACTGCTGGCTGTACCTTCATAGATGAAACGACTCACATCACGAGCCGTACCATAGATAGACTTCGTCACCTGCGTATTGGCACGGAATATATCGGAGATTGCAATTGATGCATGTTCTGCAGTGAAATGCGGTGCAATAAGTCGTGCAGCATCAGTTCCACGAAGTGAAAGCACTTTCGTTGTTCCCACGAGCGTCAAACGAGACGCGTCTGACATCATGAGTGTAGTGGTGGTGGTCTCAAGTTCCATCGTCGCACGTGCAGCATCATGGAGTGTAATTGCGAGTTCAGGACTTACAATCCGACCAGTCGTCACCTCTACGGAATGGCTCGCTTGTATTGCTTCTACTCTTGGCATCGTAATCGTGATCTTGCTCGGTCGGCGATCAAAGCAGAAGAAACAGAAGCTATGCCCCTTCTTTGCATGTGATACAAGCAGGATATCTCCTTGCACGCTGAAGTCGAGAACACCCTGCGCGCGCTGCGTTCCTTGCACATCAATACGATACTCTGAACCTTGAATCACCTGCACCGTGTCCACACCAGCTTGCAGTGCCAGTTGTGTAAATGGTCCCGTAGGAATCACTGTCTCAGTTGTAACCTGATATTCTGGCAGGCTGGAGATGCGATCCTGTATCTCAGGAACATACCGCACCGCGAGCGTGCCTGCAGTCACTGCAGCAATAATCCAAATGCTCACAAGAATAAGACCTGTTCCAAGACGCATTTTCCATGCTCGTGCAAAAAGCGAAAGCCCAATTGTTACCGCAAAAGAAAGCGGGATAGCAATAAGCAACACCCCTAGCACAACCGCAGTATAGAGCAACCCATTTGAGATCACAAATGCCACAGGAAACTCCATGTACTGCGAATGTGCGTTGAACGCAAGGTTCGCTGCTACAAAGAGCAGAATGAGAAGACCAATAGATGGGAAAATCATCAAGAAGAGACTCACAATCACCATGATGAATCGACCCAATCCACGAATGATCACACCACAAAACGCAAAGAAACGGTTAATGAACCGACGAGCCCCTGACTCTTCACCCATGAATGCGGCACTATTCTTGCGTAGATTCTCGGCACTTTCCTGTACGGTTTCACGGAAGGATGTGAGTGTCACAGGACCTCCGCGCATACGAACCTTATCTGCTGGTGTCTGAGCCTTGGGAATAATCAGAGCAAGAATGAAATACAACACAATCATTGCTCCACCAGACACAAACATGAACACAATGAAGATGACACGCACAATGAGTGGATCGATGTCGAAGTACGCAGCAATACCTGCCGCGACACCAGCAATCACTGCATTGTCACCATCACGAAATAGCCGACGAGGAGATTGTTGCTCAGTCGATCCAGAGTCATGCGATGATTTGTTCCGCGGTGCACCCTCCTCATGAGCCTCAGCAGAATCAGTGATTTCCTCCACAGTCCCCATCGTTGCCATCACGTGGTTCACATGATCGATAGTAACTACCGTGGTGTGTGCAACTTCAAGACGTTCTTGGAGTTGTTCTGCGATTCGCGCCTCAATATCACGCTTCACTTCCCGCCCTTCAGGCAGTGCGTCGAAGTATTGTGCAATGGCATCGAGATAAGATTGCAGTGTTGCGTACGCGTCTTCTTCGAGGGTGAAGAGCGTGCTTGCAATGGTTACATGGACTGCTTTTTTCATAGCGTTTTCTTGAGGGTAGTGATGGACTTCACCAATGAATCCCAGGTGGACGTTAGCTCTGTGAGCGTTTTCTTGCCCTTCGGGGTCAGTGTGTAATATTTGCGCGGTGGTCCGGCGTTCGACTCTGCCCAGGAGTAGTCGAGCAGCTGCTGTGTTTTGAGCCGGCTCAGGAGCGGATAGAGCGTGCCTTCAACGACGAGGAGGTTCGCCTCCTTGAGCTCACTCAAAATCTCCGAAGCATAGGCCTCTCCTCTCCCAATTGCGAGGAGAATACAAAACTCCAGCATCCCTTTACGCATCTGCGCATGTGCGGTTTGGATGGGGGTTTCTTGTTTCATGTCATGACTATAGCACATGGTACTATGTAGCGCAAGGTACCATATAAAAAACACAAAAGCACCCGCTACAGGTGCTTTTTCGGCGGAAGAGGTGGGATTCGAACCCACGGTACCCTTTCGGGTACGACAGTTTTCAAGACTGTTGCCGTAAACCACTTGGCTACTCTTCCCTATCGTTGTGCGTCATCATCCTACGCTATTGTTTGTCGCCAGGCAAGAGGCCCTCATGATCGCTTCTTGCTGACAGCAGTAATCGCCTCCACATCATCGTGTAATCGCTCGATACGATGATTGATTCTATCAACGAGCAATCGCGTGAGACCGAAGAATGCCTCCAACTCCTCGCGCTTGCCAATGACGTGATCCTGATAAATGAACAGATTGCGCCCCACAAATTCGAAGCTCAGCTTGCACCCATGATCAATGAGAAACGCCATAATCTCGGGGGTAAGCACCTCGAGCATTTCAATTTCGTGTAGCTCCTTCACATACACAACAAAGTACTTGTGAAGATCCCCCTCCAATTCCAGGACTCGCTGTCCAAGCGCCATCCGATGGATCACAGAGAGCCCATCCATGCGCTCTGTGAGAGAGAATTGCGGCACCAATCCTGCAAACGTATATTGCAGCACTGTCGCGTTATAGTTTGTTGCATGCTTCCCTTCTCCAACCTTGTAATGATAATTGAAAAGCTCGAATGGGTGACCCAGGTAGCTCCCACGCACGACATTAGTCGTATCATTCACATATTTGTGTGCAAATAACTTTCCCGTGCGATGCTTGGATTCTCCATTCGCCTCAAATTGAAACCCATTACGAGATGCGAACTGCTGCATAAATGCACGCTGCATCTTGTGCCAGATTCGCATCCAATTAAGCCCCATCAGCATGATGGTAACCGTGATGAAAAACAATTCCAGCTCACCACTGAACATTCCTACAACACCATCAATCGCCACCGCTGATACACTAGCAATGAGATACCATTTTTTATACCGCATCCACTCCTTCTTCGTCTCTTGCGCAACACTCTCAATACGCGCAACCTCTTTTTCTGGCGTTGGACTACTAGAGCTTGGCATAGCTAAAAAGAACGCTGAATGCGCGACACCAGATGAGCGCATGTGAATATTTGGTAACATCAGTGCCAGCAGGAATCTCGTAATTCACGCTTCCCTTCGTTGCACGAATGGGTCCCAAATCTATGCGATCCTTCGCATCAGTGTCTGTGGCAAGATAGATACGCAAATCTGGCCCATTCACCGTATCAAGATCTTCGAATCGCAAAAATATTTTGTCACCCACTTGCACGAATGACGCCGAGCCTGCAACGTCATGCTCCCCTGCCACGAGCGAGGCGCTAGCAAGCACTATAGGAGTAACCTTGGGGGTTGTTGTCGCAACATCCTGTGCTTGCGCAGGTACCGGTACGTGCGGCAGTGCTTCGTTCATCTCAATATCGCGCCAGAGCGGCGATACGAGCCACCATGTAATTCCCAATGCAATCACCACGCCTGCGACAGCAAGCGACTTTTGCATGGTATTCATATTATTCTTTACCTAGTCTCAACGCGAGGTCCTCAAGCGGCTTAATCGATACCTGCGACACGGGAATGGCACGCTCGTAATGATCGAACGGATTATCCATGTCTTCAATCAATATCAGCATGTACATGAGCAAGAGACTGAGTACGCCGACAAAGAGGAGTGACTCATACAATGGTTTGATGGCGAGCAGCAAAAAACTCACAATGAGGAAGAACGTCACGATCTCCGCAATTGCATATCCCGCCTTCACAAAGGATGTTTCGCGGATCGTGTGAATGCGTACGACAATACGGCGCACCGTATTCTGCTCCTGTTTCATGCGCGTGATGAAATTCGCTTGCGTAAGCGGCTCGAACGCTGCGAAGTACGTATTAAGTCCGGTAATCTTATTCATGATCGACACGCTGCGCTCTTCTTTGTGAAACCACTTAATCAGTGACACGTTGAGTGCAGCTACATACTCTATGGCTTCGCGCGCAATGGGCGCCTGCTTGGTGCGCCAGAGAATCGACGCTTCGTCATACAGCGCTTCGAGACTCGACGCGAGATCACCTGGCAACTTCTCACTCTCCTTGAAGTCCGAAATAGTCCCCGAGAGCAAGAAACCAATAAGGAATACATTGGCCGTAATGATCGCTGTGAGCAGTGGTCCTACTGCCAAAATCTCCCACCCCAAGAAATGACACAGCGTCTTGAGCCCCAACACGATCGCCACAATAGGCAAAACTTTATAAAAAATCGCGTACTTGTGCGCAAGTGATTTCATATGTGAGATGCATTGTTCGTAGTATACGGTCACTCTTGACTTTTGTCGAAAACAAAGCTATATTCTTCCTCTGCTCAACACGACAATCACCGAGCAGAGGAGGAATCATGGCACTTCCAGACTGGCACCACGAAAGCAGCAACAGCGCGAAATCCGTGATTATCGGCAAGCCGTGGGGGTCAAAGCTCCACAACTCGTACCTGTGGTACTTCATGGGAAAGACTCGTTTCTCGACCGAGTCTGCTGAGCTGGACGCACTCATCAACACGCACTTCCACGACACGACATCCTTCGGCGACGTCGAGACCCACCCATGCAACACGCTGCCGGGCAACCTACTCCTGAGACTTCGCGGGAACGTCATACTCCTCCCCGCAGTGCTATACCGGGGTCTGGCGAAAAATAGCACCTCGTCCATTTCATGTACTTCGTAACAGCACGCAGGCTGAGTACTTTAAAAATTTTTTCTCAGCTGGTGGAAGAAGCCAGAAAAAAAGCCAAAAAACACGATAAACCTTTACGGGTTATATTTCAAGATGAAGCCGGTTTTGGTCGAATAAGTGATTCTCGACGTTGCTGGAGCCCACCCAAATGTCGCCCTATTATGATACCAATT
>CAZVGV010000007.1:9877-15083 GCA_964627055.1 uncultured Gammaproteobacteria bacterium | reverse complement strand
ACACGGCGAGGACCCTGACCGCATCAACTTCGCTCTGCGTTGGCCAACGTAGTGCGCCAGTAACCAAAACGCGACTCCCAACAGAGTCGCGTTTTGATTTGTGCATCACACGATGCGCGCTACTGACAGACAGCGCACTCTTCTGCAGCTACATTGCGCTTCTCCACCTTCATGTCGATTGACGCAGCCTGAATCGGTGCCGTAGAGCGGACATAATACAACGACTTCACCCCGAGCTTCCATGCCATGAGATGCACCTCATCTAAGTACTTGCCGGAGATTGGCGTTTCGAAGAAAAGATTCAATGATTGCGCTTGCTCAATGTACGGCTGGCGATCTGCTGCCTGCTGCACAATCTCGCGCATGTTCATTTCGTATGCAGTGCGGAAAACCTTCTTCTCGTCATCGGTAAGGATATCGAGCAATTGCACACTCCCCTTCGCCGCAATTACCGACTTCCACACTTCAGTGGTGTTAAGACCTTTCGTCTCCAGCAATCGCTCGAGGTATTTATTCTTTACCAAGAAGCTACCTGAGAGCGTCTTCTGCAAATACGCATTCCCTGCCATAGGCTCAACCGCCGGTGTTGCCTCACCACACAAGAATGCAGTGGATGCAGTCGGTTGCACTGACGTGAGATACGAATTACGACGCGTACCTCCATCCAGTGGCAAGCCCCGCTCACGACCCAACTGCTCACTCGCCACGACTGCAGCCTCGTGAATCGCCTTGTAGATCGACTTATTCATGAGTCGCGCCTGCAGTGACTCGAACGGCACATTCTTGCTCATGAGATACCCATGGTACCCCATAGTTCCAAGACCGATCGATCGCTCATGCTTCACGGAATTGATCGCCTTCTTGAAATCCACAGGATCAGCCAGATCACAGAATGTCTCCAAGTTATTATCAAGCGCTGTCACACAATCTGCCACAAGTGCTGGGAGTACAGGCTTCCACTCATCGTAGCGCTCAAGATTAAGGTTCATGAGGCAGCAAACCGCGGTGCGCTCTTCGTTGGTTGGTAATACAATCTCTGTGCACAAGTTGCTCTGTCGCACGAGCAGTCCCTTCTCACGATGATGCTGCGGCACTGCCTTGTTCACCGTGTCAATGAAGAGCATGTACGGTTCACCGGTTTCTGCGCGCATCTTGAGAATCTTGCGCCAAAGCTCAACTGCATCCAATTCCTTCGTAACTGTTTTGTAATGAGGATCTACAAGCTTGAACGTTGTCTTATTCTCCACGGCCTGCATGAACTCGTCCGTGATCACAATTCCATTATTGATATTCAGACACTTGCGGTCCATGTCGCCACCTGTAGGCTTACGGATCTCAAGAAACTCCTCGATATCCGGATGGTCAATACGCAAGTACGCAGCTGCAGCACCACGGCGAATAGAATTACGAGACACTGCGATCGTCGTTGAATCCATGATCTTCAAAAACGGAATCACACCAGAGCTACGCAATCCACTCTTCTGCAATGGAGCATTCTGTCCGCGTAACTGCGACCAGTCTGTACCAATACCACCGCCGTATTTCGCCATGAACGCGTTCTCACGGTATGCCTCAAAAATTCCTTCGAGCGTATCAGGTACCGTGTTGAGGAAGCATGAGATCGGCAGCCCCTTCTTCGTTCCAATATTCATCATGGTTGGAGACGCAGGTGTAATCCACTGCTGGGCCATTGCGTTGTAGAGCCGCTGCGCAAGCGCACGATCACCACGTGCCATACCCGTTGCAACACGTGCATAGAACGTCTTGGGATTCTCACAAATCTCACCCGAGGCATCGCGAATGAAATAGCGATCGCGAAGATTCTCAAGGCCGAAGTACGAAAGTGGTGCGACCGGCACTGCGTTGAGATCAATAGACTTCTGAATTTCTGGATCTGCAATGTAATGCGGACAATCCCAGCTGTTCTTGTTCGCTGTAGCAGTCTCGATCTCCTGAAGCAAGAGATCGCGCGCAGCCCCGAGATCATTCGCAGACAGTGCATCAATAACCGATGCGTATGGCATACGTGTAGTAAAAAGATCGAATAAATTATTTGTCCCAATCGTCCACGACACCAGCCTTCGAGTACTCCGTCGCACGGTTTTCGAAGAAGTTGGTGTGCTCTTTCGCATTCACCATGATATCGAGCCATCCAAGCGGGTTGCTCACGTTGTACACCGCATCAAGTCCAAGATCATTGAGCTTGCGATCTGCGGTATAGCGGATATATTGCTTCACCTGCTCTGCAGTAAGCCCAGGCACCTCGCCACTTGCGAAGCATGTATCGATGAACGCATCCTCAGTTGCTACCATATCGCGACATGCGGAGTACAGCGTCTGCTGGAGGTCCTGTGTCCAGATGTGTTTGTTCTCAGATACGAAGTCTCGGAACAAATGACACACTGCCTTGCTATGCAACGATTCATCACGGATGCTCCACGACACAATCTGCCCTACACCCTTAAGCTTGCCCATGCGTGGGAAGTTCATAAGGATCGCGAAGCTTGCGAAGAGACTTACCCCCTCAATAAATCCACCGAACACTGCGAGATTCACCGCAAGATCCTCAACACTACGCACATCAAATGACTGGAGATAGTTATACTTCTTGCGCATTGCTTCGTACTCCATGAATGCAGAGTACTCACGCTCTGGAAGTCCGAGTGAATCATTGAGATAGGAGTATGCCCACACGTGGATACTCTCCATCGCTGCAAACGCCGACAACATCATCTTGATCTCCGGCTTCTCAAATGTCGGAATGAGGCGTGTGTTGTAATTGTTGTTCACCTCAATATCGCTCTGTGTGAAGAATCGCAGAATGTTGATGACCAACGACTTCTCAGACTCAGAAAGATTCTTCTTAAAGTCGATAATATCGTTCTCCATCGGCACTTCAATCGGCATCCAGTGTGCCTGATTCTGCTTGGTGAAATATTCGAAGTACTGTGGGTATTCGAATGGCTTGTAAAACGTTCGTGGTGTGAGCATTGGACATGAGCCGACGATCGGACTCTTCTGCAGGAGCGAAGGTGCGGCTACGGGAGCTCCAACAATACGCTGCGCGTCTGCAACTTCAATACGTGGCTGAGCCACTGCCATTGCTTCTGGGAATCGCTGCCCCATCCAACGAAAAATATAATCCACCACCGACTTCGCCATGCGAATGTTGGGGTTGTTCGTGAACCCAGATGGGTCGAATCGCATGTGCGAGAACTTGTCGACCAATGTCTTAAGTGGCACACCGTACTGCAACCCAATCGAGATGGACGTTGCAAGCGCATCAAGAAGTCCTGCAAGGGTGCTCCCCTCCTTACTCATGGACACAAAGATCTCACCCGGCATGCCGTCTTCGTAGAGACCTACTGTGATATATCCTGTGTGTACACCGATCTCGAACTTATGCGTAATACTCTGACGCTCATCAGGCAGGCGACGACGAGACGCAAGCACCGCACGTGATGTACGAGGTTCTGGTGCAGATGATGCAACCTGGAACGCCACTGCTGCTACTGGTTCAGCTGCTGCAATCATTTCTACATTCACCACAGTCTCCGCAGACATATCATTGGCAAGGTAATGCTTCGCTACATCGAAGAGATCCCCCTCAATGAGTGCTCCACCAACAGCCTCCTTGATATCACGAGTCTCAACCACTGTGTGACCATCGAAGTCTGCAACGATTCGCTGTACCGCGTCTTGCAACACACCCTGAATGTGCGCACTCTCTGGTCCATCTGCTCGTCCCGCCCCAGCAAAAGCCAGTTCCAATGATCGCTGCAACCGTGCAATGTCGAACGCCTCCTCACGACCATCACTGCGACGAATGGTCTTCACGATTATGTGTTCTTGCTTCTCATGTTCCTCATTTTTTGACGCACCAAACTGAGCCTGAGTCATCATACAGACAGATCAAAACGTGATTGAGTTATGTAAGTCATGTCCCCGCTCCTGTCCGCACGTCAAGCGTTACAGACGAGAGGGTCAAAGAGGTCTTGCCCGACTGAGAAAGGCCTCTTTGCTCGACGTGTGTAGAGCAGAGATATACAGAGCAGTGCTCTGTTCCCCAGTAACCACTACATCTTGTGGTCACGGGAATGAGTATACCACAACAGGTTGTACACAGGCATGTGGACAAGTGGATATCTGGGCTTGCAAAAAATAAAGGCACTGCCTCAGCGGATTTCCCGTCCGCAATAGTTTACCTTTGACTTTCTCTAATTTCAGAAGCAAGTTTTTGCAACTCTTCGGCGTCAGCCATTGGGCCGCTTCCTGAAGAAATCCAGCCCTCATACTTATCAAACCAAAATTCTTTTCCACTCAAAAATTGCTCCCAAATACCTTTCTTTAGATTTTCTGTTCCGTGAAGCGGAACAAGTTTAATATGTGCATGGTCAATCCCCGTCCCTTCCATCATCAGCCCAACCCGTCCAACATCGTCAAAATAGTTTTCAAGTATTCCTGCAACTTTTTTAGAAGCGATGATAAATCTTTGCAATACATCGTCAGGCATTTTCAAAACATCACTTCCATAATGTTTCTTTGGAACGACACACGAAAAACCTTTTGTATTTGGATCAATGGCGAGCCAAGCCATAAATTCCTCATCTTCCCAAAAGAGCCCTGCTGTTTTGATATTTCCAGCAGAAATTTCGCAGAAAATACATTTGTTGTCTTTTGTTGTTGCCTCGTATTTTGTCATAATTATTTCTTTGGTTTCATTACAACATGCAACCATTTTCTTGATCAACCTGAGATACACGTATTATTTCAAAAGATAGTTTCCTCAAAATTTCCAACCCATTCTGGTCTCGGCTCATTTCTAAAATCAAACTCCGTAGTATAAAAGCACTGCCTCTTTTAAGGACAGTGCTTTTATACGGCGGCGGAGAGAGAGGGATTCGAACCCTCGAGGGATTTTACTCCCTGCCACGTTAGCAGTGTGGTGCCTTCGACCAACTCGGCCATCTCTCCAATGAACCCTAGAAGAAGATGCCGGAATCGCACGTAGCGCACGTGCTCATTTCAGCCATCTCTCCAATGATTTCTGGTCGTAGTGTACGCAAAGAACTCCATGCTGTCAACGCAAGTTATCCATGGGCAATTGCAGCAGCAAAAACCTGCGCTGCCCCAGCCGACCGCAGTGCAGTAGCACAAGCCTGAAGTGTAGCCCCTGTCGTAGCCACGTCGTCAATAAGCAGGACGT
>CAZVGV010000007.1:0-9867 GCA_964627055.1 uncultured Gammaproteobacteria bacterium | reverse complement strand
CAGGACGTCACCACCCACCGGGCCAGTCGCTACAAACGCACCCTCCACATTCGCAAACCTAGCGTTCCTGCCCTCAAGTGTTGCCTGAGCTCGCGTCGCTCGCGTTCGAATGAGTACTTCTGGACATATCGCCCACCCTGGGCGCCTCGCACCCACAATGACACCCTCCGCGATGCGGTGCGCTTGATTGAAATCACGTGTGATCATTCGTCGATGTGAAAGAGGTACAGGAATAAGTGTGAGGGACTCTGGAAATGGCGCCATGCCTAGCTGTTCACCTAACCGCTCACCCATCACCACTGCGATGCGCTCACGAAATCCAAACTTGACTTCATGTATCGCACGACGAATGAGTGGATCTCTCGCCTGCGCGATGACCGCAAGACCATCAAGCGCGCCATCACAAGAGTCACATGTTCCCAGAATTGTACGTGATTCCATACACACAGGGCAAAACCATACCAGGTCTCGTGCGGACACAGCACAACAAACGCGGCACAATGCCGCGCCTTCACGGTCGCATCCGATGCAAAATTGTGGGAAGACGGAATCAAGAAAGAATCTGCCCAGTGCCCGCAGGCGACCAGGAGACTGTTGTTCCATTTAGATATCCCCTTCAGCACCCCAAGTTACACTCTCTACAAGCCACGTGTCTCCAGACTTCACCACAACCACAGTAGCCTTTTGATACACCATTTTTGGCGTGGCAGTAGCATTCTCACGAATTTCTTTTTGTGTTGCCACGGTGTACGCACGCTTCTCCCCACTTCGTTGTGCTGTGTCTTCGGTGGCAGAGAATGCGCTCGTGCGTACAGACATTTCCGTCTTTCCTCCACGTGCAATTACCCCATCTGCCCATGCACGCATCGTTGGTGCCATCAGTGGGAAGAGCTGCCGCAGATTGTCGTAGTTGGACGATGGCGAGTAACTCCCCATACGTTCAGTGAACGAACGCGCAAGATTGCCGATGCTCATGCTCTCATTTTGCTCTGGAGTGAGCTGCGCTGGCTTCGAAGTATCTGCGGGTTGCTGCACCTGCGCGAGCAGTTGATCCTTGCTGACTTCCTCACCCACAATCTCAGCGGTCACACCCGAGGAAAGCTCCCCAGGAGCTGGAAGGGTGGGCCCACCTTGAACCATGCCCGTATCTGTACGAAACCATTTCCAGTACACGCCGCCTGCCACAGCTGCAACAACCAGGACGATCGCGGTGATGATCAAAGCTTTTTTCATATCCTTTATTCTGATTAGGCCGCAGCTTCTTGCTCACGCAACTTGCGTTTTTCTTCTTCGATTGCCATGAGCTGCTGCGGATTGGTTGTCACGATTTGGTCTTCGGTGTACGACGCAACGACTTTGATCGCGGCGTGACGCTTGCCGGCGAAGAAAATACCTTCACCGACACCAGACTCGAGGAGCAAGAACTTCTCACCTTCTGTGAGCATGAACGTCTTCTGCACATTGTCCACAGACGCCGGCGATTGCTTGAGCAACATTTGCATCGACGAGTTGGTCACAATCGCCTGACCATACGGCGAATTCAAGAAGTCGTTCACGTCTTGCGTGATCGTGGTCACGCCAAGATAGTACTTACGCGCACGCTTTGCGAGGGCAAAAATAAACTTCGCCGACTCTTCGTGCTGCATGAGCCACCACGCTTCATCAATAACAAGGATGCGCTTCTTCACACTGCTGCGCACCACATTCCAGATGAAGTTCACAATGGTGTAGATCGCCATTGGTCGCAATTCATCTTCCAAATCGCGCACACAGAAGACCACAAGATTGTTGTTAATGTCAACAGTGGTCAATGAGTTAAAGAGACCTGAGAACGTTCCTTCTGTGTACTTCTTGAGGCGCAAAAGCAAATTCTCTGTGCCATCCATTCCCGAGAGGATATCCGCAAGATCCTGCATGATTGGCGGTTCAACAGTAGCAAGATCACTATCTGGCGTAATATCCTTCTTGGCGTACGTTTCGAGAAGCGCTCGATCCATGAGCGAGTCTTCCTCAGTGCTGAAGGTTCCAAGCATGATACGCAGCAACCCCTTCACAGTAATGACAGCACTGCGAATAATATCCTCGGTATCCACCTGCTGTCCGACAGGACGTGGCAACTCGAACGGATTCACCTTCGACTTGCTCGAGAGTGAAATGTTGATGAATGTTCCACCCACCGCATCGGAAAGATGCTTGTATTCCATTTCCGGGTCGATGATCAGCACATCAACGCCGAGCATCAGACTGCGGAGAATCTCGAGCTTCACCATGTAGGACTTACCAGCACCAGAGGTTGCAAACACCACGGAGTTCGCATTCTGCAACGAGAATCGATCGAAGAGAATAAGCGAGTTGTTATGGCGATTGATGCCGTAGAGAATGCCATTCTCACTCGTAAGCTCCGACGAGATGAATGGGAATGACGCCGCAATCGGTGACGAGTTCATGTTGAATGTCACCATGATTTCGTCGTTTGCCAGTGGTACTGTAGAGTTGAATCCTTGCTCTGCCTGATAGAAGACGCGCTTCGTATAGATGAGCTTACTTCCCAACATCGACTCAATATCTGCTGAGGTCTTGTCGAGCTCGTCGTGTGTCTTGCTGTAGAGCGTAATATAGAGTGCAAACTGGAAGAAACGCTCAATCCCTTGAGTGAGCGCATCACGCAGCTGCTCGATATCACGCAGCGCGGTCTCACGAATCGGATCACGTGGCGCACCTTTTTCTGCGTCACTCACAATCTGCGCTTCCATGATACCGGACTGATTCTTGAGCTGCTTAAGAATAACTTCTGTCTTCACCGGATAGAAGTACATCGCAATATCAAGCGTTGCAGTAAAGTTAATAATCGGTGCAAACCACCCAACCGAGATATAGCGAGGATACGTCACCACGAAGAGTGTGCGTACATACGTGTCACCGATGCGCACATAGGATGGATCAATCTGCATTGCTGAAGGCGCAATGAGATCGCGAATGTTCACAACACCCGCACGATATACTTTTTCTTCTTCCAACTGTGCAAGCGCTGGATTCACTTTTTTGGAAAGCACGCCGCGACCTTGTGCTCGTTGCTGCTGTCCATCATCACGAGTAATGCTCGGCCCTTGCGTTTGCTTGCCGCCAGATCCAAATTGTACGGGACGAAATGCCATAGTCGTTATCGGTCAATGCGCAATTTACCCATCTCTGTCAGTTGCGCGTTCATGAATGTATCTGGGTTATACATGGTATAGAACAACTCAATCATCCCCTGTGTATCCAATTGAACCACTTCAAGACCCATGCTCCCAAGTCCGCCTTCGATCTGCCGCACGCGCATATCAAGCGCTTCCTTGCGTTCGCGGAATCGCGCTTCCTTGAGCTGCAATGTTTTCGCTGGACTGAAGGCTTCCTTGATACGTGAGAAGAACCCCTTGCTCGAATTGGACAGCGGATCAAATGGCACCACTACGTAGAACCGCTTGCTCATGATCTCACCAATATCAACGAGTTCACGCACGAAGGACCGATAATCCGCGATCTGCATTTTGAGTAACTCATTCTGTTGTGCCTTCTCTGCCTCATCGAGCCGCCCCATGTAATTGTCGATATTGAGCTTGCGGGACTGCACCACAATCTGCAATGGGAAATCGATACCATTAAGGAACGAAACATACCCGCTAATCAGCGCTGATTGTTCGTCCTCTGACTTGAGCGCGAAGTTGATACTCGAGACAAGCAATACACTGCGCAGTGTTCCATCTTTCAGAATAGCAACGCCATCTCTGATTTCAGAGATCTGCATGTACTGTTGGGTGCTAGGGAGTCCGGTTTTGCGTTGTGGGCTTGCCATACTATTCTTCGTCAGGGCGATACATACCACCCGTATTCACCACCAGCGACAGCTCATGAAGTCGTCCTTGCGACGGAGCCTGCTTTACGAGCCGTGGTGGCTCAGGTTTCTTTTCGTCCAACTTCATTACTTCAATATCCCCTTGCTGTGACTTATCCCAGATCCGCACATTCGGTCGGCGCATTTTCACCACAAAGTTGAGAAGGAAGTAGTGAAACTTCTGTCCGCGGATCTTCACAAATGCCATGATCAACATGAAAAATGTAAATGGAATACCAATGAGCAGAAATAAAGCAAAGTCAAAGCTCTTGAAAAAGATAAACATGACAAGCATTGTGCCCAGCAAGATGAGAAACTGTCGCATCGTAATTGGCCCAATGATCTTCGCCTCCTCATCGATGAATTGTGGAACCACAAAACGGTTCTCCATATTACCAATTCTCCATCATGCGATGCATATGCAACATCGCAGAGACTTCTTTTTCTTCTAGAACTGCCTGACGATCTCGAACACGCTCTTGTACAAGCACCGAGAGCGGCTTACGGTGCACAAGCGCATCCACCATCATATCCTCGTAGAGCTGGTACGGCTCATTGTAGTGCCACGCCTGGATTGCCTGGATCTTCTCTTCATACGCTTCTTCGCCAATACGATCCATTGCACTAAGAATCTTCGTCACTCGTGCCATAGGATCTGCACTACTGCGACGAAAATCCACGAGTCGCATAGAAGCAATCTCTTGAATAGGGCCTGTTGGCGCAATAACGCGACGCACATCTTCCACACGTGGCTTTTCAGCAGAAATTGGTCGCGGCGGTGGAGCAACCGGCCGAACCTCCTGCGGCTGTGCTGCAGCAACAACACGCGGAGTACCCGTCAATTTTGCAGATGCAGGTTGTGCTGTCGCAGTTACAACTGCGTGCTGCGACCGCTCGCGCGCACTCACCTGTTCCTCCACAATTGAGACAATCTGCATTGCAGTATCTGCGTCGACACCCACACCACCCTTTTCTGTAGCGCGCATCAAGAAATCCATGGTAGCTGCAGTATCTCGAACCATGCGCACACGAGCGTCAATCGCAGTACGCACAGCTTCTGCAGGCAACGTACTAAATTTCGTGAGCACCTCTGCCGTTAGTGTATCTACAAAATTCTCATCTTCCCCAGAACTACGCTCAGTCCCCAAATTCTTTGCGTGCTGTGCAACTTCATCTGTTATCGCCTTTTCTTCTGTTGCTGCTTGTTTGCGAACAGTAGCTCGAGGCACAGTCTGCGCAACCGGAGATTTCGCTGTGGTACTCCCTGCGAGCAACTGCTTTGTTGCTAGAATTGTTGCACTAGCAACATCAGCTGGCATCCCAACACCCGTGCCATCTACAGAGCCCACAAGTTCACCCAAATACTGCACTTCCTCAAAGTTATTTCGTCCACGATACACTATCTCTTCCGCAAGTTTCTCGAAATTCGCAACCGCACGTGGATGCGTAATGGTTGCAGGACGCAATGCGACAATTCGCTCAATAAGTTCCTCACGACTATATGCAGGCAATGTAAACGATGATGCGATTGAAGCGTACGGCTTCGTTGCAGCGCGTTCATCCCACCGCCGAACATACGCATCCACTGGACCCAAATATTCACGCGCAGGCAGTAGCATACGCACAGCCAATTCAGCGGTCATCGGGAATACAGCATCTGCGGGCTTACCTACTGCCTCACCAATGCGCTGTGGAAGACGCTCGAGAGAGAGGGTCCCATGGAATACCGCCCACAACGCATCAAGAACCGCATCCTGTTGTGCGCGGTCCTTGATGCCATATGTTGCAAACACCTCTTGTGTGATGGTTGTAACCGCATCGCTGTAGAGGTATTCCTGCAACAGGTCAGGCAACTCGTCAATAGATCGAAACGTAATTGCCATAGATGCGATTACGCGTTAGGCGTGGTGTCAGTGTCCGTTGGTGGTACTGACGTCCCGGACTCCACCACTTCATCGTCTGGTTCATCCAGAACCTCGCGTGCCACCTCACGCAACTCTGGTTTACTGCTATTCTTTTCGAGACTCTCTCGGTCTTCCTTCTTGAGCGCACGCATGGCAACCTTGGTCTGCTCCTTACTGATCTCCCGAGCATCTTCTTCGCTCAGACTCTTAAGTGACGGATTCTTCTTGATTTCTCCTTCAATGCGCTTCTGGAGCTGTCGAGCCGCAATCGGATCCTTCACAATACCAGCGACAATCTTTCGTATATCCGGGTTACTCTGAATCATCTGGCGCACAACCTTGGGCTTGCCATTACTGAGATCACCCAACTGCTTTGCGAGCTCGTCAATCTGCTTCTGACGGTTTTCGCTGACTGTTCCTTGCGCTGACTCAGCAGCCTCAAGTGATCGCAAACGCTCTTCAACTTCACGAGACATCTGGGCATTCTGTGCTGCCTCTACAACGATATTTGGGCCTGCAGCATTTGCAGCCTCAGACTTGGCGCGCGCTGCTTCTGCTGCCTTCTGGCCAGTTGCACCGCTATCACGTCGTACACTTGGTGTCCCTGTAGAAACCGGTGGCACCGCAGGTGCGGCATTCACACGCGCGCTATCTTCCTTACGAGCCCGAGCGCTTGCAGCGCGAGTTGCTGCTTTCGCATCTTGTGCATCACGCTGCTTTGCATCAGCTGCCGCCTTTGCTTCAGAAAGAGAGACCCCCGCAGGGCTATTCGCTGCACTCAACCGCGTTGGACGACGTGCTGACCCAGCACCAGCCGCCGGTGCGCCAACCACAGGTGCATTCACCGATGCATTCACATTCACGGTTGTAGATGACTGGTTGTTCTGAGCCACGTTCACAGGGGCTGCAGCTGTACCACCAGCAACCGTAGGCTGCGCTTGTGGCTGTGCTGGAGATACCGACGACGCACTCGTGTCATCTACATCCGGCGTGCTACTTGCTGCCAGCGGACTCCCTGCAGAAATTGGAGAAGGAGGTTGCGGCATAGGCGATCCACTGCCAGGCATAGCGCGAACTGTAACACCACCACCGCCTTGTGGATTTTGATTTGCAGGTGGCATCTTACGAGAATTTGCGCCTGCTTGTGGATTTGGTGGCACTGTTCCCGGAACCAAATGACCGGAAATTTTTCGTGCATTTGGTACACTTCCATCTACAGCACCTTCGTCTGGATTGTGTTCACGCACGTCAAATGTTTTATCAAAACTATTCATTGCATCAGTAAGTGCTTCTTTGCGCATCTTTGCAACATTATCCTTAGTAATACCCTTTTCTTCATCTACAACCATGCTCTTATTTATCTCCTTCTCCTTCATCTCCTTAAAGAGATCACGTCGCGCACGGAGTTCCATCGCATCACCAGTCACCTGGATTGAATCACCACCCTTTGCCTTAATAGTAGGTCCTTTAATCTGAAACTGTCCCGTTGCAGGGTTAATAGCACCGTATTTATCCCTAAATCGACTTTCAGTGTCATCAAAAATTTCCTGCGCATCCTGATACTTCTTCTCATTTAGCTTTTCCTTATAGGACGTCTCTCCTTGGTTCATACCAACACGCCCTTTGCCCAACGCAGCAATTCCTTGATTCTTCGCGTACCACTTCATGTTATACAACTCAGAATCCTTCACCCGTTCCTCAGACGACTTAAAGAATCTACCAACACCTGGTACGAGCTTCGCTTCTTTTTTGCTACGCAGATACCACGCACTCTCCTTCGTCGGTTCCGATAGACCTACCTTGGCACCCCATTTTCCGAGCGCCTTTGCCTTTTGCTCGCCAAAATCAAATGGCTTGCGTGCATATCCTGCAAGTTTCTCCGCAAATGCACCTGCGCCACCGCTCATACCCGACGCAAACTTGATGCCTGCGATGAGTACCGTGATAGCAACTACAAACGCTGTAAGATTATTCCACGAAGAAATCGCTGTACTTGCAATCTGATTATCGCCCACGCTCTGTGATAGCCCGGCAGACAACGCACTCGATCCATCAAGCTCCGCATACCCATTGGTCATGCCTAACGAAGACATGATCTGCGTAATAGATTGTGAATTTTCAATAAGTGCATAGCTCTGCGGATTCTGCTGAACCGTAGACAGCGCAAGCCACACCACAAATACCAACAATGGCCCCACGGTCAGTTGCTTCACAAGCACCCCAAACCACTGTGAGAAGTAACTACGTGTTGAAGGAAGCACCCAAGCAAGAAACGCTAGCGGTGAGAAGATAATGAGCAACCACAGCGCAACGATGCGATAGACAATAACTGCAACAAGGGTGAGTCCTACCCCGAGCGCAAACGTTGCAACAGCCATGGTGAAGAGCAGCGCGACAAAGTTGCTCACAATATCAACAGCTCCAATCGCGCTTCCAATCGCTGTCAAAGTTTCACCCGCAGTTGCACCACCCGCACTTGTAATTGCAGTTCCTACAATGGATTTAACTTGCAACCATTGGTCAATGCGCAACAATCTGATGAAGTTACCTGCCGCAGATTGGTAGAACGCACTCGCAAAAGTCACCATCACCACCTGAGACGCATCAATCATGAGCCCAACGATGGTGCGACTGAAGTTCACCAAGAAAATAGCCAATATAAACCTTGGCAGTAGCTGTTGATACTCGTATGACGAAATATTAAGGACAGTTGCAAATGCAATAACCAGCAAGATCACTACGAAGAAGAGGTTAGCAATATCACGCAGCGTTGCCCAACCAGAGTTCACGAACTCATTATTCAAGAAGTCATTATACCCCGTAAGTAAGATAAACGTTCGAAGCGACCAAACCAGTAATTCGTTAACAATCTTACTAAAGATTTCAACAATGGTACTAAAAATCCAATAGAAAATCAGAAGACCTGCTGCGTCAGACCCGAGTCCTCCAAGAAATGTTCCCAAGGCAGTCAGTCCAACTACTTTTGCACCCGCGACGATTGCTCCGGCTTTTCCACCTGCAGCCTGTGACAGCTGCACCACACTTCCTGTCCGCACACTTGCTGCAACAGTAGCTTGTGCAAGTTGTGACTGATGCACAGTCTGTGCAAGTGCACTCATCGGCGTTCCCAACACCCCAACAAACAAAAAGACAGGCAAAATAATACCTGCGACAAATCTTTGAAAACGTTTGGAAGAAAGGATCCGATACATACCTGACAAGCATCCGAAGTATAGCACGGATCGCAACTGTGGACAAAATCACAAACCCGAGAGACGTACATCTCTCGGGTCGTGGTTGTTGCGGCGAGCATGCGCCGCGCATGTTGGATTGTGATTCTCTGTGAAGCAACGACAACCTGTCGTCTACTTCTTCTTACCCCCACTGTTGGGATCACGCGGCTTGGTCAGATTGTAGACCTGAGCCATTGCCGCCGCGAGATTGCCCTCTGTGTCGACAAGCGTCCGCTTTGCATCGTTGGCCCGCTTCAGAGCAGCAGCCAACTCATCAAAGACATCCGCCGCCTTGCCATGAGCCTCGACGACCGCATCTCGCAGATCCGCCGCCTTGCCATGAGCCTCGACGACCTGCGCCTCGAACTTCTCCAGGTCGTCGGTGTTCACCGTCAAGACATTGATGGCCGCAACCGACTGATCGAACTTGCTCACGAGCTCGTTCAGCCCATCGTTGAGCCTGTCGAGCGCCGCCTGATCCAGACCTGCCGGACTGATCGCTGCGAGGTTGTTCGCGAGATGCTTCACAGCTTCAATTGCGATTCCGGCATCCCTGATCGCCCTGCGATTGCCGGCGACGATCTTCTGGCCAGCACTGAGCAGACCATTCGTTTCGTTGACGGCCTGCACACTCCGGTCGACAAGCTTCTTGCTCGCGTCCAGAACCAGAGCACCAGGAGCGATCAACGCTTCACACATCTTGATGTACGCCTTGACCTCGCTGATCAGCCCACGAGTGTCCTGACCCAACGACTGTGCATCATGCACTGCCACGAGCATCGGCCGGTCCTTGGATGAAATGAACGGCTCTTGGCCATAGATAGCCTTCGCGTGCTCCTCCTTGAGATCGAACGAG
>CAZVGV010000006.1:40460-43003 GCA_964627055.1 uncultured Gammaproteobacteria bacterium | reverse complement strand
ACACCCCGTAGCAGTTACTCTCAATTTTCTCTCTGTGCCGGGAGCCAGGATTGAACTGGCGACGCAAGGCTCTTCAGGCCTTCGCTCTACCACTGAGCTATCCCGGCGTAAAAGAACACGTGCCACCAGCCTATCAAGAAGCTGCGGTATCTGTCAACGCATGAAAAATCTTCCTTGCATCGCTATGCTTGATTCTCACCCACTCAGGCGCGCCTGGTGCCTGTCCAGCAGCAATCGGGATCTCTACTTGACCACCTACCATCCGTATGGCGGACGATTGGACCCGATATACTTGGTATCCCAATTCCATAAAGCCCCCAGTTGCTCCTTCAGGCTCCCGCGCATCCTGTGAACGAAGTAAAACATATAGCACCAAAAAACGTGAAGAGTCTGCACCACTCCACAGAGTTCGTTGTGCAAGAATGACTCGTGTATTTGTCACTCGAACGAAAGAGTGCGGGCGTCGCTGAAACGATGAAGCAAAAACTGTTTGCATCTCGAGAACTACAGGAGACAATTCTGCAATCACACGTTCTCCAGGTAGTAGTACTACATGTCCAAGCAATGCTCGTTGATATTTCTTTCGAAAATAAATCCACCAAGCAATGCTCGCTACAACAGCAACCCCAGCAGTGAGCCAGTACACCATATCACTTAATTTGTCTTTCCCTTACGGGATTCGAACCACGCAACAGTTCTCCGCAATCCTTCATCAACATCTACTTCAGGAGCATACCCCAATAGCGTTCGTGCCCGAGTAATATCTGCCAAGGTATGGCGAACATCCCCTGGACGCGCTGGGCGCGGTTCAAGCGGAATCTTCTTGCCTGTGAGTTCCTCAAGTCTTGTGCGCAACTGATTCATGCTTGTCTGCTGTCCATACGCAATGTTCATCATCAGACCGTCAAATCGACGATCAGATTGCATTGCCTTCACATTTGCCTGCACAACATTGTCGATGTAACAAAAATCACGAGACTGCTCACCATCCCCCTCAAGGAACCCTGCCTTCTTGTCCGGGAAATAGAGCGACTCCAACCATGCAGCAATAACCGTCGAATACGGAGAATCACCGAACTGCCCAGGTCCAAACACTGTGAAATAACGCAGCGACACAGTATCCATGCCGTGGATCTCACTATAGATACGACAATTAATCTCACTAGCATACTTTTGCGCAGCATAGGGAGACTTCGGGTTGCTTGGATGCGTATCCTCACGCATAGGCAACACTTCTGCACCACCATACACAGATGAAGAAGAGGAGTAGATGAATCTCTTCACTCCGTGCCTACGCGCTGCCTCGAGCAATGTAACCGTTCCTAGCACATTTGTTTCTGTCGACTGTCGAGGAAACTGTACAGAGAATGAAATGCGTGGGAGCGCTGCAAAATGAAATACATACTCCGGTCCGTGAGCAGCAAAAACCCTCTCCACAAATTCAGCATCAAGAATCGATCCTTCATAAAAAATGATTGAAGGATCGATGGCCTCACGACGTCCGGTCGACAAATCGTCGATACCAACGATCGTGATTTCTGGAAATTGAATGCGGCACTGGCGCACGAAATTGCTGCCGATAAATCCTGCGCAGCCAGTGACGAGAATCACAGTTTTCATAGCTCTATAATGCATCCTACACCATCCACCGGAAATGGTCAGTGCCCAGGGCCGGACTCGAACCGGCACTCTCGGTTTAACGAGAAAGGGATTTTAAGTCCCCCGTGTCTACCATTTCACCACCCGGGCGTGCGATCATAATAGCGCGCGACCCTGTGGAAATCAATGTTTGGAAGTATTGACAGGTCAAAGTGCGTTGCGGTATAGTGGTCGCGCACGAGAGGAAAACATGTCGGCGTACAGCTGCAGCAGTTGTCGCAGACGGGCCTGTCTGGCTTCGCCAGACTGCCCCTCCTCGCTCGGTACTACTCGACCTTCAGTCGGCAGTACGCTCGTTTGTCGGGCCAGTAGCTCATCTGGTAGAGCGCCGCCTTTGCACGGCGGAGGTGCAGGGTTCGAGCCCCTGCTGGTCCACCAATACAACACCTGGGTTTTCCCGGGTGTTGTTGTATCTACGCCTGGAACTCAACGAATGTTTGACGCCAAAGATAACAGCATGCTACAGTTTTTGCTGTCCGAACTCACAGTGCGCATGCTATCGAGCAGGTGTTGCGAGTCCAGACGTTCGATGTAACCTGTGAATCCGCCGGCTGACCACACCAGCAGACCGGCTCGCAAGGAGCTCCATGACGAACCGACACTGGACCTTCCCGTCCTGGGCCACCACCGATGCCAACACCTTCAACGCCGCCATGCGGACCAACGAGGCCAACATCGGGCACGGCTGATCGAGTGCACGACAGCTGGAAGACCCGCTTGCGAGGGGTGTAACGAGCCCCAACCCATGACCTAGGAGCGCTTCGCGCCCCGAAGTCAGAGCCCCGACATTCTCACGAGTGCCGGGGCTTTAACTTTATATTTATTTCTCCCAAAGATACTCATCGCACCCCTGCTCCTTGTTAATCCACCGCGCAAGGGTGAAG
>CAZVGV010000006.1:0-40450 GCA_964627055.1 uncultured Gammaproteobacteria bacterium | reverse complement strand
AGGGTGAAGAGTGCATCGCTTAACCGATTCAGATACGGCACCAAAAATTCGCCGACTGGTCCCACGCGACGCAACGCGATCACTTCCCGCTCTGCACGCCGGGCAACGGTTCGTGCGTGATGCAACTGAGCTGCAATAAGTGAAATCCCTGGTAAGATAAATTGTGTGAGTTCCGGCAATCCTTCCGAGAAAGCATCAATCGTCTTCTCTAAGAACGCGACATGCTCGCCAGTCACCTGTGGCACGCTCGCACGCGCCGGCTCGTGCACGGTCGCAAGATCTGCGCCGACCGTAAAAAGTTCATTCTGCATGCGACGCAATACATAGTCCAATTTCGAAACTGCCTCAAGCTCTTCTTTGCGCGTCACCTCCCGCACATACGCACGCGCAATACCAAGCACGCTGTTGAGCTCGTCGATTGAGCCAATCGCCATCATGCGTTGGTCATCTTTCCTCACACGCCCTGAACCATAGAGCCCTGTCTCCCCTGTGTCGCCTGTACGCGTATAAATCTTTGCCATAGATCCCGAACATATCGTGTCTAGTGCGTAGAGTCAAACACCCACCTTGCGGTGGGTGTTGTGATTTCTATTGTCTCTTAGCTGCACCCCATGCTCGCACCGCAATTCAGACAGCGGTAGCATGAGCCGTTGCGCACCGTGATGTGACCACACGTGTCGCACAGTGGTGCATCTCCCATCATTTCGTTAAGCAAGGAATCGAGTGCGTTAGGAGCGCCATGTGTTGCGGTTGCTGGAGCTACAGCTTCTTCACCATGTGATGCAACCGAATCTTCGGTTACCACTTTTGCAACTTCAGCTACGGCTGGGGTTGCTGGCACACGTGCAAGCGGTGCTGCCGCAGGTGCAGGTGGGGTGAACAATTTCTCCTGACCTTCTGCTACAGGAACGAACCCCTGTGCCTCCTCGCGCTCTGCAATCAACTCCTTGATTGCTTCTGCACGATTCTTCTGTGTCCCCTTTGGTGGAACTTGAACCAAATCTGTACGACCAAGGTATTCCATCGCCAACACGCGGAACACGTAGTCGATCACAGACGTGCACATCTTCACATTCGGATGCGAGGTGAATCCAGATGGCTCGAATCGAGTGTATGTGAACTTCTCTACGAACTTCTCAAGTGGTACGCCATATTGCAATCCGTACGACACTGCCACCGCGAAGCAGTTCAAGAGTGATCGGAATGCCGCACCTTCGCGGAACATGTCGATGAACACTTCACCAAGCGTCCCGTCAGCGTACTCACCGGTACGAATGTACACCTGCTGATTGCCCACCGCTGCTTCAATCGTGATACCACTGCGCTTCACTGGTAACTTGCGGCGCTGCTGAATGAGCTCATCACTTGGTGCGGCTGGTGCGAGCGACTGCGCTGCTGCAGCAAATGTTTCCATCACTGCTGCGATCTCTGCGGCCGGCGCTGCTACTGGTTCAGACACGGTTACTGGCGCTGGAGCTGCTGCTTCTGCTGCCATGGTTGCTGCCTTTTCCTCTGCAGCTTCAGCAACCTTCTTTGCCTCCTTCGCATCATCTGCTCCCTGCTTTGCATCATCGCGTGACTCCTTGTCTGACTTGGTCGACAGTGGTTGCGAGAGTTTGCATCCGTCACGATAGAGCGCATTCGCCTTGAGGCCAAGCTTCCAGGAAAGCATGTACGCTTCCTTGATGTCCTCAACCGTTGCCTCATTAGGCATGTTAATGGTCTTCGAAATCGCACCAGAGAGGAATGGCTGTACTGCGGCCATCATGCGGATATGACCGTTGTGATGAATGTAGCGCACACCCTTCTTGCCGCACTTGTTCGCGCAGTCGAATACCGGGTAATGCTCGCGGCGCAAGTGTGGTGCCCCTTCGATCGTCATCGTACCGCACACGTACTCGTTCGCTGCCGCAAGCTCTTCCTTCGTGAATCCAAGCTCGCGCAACATGTTGAAGTTGAAATCATTGTACTGTGCTTCGGTGAATCCAAGTCGCTTCAATGTCTCCTCACCGAGCGTCCACACATTGAACGCGAACTGAATCTCGAACACGCCTGGCAACTGCTTCTCAACCTTCGCAATATCTTCGTCTGTAAACCCCTTTGCCTTGAGTACCTGATGATTCAACCCTGGTGCACCTGCAAGCGTTCCCGACCCCTTCAAGTAGCGAATGATGTCATCTACTTGTACTGGGTTGTACCCAAGATTCTGCAGCGCAGGGAGCATAGCTTCATTCACAATCTTGAAGTAGCCACCGCCTGCGAGTTTCTTGAACTTCACGAGTGCGAAGTCTGGTTCAACACCCGTTGTTGCGCAGTCCATGAGCAACCCGATTGTGCCAGTTGGCGCCAAGAGCGTTGTCTGCGCGTTGCGATACCCGAACTTCTCACCCATCTCAAGCGCACGATCCCATGACTCACGTGCTGCATGGAGCAAGTAGCCTGGGCAGTACGAAGGATTGATTCCCACTGGCATGATCTCGAGCTTCTCATACTCGTGTGCAGGAACATTGTACGCAGCACGACGATGATTGCGCATCACGCGGAGCATGTCCTCGCGGTTCTTCTGGTATCCATCGAATGCTCCAAGGGATGCTGCCATCTCTGCAGATGTAGCGTACGCCTCACCTGTCATGAGCGACGTAATAGCTCCAGCAACCGCACGTGCTTCTTCAGAGTCGTACGGAATGCCAGCAACCATGAGTACACCTGCACCGAGGTTTGCATAGCCCAACCCGAGCGTGCGGAACTTATAACTCATCTCTGCAATCTCGTAGCTCGGATACTGCGCCATGAGTACCGAAATTTCGAGAATGACAGTCCAGAGTCGTGCTGTATGGCGGAACCCATCTACATCAAAGATCTTGGTTACGGGATCGAAGTAATGTGCAAGATTGATGCTGCAAAGATTACATGCAGTGTTATCGAGGAACATGTACTCACTGCATGGATTACTTGCATTGATGCGACCATCCTGTGGACACGTATGCCACTCGTTGATTGTGGTGTCGTACTGCGTACCTGGATCTGCGCACGCCCATGCCGCAAACGCAATCTGCTCCCAGAGGTCACGCGCCTTGAGCGTCTTGCTCACGCGATTGTCTGTGCGCCAGCGCAACTGCCAGTCACCATCCTTCTCTACCGCCGTAAGATACTCATTAGTGAGACGGACCGAGTTGTTGGAGTTCTGTCCTGCTACTGTCTGGTAGGCTTCACCTTCGTAGTCCGAAGGATACCCAGCAGCAATAAGTGCCGCTACCTTGCGCTCTTCCTTCACCTTCCAATTAATGAACACTTCAATATCTGGATGGTCGACATTCAGACATACCATCTTTGCCGCACGACGCGTCGTACCACCTGACTTGATGGCACCTGCTGCGCGGTCACCAATCTTGAGCCAGCTCATGAGTCCAGAAGATTTACCACCACCCGACAGCTTCTCCCCAGCACCGCGCAAATTGGAGAAGTTCGTTCCCGTACCAGAGCCGTACTTGAAGAGACGTGCTTCACGAACCCAAAGATCCATGATGCCACCTGGATTAACGAGATCATCCTCTACTGACTGGATGAAGCATGCGTGTGGCTGCGGATGTGTGTACGAATCCTCACTGCGCTTCACTTCGCCTGTCACTGGATCTGGGTAGTAGTGTCCTTGTGCAGGACCATTTACTCCATATGCCCAGTTGAGGCCAGTATTGAACCACTGTGGTGAGTTCGGTGCCACCATTTGCTTGAGCAGCATGTACACTGTCTCGTCGTAGAACACCTGTGCATCTGCAGCACTTGCAAAGTATCCGTACTTCTCTCCCCAATGACGCCAGCATCCAGCGAGACGATGCACCACTTGCTTCGCTGTCCGTTCGGATCCAAGCATGGCAGACCCGTCAGGATTACGTTTCACCGATCCATCGTCATTGTACTGAGGCACACCTGCCTTGCGGAAATACTTCTGTGCAAGAATATCAGTCGCGACCTGCGACCATTGCTCTGGAACCTCTACATCATGCATCTCAAAGACCACCGAACCGTCAGAATCACGAATAACGCTCGAACGCTTCGAGTACGTAAACATGGCATACGGATCAACACCCTCGCGCGTATAGCGGCGCGGGAATCGCATGCCGTTCTGCGTGTACTTGGGTGACACCAAGGGTTGTGCAACGGGCAATCGTGTCGCGGTAAATGGTTGCATACAGGGATGAAATGCAGTTCGTGAATAATGTACAAAACACTATATATTGTGGTCACAACTCTGCTCTGAACACTATATATTGTGTCTTGTGAGATGCCTCACCAGTATACGCACAACAGGCTACGCGAGCAAGTTATTGGCAGCATCGCCAAATGCTCGCAAACCAAGGCTTTTTTGTGTCGTACCCATGATGCGCCAAATTTATCCACATCGACTAGACGCTCAGCACCCCCTCGACTACAATGACCGCATGGAGTCCACTGCAACAGACAATCGCTTCATCGCCCCAGATGAGCGGCCAGAGGAGAAACCCCTCGAATCAACCCTGCGCCCACAGCGGTTGCATGAATTCGTTGGACAAGAACCCACCAAGGAGCACCTCAGAATTGCGATTGAAGCTGCAACACAACGGAGTGAACCACTCGAGCACATCCTCATCTACGGCAATCCAGGGCTTGGCAAGACCACCCTCGCACACATCATCGCCAACGAGCTCACTTCTCACATCAAGATCACATCAGGCCCTGCCATTGAACGCACTGGGGATCTCGCGGCGATTCTCTCCAACCTCCAGGATCGTGACATCCTCTTCATCGATGAAATTCACCGCATGAACCGTACGATCGAGGAGATGCTCTACCCTGCCATGGAGGATTACGCTCTCGACATTATGCTCGGCAAAGGGCCAGGTGCCCGAGCTGTACGCATGCCCCTGTCCAAGTTCACAATCATTGGTGCAACAACGAAAATGAGCATGCTCTCCTCTCCGCTTCGCGATCGATTTGGCATGATTTTCCAGCTCGAATTCTATAGTGACACCGAATTGGCCCAAATCATCACCCGTAGTGCATTGCAACTCGGTGTACAAATCGAGCCAGCAGCTGCGGCGATTATCGCAACTCGCTGCCGACGCACCCCGCGCATTGCCAATCGTCTCCTCAAACGTCTGCGCGACTTCGCGCAAGTGAAAGGGAGTGGTATTATTACCAAGGATCTCGCAGAAATGGCGCTCGTCATGCTCGAGATCGACCCACTCGGACTCGACCGAGTCGATCGTACAATTCTCGAGACCATCATCAAGAAGTTCCACGGTGGTCCGGTCGGCCTCGCGACTATTGCCGCGGTTTCCGCAGAAGAAGAAGAAACCGTCGAAGATGTTTACGAGCCCTATTTGCTCCAGCTCGGCATGATAGACCGAACACCACGCGGCCGCATTGCCACGCGCTCTGCCTACGAACATTTAGGCCTACTCCACATGGCCCCGCCACCAGCGGCTAACTCACTTTTCGCATGATCCCCGTCATCTATCTCGTGTACGTATACCTGGTTCTCGTAGCTTTTCTAGCTTTGTTCTTCTTTTTCACTGCTCGATTGCTGATCGCGACTGGCACCTTCACGTTCGTGGCAACGACTGTCACCGCGCTCGTGATTGCCGGTATCGTTGCTGTCATGATTAGCACACTCGCTGGCGCTGCCTCTATTGATTGGGCCGGCACGGTTTCATTCCTTTCGTTCTTCTCATTCTAAGTGTATGCACCTCAGCGAACTCATCCACGCACAGCCTGACGAGAAGATTATCTACACATTACGCCGACATCCAATCACCTTTGTTCCCACGATCATTCTCTTTGGATTTCTTGCTACCGCTGTACCTTGGATGGCACGTGTTCTTTTGCTGAACGCAAATCCAGACATGTTTGCTAACAACGGAGTACACGCAGTCGCAGTATTAGGCTCAAGCTTCTACTATTTGGCGCTCCTCGTATTCTTCTTCGGACGGTTCGTCGATTACTATCTCGATATGTGGATCGTAACCAATCGACGTCTGGTGGACGTGGATCAGATCGGTCTCTTCGGCCGGTCGGTATCAGAAGTTGAGCTGTACAAGGTACAAGATATTCGCTCTGACCAACGCGGTTTCTTTGCAACCATCTTCAACTTCGGCAACATTAGTGTCGAAACCTCTGGCGCTGAACTCCGGTTCATGGTGAGCCAAGTCGGCAACCCGAATGGACTTCGACGCGAGATACTCGAACTCATTCGCGAAGACGCAGAGAGACAGGAAAAACTATAAAGCAAACGAAAATCCCGGCAGTACATGCCGGGATTTTCTATTACGATTACTGATATCGAGTTTGGACCGTTGTACCCGTGTAGTAATACTGGAGCAACTGTTGGTAGGTGAAACCTTCGTTCTTTGCGCGTGCCATGGCGTCTGTTGCGCTCATACCAACACCATGCCCCCACATGGTCTTTCCCTTATCATACTGTGCAGTGACGGACACAAGCCACGGCTTCGCCTTACCACCCCACACCTCTGTCCAATCGCGCGTGCGTCCATCAGAACGTGAATAATACGGTGTTACCACCACCTGATCTGCATACGTTACCAATTGACCGCGTGTCGCATTCACTGCTGCTGTAACCTTCTTGAAATACTGCTCACGCGCATATCCCTTATACACCTGATCATACGTGGCATCGACGTCGTAATTACGATCCTTGTGCTTCGTTCCTGCGTCCATTGCGGTATAGGCGTAGGTACGAACTGCGATCATGAGTGCCTTTTGAAATTCGACAGGCACTTCTTCGCTGGTTTCTGCAACACCAGCCACGTACTGCTCAATTGGTAGCTCATTGATGAACCAGGTCATCTTGTTCGCCACACTGTAGCGCAGTTCAAAGGTGTCGCGATAGGTATTGTAATTCAACGTCTTGTTCCAAGTCACTCCATCTTTGCGATCTGGCAACTCGAAATACGAACCAGGCGCTGTCGGCTCAAGACGCAGGTGTGTCTGCGAGGTCAACGAAACATTTGGCGCTGTGATAGCGTACACATCAGTGCTCGACGTGTACGAAAGCGTTGCAATCGTATTTGCAGGCAGCACACCGAGTACGGCGCCAGTGCCGTCTACTATGTTGTAGTCAGAGATGCTGCGCACGCGAATAGAACCATTTTCAACCTTCGCCACTCCAACACGGATGCGGGGTTCTGACGGCAATTGAACCTGACCGTCAAATCCAACGGCTCCAGACACGAGTGGAGCGTCGGTTGTAACTGTTACAAGAATCTCAATAAGTCCTCCTTCAACAGGCACGTCCCCAACTGTGTACTGAAATTGTGCAGTATAGTGTCCTGCGCGTGCGGGCGCACGGAATGTAAAATCAATAAGATCCAGTTGCCCAGGGGCAATTTCACCTTCCACAGATACTCGCGCACGCGTACCATCGACCCACGATGAGTGCGCAAACGCGGATACCGGTGTTGAAGTCGAGTCCTCTGCAAGATGCGTTACAACCGATTGCACTGCACGGGTCTGCCATGTTGTCTTACCAACATTCTTGAACCCAACCCGGAATACCACTTCTTGCCCACCCACAACACCCTCAATTGGTGCAGACTGGATTAATCGACGTGCAGCATGAGACAGAGCAACAGGCGTACTGGTCACTACTGATCTCAGTGTGGTTGTCGCAACTGGTTTCTCAACGATGAACGTGATTTTTGTAAGGCTGTTCTTGATCCAAGCGGTATCTTCTGCCGCAAGTTGGAACACTTCAGTGTACGTACCAGGCTTAGTTGGAGCGATAACAGGAATTTTGAAAGTAACGCTTGCTGATTTTTTCACCGTCGCCGATGGCAGACGCATGACCTGATCCGGGGAAATCCATGCTGGCGTTGCGAAGATGCTATCGCGGTACTTCGGTTCATACGTGTACATCGACACATATGTCTTACCGTCCTTAGACCATGCAGTGGTTCCTGTATTCTGATATGTCACAGCAACCGTGGTCTTTTCTCCGGGCGCAAGCTTGATCGGAGCTGAAGGCGATGCAGTAATTTTCGCCTGGTATGCAGGCGTCGCTGCAGCTTGAACGTCGTATCTAGGCGCAAGTATGCCAAAACCCGCGACCGCCATCATGAGGACCTGTGTCAATTTACGAAAAAATGATGATGGCGCGAACGCGGGCTTGAACTCCATATACCTATTATACTACGAACCACGAGTAAATCTTTCAAGGTCCGCTACTCATATGCGTATAGCCTTTATTTTCGAATGCTTTCCTTGTGTCGACGAATTTGTTCCATGGCTGCGCGTGCCTGCTCTACGGACTGGATACGATCCACGTCTTGTTCGGCGTCCGGATGACGTTCGCCATAATCTCGAACTGTATCACGTACATCGCGCACCATCTTCTGTTCCATCATTTTGCGTCTTCCACTCCACCAATCACCCGCCTTCTCCCACAATGAACGCTTACTACCGTCCACTGCGAGACCTGCATCCAACCGATGTAAGCGTACCTCCAATACCGCATGCATATCAGTTCTGTTTACTTCGCCTTCTGCAGGAGTGTGCGGCGCACGACTGCGTAATGCCATGCGCAAATGCTCCGCCTCACGTCTTGCTTCTGCACGACGTGGTTCCTCCATGGCCGCGAGTTGACCCGCCGTGAGTCGGATATCCACTCGCTCTTCGGAATCTAACACATCACTGCGTGTACGAACTGATTCCTTGTCAGCCTTCATACGCTGAGGCTCACGCTGTACTTCTGGATTTACGCCACGAAACTTTTCGGACATATGAGACTAAGAAATGAGCAAAATAAAATCGACCATGCGCCCACAATGGGCACGTGATCGAATCATGAGTACACTATAGCACATTTTTGGACAAAAGTCAATCCGATTCTTATACTGCGTGCATACCACTATGTCTGAAGGACGAGCAATCGCAAAAAATTCTTTGATTCAAGTTGCTGGGAAGGTCCTCTCCACTGTTCTCGGGCTCATTGTTATCTTCTTACTCGGTCGTGCATTCTCCCCTGCTACGTTTGGACAGTACACGACAGTGAACACATACCTGCAGTTCTTCGGTATCCTGGTTGACTTCGGTCTTGTGCTCACCACGGTACAGATGATCAGCAAGCGCAATGTTGATGAAAACAAAGTCATTGCGAATCTGTTCACACTCCGTCTGGTCACAGCATTGGTTTTCTTAGGTATTGCACCGCTCCTCGCACTTAACTTGCACTATGCGCGTGAAGTGAAGATTGGTATTGCCATCACCTCACTCTCCTTCCTCTGTGTTGCGCTCAACCAAATTCTCACCGGGCTCTTTCAAAAACATTTGTCCGTAATTTGGGTAGCGATCTCAGAGAATGCGGGGCGTGTTGCACTGCTGATCGGCACTCTCGCTGCAATTCTGATGGACAAAGGGCTCTATGCCATCCTCGCCGCCATTGTACTCGGGTCTGTTGTCCAATTCCTCGTTCTTCTGGCTGCATCGCGCAAGTATGTTCGCATACACCTTGCCTGGGACATGGACATTTGGCGTGAAATTATCCAGCGGAGTTGGCCTATCGGTATTTCGATCGCATTCAATCTCATTTATTTGCGCGCTGACACACTCATTGTGGAAGCGTATTTCGACGACGCTGCTGTTGGATACTACGGTGCAGCGTATCGAGTAATTGATATTTTGCTCATGGTGCCGGTCATGACTATGGGCGTAGTGTTGCCAGCACTCACTGCAGCATGGGACTCGCGCAACACAGAACGCTTCACCATGCTCATGCAAAAAACACTCGAGATATTCCTGTGCTTCGTGGTACCCATTGCCGTTGGTGGTTGGTTTACTGGAACGGCCGTTATGCAATTTGTCATGGGTGATGCATATGCTCCATCGGGTCCGCTCCTCGCTGTACTCCTTATCGGATTAGTTGGCGCATTTGTAAGTACGCTCTTTGGTCATGTAGTTGTTGCACTAGATCAGCAACGAAACGTACTGTGGATCTATGCCCTCGTTGCTGCGGTGACGCTCGTGAGTTACCTTGTTGCCATTCCACGCGTCGGCGCTCTAGGTGGCGCATGGGGTACTGTTGCATCAGAATGGCTGGCCGCGCTACTGCTTGCGGTCTTTGTCACTCGAACCACGCGCCTACGGATACAATGGAAGACAATACCAAAAATCCTAGCTGCGAGCGTGGTGATGGGGGCAGTGCTCTGGAGTATTCCGGTGAGCTGGCCCTTCGTCCTCGTGCTTGCGACTGGGATTGTGGTGTACTGTGTTGTACTTTTTGCGCTGCGCGGATTCCCGGTATAGTGCGGGCTATTCCTTTTTTGGTCTGTACGCACGCAAACCTGCTCTTGTTTTTACGCGCGCTACCACTTCTGGGTCGGCGCGTAGTTTGTTGAGCTGCGACTCTCGCTCCAAGCGCGCCAACCGTTGTGCTTCGGTCTCGGCTGCGTCGTGGGCATCTTCTGGTCCCGGTTCTGACCCTGACTCAGAAGCTCGCATCTTCGCTTCAAGCATCTTCTTGAAGCGCGAACTCTCGTTCTCAGACATAGAAAGAGCAAAATAAAATCGACCATGCGCCCGGGATGGGCACGTGATCGAATCATGAGTACACTATAGCACATTTTTGGACAAAAGTCAATCCGATTCTTATACTGCGTTGCATATGCAATGGATGTTGATCGCGATCGCAGCACTACTCCCCTCGTATTTGGTTCGATGGTCTGCTGGACCAGTGCCAACGACGTTGTTGGAAGTGCTGATTTTGGTGACTGCAGGTATGTGGGCGTGGTCGCGACCTTCGTTTGAGCGATTGCGTGAACATAAGTGGCTGATGATTGCGAGCGGGCTCTTCCTCATTGCGGGGACGGTGTCTGTCTTTGTGGCACCAGAATTGCGCACAGCTGCAGGATTGTGGCGTGCGTATATTGTGGAGCCGATATTGGTTGGGCTTATGATCGCCACAAGTGCGACGCCGCAGACTGTGGCGCGTATGATAGCTGCAGCATCGGTGAGTGTAGGTCTGGTGAGCGTATATGCGATCGTGCAGTACTTCTGGCTACCTGATGGTGTGACCTTGTGGGGTACGACGATTGGTGAAATTCCAAATGCATATTGGCGTGCAGAAGCAACTCGCCGCGCGACGTCAGTGTTCCCCTTCCCAAATGCAGTGGCGCTCTTTGTTGCGCCATTCATTCCGATGCTTGCACTGCGCGGGTGGTGGTATCGCGGAGTTGCGACATTGGCATGTGTTGCAGTGGTGCTGTCCCAGTCGCTCGGAGCAATACTTGGTGTAGCTGCAGCGGTGTTCGTATGGATGCTGTGGTATCACCGATGGACGCGCGTAGTAGCGATCGTTGGTGCGATTACCCTCGCACTCGTCGTCTGGTTTGTACCGCCACAACAACTCGCAACAGAGAACCTCTATGCACAAAAGTCTTGGTCTAGCCGCGTGCGCACATCGATGTGGGCAGAGACTGTAGAGCAGCTCACGCATACGCCGTCAGTAGCGGTGCTCGGTAATGGGTTGGGTGGATATCAGGAGGCGGTAAAACCATTTCATCGACTCAACTGGGCAGAGATTTATTTGTACCCACACAACATTGTGCTCAATTTCTGGACTGAACTCGGAGCGTTAGGCGTAGCGGCGTTTGCTGCGTTGTGGATTTGGCTTGTACGAACTGGATATCGCGCGGGTGGAGTGATCGGGCTCGGGATTGTAGGGGCGGCAATCGTGATCCTGGTGCATGGCATGGTGGACGTGCCGTATTTCAAGAATGATCTGGCGACTGCCTGGTGGATACTCGTGGGAATGACGGTGGTCATCACAGGGGCTTCACAAAAGTCGCGGAAGTCGGTACAGTAGTCGCGCGTACAACTGGAGAGGTGTCAGAGTGGTCGATCGTGCCGCTCTCGAAAAGCGGTGTCCGTAAGGACCGAGGGTTCGAATCCCTCCCTCTCCGCAAGGTAAGATACTCCCTATGACAACCATCAATCCCTACATTAACTTCAACGGAAATGCTGAAGAGGCGTTTACGTTCTACAAATCTGTTTTCGGTGGTGAATTCGCTGGTATTATTCGTTTCAAAGACATCGCGAGCGCCGAGTTCCCTGTGCCTGAGCATGAAGCCAACAAAATCATGCGCATTGCACTACCTATCGGGAGCACTCTGTTAATCGCTAATGACGTTCCGGAAATGATGGGACGCGTCAACGAGGACGAAAACCGATCCAAGATCGCCGTTACTACAGACAGCAAGGAAGAGGCGGAGCGAATTTTCAACGCACTTTCGGCAGGTGGGACTGTGGAAATGCCAATGGCGGAAAGTCCATGGGGCACTTCGTTCGCCATGTTTCGAGACAAGTACGGGATTGAGTGGACTGTGGAATACTCATCGAACAAATAATACGTTCATGCAGAATCCTAGCCATCGAATCTATGCGATGAGCTTCGCGAGCGTCTATCCCCTTTACGTTGCGAAGGCGGAAAAGAAGGGACGCACGCAACAAGAAGTCGACACAATTATTTGTTGGCTGACTGGGTACAGCAAGAAAGATTTGGCAGCGCAGTTGAAAAAGCAAACAGACTTCGAGACATTCTTTGCGAACGCGCCTCAGCTCAATCCATCGAGAAGCCTGATCAAAGGTGTGATTTGTGGTGTGCGATTGGAAGAGATCAAAGAACCACTCATGCGGGAGATTCGCTATTTGGACAAACTGATTGATGAGTTGGCGAAGGGTAAGGAAATGGAGAAAATTTTTCGCACGCAAGGTCGCATTGAAAAAGCTACAACCCTGTGAAGCTTGATGAGGCTCAACGAAGTTGAGTCAGCGAAAGCGCATTTTTAAACACTTCATCGTACTTTGTTAAGTACTTACCAAGATGCCGTCGATTATATTGCATGATAAAGCGTGGGTGCTCTAATGAAAATACGTGCTTGAACAATCGCAACTCATCATTCAATGACGCGAATACAGCTGCGTTTTTACCAGAACCCAGTAGTATAACCACATCAACACCGCACATCTCTCTCTGAGCGGCAAGACTGGTCTCTAAAAAAGGTCTTAACGTGCCGAGTAATTCGCTATCGTCATAGTAATTATAATTCTTTCGATTTTTCATAAATCCAACCGGTGACACTGCTCCCAGCATAAACTTATCGTAAAAAGTCGTTACACCCCCAAAGTATTCAATAAATGAGTACACAAACTGTGATGACAGTTCAATTCGATCTCCAAAATCATTCTCGATCAAACACTTTTCACGTAACATCCTCGGGTCAGTAAACGGAATACCGGTTACACCAGAACCGAATCGACCAGGGTTAATTCCTAATACAGGAATTCTTTTCTTCGCATCAGAAAAAAACTTATCCAAAAACACTTCAAGAAGACGACGTGTAGGAAGATCATGAAATGGATTAATAACTTGAATTCCTTTCGGCAAATCTGAATGCAAGTTAAGTGTCGAATAAAACTCTAATATTTTCTCAGAAGTCTTTTTCTGTGTTTCCATACTGGCATTATGGGTAAAAATATAGAGCGAAGCAAGACTCTGCTTCACTCTATATGATGGATCCTGCATGCCTACGCCCACAGACTGGCAGGAATTGCGTATGTTGTCTTTGCCGCACTAGCAAGGTCAGGCTTGTGCCCAAGCAGTTGCTCCGTCTTTTCGAACGACCCATTCCAGAGTGCGTCGAACTTAGTCCGCTTCATGGGTCCAACATCTAGGTCCGCCAGATGAAGGACATTTGGAGGCGCCTCCTTTTTCACAGTGGTGTAGTTAGGTCGAGGTTTCGACCGAAACACAACTTCTGTGAAAACCGCTTGACGAGTTGCGGGCAGAAACTCGAAGTTCCCAAACCCGGTGAGCCAAGATACCTTGTCCTCGACACGGACTCGAAAACCGAGACAGACCTTATCGCCAAACTCCTGCTCCTGCTCGAGAAAAAACGACGGTGCATCCTTCAAGAGAAGGAGTAAGCGCCTCAAATCCTCGACAGTCACGACAGACGGAAGGATGATGCTTTGCATTGAGATGCCGTCAGCAAGGACCGCCTCACGGACGACAGCCTCGATGCTTTCAACATCCAATTTGCTCACAGAAAGGCGCCATCCGAACTTCGCTGGGTCTGCAGCCGCATGCGCTGCGAACAAACAGCCCGCACGCCCTTTCCTGTAGAAATCGAGCTGTGCGTCGATGATTGACTTGTCCTCCATCAGTCACCTCTCTTCGTGGTTAGAAGCCTCCGATCACCGTGATGCTCCACAAGGTCCACATCCACATAAACATGATAGTAAACGAACGTCAATGGTAATTTGCAACTTTACTCCTATTTATTTATACTTTCTTGAGAAAATTGAAACGGTGGAGTGCTAATGTCAACAATCATCGGAATATTCATCTGTGTCAGAAAAGGCCACAAGATGCAGTCCGTCCACTCAGCGATAATCACCGCCAACTCAGGGATCGAAGGTGACCGCTACGCAATTCAAAACGGTGTCTTCTCAAAAGCCAAGCAAAACCTCGGACACATTAGTCTCATCGCAATCGAAGCAATCGAGTCAGCAAATGCTGAAGTTCTACAGCCTTTCAGTCCTGCTGATACGAGAAGGAACCTCATCACACAAGGAGTTGACCTCAACTCGCTCGTCTCGAAAGAGTTCCAGATTGGCTCTATCATCGTCCGAGGCACAGAACTCGCCAACCCGTGTAATCGCCCTTCAAGACTATCCAGAAAGGAGGGCTTCAAAGATGCATTCGCAAACCGAGGAGGTTTGCGCGCGCAAGTTCTCTCCAGCGGCCCCATCTTCATTGGTGACCGGATAACAACCAAGCTGTAACGGGCTGCAGAACAGGCTTGCCAGTTGCTAACGCAACTGGCTTTCCTATTTAACAAAAGAACCGATTGAATTTAATAAATCACAAACGTAAATTTTTTCTCAAATCGTTTTTGATCTTGTACGAGGTTTCCGCCTGTCTCAGAATACTTGTATCCACTTCGGCAATGAACATGCCTTCGCGATGATGATTGAATTTCTTTACCACACCTTTAAATGGCTCTGTGACTTGCGAGTGACCCACTAGCTTCTCGCGATTATGACCGAACACTTGCACACCTGCGGCGTTGCAAAAAACTAGTATTATTTCATTTTCGAAGGCTCGTTCTACGCAGAATGCATCAATTGCCTTTTCTTCAGAGTGCTTGTCATACAACTGTCCACGACCTGCATCCTCATAACACCAGTAACTCGGGCAAATCACTATTTGTGCGTTCTTTCTTGCCATGCTACGGAACAGTTCCGGAAACGCAAGGTCCCAACATATCGCTAGTCCAATCTTTCCAAATTTGGTCTGGCAAACAACAGAGGTGTGTCCGGGGGTGTATGCTCCGCGCTCAGGCAACCACAAGTGTACCTTGCGATATGTACCGAGAATCGATCCATCCGAATCAATAAAATACGTTGTGTTGTATATCCCCTTTGCATCACCCTCCATGATTGAACCCGGAACAATCGCAATCTTATACTGCTTTGCGAGCTTCTGAAACTGCGCACAACGCGCGTGCTGATAATCTACCAAATCCGGTCTATACTTGATCCAACCCTCCACTGCGTCCTCGGGGAAAACAATAATGTCTGCTTTTTTCTTTGCAGCCTCGGCAATATACCGTTCGATAGTACGAAAATTTTTCTTGTGATCAAATTGCTTGACCCGATATTGCACAACAGCAACACGACACTGCATAACACGACGAGAATTTACTCAAGTATACCACGTGTAGTGCAGTCTCGACTCCTCAATGTTCCTTGTACGCTCCTCCTTTGCATATCCAGCATTCTGTGTTGTAGTGAGAATAACCGCCTCTTGTGAGACGCTTCTCTACGCATCTATGCAAAGCAAAAATCGTGTTGGCATTATCTTCGGTGGAAAATCTGCAGAGCACGAAGTCTCTGTGCGATCTGCGATGAACATAATTGCAGCACTAGATACAGCGCAATACGAACCAGTCTGCATCGGTATCACAAAGTCTGGCGTATGGATCCTCATTGATCAACCAATTGATACAGCAGGATCACTCACCCTTACTCCAGAACATGGTCGCCGCATTGCCTTCGTCCCACAGGGCAACGGCGCATTGGTGTATGTAGATGGTGGAACCGCACCCGAACCTATCGCCATTGCTTTTCCGATATTGCATGGACCATTTGGAGAAGACGGCACCGTACAAGGACTTCTCAAAATTGCCGGCGTTCCCTTCGTAGGTGCAAGCGTTCTCGGTGCAGCTGTCGGTATGGATAAGGATGTAATGAAGCGCCTCCTTCGAGATGCGGGAATCCCCATCGGTAAGTTCCTCACATGCACGCAACACACCATACCATCCTACGCAGATGCAGTGGCGCAGCTTGGTACACCTCTCTTCATCAAACCCGCAAACATGGGATCCTCTGTTGGTGTAAGCAAAGTTATGTCTTCAGATGCATACACCACCGCTCTTGAAACTGCATTTCGTTACGACACCAAGGTATTGATTGAAGAAGCAATCGTTGGTCGCGAAATCGAATGTGCTGTTCTGGGTAACGACAATCCACGCGCATCTGTTCCTGGAGAAATCACACCACACCACGATTTTTATTCTTATGAAGCGAAGTATCTAGATGAACACGGCGCATCACTACACATCCCTGCACAAATTCCACTCGACGTGACGCAGTGCATCCAAGCACTTTCCATTCGTACATTCCAAGCACTCTCGTGTGCAGGACTCGGGCGCGTCGACTTCTTCCTACAACCTGACGGAAATGTGCTCGTAAATGAAATCAATACACTCCCCGGGTTCACATCAATCAGTATGTATCCAAAACTCTGGGAAGCTACCGGTATTTCATACACTCCACTTATCACTGCGTTGCTCCAGCTTGCGCGAGAGCGGTTCGAACAGGAACAGTCTCTCTCCTCACTTCGCCATACATAGTATTGCTTTCACAAAACAAAGAGACGAGTAGTACTACTCGTCTCTATGCTATGTCTGCCGTCGGCGCCCCCGGAACTACTCTCCGGAAGGCTTCGTCCAGAAGTTGATGCGGCACATCTCGATGTCGACCGTCATGGTGTGCGCGTACCCCACCGCGACAGCATCGACCGGCGGGTCGAACTCCACGCTCTCATCGCTGTGAAAACCTTTGTCAGCACCAGCCTCACTCTGCCGCCATTCGCTCCAAACCACGGCGTACCGTGAACCAGCACGTCGAAGAGACAGCGACGTATAGCGACTCTCCCTCCCGTCCGCACCGCGAGTTGTAGTCTCGATGTGGTGCGTCAACGACGCATGGAGCACGAGTGGGGCGCTGCTCGACTGTTCCCACCCACACTCCATCAGACTCGTTTCGATCTTGCTCATATCTGCACCCACTCTCTGCATTGGTTGTGTCGGCATTCTCGAGCGTACGAACCAGTACACTATGGCCGACCAAGGAATATACAGGAAATTCTTTGTTGTGTCAAGAGGTCATTTTTGTATCTGCGCCATCATTGCTTGCTTGGGTAACCTCCATGTCGGCGCATCACACCGCCAACTTCTTCCGCAGATCACGTCTGATTTCATATGATGTCTCTGCGGTCTGCAGCACACGCGTATCAATCGACGCGATGAACATGCGCTCACGATGATCATTAAGCTTCTTCACGACGCCCTTGAACGGCTCGGTAACTTGCGAATGTCCAACGAGCTTCGACTTGTTCCTCCCGAAGTACTGCACACCTGCCGCATTGCAAAACACGACAAACATTTCGTTCTCAAATGCGCGCTCAATACATGTTGCATCAATAAACGTCGCCTCTGAACGTTTGTCATACTGCTGTCCACGACCTGCGTCTTCGTAGCACCAATAACTCGGACAAATCACAATCTGCGCTCCCTTCTTTACCATACTGCGAAACAACTCGGGGAACGCCAAGTCCCAGCAAATTGCCAATCCGATCAATCCAAATTCTGTATGAAAAACAGTAGATTTGCGGCCAGGAAGATACGCACGCCGTTCTGGCAACCACAGGTGCACCTTGCGATATGAGCCGAGTATCGCGCCCTCCCGATCAATATAGTATGTTTGTATTATAGATACCTTTCGCATCTCCTTCTCTGATTGAGCCTGGAACAATTGCGATGCGATATTTCTTTGCAAGCAACTGGAAATGAGCACGATACTTATCGTGGTAATCTGCCAAGTCTGGTCGATCAACAATCCATCCAGCAATTGCATCCTCCGGAAATACAACGATGTCTGCCTTGGTCTTCGCGGCTTTTGCAATATACATCTCCATCTTGTGAAGATTCTGCTTCACATCCAGCTGACGCACCCTACATTGCACTACCGCAATACGACATTGCATAAAAGAACGAACGTGTAACCCAAGTATATCACGCAAGCAGCCCAGTTGTCAGAACAAATCCATCCGCCGTATCCTGGTACTACTGCCAAGCGCATCGCAAGCCAGTCGTAGCTAACCTGATACAAAAAGAACAGCAGCCTACCTCAGGCTGCTGTTCTTTTGATAGTGTGCTGATTACGCAAGTTCCTGCAATGGTAATCCATTCATGTAATCTGCCTTGCCGATCTGTACGCCATTGCGACGCGCGATTGCGTACGCAGTGACCACATGGAAGAGGAAGTTAGGAATCGCGTACTCACGAGCGTAGTCGTATCCTGTCATGTACACACCAGGGAAATACGGGAGGGTGATCTGTCGTGTTGCTGCATCAGCAAATGCACTCTCTGGCACCGACTTCACGAACTCGAGTGTTTTATCAATGCGCGCCTGCAACTGTGCGATTGATGTCTCGGTATCCTCATGCTTGGGAGCTTCCATGCCTGCAAGGCGCGCCGTAGCTCCTTTTGCGTTATCGCAAGCGATTTGCACCTGACGTGTGAAGTTGAACATGTCCGAAGCAAGCTGATCCTGCAAAATGATGAGCTCATCCATCTGCTGCTCTTGGGCGTATGCAGCTACCTTATCAAGAATAATACGGAGTGCGCCGAGCTGCTTGATGAACATCGGCACTGTAAACTGAAAAATACCTTCCATAGTACGCATGCGTAAAGAATTACCTAGAAAGAATACACGGTTTCACCGCGCGTGTTAATAGCGTCAACAATCGACTTGACAGCCGATCGCCGTAGCAGTACACCAATATGTGTCTTCTGTAGAAAAGACTCGTCTAATTTTTCCTTTCCACGGCCAAACGCAACGATCATTGTCCGCACCAACTATATATGAAGCACTTTTTCGACAAAGCGAAAGAAAACTGGAAATCAGGGTTGACAGTCTCACTCGTGGCGATGCCACTCTCCATCTCTTTGGCAGTTGCCTCGGGTTCGACACCACTTATCGGTATTATCACTGCAATCTGGGCTGGAGTTGTAGCAGCACTGTTCGGTGGCAGTAACTACAATGTTGTAGGACCAACTGGTGCACTCTCTGGTCTCATTGCTGCATATGTAGTTGCGCATGGCACTTCCGCACTCCCAACACTTACAATTCTTGTCGGTCTTCTCGTCCTCATGGCGTATGCACTGCGCTTAGAACGATATCTTATCCTGATTCCTTCCAGTGTAGTGCACGGATTCACACTTGGTGTGGCAATGGTAATTGGATTCGGACAATTCAACGCTGCCTTGGGCCTCTACGGACTTCCCAAGCATGAGAATTTCTTTTCCAATCTTGTAGAATCTTTTCGCCACATCTCACAGACATCAACTGTCACTGCGTTGATTTTTGCTGTCTTTCTCATTCTTCTCTTTGTATTACGCCGCTTTGTCCCTCGAATTCCAGGTGCATTACTCCTGTCACCTATTGGTATTCTTCTAGGGTACCTAACAACTACAGGCATTATTCCTGGATTACAGCTAGCAACACTCGGGAGCATCTTCGGCGATATTCCATTCAAACTTGTGCAGGCCCCGCACCTTGAATTTTCATCAACACTGTTCGTGAGCGCTGCAGCTATTGCATTGATCGCCATTCTCGAGACCATGTTGTCTGCAAAAATTGCCGATGGCATGACTCATACGAAGCACAATGAACGCAAAGAAATGCTCGGACTTGGTCTGGCCAACGTCGTTTCCGGTCTTGCAGGAGGCATCCCAGCAACAGCCGCGCTCGCACGCACATCTCTCAACATCAAAACAGGTGCTAACAGCAAGATCTCCGCTGCACTAAGTGCTGTATTCCTCGCTATCATTTCGTTTCTTTTCTTGGGATACTTCTCTTATATCCCCATGTGTGTAATCGCATCCATCTTGGTGTATGTCGCTATCAACATGGTTGAAAAGGAGCACTTCCTGCGCTTCTACCGTTACCAGAAATCAGGATTCTGGATTTCGATGATCGTTGCTGCCGTAACCTTCTACGAAGACCCAATCGCAGGAATCGTCTTCGGAACCGCGCTATCACTTCTTATCTTCATCGAGAAGTTATCCCGTGGCCAATTCGATCTCAAGCTCAATACATTCGACAAGGGCATTGTAAAAAACATCCAGGGAGATACATTGCACAGTCTCGACGAGCAAGCGGATATTCTCCTCTACTCCATTAAAGGAAAGCTGGTCTATATTAACAGCCGCGCACACGTGAATCGATTCGAACAGGGACTAGAAAAGAACCCCATCGTGATCTTGCGTCTTCGCAGCGTGTACTTCATTGATCTGGATGGTGCAGAAGCACTCGACGAAATCATCGAGCTGGTACAAAAGCGCGGACAGAAAGTCTGCATCACCAGCTTGAACGAGCCCGTGGCAGAATTCCTCGAACAGGTATCTCCGAGATACCGTGCGCTCAAGGAGCAGCAGCTCGTCTTCGCAAAATCCGAAGAAGCACTCAAGTACTTCGGCGTAAAGATTCCAACGCCAATCCTTGCTACCCCAGCGACGAACCTCGCAAAGGCGTAGCGCAGAGTAATACACAACACCCCGCCGGAATTAGGCGGGGTGTTGTTTTTTGCACTGGGAACTTAGCGGCCGTACCACTTCTGTTCCCAGTTCTTCATGTCAGCAATCTCTTTTTCTTGCGCCGCAATAATTGCCTTCGCAAGATCAATGATCTCCTGATGCTTTGCGTTCTTCAGTGCAAGCTCTGCCATTTCAACAGCACCCTTGTGATGCACGATCATCTCGGAGAGAAAAGCACGATCGAACGCATCACCGGACTTGCCCTGCAGCTGTGCATTCATGCCTGCCATCACCCCATGCATTCCAGCTGGCGCAGACACACCCCATATACCACCTACTCGAGTCCCATACGATAACCCGAATCCGAGCCCCAAGAAAATAATTGCAACAAGAACCAAAGTGAGACTTTGCTTCTCCATATATTGAAAATTATAGATATAATAGTTCTATTGTACTACTATGCACGATCGACTTCGAAGACAGGAGGGTTGCGTTCTTTCAGGACAATCTGATGTAATGAGGCATATGCCGTATTTTCACGCACTGATTCATCCAGAAGAAAGTGCACTTGCTGCTGCGATTCATACACCGATAACGCCGACCAACAAACTCGCCATTCTGTGTCCCGGAACTACAGACTCTAAGGATTATGCGCATTTGGTAGCACTTGCCGAGGCGCTTGCGCAGCGCGGATATACCGCAGTGCGGTTTGATCCGACAGGCACCTGGAGCAGTGCTGGCGACATTGCACAGTACTCTGTCACTCAATATTTGAGCGACGTGCGCAGTGTGATTGACCACATGCTCGCGACCGGTACGTACGAGCAGATTCTCGTCGGCGGCCACAGTCTCGGCGGCGTGATTTCCATGCTCTACGCCGCACGCGACCCGCGTGTCACTGCGGTGGTGAACATCATGGGCTCTGCCACCTTCCCCCGCAAATACAACGCCGCCATCATCGACGCATGGAAAACCAGCGGTGTACGTATCACAACTCGCGACATTCCGGACTCAACCGAACGTCGTACATACATTATTCCTTATACCTTCGTCACCGACCGACTACAGTACCATGTGCTCGAAGACATTGGCGCTGTGCATGCGCCACTACTGCTCATTGCCGGCGAGCTAGACGATATTGTTCCTGCCGAAGAACTGAGCGCGATCTACGAACATGCGAACCAGCCCAAGAAACTCATCACCATTTCCGGCATTGGGCATGATTACCGACACCACGCAAACGAAATTGCGATCGTAAATACCACGATAACTGACGCGCTCTCCCAATTACTACACGAATAAAACGAAAACCAGCATGCGCGTTCGCACAAACTGGCTTCGTTGGTTCATGTCTGTGTGGATGGAGAGTGCCATTCACACGAAGATGTAAAACGCACCGATGGCGAGGGCCACGAGTGTTGCAACCCCTACCCACACACGTAGTGCCGAACTCGACTCGCCTCGATACGGGCTAGCCTGCAGCCGCTTCATCCCTTTCTCAGTGATCTGATACACAGCTGGAGCTCCCTGCACTTCCACCCGCGAAATCAGTCCGGAGTTACTGAGCCGCCCAAGATGCAACACGAGCTCTCCGAGAGTATGTGCCCTTCCTGCGTTGTGCTGTATATCCTGGAAGCTCCTCGGCTTCTGACTATCCTGGTTCAGGAATTCGAGTAGCCGACGTGTTTTGTTCTCCATCGCACCCCTCCTGTTGTGATTCAGTGATACTACAACACACTACAATCATCACGTCCAGACCAATCCAGGTTGCCGCGCGCTGGTTTTGTCAAGTTTTCAGCGTTTCCACAGCTGTGGATAACGTGTTGATAAAACTCGAGTTATCCCCTATAGTAGGGCAATGCACCCCACGCAGGAAAAACTTCTCAAGGCGGCTGATGCCACGTCTCTTGGCGCGCTTTCTTTGCGTAAAATTGGAGAACGTATTGGCGAACCCTCTGCACAAAAAGTGCATCATCATCTCACACAACTCGTGAAGAAGGGTCTGCTCCGAATGGACAAACGCCGTGGAACCATCGAACGTGTGCGCTCCGCAGGGAGTACAACACTCATAAATATTCCAATCTTCGGCTCTGCCAATTGCGGGCCCGCGACCATTGTTGCTGAGGAACAGCTCGAGGGGTATCTGAAGATTTCTCCGCGCATGCTCAAGAAGACTACACATATTTTTGCGTTACGCGCAGAAGGTCATTCCATGAATCGAGCGAACATCGATGGTCGCACCATTGAAGACGGCGATTATGTGATCATAGACCGCGATGTACAAACACCGAGAGACAACGATGTCATCGTGAGCGTCATCGACGACATGGCCAACATCAAACGATTCAAGTCTGACCCTGACAACAACTGTATTCTTCTCCTCGCCGATTCTACCCGCTCTTTCCCACCGATTTACATTCACGAAGAAGACCCGTTCACCATCAGTGGCCGGGTCATCCAAGTGATCAAAAAGCCTTCGAGCTAGTTATCGATACTCGCGAAGCACGAACTCCTCATTACGACCGGTGTCTAACGGTCCTTGTACGCGATCAACAGTGATCGTGTACACGGGTTCATCTGCTGTACACTGCTCCTTCACTGCCTTTGCGTTAGGCTTACCCACAGCACTCACCGTTCCTTCAACATCGAGGAGAACAGAACAGTTCGATGCAACAAACTCTGGTGTACAAGGACCATCTAGGCCTGCATCGAATCCAGCCTCATCACATACTTGCTCACAACGTGCACGCAATGCATCAATCGACGCGGTCTTACCCTTCAATTCCACAAATGGACCGTAACAGCCTCCCGTAAAGGTGGAGACACAGTATTGTGTTGCTGTTGTACACCCGAATGCGTAAACACTGACGATCGGAAGACGCACACGTGTGGGCTTGCCGATAAGTGACGATAGCCACGCCCGAGACCCTCCTTCAATTTTTTCTTCAAGTTCATCAAACGTGAATGACCGAGCTACTACTCCTGTCTCCTCTATGACAGCAGTAGTAGAAGTTGTATTCGCCGGAACGCCAGAAAGAATCCGAACCGGATCACAACCAGCACCAACAAGCAGCAGCAACGCAATAAGCCCAAAAAGAGATCGCATATACATCAGTATACCATGCGATGCAAACAAACTAGCCAAAACCTCCCAGATGCTGTAGCATACCAGAACTATGCGCATCACTTCTGCCACATTTGTAAAAGGCGTCATCGGGACCGATGCGATTCTTGACCGTGATATTCCGCAGGTGGCGTTCATTGGACGGTCAAATGTGGGCAAGTCGTCGACGATCAATGCGATTGTGGGGCGCAAGAATCTCGCGCAATCGAGCAACAAGCCGGGCAAAACCCGCCAGCTCAATGTGTACCTCATCAACCAGAACTTCTATCTTCTGGATTTGCCGGGGTATGGGTTCGCGTCTGGGTCTCGCGAAGACCGCGAATGGCTGACCAAGGTGATCAACTGGTACCTTTTCCGCTCCGGACATGAGCAAAAGGTGCTCGCGCTCATCCTCGATGCGAACGTCGGCCCGACGAAGGACGACCTCGAAATGATCGAGGCACTCGAAATTGCCCGCAAAAACTTCGTAATTGTTGCCAACAAAGTTGACAAGATTAAGAAGAGCGAGTATGATGCGCGTCTGCAAAAGGTCAAGGAAGTAGCAGGCTTCCACCGGGTCATTCCCTTCTCGTCGGCGAAGGGCATTGGGATCGGAGAATTAATCGAAGAAATACTTAAATAATGTAGGTCCTATGCCTTATCAAGGTAATGGTGGCTCCCGTGGCGGATTCCGTCGCGAAGGTGGCTTTGGTGGCGGTGATCGCCCACGTTTCGGTGGTCCGAAGCGTTCGTTTGGTGGCGGGTTTGGTGGTAACCGCGGTGGCGGCGCACCTGGTGGAATGCATCCAGCAGTGTGCAGCGATTGTGGCGATGAGTGTGAGGTGCCGTTTCGCCCAACCGGCGAGCGCCCAATCTTCTGTGGTAAGTGCTTTGGCGCGAAGAAGGGTGACTACGAAGGTTCCCGCGCTCCACAGCGCGACTACGATCGCCCATCGTTCACGCCTCGTCCATCCGCTCCTGCAGCTTCTGCAGACAACGGAGCAACGACTCGTGAGCTCCAGAATGTAAATGCAAAGCTCGATCAGCTCATTCGCGCGGTAGAGACTCTCGCCGCTGCGATGACTCCAAAGAAAGAATCGAAGACTGTAGTAACCAAGGCAGCAGAAGCAGTAGAAGCTGTCATGGAAGCAGTCATGGAGAAGCCGAAGAAGGCAGCAAAGAAAAAGAAGGCAGCGTAATCGCTCCCTAGTAAAATACGAAGCCCCTGGTCGCCAACGTTCGTGAGAACGAAGGTTACCAGGGGCTTTCGCGTTGAGCGAGTTGTTGAGCGGCGGACGACACGCGGAGTAGTGCGAACTACTTCTGCTTCGGCACCGGGATGAGGATGCCCGAGCGATACATGAAATCCGGTTGCGGACGAGGAACGATGCCGACGTACGGGACGTGGCAGCCTACTTCATGACCCTGGGATTCCAGCAGATGGATCAGGTGGATCCGGAAATCCACCGGATCGCCCATACCCCCATCTTCCTGCCCGTCCACGTCGATGCGGAGATACCGCCTGTCATCGTGCGAGCACTGAAACACCACGTACGGACTCTTGAACTCCGGGGCACCCCTCATCTCCGTACGAACGTCTTCGCGACCCTTGCGGTACACGACTCCGAGTAGCGCCTCCAATACGGCTTCTGCTCCTTCCATCTGTCCGCACAGGGATTCGAAGACGAGAAGTGCACGCCGCTCGTCATCACCTGGCATCTCGACCGTGAACACCGGCGAGTGGAGACAATCGCCGGTTCCCATGAGGTCCTCGGTCGCCGCAGCATCGGTTTTCCCCGGTGCGAAGATCACCGAGAGATCGCCCTCCTGTCGGCGTATCACCATGAGAGGTACGGAACTCCTGTTGTCGGCTGTGCTTACATCCAAGTGGGCACCTCGCGCAGCATAGTTGTGACGTTCTGGCCGCTGCAAACCAGACGCTGTACTGTACAATTTGGACCCCCCACCGTCAAGAGCGCATGATCTCCGTGTGGTACAGTGAAAGCACTATGGCACACTTCAACAAAGTCGGACTGCTCATCCTCAACGAAGCTCGCACCCAATTCCTCACCTGCGAGAAAAACCATTTCACAAACGACTACCTGATGCCCGGTGGCAAGTACGATCCGGGTGAAGACGATGCACAGTGTCTCACGCGTGAATTGCGCGAGGAGCTGGGTGTGGAATTGGATGTCGCCTCATTGCAATTCATTGGCGAGTACACCGATGTTGCTGCTGGTGATACTACAAAAGATGTTTGTGTGCGGCTGTACACAGGCATTGTTGTTGGCGAACCGCGACCATGCGGCGAAATTGTGCAGTTGCATTGGATCGGCGCCGCAGATCAGGACAATCCGCGCGTGTCACCGCTTATTCGCAACAAGGTGCTGCCGGATTTGATCGCACGGGAGATACTATTCTTCTCGAGCGAAACGCTGCTACGCAGTTCAGAGTGATGAGTAGCGGTTGCGCAGCAACACCATACTTTGCTACGATTCTCTTATACTCCTAACGCACACGATCTATGTTCTGGCATTGGCTTATTGCTGCACTTGCGATCGGCATTACTTCATTCGTTATCCCCGGCGCACGCGTGGGTGTGTTCTCGGCACTTGGCGCTGCAGCAGTACTTGGATTTCTCAACCTCTTCATCAAACCGCTGCTCATCATTCTGACGCTTCCTGTAAACATTCTCACGCTCGGGCTGTTCACGATCGTGATCAACGCGGCGCTCATTATGCTTGCTGCTTCAATCGTCCCTGGTTTTGAAGTGAAGGGATTTGGCTCGGCGCTTCTCTTCGCAGTCGTACTCGCAGTCGTAAACATTGTTTTGCGTTAATTCCACAAGATACAGAAAACACCGCTTCCTCCGGAGGCGGTGTTTTCGGTTTGAGTTCAGTTGTGCGTCAGTGCGATGGAGCACCGGTAAGCGCAACCGGAGCACGAAGCCCCAGGTCACGTCCATCGATGAGAAGCCGGCCACCGACCTGTGCACGGCATGCATCGTAGCAAGCACTGCACCACAGCACTGGCTCGTGGAGGTCACCTCTCTCGTTGCTCAGCAGCACTGCGTTGCGCAGCTTCAGTTGCGCGAACACGGTTCCATGACATGCGGTCTCACGAGCGCACACCCCCGGATTCGCGATCTGCGTTGCGAGTGCAATGACGCTGTCGACAGTCGTGTACAATGGTTCGTACAGCGAACACTCCCGGTGCACGACCGCACAATCATCCGACAGCAAGAGCAGTGCATCGCTTCGCAGCTGGATGAGCAGCTTGCCTCGCAGCTTCAGATTCTCCCACGTGGTGATCTCAGGATGGACGAAGTGCTCTCCACGCTCAGTTCTGAAGGACACCCCGTTGTGCAGCTCATTCTCGGGGATCCGATACTCGATGATCCACCCGACCAACTGTCCGCCTGCAGACCGCAGAACGTCCACGGTCATAGGACGAATCGAGATCTTGATACCCAACACGTCGTTCGCTTTATCCATGGCTGTGCTCTCCTTTGCAGCACACACCAACCCTACCAGATGTGCGCCACGAATCAAAGAATGCTACGCTGTATGCATCTCATTCTTCACCACTACCGTATGTTGGACCACGTCGGGTTGCATGTCTCACACTTTGGAGACAGTATGTCATTCTACGAAAAAGCGCTCGCGCCATTAGGAGTGAAGCCACTCCACGGTGAGGCAGACATGTATTACGGATTCGGGGATACTCACCCCTTCTTCTGGATCAGCACTTCCAACGAACGTCAGCCAAGCGCGACCGCAGTGCACGTCGCGTTTCGTGCCAACAGCAAAGCAGAAGTGGACGCATTCTACGCCGCAGCACTCGCAGCGGGTGGCAAGGATAATGGCGCCCCTGGCTATCGTACGGAATATCATGCAGGCTACTACGGTGCGTTTGTTCTGGATGTAGACGGCAACAACGTTGAAGCGGTATTTCACGACATGAGTCTCATGAAGCTTGCGTAGCACTATGCCTGCATCCAAACACAGCCCAAAAGCACTCCTTCCTATCTTGCTCCTCACAGCATGTGTCGTGCTCGGAGTGTACGTTGCGGTGTCAGTGCGCAGCATAGTATGTGGTACAGACACCTGCGATGGTCCACCCATCGAGCCAATTCCACGAGAACCTGGACTCATCACATTAACTGGATTTTATACCTGTCTTCCGCACCAGAATGTGGTCGAACCTCAGACTGAAGAGTGTGCAGAAGGACTGCAGACACATGACGGAGCCTACTTTGCACTGGATTTCAGCCTCCTTTCACAAGGACACCCAGCACTCAAAGCAGACGATCGACTGACGGCAACTGGCATGTTCACTCCTGTGGAAGCGCTTAGCAGCACCCACTGGTGGGACTACCCGATTCAAGGCGTTTTCTCAGTGACAGACTCGATCACAATACACGAATAAGTACACGGACGCTGCCCCAGTGGCGGCGTCACGTTTTTGTTGTACAGTAGAAGAACTATGGAACTCACACATCCCCTTTCCATCGCTGAATACGTGCAGCGCGTCAATGCCGCGCTCAAACAACTACGCGCGACAGTAATCGGCGAAGTGAGCGAGGTAAAAGTGGCAGCAAGCGGCCACGCGTACTTCACGATCAAGGACAAACATTCTGGTGACACACTCCCCTGCGCGATGTGGAAATTTCGGTATGGGGTGTGCGGGGTGCAACTCGAAGTGGGCATGGAGGTACGCGTAAGCGGAGAGCCCAACTACAAAGGAGAATATGGCAAACTTTCCTTCATTGTTGAAACACTCGCACTCGTGGGCGAAGGTGCACTCATGAAAGCGTATCTACAACTCAAGAAAAAACTCGCTGCAGAGGGCCTCTTCGACCTGGACCGCAAACGCCGACTTCCGCAGTATATTCGCACCATCGGTGTAATCACTTCAGTGCACGGTGCGGTGATTCATGACTTCAGTAATAACCTCCGTAAATCTGGATTCAAGGTTCGTATTTTAGACGCTCGCGTAGAGGGGCCAGAGAGCGGCGCTGGTCTTGCGCTCTCTGTTCGTGCCATGCGATCTGAACCGATTGATGTACTCGTACTCATCCGCGGTGGAGGATCCATCCAATCATTAGCTGGCTTCGACAATGAAGCACTCGTTCGGGAAATTGCACAATTCCCTGTTCCAGTACTCGTGGGCGTAGGGCACCACCAAGATGTGACACTCGCTGCTCTCGTGGCTGATGTACAGGAATCAACACCATCGATTGTCGCTGCGTTGCTTGGACGTGCCTGGGACCAGGCCTCAGCACAACTAGCACGCGACGAACGCATGATCATGAGTACGTACACCGCGTCACTCCGTAATGCGTCGACACTCCTTGCATCTACCTGTGCTGTGGGATTGAGCAGAATCGAGCAACAGTTTGCGAATACGCACCGTGCACTCCTAGGCAATACACGCGAAATACTCACCGCGTTTACTACTGCACTCCAACACGTGTCCACACGTATCCTTGCAGTTACACGCCTTATCGATACCAACAATCCAGAAAGGCAACTGCAACTCGGTTACAGTATTGCTCGCAGCAATGGCGTGGTCATCCGCAGTGTGCGTGACGCACAACCAGGTGCTACACTACACGTACAAGTTACTGATGGAGAAATTACTTCCCAAATTACCCCCCTATGAACAATGCTGTTGATCTGAACAAGAACCTTACTGCGTTATCCGAAATCGCAGACTGGTTCGATGCACAAAAAGAAATCGACGTGGAAGAAGGACTCAAAAAAGTAAAGATAGCCGCAGGTCTCATCAAGGAAAGCAAGGCACGACTCACTCATATTGAAAACGAATTTGAAGTCATTAAGAAAGAGATTAATGCTGAGCTAGCTTCAGATGCGTCGATGTCTGATCCTGTATGAACGCGAACAACAAGCTTCTGGCATATAGCAGCTTTGTGGTTCTTGTTGGTTTTTTTGGAATTTTGTACGCCATTCTCGACACACAAGCTCCCGCCCCCAAACAAGAACATACGCAACAAGTCGCTCAAAATGCGACATGGCTCGGGACATACGTACGCGAAAATTCGGTTTTCGGCGCAAACGCTACGCTAACAATCCTCGAAGAGCACGATTCAAAACTACGCTTCAAACTTGCTTCTTCTCAGGGAGCTCATATTGGAAATATCGAAGCCGCCGCAACCAAGACTGGGGACGTTGCAGTCAGTACTATTGTAGATAGCCCATGCACGGTTTCATTTCATAAGTCCGAGCAAACAATAACAATTCAAGCGCGTGATTGCGGAGAATTCCATGGTGCACGAGCAGAGTTTGATGGTGTGTACGAACTGAATGGAACCATACGATCACTCACGCTTGCAGAGCTGGGCGGGGAATATCCGATCTTCCGATCAACCGAAGAGATCGATACCTTCACACAAATGGTAAAGCCCGCGTACGTTGAACTCTATGCGCAAAGCTTTGTTGATGTATTTGAAGGTGAGGACAAGGATGCCTTGGATGCGCGTGTCTACCGTGGTGCTGTACCAGGTCTCTCCACTTCTATGGAGGCAATCATCATGATTGGGGAAAAAGAAGACACCATGTGGGCAGCTGTTATCCAAGACAACGTGGTGGTGTATACAACCAACGTGCCGGCATACGCACACACTCTCCCCAAAACTATTGATCTTTGGCGTGAACGATTCAAGGACAAGCACGTGCTCTACCTAAGTGCTCTCTAACATGGAGCGTACGATAGTCCTTGCTGGTCGAACTATCACGTATACCCTCCGTGGATACCGCCGTAGCCGCTCTTTGCGACTTTCAGTCCATCCAGATGGACATATCGTAGTATCTACACCGTTGCGGGTGCCAGTACGAATTGTCGAGGAATTCCTTCAAAGCAAAGGTGCATGGCTTCTCACACACCTTGCACAAATCAATCACTCTTCTCTACCAAGGCCACAGCACACCCCTCTTGAAATGAAACGATTGCGACTCCAAACACGCGAAATTGTTGAACAACGACTTACCCACTTCAATGCGCACTACCAACATCGATACCAGCGCATCAGCATTCGCAATCAACGCACGCGATGGGGCAGCTGTTCAAAGACCGGCAATCTCAATTTCAATTATCGAATCGCCCTCCTCCCCCCACATCTTGCAGATTACATCGTGGTGCATGAATTGTGTCACTTGCGCATGTTCAATCATTCGACGAAGTTCTGGGCACTTGTTGCAGAGTGTATCCCAGACTATCGCAATTGCAGACGCGAACTACGCAGTATTGGATTACTGAAATAGCAAGCAATTACAAATACACCATCGTGTTTTCTATGAAGAGACTGCTGTCATGACAGCAGTCTCTTCATCTATCCCGTGGCCCGGGAATTACTTCTGCTCCTGCGCATCAGCGTATGCGTGCATCGCATCACGCATGAATGCGGGTAATTGCGGGTGGTACTTCTCGTAGTACGCAGCGAACCGGCTGTCTCCTACATACATATCTGCCAAGCCGCGATACATCGTAAGATTCGGTTCATAGAACGTGCGCAATGAATCATAATGCTGCGCAATAAACTTTTGCACCTCGGCGCTCGCTGGACCTTTGTCCATGTTCGCAACAATGCCGCGCAAGATTTCGTCGCTGCGCTTGGAGAGTGCGTCCCAGTCATCCTTCGTCATCTTCTTCGCGCGCTCTTGGGACTGCTTGTACGCATCTGTGTGACCCCAGCGTTCTTTTGCCTCTGCTGCATAGGCTTCGGATTCTTCCTTGGAGAAAGAACCGTAGAGATCGGTATCTTCCATAGTGATTTCGTTATTAAGTTTCTTGAGGGTAGTGTCGATGGTCTTGATGAGACGCATGAGCCGTTTCTTCTTGAGAAGAATGAGGTGGCGATGCGCGCGCAGGGACTCGCGCATATCGAACTGTGGCGACGCGAGGATCTCTCGAATCTGCGTAAGCGGAAATTCGAGTTCACGAAAGAAGAGAATCTGCTGCAGCGTAAGCAAATCCTGTTCCGAGTATTCGCGATAGCTGTTGCGTGCCCGGCGTGCAGGCTGCAACAAGCCGATTGTGTCGTAGTGGTGGAGTGTGCGCACACTCACCCCCGCAACCCTCGCCAATTGTTGAATTGTGTACCCCATACTGTGTTTCACTTACCCTAACGCAACACTACACCCTAACGCAACGTTAGGGTCAAGCGGTTCTATACCAAACACCCGCCCTGCAAAGGACGGGTGTTTTTTTGCTTTTGTAAACGACAATCACGGCGCTAATCGTTGAGCTCAAACGTTACAGTAACTGTTGCGGTGATATCCTTTTCCTTCGTTGTTGTGTCGTATGAACCGTAATCTGAAATATCTGTGGAGTTCGGAGCAAGGATCTGAATAATTCCGGTGCGCGCACTGCGCAGCTCGCCCACGGTGATCCCCGTACCACTTGCAATTGCCTTCGCACGTGTATACGCATCGCTTGTAGCATCAGCAAAAAGTCGCGGTCGCAGTTCATCAATCTTTGTATAGAAGTACTCAGTGCGCTGATACTCTGGGATTACGCCCTGATCTATAAGTGTCTTGGTCTCCTTCCCCAACCGCTCTACCTTCGAGATATCCGTGTTCTCAATGCGGACATCCTGACGAACAACGTACCCAATGATCTTCTCTGTTGTGCCGTACCCACCAGGAATTGGCTCATACACTGGATCGGTGCTAATTGGCAAGACTGTTACAGATGCCGCGTCCATACCCAAGGACTGTGCGAATGCGCGAACCTTTTCCATGCTGCGTCCCATTGCTTCAATCTCAGTCTTTAGTGTGGCTGGTGTTGCTGAAATCGAGAACGAGGCGTTCCACTTCCCCAGATCTGCTGTGATACGCATCTTAGTCGAACCAGTTACCGTAATCATGTTGCTCGCATCAGAACGCGACGCAAGGAATGCCCCATGCACCGTAAGTCCCACAACAAACGCAACCGCTACAATGCCGGTCAAAATCAAGAAGTTCTTGAATGACATACTCGTATTGAAGAAATTTGAATCAAGTGTACCACATCTTGTTGACACCCGCATGCAAACGGCGCAAAAATATGCTATATGATCACGTCTCCAAGCGCACCCAAGATCGTTTTCGAAGGCAAACTCTTCACCATTCGACAGGAACAGCACAACGTTGCCGATGGTTCTACTACAATCTACGAACGCGCGTTTCGTTACCCATCTGTAGCCGCAGTGGCGTACGTAAGCCCGACACGAATCATATTATTACGTGAATGGCGCACGCTCAATGCAGCGTGGGAATGGCGCTTGCCGTGTGGACGTGTAGAAGAAGCTGAGGCAGCACATACGCCTCGTTTCGAACGTTTACCGACACCTGTGTTGCGCACTGCCATGCAACGCGAACTCCAAGAAGAAGCAGGATACAAGGCCAAATCTCTGCAGATCATTCACGAACGCTACACAGGCGCATCAATTGTAGCACCCACATATCTCTTCTCAGCCAACGGCCTCACCCAATCCACCCTTCCTCGCGACATAGACGAAAAAATTGAGGTTCACACTATTCCACTCGCCCGCGTGGGACGCATGGGACTAGCTGGCGAAATCCCCGATGAATTCATGGCGCTCGCCCTTCTGCGTCTTGCGAAGAAAATGCTTTGATACTGCGTACTTTTTTGCTATACTTGGGGCGATATCTTTTTTGTCTATGCCTCATACACGCGTTCGTAAGGCAATCATCCCGGTTGCTGGTCTTGGTACACGATTCCTCCCTGCCACCAAGGCGCAGCCGAAGGAGATGCTCACTATCGTTGATAAGCCGATTATTCAGTACATTGTTGAAGAAGCAGCCGCGGCTGGCATTGAACAAATAATCTTCATTACCAGCCAAAACAAGCGCGCAATCGAAGACCACTTCGACCGCAACTTCGAACTCGAGTATCGCCTCGAAAAGAAAGGAAAGAAGGAAACTCTTGGTCAAATCCTTGATATCACTGATCTTGCGCAGTTCGTGTACGTACGCCAGCGCTCACCAAAGGGTGATGGCGACGCCATTCTCTGTGCGCGTGAATTGGTGGGAGACGAGCCTTGTGCTGTGTTCTTCGGTGATGACATCGTAGGTGGCAAGGTGCCCGCAATCAAACAGCTCATGGATGTCTACGAACAGTATGGTGCACCTGTCGTTGGTGTCTCACCCAAGGAGGCACATGAAATCCAAAATTACGGTGTGATCGATGGAGTCGATGTAGGCAATCGAACCTACAAACTCAACAAGATGGTTGAAAAGCCTGCCCCAGGGACAGAACCTTCCAATCTCGCAATCGTTGGTCGTTACATTATTACGCCAGAGATCTTTGAGGTGCTCGCGCAACTGCCGCCTACCAAGGACGGCGAGATCCGCCTCTCCAACGCGTATGAGCAATACATCAAAACCAATCCAATGTACGCACACGCGTTCGACGGAACATGGTATGATTGCGGTAACAAACTTGAATTTCTGAAGGCAACAGTCGAATTGGGGATGCAACACCCAGAAATTGGAAGTGCCTTTACGAAATACCTTTCTCAACACTAGTTTTATGCGTCACATGCTCTTTCGACTTACGGCATTCACACTCACCCTCGCCATGGTCGGGCTTGGATGCAAAGGTACCCCCGCAGAAGTGCAAGACCGTTACAAACCGGTAACACTTACCTACTGGCGCATGTTCGACGATGCCGATGACTTTTCAGAAATCATCGCAGCATACAAGCAACAGCACCCAAACATCCAGGTGCAGTATAAAAAATTCCGACCGGAAGAATACGAGAAAGCTCTGCTCGAAGCATTTGCCGAGGATCGTGGACCAGACATTTTTACAATCCACAATACATGGGTAGGTGCCTACGCCAACAAAGTTCTTCCCCTACCGTCCACCATCGAGATTCCAAAACTGACGATGGAAGGCACGATCAAGAAGGAGCCTAAGGTAACCCTCGACACCTACAAGACACCCGGTATTCCAGCCTTTAAGAAGTTATTCGTAGATGTCGTTGCAACTGACGCCATCCGCGATACTGCAGTTCCTGGCGGCAAAAATAATCAATTCGAGAAGAAAATTCTCGGCGTTCCTCTTTCTGTCGACACACTTGCGATGTTCTACAACAACGATTTGCTCGCACAAGCTGGCATCGCAACTCCACCTAAATACTGGGACGAATTGCAAAATGCCGTGAAGCTAATTACGAAGGTCAATAAGGACGATACGATTCTCCAGTCCGGAGCTGCACTTGGGACAGCAACGAACATTAGCCGCGCCGGAGATATTGTTTCACTGCTCATGATGCAAAACGGCACACGCATGTCTGACGACTTTGGTCGTGCAACATTCAACAGCACTCCAACTGAACTTTCAGGCAAGCGTGAGGTTGCACCGGGTATTGAAGCACTCATGGTATACACCGAGTTTGCTAATCCCCTTGAGACGATTTATACATGGAACAACAAGTTGCCTGAGAGTTTCGAAGCGTTTGCAGACGGAAAAACCGCATTCTTCTTCGGATATAACTACCACATTGATCTTCTCACCGCGCGTGCACCAAAGCTCAACTACTCCATCGCACCGGCACTCCAACCACGTGGAGACGCAACAGTGAACATGGCATCGTACTATCTCGAAACAGTTGCAAAGAAAACAAAGTACCCAAACGAAGCGTGGGACTTCCTCCTCTTTGCGACGACACGCAAGGATGAAGTATCCAAATACCTCGCCAAGACCAAACGTCCAACGGCTCTTCGCGAACTTATCGATACACAGGTACGTGACGAGCAGGTGCCGCAGCGTGTTCCTTTTGCACAACAATTACTAACCGCAAAGAGCTGGTATCGCGGCAAGGATAGCGCAGCCATGGAAGCCATTATGCGGGATATGATCGAAGAGGCGCTTGCAAACGCTCCTATCGATCCACGCGAAGCATTCGAGAACGCGATCAACCGTGCGGTGAATCGCATCAACCAAACGCTCTAATCCTATGCGTACCTTTTTCTCACGCCTGGCAGCGCTTGCTGTGCTGAGTCTTACTGTCCTTGCACCATTCACGACAACACACGCAGCTGAACCACTTCTACGCAAGCCAACAGGCTCTTGCCCAACAGTGAATCAGCCAATCACTACAGATGTAGCAGTACCTTTCATGAATGGTGCTTCCGTGCCTGTTACATCAGGCATAGCGACTCCAACAACCTGTGGACCAGACGGTCTGTGTGTGGGCACCAACATCCCTTGTAATTATTCACTTGCCGACATCGAAGCAACAGCAATTGGAATCGGCAATTGGATCTTTGGTATAATTGGTGTGGTTGTCCTTGTTATGTTCATTTATGGCGGTGCTGTCTGGCTCATGTCTGCGGGCAACTCGTCATCTGTAGAGCACGGACGTGCCATCATGACTGGTTCACTCATAGGCTTGCTCCTCATCTTTAGTGCAGGCGCAATTGTGAAATTCTTCTTGAAAGCAGTTGGGGCACGACCAGACATTGCCGCATCACTTCCACTTGATGGTAACGGCGGGCCTGGCAACACCAGCGGGGCAGATGCAGCAATCGAATTGAAGCAGACGGTGTGCAGCTGCAAGGTTACTGGTGTGTCTGGTGCACAGGTTGCTGAACACAACTTCACCGGCAAACCTGGAACTGCAATGGTTAACATCGCCAACTGCAAGAGTCACTACGTCAATATACTCAAGTCCAAGCGCGATGCCATCGATCCTCCTCCAGGAACGAATCTGACGGTACAGGGCGAATATAACGTCTACATCAGCAATGCCACCTGCGGCGTTGTCACCAAGTAACAACTTTATGAAACTGATCAAATCATTGCTTCTTGCGGTCTTCATGGGATCCATGGTTCTTGCACCTTCCCTTGCTCTTGCACAAGCCGCTGACACCGCCGCAACTGATCCAACATCTGTGACACTGCAGGATCCGCTGCAGCTCAATGCAGAAGCGCCACTTGAAGATCTCGTAGCACGCGTCATCAAGTCGTTCCTTGGAATTATCGGTATTATTGCTCTAGTACTCTTCCTCTACGGTGGTATTTTGTGGCTCACATCAGCAGGCAATTCGAGCAAGGTTGAGGAAGGACGCAACGTATTTGTTTGGGCTGTGCTCGGACTTGTGGTAATATTTAGTAGCTATGTCATCGTGACCTTTGTCTTCGACAAACTCACGGCGACCAGCTAGTAAATAGTGATGCGATCTCCATACTAGAGAGGGGGTGAATCTATGACAATGAAAAAAGCAGGTATTTGGGCTACGGCTGCAATGTCTGGCGTGATGATGGCTATGCCACTTATCGCATCAGCACAGATCGATACTGGCTTGACCGACTTCAACAACACCGCACAATTGGGTGAAGAAGATCTCCGCACAACCATCGGTAACATCGTAAGAGTCGTTCTCGGGTTCCTCGGACTTCTCGCAGTGCTCCTCGTACTCTGGGCTGGATTCCTTTGGATGACAGCAACAGGTAACGAAGATCAAATCGGTAAGGCAAAGGGTATCCTCATCTCTGCAGTTATCGGCTTGATTATTATCATGTCCGCGTACGCAATTACCACGTTCATCTTCGATGAATTTGGAAGCGCAACTGGTACTCAGTTCGTCAACTAGCGTACAAGATACGCTTGTAGGAAATTTCCTTTTTCCGTATACTATACAACGTGGGCTTCGGCTCACGTTGTATCGTTTTATCTTCTGTATGACGTTGTCACCTAAGAAGGTCGCTCTTTCGCTCATGGCGGGCTTTGCCCTCCTCACATTTGCTCCGTCGTTTGCGCACGCACAAGCTGATGCAACCTCACCAAGCGATACACGCTACGGGCTGGACACGGTTGGTGCAAATCTCAATGGGCAGCTCCCCTACGCTGGCTCAGAAGAAGCTGGAGAAAAGCTTCCGGTGATTGTTGGTAATATTATCCGAATTATTCTCGGACTGCTGGGTCTTGTTTTCCTCATTCTGGTTATCTACGGTGGTCTGCGCTGGATGACGGCACAGGGAGACTCTGGTGCAATCGAGAGTGCACGTGACACAATCGTGCACGCCGTGATTGGTCTGGTTATCGTACTCTCTGCATACACCATCACAGCATTTGTCTTCGACAAGCTGGCGACTCTCGAGAATCAAGCTCCGTAGTCCACCGCTATGATGCAACGCCTTTCTCAGACATTTGCCGCAATTCTACTCGCCACCACTATTTTCTTCGGCGCATCAGCAGTGACACATGCGCAAAGTTCTGTGCTAGATGAAGCCACCACTGCTATTGATGCAGCTGGTGCCACAACGTATGGCGACGCCGCAGCATATGAGGCCCGACCTGGTCTCATGAGTACCATTGCCAATGTCGTTCGCATTATTCTAGGCCTTCTCGGAATCCTTTTCATCATCCTGATTATCTACGCTGGTGTGCTATGGATGACATCTGCTGGTAATTCCGACCAGGTCGAGAAGGCGCGTGGTATTATTGTGCAGGCAGTTATCGGACTTGTAGTCATCATGGCTGCATACGCTATTACTTCGACAGTGTTTAATGTCTTTGGAAACGCCACAGGCACCGAATTTAGTGGTGTTGGGGCAGAGAGTGGTGCAGCCGCAGGAGCTGCGGGGGTTTTCCCATAAAGAGTTGCGCGTGCCAAAGGCAAGGGCCCCGGCCCTTGCCTTTTTTTGTCCCTCAGTTATACTATCGTCGCTACTGAATTCCAGTTCATAAGCGACTGGTGGCTATGGTGTAGTGGTAGCACAAGGGTTTGTGGTACCCTTTGTACGGGTTCGATCCCCGTTAGCCACCCCAATCAAAAATCGAACCGTTCCTGGTTCGATTTTTGCTTTTCTCCTGAGAGGAATATACTAGTGCCATACAACTCTATGAAAAAACTTCTCACTATTTCCGCATACATCGCGATCATCTCTGGCCTTCTCTTCGTAGCTGGAGGTATTTGGGGCATTACCTTTACGTACCAGAATATCGCGCAAGAAAAAATTGTTACGCCAGCCGACGCCTCCATTCCCGAATCTCCTGTCCGCGGACCTTTCACCCTGCGCTCACAGGCAGAAGTGATCAGAGAACACACGCTAAAGATTACTGGCGACAAGACCTACGCCGAAATGCCGCGCGAAGATGCGAACCGCCCACTTTGGATTACAGCAACGACGCTCACAACAGCACTGAATCTCGGCATTTTGACCTACGTCTTCTCAGGACTCATTCTACTATTCGGATGCATTTCAATTTGGACTGGCATTGTGTTCCGAACGTTGAGCCGCCAAAAATAATTCGGTGATACAAAAGACAAACCCCTTCGAAAGTCCATTCGAAGGGGTTTGGTTTGTGAAGAGGCGAAGCGCGTCTACGGCGCGTGCACCTCAGTTGTTGGTGAAGACCTGATCGGTTCGTGCGGCTGCCAACCCTCAATGAGCATGAGCAGTGCGAAGCCCACGAGGTAACCGACAGGAACGTGCCACCCGTGGCGCAGCCACTGACGTGCGTCCTGCGCTTCCTTGTACTTGGCGCAGACAGCCACACCCGCGGACGACCCGAACCACAGCATCGACCCGCCGTACCCGACGCAATACGCAAGCACACCCCAATCGTATCCACCCTGCTTGAGACACATGGCGGTAAGCGGAATGTTGTCGAAAAGCGCGCTTACGAAGCCGAGTGCGAGTGCAAGCTCCCATGAGGCGGGTGGCAACGATTCCACAGGCATGAGGCTCGCATTGAGCACCAGACACAGTAGAAAGACAGCACCAGACGCCGCAGGCTTGAACTCCGCCCAATGAGGCGATCTCACCGGTGTTGCGATCAGCAGTGCAGTCCACACCGCCATCCCGATCACCGGCAGTTTGTCCCCAAGCGTCGGAGCATACACGTTGACCAGGACGTTCGTCGACACAGCGACCGTCAACACCCACAGCACGACTCCTAGACGGGCGTAGTCAATTCGCATACCCGTCGGTGCGTCCTTCATGATCCGCTGATATCCGTCCTGCTGCTTGGACGCAAAGTAGCCAATCACAAGCAACGCGCCGACTGCACCGACCGCGGCGTGGAGCACCCACAGAGGACTCACCCCCGCGAGCCACATCATCGTTGTGGTCGTGTCACCGACGACAGATGGAGAACCACCAGCATTACTTGCGGCCACGATCGCTGCAAGATACCCAACATGTACTCGGCCTTTGAAGACCACACCCGCAGCAGTTGCTCCGATGAGTGCTGCAGCGATGTTGTCGAGGAATGCCGAAAGTACGAAGATGAGTACCAGCAGAACGAACCCGCCGACCCAGTTGTCTGGCAACCAGTCTGGAAGCTTCTCTGGCACACCGCTTTGCTCGAAGTGGTTGCTCAGCAGCGCGAAGCCTGTGAGCAACAGAAACAGGTTGGCGACGAGCACCCAC
>CAZVGV010000005.1:59171-61542 GCA_964627055.1 uncultured Gammaproteobacteria bacterium | reverse complement strand
CACCGTTCTTCGGACCAGAGTACAACTCACCAGCACCATAATTGAACGCACCTGGACACACACTCCCCGTCACCTCGGTACAGGCGTCGTACGCAGTGGAACCATTTGCCTTATACGCACAAAATCCACCCGTATTCCACTGTGTCTTGTACTCAAGAAACGTTTTGTTTTGTTCTGGAGGCGCAGCACACTTCGTTGCTGCTGGCTGAGCATCACACGCACCTAACGCAAGCGTTGCTGTGAACGAGAGTGACGGAATTGTCATCGCACAATACGTCGACGAGAAGGAGGAAGGGTTTGCCTTCACCTTCGCCAGTTCCGAATCCGGGATCTGTCGCGGTAGACACCCCATCGTGTTCTTCGTAAAACTACTCTTCACAACACAACACGCTGCCGAAGATGCAGCAACACCGCGAGGCAAGAGCATCGCGGTAGCGACCAACGCAATAATGGAGAATCGGCGTAATGCCGTCATCATACATTCAACAAGTTCTCAAGTATTTGCTCCCACTGTTGCTGAGAGACGAATCCTTCCCAACGATACCCATTAATAAAGAACGTTGGTGTTCCACTTACTCCAGCCTGCAACGCTGCCTGCACATCCGCGCGAATCCGTGGCTGCATGCGACCACTTGCAATACATTGCTGGAACTTGTCCATATCAAGTTTCACTGTTCCTGCATAACTCAACAAGTCATTCTTGGTAAGCGCATCCTGGTGTTCATACAATACATCATGGTACTGCCAGAATTTCCCCTGTTCACGCGCGCACTCTGATGCTTCGGCAGCGTACGCTGCGTTAGGGTGAATTGTTGCAACAGGAAAATGACGATACACCAGGCGGACACGATCGCCGTATCGCTCCTTGATCCAACGGAAAATTGGATAGTTTCGTCCGCAGTATGGACATTCAAAATCACCAAACTCAACAATAGTAACTGCGGCGTCCTCAGGCCCAAGCGCAGCAAAATCTCCATCAGAGACCTGCTTTTGCGGCCCATAGGTTTCTGCAGCCTTCCCAAAACTTTCCGGAGCTTTCGTAACCAAACCTGTTGTCACTCCTTCTTTTTGTGCACGTACAATTTGTGCATAGGATCGCAAGAAGCTCACGATGAAAAAAAGAATGGCAACCAAAATCACGAGCCCCAACGCCACCCAATGCCAAGGATGTCGATGGATCCCGTGCGTTTTGCCGCCTTCGCGTGCGTCCTCCATATACAAAGAAGATAAGACGGCGATAGTATACCACACAATGACGTCTTGCGCAGTTCTTGACGATTTTTCGACTGACTGGTATAGTGATCCCACTGATTTCCCGTATGATTTTCCAGATTTTCGAGTGGATTTTTGCAATCGGCCTCATCGCATGCATTCTTGTACAACAGAAGGGGTCTGGCCTTGGAAGCGCATTTGGTGGCTCTGGTACGGTATACAGCACCAAGCGCGGTATTGAAAAAAGCATTTTCTACGCAACGATCGTGTTTGCGGTTCTCTTCTTCGGAACGACAACGCTCCACCTCCTCGTTGCTTAACGGTTGCATTCTATGCGCTTTTTGCGCTCGCGCGCCCGAACTGGCGCCATGGCAAGCCGCCTCGCTCGATTACGCCGCCATGATCGACAACTTGTAGCTGCTGCTGCCCGTACCCGTATTCCAACACGGGGTCAATTTCGCTACTTCTTCCGCTTCTTATCTCGACGAGAGTTTTGGATATGGGTTGCTGGATGTACGGTTCTTGTGGCTGGATGTGTGCTCGCATTTCTCGAGTATGCGCGTACACATCGGGTCATTGTTCCTGCAGTAGGCGGTGAATACACGGAGGGCGTTGTTGGAACACCGCGCTTTGTCAATCCTCTCTTTGCCACAACTGACGCTGATCGTGACCTGGTACATCTTGTGTTTGCAGGGCTTCTGAAAGCAAACCCGGACGGCACGCTCGTCCCAGATCTTGCCGAACAGTTCTTCATTACCACAAGCAGTGCAACGTATACCATTAGCTTGCGTGAGAATTTGCAATGGCATGATGGTGTACCACTTACTGCTGACGACGTACTCTTCACGATTGAGCGCATTCAAGACGCGGCAGTGGGTTCACCATTACGCGCAGGATGGCAAGGAGTGAGTGCGCGCAAAACCGACGACCGCACTCTTGTCTTCACAGTAAGTCGTCCATACCCTGCATTCCCCTATCTCCTCACCACCGGTATTTTGCCACGTCATGTGTGGAAGGATGTAGCTGCGCAGTCAATGCGACTTGCAGATGGCAACCTACACCCTATTGGTGCAGGTCCATATGCATTTGATGCACTGACGAAAAGTCGCGCCGGATCGATTCTTCGATACAGTTTGGTTCGCAATACCCGATACCATGG
>CAZVGV010000005.1:0-59161 GCA_964627055.1 uncultured Gammaproteobacteria bacterium | reverse complement strand
AGAGTCCGCTTCATATTAATGTCCCGGAAAAGGATTCCGTACATCGCGTCGTTTTCGTTTGCCTACTTCCAAGAGAGCGAATCTCTGCTCGCGGCCTTTACCAACCAACAAATCGATGGTGTCCACTTTGTTCCACGATCTCGTGTCGATGAAATCAAGAAACGAACGGTGGACGTGTATACACTTCCACTTCCACAGTACACAGCGCTTTTCTTCAACCAAGCGCAATTCACTGCTGCACAAAACAACGGCGTTCGTAAGGCGTTGGCACTTGCGGTGAACAAACAAGAAATCACTCAGCGTGTGCTTCTCGGACAAGCAACACCACTTACCGGCCCGCTCCCTCCAGGGACACCTGGATATCGTCCTATTGAGAACGACCCTCTTACTTTTAGTATAGAGAAGGCATCCAAAGAACTCACAGCTGCTGGGTGGAACGAGGTCAGCCGTACTGAATTGACCGAGGACGACACCCTTGGTGCACCTGCATCCCAACAAGTCTTCCGAAAAAACAGAAAGGGTGATATTCTGACCGTGGCAATCACGACCGTAGACACACCGGAAGCCATCGAAACAGCGCAAGCTGTACAGATGTATTGGCAGCGTATTGGTGTCACAGTGACGATCAAACGTGTAGCGCCTGATGCACTGCGTGACCAAGTGCTCAAAGAGCGTAATTACGACGTACTTCTTTTCGGACAGGTGCTTGGTGAGGATACCGATCCATATCCTTTCTGGCACTCGTCGCAAGCGAAGTACCCTGGCCTCAACTTTGCACAGTATGTTGCAAGTGGTCGTGCTGACGGGCTCCTTGATCAGGCTCGATCTACAAGCGATGTTGCAGCAAAGGCAGAGAAATACACCCTGTTCCAAGAGCAACTCGACAAGGATATTCCAGCGATCTTCCTCTATAATCCGTCCTACGTTTATGTGCAGCGCAAAACACTGCACAGTACGATTCCGTCACGCATCGTAACACCTGCTGATCGATTCACAGCGGTGAACACGTGGTATATCGAAACAAGCGGGAGCTGGAAGTAAACACACAACCGAATCGCCGTGGTGGTGAAATTGGTAGACACGCAGCGTTCAGAGCGCTGTACCACCTGTGGTGTGCGGGTTCAAGTCCCGCCCACGGCACCAAAGAGGTTCTCATTTTTATTCTTAACAGATTCTCTTTTTTTCCTATGCAACAAACAGAAGGAAGCTCCCCGCGGAGAATGGGACATCGAAGCAACGCGCCCATGCATGGGTTGCGTGCTCGCCCGATGCGTAACTCCGTACAAAAGCGTCTTGCTGCCAGCAGCACTCCAGCACCAGCTCGCACGATCGAAACAGCTGCACCTGTTGAGCGCCGAAGCGAAGGACGTCGTCCACTTCTTGCTCCACGGCAAGCACCTCATGATGGAAGCCGACACCCTCGTGGCAACGGCCGTCCACTTGCTGATCGTATCGCCCATGGATTTCAGGGTGGCCGTTCGCAAGTTGTACGCGAGCAATCATTCGGATCTGGCACCGACAAGGTGCGTGTGATCGTATTAGGTGGGCTCGAAGAAGTTGGTCGCAACTGCACCCTCATTGAATACAAAAACGATATTATCTTCGTTGACATGGGACTCCAGTTCCCTGACGAAGACATGCCTGGTATTGATTACATTATCCCGAACGTCTCGTATGTGAAGGGTAAGGAAAAGAACGTGCGTGGTGTCATCATCACCCACGGACACTACGATCACATCGGTGGTATTCCACACATTGTTCCGGAACTTGGCAATCCACCAGTATACGGTCTTCCTCTTACACTCGCGATCATCAAGAAGCGACAGGAAGACTTCGGTGGATACGAACTCAACCTTCGTTCCATCACCCTCCAGGAAACACTGCAACTCGGTCATTTCCGCGTTGAGTTCTTCCACGTAAACCACAACATCCCGGACTCTATGGGTGTTGCAGTACACACGCCAGTAGGAACTATTATCCACACCGGTGACTGGAAGTTCGACTTCCAACCCGTGGACAACAAGCCTGCAGACCTCGGCCGCCTCGCAGAAATCGGAAGCAAGGGCGTACTCGCGTTGCTCTCTGACAGCACCAACGCCAACTGTGAAGGACATCAGATCTCCGAGCATACTATCGGCCAGGCGCTCGAAACGATCTTTGCACGAGCTCAAGGACGCATTATTATCGGCACCTTCGCGTCCCTCCTCTCCCGCGTACAGCAAGTTATTGAGATTGCAACCAAACTCGGAAAGAAACTCGCGATCGACGGCTACAGCATGAAGACCAACGTCGAGATCATGAAGATGCTCAAGTACATGGAAGTACCGAAGAACGTCATCATTGGTATCGACGAAATCGATGATTATCCAAAGGAAAAGGTCATTATCATGTGCACCGGTGCGCAGGGTGAAAAGTCAGCAGTACTCATGCGCATTGCAAGCAACGAACACCGTTTTGCGAAGATCATTCCAGGAGACACAGTAGTCTTCTCCTCATCCGTGATTCCAGGTAATGAGCGCAGCGTGCAGCGTCTCATGGATGTACTCTTCCGTCGTGGTGCCAATGTCATCAACTACACCATGATGGACGTGCACTCTGGTGGCCACGCAAAGGCAGAAGACATCAAGTTGATGCTCCAGCTCATGCGCCCCAAGTACTTCGTACCTATCCACGGCAACCACTTCATGTTGCGTTACAACGCAAAGGCAGCACGTGCCATGAAGATGCCTGAAGAAAACATCTTTGTAGCAGACAACGGACAGGTAATGGAATTCGGACCAGATGGCCGTGGCGCACTCCTCAAAGAAAAAGTTGATACCGAATACGTATTCGTAGACGGTTTGGGTGTGGGTGATGTCGGTCAGGTTGTTCTGCGCGATCGTCAGGCACTTGCTGAGGACGGTATGATAGTCGTGATCGTGACCATGTCACACACCACAGGCAAGCTCACACAGAATCCAGATATTATTTCTCGCGGGTTCGTGCATCTCAAGGAACAGAAGGACCTCATTGAGGATGTCCGCAAACGCGCCCGCATGCTCGTAGAAAAGAGTGACGAAGCTGCGCGCTCTGACGCCAACATCATCAAGAACAAGTTGCGCGACGATTTGGGTGAATACCTCTACACCAAGACCAAGCGCCGACCAATGATTCTACCAGTGCTCATTGAGGTATAACACTACCTCCCACAACACCTCCCTCCCAGGGAGGTGTTGTTTTTACAAGATCTAGTGGTATACTTTTTTTACTATGCCCACAGCAAAACCAGTTGCTATCACCGGTATCCAGCCTTCGGGAGAAATCCATATTGGCAATTATTTGGGAGCGCTCAAGAACTGCGTAGCAATCCAGAATGCTGGCAAATACGACTGTTTCTTTTTTGTAGCCGACCTTCACTCTCTGACACAGGATTATGATCCGAAGAAGAAGTTTGCAAATACACTCGAAGCAATAGCATCACTTCTCGCACTCGGCATCGACCCACAGAAGTCCACGCTTTTCATTCAATCCATGGTGCCAGAGCACACTGAGCTTGCATGGTATTTCAACTGCGTGACACCGATGGGCGAATTGGAGCGTATGACACAGTACAAGGACAAGGCAGCTCGCCAAGTACAGAATATTAATGTCGGACTCTTCGACTACCCTGTACTACAGGCAGCTGATATTGCGCTGTACAACGCAGCCTTCGTGCCTGTAGGGCAAGACCAGGTGCAACACATCGAACTTACCCGCAACATTGTTCACTGGTTCAATCGTCGATACGGCACGAAGCTACGTGAACCCAAGGCGCTCCTTACAGACATCCCCAAGGTCTTGAGTCTCGCTGAGCCAACAAAGAAAATGAGCAAATCACTCGGCGTGCAGCACTACATTGCGCTCACAGACGAGCCTTCAGTCATCCTCGACAAGCTCAAGCGAGCCGTCACAGAAACCACAGGCATTGTTCCACTTTCATACACAGCAAAGAAAGGATGGATTGCAGATGAGGCAGCAATCGCAACGATGGATGAGGCACAACAGCGTGGCGTTCGTGGTGTTGAAAACCTCCTCTCCATGCTGCACCACTTCGCACCCCCAGAGGTGAATACGCAATTTGCACAAGGCCCAATTCGTTACGGCGATCTCAAGAAAACACTCGCCCACCACATCGGCGAATTCTTCGCAGACTACCGTACCCGCCGTGCCGCACTCCTCAAGAAGCCTCATCAAATCCTCGACCTTCTTGCGCCATCCACAGCACGGGCGCAACAGGCTGCGCGCGCAACCATGCAACAACTCCGTACACGTATTGGTGTACGCTAAATGACCTTTTCGTATGGCACGACCGTCCTTTGAATCAGCAGAACATCTCCAGGCAATGCAAGAAGTTGCCGGTGTCGAGACACCCGATGCTGACACGCGAGCAGCACAAGAAGCAATAGAAAAATCAGAACCCTCCGTGGATGATCAGATCAAAGCGCTCAAGAAGCAACTCGACGGGCTCTGGCGCAAGGCCTTAGACCAAAAAATTGATGTCGGCTCGCCTGCCTTTCTTGCGGTGAGCAAAGAACGTGCTGCGCTACGCGATCAAATTCGCGACCTCGAGAGCAAGCCTCGCACCGAGCAAAAACCCATCCCTGTCGAATCTGATGCAGATATTCTTCGTGATGGCGCACAGCTTATTGGCAAGCAAGAAGACGCGCGCTACCAAGAGGCAGCGAAAGATGTCTTCGAGAAAGAGCAGGAAATCGCAACAATGAAGGCAGAGTCAGAGGCTGTTGCCAACACCAAAGAGCAGCAACAGATTCGTTCACGCGAAGCTGAACTTGCTGCAGAACAACGCCCTACACAAGAGACGTCACCTGAAGTCGCCCCAGATGCTGCAGCACTTGAACGCAAGCAGCGCATCGAACAACTTCGCGCAGAACTCGCAACACTGAAAGCGGGTGGTAAACTTCCTGAAGCACAACCAAGCACAACTCCGGCTACGCGCGCAGAAAAACCAAAAGAATCCACAGGCGATGCACAACTCGATGCACTCGAAGCGCAAGCAAACCAAGCTGCGCTCGACGCCCGCAAAGACAATGGATCCGCAGACATCGGTGAATTTCGTAAAGTTACAGCAGAAGCTCGAGAACGTCGTGCTGAAATAGCGGCAGAAGCAAAAGAGGCTCAGGCACAAGCAGAAGCAAAAGCCGATCTAGAAAAATCCGAACAGCAACTCATCGCCGAAAAGCGCAAGCGAGATGTGGCTTTTCTCAAGCCACGACTTGGTTTACTTGGTTCCTCCACTGCTGTGAAGAAAGCCTTTGGTCGCGCAATCGGACCCGATGAATTCGGTATTACCGATTTTGACGAATTACTCACACCCGAAGGTGAGCAAAAATTAAAAGACAACGAATACTTCAAGGCCGCCAGCGAAGGCATGCGCGAAATGATGCAGACTGAAATCAGCAAGCTCCGAGAAAAATACAGTGACGCAAAGACCGAGAACACACCAGATAACGTCGTTCCATTGCAACGCAAAGAACCTTCTTTTGAGCTTCGTAAAGCCGCATAGTGAGATTGACAAACGCACCCCGCTGTGCTAGTGTTGGGGCGCCATCGGCGATCGCTCTGCACCTCGTGTGCGGAGAGGAACGTCCGAACACCCTCCGCCTATGGGCGGTGTCGCGGAAGTGGGTAACGCCCACCTGCGACGCAGCGATGCGTCGCACGGGACAGTGCCACAGAGACAATACTAGCGCGCGCAAGCGCGTGAAAGGTGAAAAGTGTCGTGAAGTTCTGAGGTTCCGGATATCCAAATCTCAGCCGCTATACGACTCGTTCGGCAGCAATGCCGCAACGTGGTAAACCCTTCCTGGTGCAAGAGCAGCGCTGGTCCAACCGCAAGGTTGAGATCTCCGAAAAGTTCGTTCGCAAAGAGTCTGGCAGTGATGTCAGTCCAAGAGATATGATCGCCCCCATGCTGGTAACAGCGTGGCGACAGAATTCGGCGTATGATGGCAATGACCGCTCCCCCGCAAGGGTGGGGCGGTTTGTTTTTGACCGTGGATGCCTGTGCGCGGTACACTGCAGCTAACGTATGCGTCTCGACACTCTTCTTATTGCACTTCGCGTTCCACTTGACTATTCCCTCCTTCTCTTGGCTGGGGTCTGTGCTTGGTACGTGCGTTTTGCATCATCAATTCGCGGCATTCGGCCTGTGCAATTCTCACTCACGTTCGGCCAGTTCATGGACGTTGTGATCCCCACTGCTGGACTCTGGATTCTTCTCTTCGCGCTCAATGGATTGTACTCATTCGAGACCAACAAGAAGTTTTCAGACGAACTCAAGCGAACCATTACTGCCTGTGTAGCCGGACTCGCAGTCCTTGCACTCATCATCTTCTTCAGCGGCGAACGTTTTGATTCACGTTTTCTCGTCCTTGCTGGTGCATTCTTTGCAACCGTATTCGTACTCACAGGACGCCTTCTGTTGCGTATTATACGAACGGTTGTCCTGAGTGCTGGTATTGGTACGCGCCGCATCATGCTTATTGGCACCTCTGAAGCAGCAGATAGTATCGCAAAGGCGCTCAAGGATTCTCCCGGCTACGGCTACACCGTGGTAAAGCGTATTGATACGCTAACCAACTCCAATGCACCGTCCCTGGCAACCACAGTTGCAAAGCAACTCATCACAGAAGTTCTGTTCGTCAACACATCTGATCAAGCACATGCTGCACGTGTGCTGCAGTTCTGCCAGATGCACCACCTAACCTTGAAGTTTATCCCCGACGTATTCGGCATGTACCAGCGAGCAACGGGAGTGGATACAATTGCAGGCATTCCGATCATTGAACTCAAGCGCACACGCCTCGAAGGATGGGGTGGTATCCTCAAGCGCCTCATAGATATCATTGGATCCATCATACTGATAATCCTTTCTTCGCCGATCATGCTCCTTGCTGCAATCGCGACAGTCCTCGAAACTGGATTTCCGGTCATCTTCCGGAATGAACGCGTTGGAGAGAACGGCCGCATATTCACCACACTCAAGTTCCGCTCGATGTACCAGCACTATTCGATCGGTACTCAGTTCAAGAATCAAAAGCAGGCACTCGCCTACGAGGCAGAACTTATCGCGACAAAAAATTCCAAAAATGGCGGACCAATCTATAAGATTCACAACGATCCACGCATCACGCGAGTTGGCAAATTTCTCCGACGCTGGAGCATTGATGAGCTTCCTCAGTTCTTCAATGTTCTCCTTGGAACGATGAGCCTCGTCGGACCGCGCCCACATCAAATGCGAGAAGTGGCTGGCTATGCACCTGAACATCGACAGGTACACAACGTACGGCCAGGTATCACCGGTCTTGCACAAATTTCTGGACGAAGTGACTTGTCGTTCGAAGATGAAATCCGTCTCGATACTTTTTATATCGAGAACTGGTCCATTCTCATGGATATTGCCATTCTGATTAAGACGCCTTGGGCAGTGCTACGTCGACGTAAAGCGGAATGATATGCGCATCGCACTCGTACACGATTATCTCTCACAAGACGGTGGAGCAGAGCGGGTACTTCGTGTGCTACACGAACTGTGGCCTGAGGCACCTATCTATACGCTTTTTATTGACCGCGAAAAATTCAAAGACAATCTTGCTCGAGCAGAAATACGTGAAAGCTACATCTCTTCGCTCCCCTTTGCACGTAAAAAATACCAATGGTATATGCCTCTTATGCCTTGGGCAACTGAGTCATACGACTTCTCTGATTTCGATGTAGTAGTTTCCTCAACAAGTGCATATGCGAAAGGCATTAAGGTCGGCTCGAACACCATTCACATTTGCTATTGTCATACTCCGACCCGATATCTCTGGTCGGATACTGCAAGCTACCTCAAAGAGCTCCCCCAACCACGCCCCGTGAAGTGGCTCCTTTCTCCAATAATCGCCTGGCAGCGCATATGGGATCTCCGCGCTGCTCGTGATCGCGTTGATTACTTCATCGCGAATTCACAGACCGTTGCGCAGCGCATTCGTCGATGGTACGGACGAACAAGCACGGTGATTGAACCTCCTATCGACAACTGCAACAACCGCACTCCTGCTGCTCATACAGACAGAACGTATTTCCTTGCAGGAGGACGCCTCGTAGGATACAAGCGCATCGACCTTGTCATCGAAGTGTTCAACCGGCTAGGCCTACCACTCAAAATTTTTGGCACAGGACGGGAACTCGAACAACTCCGCCGCCTCGCAACATCACCATCCATTGAGTTTATTGGACAGGTTAGCGAAGAAGACAAATGGCAACTGTACGCGCACGCACGTGCGTTTATCAATCCTCAAGCAGAAGACTTCGGGATCACCATGACTGAAGCGCTCGCACAGGGATGTCCTGTCATAGCGTATCGTAAGGATGGCGCGACCGAGATCGTCAAGGAAGGTGTCAACGGCGTACTTTTTCCTGAACAAACCTGGGAAAGCCTGCTTGATGCTGTCCTACACTTTGACGCACAGACGCTCGAATCCCCAGCAGCAATCGCACGCACAGCTGCTCCGTTCTCTAAAGAACGATTCAAAGAACGTATCCGCACCTTCGTGAACCAGGCTGTTTCTGCACACAAAGCCACACCCTATGCGGATTCTCATCGACGGACGACCGCTGCTTGATGCACACCCAACGGGCGTATCCAGATTCGCATCCCATCTGCTCGATGCACTTTTTGCATTACCTGAGTCCAGCAAACATGAGTTTGTTGTCTACAGCAACAGCGCATCTGGAGCCATGACCACCCGTGCCCCTCGATGGAAGATTCCTCATGTTCGTACAATTCACACACGAATTCCCAACAAGCTCTTACATACAAGCATCGTAGCCACCGGATACCCTTCAATTGACTGGATAGCACAACGTGCAGGTTCTGGCCCGATAGACGCTGTTGTTGCACTCAATCCACACTTCTTACGCGTAACATCATCCGTACCATTGTTCATAACCATCCATGATGTCTCCATGGCCATTGCACCCGATCTTTTTTCGCCCAAAGCTCGGTTGTGGCACCGAGCAATCCGGCTTTCTCAGCTCGTTCGCAGCGCAACACATGTATTCACAGTATCGGAAAGTACGCGCGCAGATGTACACCAACATTTCGGCATTCCCCACGAGCGATGTACCACCATCACACCTGCAGCCCCTCCTACTGTGACACACGTCTGCAGTTCACAGTGCCCATTCTTATCGCCCAACCCAAAGATTCTGATGATTGGAACACGAGAAAAACGAAAAAATATTCTTGGTGCACTCATTGCATTCAAGGAGGTGCTCCACACCATTCCCAATGCTGAACTCATACTCATTGGAGGCGAAGGTTATGGTTGGAATGAAGCACAGCAATTTCTAAACAAGCACACGAGCGTTGCACAGCGTGTCCATATTCTTGGTTTTGTCGATGACACAATAAAGGCTGCAGCACTCGCACATGCCACTGTCTGCGTATACCCGTCCTGGTACGAAGGATTTGGTATACCTATTCTGGAGGCATTTACCGCTGGCATCCCAGTGGTGACTAGCTATGGTTCAGCACTCGCTGAAACTGCTCGAGACGCTGCACTATTCACAGTGCCCTGGCGCCCTGACATGCTAGCGCACGCTCTGCATACTGCGTTGACAGACCAACAGGTGCGTGCGACACTCACACAAAGAGGTAAGCAACGCGTACAGGCGTTCTCCTGGGAGAATTCCGCACGAACGCTCCTCACAACAGTATGCACCTATGCACATCGGCATTGATGCTCGCATGGCTGGGATCCACGGTGGACACGGTCGATATCTACGGCACCTCATTACGCAACTCGCGGCACTCACACCTCCTTCTGGCACACCTCCTACAGTGTATACTCTTTTTGTTCTCGAAAGTGATCGTGCGCTTTTCGCCAAGCTCCCATCCAAAACATTCAGGATCGTTGTGGCTGATATCCCCTGGTATACAGTTCGAGAACAGTACGAATTTCCATCAGTCATCAAGCAGGCCGGTGTAGACCTCATGCACTTTCCTCATTGGAATATACCGTTGCTCTACCGTGGACCTTTTGTCACTACTATTCACGACCTCACACTTCGTCGATTTCCAGGACGCGACACCTCTACTCGTGGATATTTACTCTATTGTCTCAAAAAAATTGGCTACCGCCTCGCGGTACACCGTGCAGTCCATGCAAGCAAGCACATCATCACTCCATCGCAATACGTTGCCGACGAAATCCACTACTGGTACCCAGCTGTAAAGACGCCAATTTCGGTCATCTACGAGGGAGCACCCCCATACAATCCCACACCAATTGCACCCCAAACATCAACGCCATATCTTCTCTATGTTGGAGTAGCGTACCCACACAAGAACCTCCTCCGACTTGTTCGCGCATTCATGCAGTACAAAGACCGAAGGCCTGCAGACCAAACCCGACTGGTACTTGTTGGACAACACACGCGTTTTTACACACAACTAGAGGAAAAAATCGCAACACAATTTCCACGAGCACTGGGGCATACCATCGAACTTCGTGGTGGTGTTTCGGATCGCGAATTGCAACAGCTCTACCACGGTGCCCGTGGCGTTGCCTATGTTTCTCTCTCAGAGGGATTCGGCCTGCCTCCGCTGGAAGCACTCGCACATGGGGTCCCTGTGCTGGCAAGCAATACCTCCTGTTTGCCCGAAATCCTTGGTCCTTCCGCAATATACACAGACCCAACTTCAATCGACGCGATCTCGACAGGCATTGAGACAATACTCCTTGATGCTGCGGCACGTGAACGAACTATTGCTGCTGCTCCGGCAGTACTCGCAAAATATTCCTGGGAGCGCATGGCATACGACACAGCAACTATGGTATACTGGGCCTGATAATTGTTTACAAAAATGGCCCGGGAGAAGCTTGTCGCTCCCCAATCAACAACGCACGAATCAGCGTCGCTCCGCGTACGCCAGATTCCTGTTACCGTTGTTGACCATGCGCACACAACGCAATCGTCTCATATCGTGGACCTCAAACCACGTGCTGCAGATGTTCTCCAGCATGTAGACCCAGTACGTTCAGAGGTTCCATTACACCACACCCCTCTTGCACCAACCCAACTCGGAGGGTTTCGACCAAACCTCCAAGCATTTCGCGAACGAGCAAAGGCTATAACCGAACAGGCAATTGACACTCCATACCAGATTACAAAGAAACCATTGCCTGAACTCGTTCCCACAAGAGATAGAGTGATCCCTGCTTCAACATTTACTCGTCAAGGCTATGTTGCAGAGGAAAGGCAAATCGAATCGACCCAATCGTGGTATCGATCCTTCACTCAAGACATCAAAAACTTTGGGAGAGTACGCCGACCACTAACTGTTGGATTCACCACGTTGGCACTGCTTTTCACCATGCCAATTTACGCGCTCACGACCTACCCGGAACTCAGTGCGGTTCGTGATACTATCACCGCCCGCAGCGAAGACGCTGTAACCGCACTGCGAGCAACGAAGCAGGCTCTTGCACTAGGAGATACCGCACAAGGTGGTTCATTCCTCGTTGATGCGCTTACCTCATTCGAGCAAGCTCAGGCATCACTTGATTCCGTAGATACGCTTAGCAAATCACTCCTTAGCATTGTCCCTCACGTCGGCGCAAAGGTAAAAAGTGGCGAAGCGCTTCTCACAGCTGGCGAAGACCTCACGCTCTTTGCATCGCAATTACTCTACGCACAAGATCAAGCACCCACGTCTACCACTCTTACCGATCGGCTACGCTACTGGGACGAAGCACTTGGACGGATCTACCCACGTCTTGTACGTGCAGACGAAGCCTTAGCATCCGTTGACCCCACCGCACTCCCAGAACATCTACGCGAGACAGTTGCTACCGTCACAGCAGCAGTTACAGCCACACGAAACGATGTTGCACTGCTACGGAAGAACATGCCAACAATTCTTGACGCTCTTGGTGCAAACTCGCTTCGCCGCTATCTTGTTGTCCTTCAAAATTCTGCTGAATTGCGCGCCACTGGAGGATTTATTGGGTCATTCGCGCTCGTGGATCTTGATCAAGGTGAAATCAAAAAAATGGAAATTGCTAAAGGTGGTTCCTACGACCTCCAAGGTCAACTTTCTGTACACCAAGAACCACCACACCCACTATCGCTCGTCAACAGCCGCTGGGAGTTCCAAGACGCTAACTGGTATCCAGATTTTCCAACCACTGCGCGCAATCTCATGTGGTTCTATGAACGATCAGGCGGTCCAACCGTGGATGGTGTTGTTGCAATTAACGACCAAGTTCTCAGTGATCTCCTCACCGCTACTGGGCCTATAACCATGAGCGGAGGGCTCCAAATCACAGCAACTTCGTTCCGAGATGCTCTCCAAACACACATTGCTCAGGCGCGAAATACCGGAAGCAAAACTCCAAAGTCTGTTGTCGCTGAGCTTGGTCCAATCTTGATCGATCGCTTAGCGCGCGCACCCCTGAGTGGTCACGTTGCTGCTGCTTCGGCAATTCGATCTGGCCTCACACGCGGTGATATCCTGATCTACAGCACTGACCCTGGGATACAGGATAGCATTCGTTCCTTCGGATGGGATGGCGCACTTCACACAACATCCGGAGATTACCTTCATGTAAACATTAGTAATATCGGCGGAGAGAAGTCCGATGCGGATTTGACTGGTCGTATTGAGCACCAGGCATGGATACAACCAGACGGTTCCGTGATCAATACTGTCAACTTTATTCGCACCCATGATGGTGTATCCAGCGAAGCAAGTAGCATCAGTTACGTGCGCATGTACGTCCCCAAAGGAAGCACACTTCTTGAAGCATCCGGATTTACATTCCCCGCAGAAAGTCAGTTCCATACACCGCTCCCCTACGCCACAAAAAACGAACTACTCTCCCATGTCGAAACAGCACAATCATTTGACGAGGCATCGGGAACACGAATCACCGAAGAATTCGGCAAGACGGTTTTTGGTAACTGGGTGGTGACCAAACCCCGCGAGACAAGCGTGGCTCGCATCACGTATCGCCTCCCCTTCTCCGTCTTCTCCGTACAAAAGACGCAAAATGCTCTTGTGCGCGCGGCGCACGCTGCAACACTCTACGATCCAGCGTTTCGCTACAGCATACTTTTAGAACGGCAACCTGGACTACGTAATTTTGTCATGCAGTCACATGTGCTTGTGCCTCCTGCATGGCGCACTATTTGGAACAACGGTGATCCTGCCGTAACCAAGCACATCGATAACGGAATTGTCACAGAATCCGCATTTAACCAGGATACTTTCTTTGGCCTCACTGCGGTTCAACGCTAACCTCCACGATATGCCTACCGAAGATCACCGATTCACTGCGAAGCCTCTTCCCAAGACCAAGGCGTCCTCGTCACAAAAAAAACAAGTTCCTGAGCGCAGCAGTCGCACGCAGCAGTCGCAGTCTCGAGATGAGCGTACGCAGCAACTACAGTCTATTTATAAAGACGAAGATGGTAACGTGCCAGACATGAAGCATTTCACGCACGGTGCTTCGCGTACTTGGCGCCGTGTTGTTGCTGGTGCTACCGTTTTCTTGCTCTTGGCGTGTGGTGCGGCATGGGGTGGCTTCTTTGTCTTCAGTTCGTTACAGAGCGACTTTGCAGAACAATCAGTAGCTATCGATATTCAAGCTCCGCAAACGATCACCGCAGGCGACTCTATCACCTATCGCATCCGTATTCGCAATGGACAGCGTCTCGAGCTCTCAAAAACAGAACTCACAGTAGCATACCCTGAGGGATTCACTGTCACCAACACCACGCTTCTCCCCGTTGATACAGAAAAAAGTAAATGGAGATTTGGTGTCATTGAGGGCGGAAAAAACGTAGAACTTGAAGTTACTGGTGTTCTTGTTGGATCCACAGGTTCACAACAATCACTGCGAGCTTTTTTCACATATCGACCAAGTAATTTCAATTCAGAATTTCAGACAATCGGCTCGAGTACACAGACGATTAACCAATCACCAATCACACTCGTTACAGAGTTCCCCAAGACCGCTTCGCCTGGATCCGCAATCGCGCTTCCTGTTACGTTGCGCGTTTCAACAGCAACTACAGGTACCGTGCGAGTAGTCATTGATGGCGGCAGCCACTTTACTTTCTCAGAACCAAAAAAAGGAGAAACCATTCCTGCAGGAGTACAGCGCATCGATGCACGAACATGGCTACTTTCATCACTGACGCCGGAAAAACCCATCACCCTCACAGCCAACGGCTCTTTCACCGGTGACGCATTGGAAACCGAAAAAATAGTAACAACTGCCTCATTGATGGACAGCGGCCGGGAGTACGTTGTTGCCACTCATGAGCACGAGCTCCCTATTGCACGTAGCTCACTGGTCCTTTCCCTCATCGCGAATGGATCCAGCTCTGACGTACTTATTGCGCCGGAAGGTAATCTGACATTCTCATTGTTCTCCAAGAATACCAGCGACAAACCCATCAAAAACCTCACCATTCGTGCGGTCATGGATACTCCATCTTTTCAGAACAAATCGATTCTCGCCATCAATTCACTCAACGCCGGGAGTGAACCAAAGATTGCAGGAGAACAGGTAAACCCAGACACGCGCCGCGTCACACTCTCCTGGAGCAGCAAAGAACGCGCAGCACTCGCCAACCTCGAACCACAAAAAGAAGACACCATCCCCTTCTCTTTGAGTCTCCTGTCCAGAGCAAATCTGGATTACACAAAGCTCACCCAATTCACAATCACCGCCATTGCTGAAGGTTCATACGACAATGGCACACGTGTTTCGTTACAGACCCAGCCCATAACCATTACTATTGGTTCTGACACGGCTATTGATGCAGACGCAGTACCTGTGAACCCAGAAACACTCGAACCAACCAGCAAGAGCAACACGTACCGCGTCACCTGGACTGTGAAGAATGACACACATGCAGTGAAGGATGTTGTAGTGAAGGCATCACTCGTGGGTGAAGTGGAGTGGCTCGGCCAAGAACTCCAAAACGGTTCTCTCACCTTTGATGCAAAATCAAAATCTGCGCGCTGGACAATCCCATCAATTTCGAGCGGCAACAAGATCGAACGCGCATCCTTCGTCATCCGTCTCAATACACAAACAGCTGGACAGCAGCTCCTCATGACCACCACAGCGCTTGAGGCAACTGACACTGTTATCAACCGCTCATTGCAGCGCAGCTCTGCTGCGATCGAATTAGGAGACTAATCCTCAGTATGCGCTGCCTGAACCTTCTTCAGCGCAGTAGTGTGGGCGTGATACTTGTACTGGCAAGCATCACGTTTTCGTATTCTACAACAGCAGCTTCAAGTATTGATCTACAACTCCATAGTATTCCAGAGCGATATTCCAGATACTTGGATGCTGTTTGGACCGGAAGTGGATGGGAATCATCTGTTCCATCCTCAGCGTACAAAGAAGGAACCAAGGACAGTACACACAATCTTAGAATGCAGATGACCTTTGCTTTTGCCTATACTGATCGAGATGACGCAGACAGCAGAAAGAAAGTCGAAACCGTACTGCGCGACGTCCTTATTACGCGTCGCACAAAGGAACCAAATTGGGTTCGCCGTAACGGTACAACTCTTTCTACACGATCTTTCCACGATGCAATTGGCCTCTACCTCGCACTTCGCATTCTTCAATCTCGCCCTGACATACTGGCCCCTGAGGAACGCGCGCAGGCGCTCGCAAATATTCAAGAGATGCTTCCTTGGGTCTTACGTGCACCAGACACAGAAAATAGAGCTCTCCTTGGCGCGGGATATGGCGTTCTTATTCTTCGCGACCCGCTTCTTTCATTTTCTGAAGAAGAAACGGAAAGATACATAAAACTCATTCGAGAAAAAACTTCCGTTGGTCTACGTTCGGTAGATGCAATGGGTATCTACCGCGAAGGGGTGCCCGCACGATACTCTCTGCACTACCACCTTGTTGCCGCCACCATGCTCGCACTTGTCGGGCAAGAGCTGGGCGATACTAGCTACACCACAACAGCACATCGGATGGCCCAGTATGTACACAATCGGTATCCAGCAGGCAAACTTTCTTGGCGTGGTTCTGGCCGTCCTTCTGGTATCGGTCTTCAAACTGTACTTCTTCGCACCACGATCGAGCGATATCTCGGAAACAAAACTTGGGAACAGTACTGGCTCAAAGAATCTGCAGGTCTCGGGTTCATAGACCGCCACAACCCTGATCGTCTGGTGTGGCGCGATGATCGAGATTTTTCACTCAACGACGACTACTCTTTCGTGAATATGGCAGCAATTGCTCCACTTCTTCGGTACGTGCCCTACAAGTAAAACATCAATCCGATACTCGAGCCTACAATAAGGAAAGAAATCCCAACCCAAACATACCCTTTTGAACCTTGTCCATCTGCTCGTGTTGTAAGATACGCTGCTACAGCCTTCTGGTCCTGTGTTTGAGCTAACTGAAGAAGTTTTTCAATCCATTGAGCATCCTCATGAGACAGTATAGAAATCACTACCGGCTTTACCTTGCCGCTCGTTAGTGTCACATCGAGAATCACGCGATGCACACGTGTTTGCAACCCTGCTGACGTCTGCACGAGAGTTTGCGCACGCTGTTGCACGTGCCCAACGTGCGCAAACGGGATACGCACGACATATCCAGGCTGCAACACGTGAAGTTCTGTTGATGTTAGTCGAATTTCTCCAATACGGGTAATGTGTCGATACACCCACGTCAGAACCGTAACAAGTAGCAGAAGCTTGATGACGGCAACTACTGTAAGCGTTTCAAGAATCATGGCACCAGCAAAAAACACAAAAACAGCACATAGCAACCACACGCCAATACTCAATACCAACCGATAGCGTCGAGTTGGAAGCAAAATAATCATTGCGAGTCTGGTGTTACTACTTTGTCACCGTCAATGTGAGGGAACTTCATCGCAAAAAATCTCACATCCTGCGCATCTGCATACACCTCATGCCGATCCCCTGGCTGCAGCACAATCATAGTACACGCCGGCACTTCATGCATGACATCATTGATCTTCAATCGCATTGCTGTGAGGCAATAGAAGAGCTCAATAAACTTCGTGTGATAGTGTTCCTTACTGAACTCGCCTGCAGGAATTACAATATCATGAAATCCGAACACATCTATCTGTCGATCGATTCCCACCTTAGTCAGTGCTACCTGATATCCACCCGGACCGGTATATCGCTGCACACCTGGTGAGTCTGGCAATATAATCTGCATAAAAAAGGTTGCAACTTGGATCACTATACCACTCTCATAAAAAAGCGCGAGGTCGACCGGCCAGCTACTCCTGTCGCGAGACACAAAGATGCAACCCGGTCGACCGAGTTAGAAACCCAATTTCGCGGATAGTGAAATTGAGGTTGTACTCCAAAAACAAAAGCAGCAGTGTGCCCCCGAGAGGAATCGAACCCCTATCACAGGTACCGGAAACCTGTGTCCTATCCATTGAACGACGGAGGCGTTTATTTCTTCTTGCGCAGCAATGAACGCATGCATTTTGCAAAACGATACACCAAGTACCGACCACGCGCAACGGGAATTTCGAATGTGCCGGGATATGATACAACCACGCCACCAAACCCCATCTTGAATCGTGTAATCCCATGATACGGATGCATGATATCCGCAGTATCAGGCGCTATCCCCCAAAAGTCATACGACACATACCCACGAGCCTTCGCATGACGAATGGTCTCCCACTGAGTGAGATAGGACGCCATCGCATCCTTGTGCTCAGCAGATGAAGCGCCGTAGAGATATGTGTACACACCATCATAACCAACGCAAAAGTGCGCATTCAACAACTCGTCACCCAGCCACGCAAGCACCCACTCTCCCGGTGCGTTCGCATAATGCGCACGCGGGTGATTGCGAATCCCATGCCGACGTGCCGTGTCCTCGTACAGTGACCATACCTTCTCGAAGGTGGCTGCAGGAAGCGGCGTCTGTACAATCTCCACCCGAACACCATGCCGCTGTGCAACACCAATGTTGTATCGAGTTTTTGTCTTGAACCCACGAAGCAACGACGCTTCATCTGATCGCAGATCCAACACAAGTGACGTAGACGGCTGTGCATCACTCACACGACGCGCATCTGGCGCAGTCTGCCGCAACACATCAGCGGTCTCTACATCAACTGGCGAAACACGTAAGAACACAGCACCTGTGCGTTGCGCTTCACGCACAATCGCGCTCACGTCCCCCTGCCCACCACGCACAAATCCGCCATACCAGTACGACCCAATGTGACCCATCCTACGCTCGGTCCACTGCCATTCTGGTGCATGTCCATGCATGCACTGCCCCTCGGATGCGAGGAATGCGAGCCATGCTGGAGACTGCAAAAAAGACTGCGCCATAGTTATGAACGTGCCAGCGATTGCAATGCCGCACGCAACCGAACCTCAAGTGTCGCCTCAGGCAACAACACCATCGCATGACGCGCTGCCTCGCGCGCCTCCTCTGGCGAATACCCCATTTGTGCAAGGAGCTCAACAAGTTCTGCAGCACCGTCTCCTGCTGCCGCGCCGCCCACCGATGACGCGGACGCAACCGCCGCCACCTTGCCCTTGAGCTCTACCACAATACGTTCTGCTGTCTTTTTGCCCACTCCTGCGACCTTCGTGAGATATGCGAGATCTCCACGCGCAATCGCACCCGTAAGTTCCTCAACAGATCCAAGAGAAAGAATATGCAGTGCTGTCTTGGGGCCCACACCACTAATCGTCAATAACTGCTTGAACAACCCCAACGCGTCGCGCGACAAGAACCCGAAGAGTTCTTGCGAATTCTCACGAATAGAAAAATACGTTGAAAGTGTGATCGTCTCACCCACACGCGCAACTTCGTTCACCGACGGATTCACAAGCACCTCATACCCAATTCCACCGCACATGATGACCAAGGCGGACTCATTTTTTTCTACAACTTCGCCGGTGATTCGTACGATCATACGTTGCGCAAGAACTCAATGAGCAAATGTACCCCATGTCCTGTTGCACCTGCGCGCAACCATGGTTTGGGTTTCATATTCCATGCAGTACCTGCAATATCAAGATGCGCCCAAGGATACGAAACAAATTCCGCGAGGAACGCTGCCGCAGTGCTTGCACCACCATCTCGTCCGCCTCCAATATTCTTCACGTCAGCAATCTCACTCACAATCGCCTCACTGAACTCTTCACCCAATGGCATTCGCCAAATCTGATCACCTGTGTGCTCAGCTGCTGAGAGCAATGCATTTGCTACCTTTGTGTCTGGGCTGAAGAGCCCTGCGCGTTCTGTTCCCAACGCTACCACACATGCGCCTGTAAGCGTTGCGAGATCCACACACATACGAGGCTTGAATTTCGTTGCGTACGAAAGCGCATCAGCAAGAATAATGCGACCTTCTGCATCCGTATTCAATACCTCAATCGTCTTGCCACTCATCGTTCGCAGAATATCTCCTGGACGATACGCTGTACCACCAGGCAAGTTCTCAGTCGCTGGCACCAGTCCTATAACACGCACACGCAACTGCAATGCCGCTACTGCAGCGAGTGTGCCAATGACAGTCGCACCACCAAGCATGTCGAATTTCATCTCATCCATTTTATCTGCTGGCTTGATCGAAATTCCACCCGAATCGAAGGTGATCCCTTTGCCCACCAACACGATCGGCGCTGCACTCTTCGGTGCATTATTGTATTCAAGGACAATAAACTTCGGAGGCTCCGCAGATCCCTGTGCAACACCCAGCAACCCACCCATACCCATTTCGGCCATATGGGAACGCTCGAACACTTCGCACGTCATGGTCTTGGGATACTCTGCCGCAACATCCATTGCCGCCTCCGCCATCTTCGTTGGTGTCATGGTCATCGGTGGCGTATTACCAAGCGTCCGCACAAGTGTAATTGCCTTAGCAATTGCCGTACCGCTCACCAGACCTTTTTCGAGCGCTGCACGGCGAATCGCTGGAACTTGCAACAGCGTCACTGCTGCTACAGGAGCGACATGTCGCTCCTCCCCACTCTTGTACTCATCGAAACTATAACTCGCGCTCAATACAGCGCGGGCTACATGCTCACCTAACACCATTGGCTTGCACTTCTTGAAGAATGCTTCGTGCATGATGACACCGAATGTCGAGATCTTCTTACTCTGTGCTGCAATGGTTGCAATACCAAATGCCCGCTGTAACCGAACAAGCGAAAACTGCTTACGCTCACCGAGTCCAACCAGCAAGACGCGCGCCGCGCCGTTGCTTGGGTCAGTGTACAGTAACTGCGTTTTGCCAAATTTCGCATCAAAATCTTCGCTCACCACTGGATACTCCTTCATTGCTTTGTCCCCTGTAAACACAGGCACAACCAATAATGGCAGCACTTCAGATTCCTGTGGTGTTGTTCGAATGGTCCACTGCATAGTGGTTATTTTGTTACGGTGATGTGAAGAGCGCCTTCATCGAACGCGAGTGTCTGTTCGCTCGCCGGAGCTGCCTCGACTACAATGGTCGCACGCGCCTGACTACCAATCGTGTTCATATGCGTAGCGATTGCATCTCGCAACCACTGTGATTCACCTGTGATCGTCACTACTGCATGATCAGCAATCGTGAACCCGAGCTTCTTGCGCTGCTCATTGATTGCACGAACGAGTTCACGAGCCACTCCTTCTTGACGCAAGCTATCCGTGATAGCAACGTCGAGTACAATACGAATTCCCGACGCCTCCTTCGTAATTCCAGCATCATCTGTCGTGCCATCTACAACTTTGACATTCAACTCGTCGGCAATAATTTCCGCGAGTGCCGCATCGACCGTCACCCCTGTCACATGCAGTGCTGCAAGCGGCTGACGAATCTTGAGCTTGGCTTCTGCACGCGCCGCAAGACCCATTTCTACAATCTTGCGAGCAGTCTCCATTTGTTCAGTGATCGCCGAGTCCTTCTCACCTGCAACCGGCCAATCTTCATGATGTACCGATGCCTTCTCCCCACCGAGCGTCATATACGCCTTCTCACTGATGAACGGTGCAAACGGTGCCATCAACTTCGCAACTGTCATCACTACTTCGCGTAGTGTTGCTGCCGCTGCACGCGCATCATCTGTTGGCTCCTTGAATCGATCACGCGAACGACGCACATACCACTGCGACAACTCCGTGATGAAGTCTGCAATCGAATGCGTTGCTGTCACGAGATCATATGCCTCAAGCGAGCGCGTTACCGTATCGGTAAGGCCATGCAAGCGCGCCATGATCCAGCGATCAAGTACGTTACCTGTACCAACCACAGTGCCACCTGCAAGACCTCCATCCTTCGTGTAGAGCTGCAAAAATTCCACCACGTTCCAGAAGATGAGCATCGTCTTTTTGTACACCTCATCTACTTCACGCTCCGAGAATCGCAACTCCTCTGCACGCACCACAGGTGACGACGCGAGATACCAGCGTAGTGCATCAGACGAATACTTCTCCACGATTTCTACTGGGTCCGGATAATTCTTGAGACGCTTGGACATTTTCTTGCCGTCTTCCGCAAGGATAATGCCATTCACAATGACATTACGAAATGCAGGAACCATTCCTCCTTCAACACGAATCGATGGATTTTCGCCACGCGTAAGTGCCGTTGCGAGCACGTGAAGTGTATAGAACCAACCTCGCGTCTGATCCTGACCTTCACCAATGAACTCTGCTGGGAACCCAGCCTCAAACTCCGCCTTATTCTCAAATGGATAGTGCATCTGGCCGTATGGCATGGAACCAGACTCAAACCAACAGTCGAGTACTTCTGGTATGCGACGGTAGGTTCTGCCATCTTTCTGGATCTCAATGGCATCTACATGTTGCTTGTGCAAATCATCCACAGGCTTTCCACAGGCTGCCTCAAGCTCTGCAACCGAACCAAAGCACAACACATCGCCATCTTCAGATTTCCAAACCGGCAAAGGTGCTCCCCAGAATCGATTGCGTGAGATTGCCCAGTCGCGCGCACCTTCAAGCCACTTCCCGAATCGCCCATCCTTAATGTGCTCTGGCATCCAATGTGTCTTTGCATTGGTTGCAAGCAAATCGCCAGTAAGATGCGTCACCTTCACGAACCAGCTGCTCGTTGCGTAATTGAGTAGCGGCGTGTCACAGCGCCAGCAATGTGGATAGCTATGCTCGTACTTCGCCTTGGAGAAAAGCGCATCATTATGTGCAAGCCACTTGATGATCTCTACGTCTGTTGCAGTGGTATCATCCTTAGGTTTCACTTCCTTACCAGCAAAATCCGTAACCTCAGGACGAAACACACCATCCATGCCCACATGCTGCACCATCGGCACTTCTTCGCGCTTGCCCACATTGTAGTCATCTTCACCAAATGCCGGAGCGATATGCACCACACCTGTACCGTTTTCTGTTGTCACAAAATCAGCCGCAACAACACGGAACGCATTGGGTGTCGATGCATAGTACGGGAAGAGTGGCTCGTATGTCAGGCCAACCAATGCCGAGCCTGCAACCTCCTTCACGACTTCATATTTCTTATTGTCGATGAGTTCATTGATGCGCTCCTTGGCAACCACACACAAGGTCTCATCTCCTTCAATCTTCACCAGCGCATACGCTATCTCTGCACCAACCGCGAGCAATACATTACCTGGTAGTGTCCAAGGAGTTGTTGTCCAGGCAATGACACGCACATCCCCTGCAATACCAAGCTTCTCCTGTGCGTTCTTCACACGGAATTTCGCAGTCACGCTCAAGTCCTTCACATCCTTGTATCCTTGCGCCACTTCGAAATTCGATAATGGCGTCACGCAACGAGGGCAAATATGCATTGCCTTATGTCCCTCGTAGATGAGCCCCTTCTTCCAAAGCTCGGCAAAAACCCACCACACTGATTCCATGTACGACTTGTCCATGGTTTTGTACGCGCGGTCCATGTCGACCCAACGACCAAGACGGCGAACGGTTTTTTTCCATTCACCCGCATACATAAGCACGGTATTACAGCATGCATCGTTAAATGCCGCAACCCCAAACTTCTCGATATCTTTCTTGCTCGTGAGATTCTGCTCCTTCTCTACGATGTTCTCGATTGGCAATCCGTGACAATCCCACCCCCATACACGTTCAACATATCGTCCACGCATCGTCTCAAACCGCGGAAAAATATCCTTGATTGTTGACGCGAGCAAGTGACCATAGTGTGGCAACCCCGTCGCAAATGGCGGACCATCGTAGAACACATATGGCTTTCCACCACGTCGAAGTTCGAGCGACTTCTTGAACGCGTCAGTGTCATCCCAATACTGGGCAATTTCGTGCTCCCATTGTGCAAACGGCGCGGTAGGCATAGTCAGTACAAATATAGGGTACCTTACCGCGAATTTGTTGTATTTGTCCAGAAAAAACAGTACTCCGGTCACCTTGTTGGTAACCGGAGTCTGGTTTGGTGCACGACCAGGGGGCAAGGCCCTCGTAGTCATGTTACTTCGTCTGGTGCTCGAACACCACATCCCTCGACATGGGAATACTCGTGCCCCCTTCCAGCATTCCCAGGCCCAGCAGACGCCTCACAGGCTGCTGGGCCTTCGCCACCTGCTCAGTCTTCGTGTGGGGCTGACCGCGACGATGCCGCACAGGCGCGGCTGCTACCGCAGGACCAGACATGTCCGGACCTCGCGATGCAGCTTGTATTTCGGATTCATACCCACGACAGACTTCCGCAGACTCAGTAATCTTGTCTGGGAGGTACATGGTGAGTGTCGTTCCATACAACCTGCCTACGAGCGCAACCCAACTCTCATCCAGAAGATTGGGAGGCCCAAGACGCATGGTCGCATACCACTTATCCATACCCACCTGCCTGTTAAAGAGTACGAGCTCGGGTGGCCCGACCACTGACGCCGCATCCTGCGGGTCAATGCTGATGCGAATCATCGAATCATCTTCTCCCCAGTCATTCGTGGTATCACGTGGTTCCGAACAAAACATCCTGGCATTCCCTTCCTCCTGATACAGCTTCACGTCACACATCGGCGGGTCTTGGCCATCGTGGTGCAGACACAGGGTGATCGGTTCCACTCGGTCGGGCACAGGCCATAGACACAGCATGCTCTCCACTTCCTGCATAGGTTCAGGAGATTGAGCCGTGACAGCCGCTTGCACAACTGGAGTCTTGGTGACGGGCTCAGGCTCACTCAGCGTGCTGGTGAGCGTGGACACCGTCCTCGTTCCACCAATGACGAAATAGACCACGGCGATCCACCAAATCGCCGTGAGCAGATGAACCACTTTTTCCTTCACGATTACCTCCACGCAGTCGGTCACTCTAGTAAACCAATTCAGCAATAAATGTCAATAGTCAACAAAACACAAACCGCGATACGTGAAGTATCGCGGTTTGGTTGTCGTGGCGCCTCCCAGCCACGTGTCGTTCGTCTACGCAGCCGGCTGCGAGTACCGAGCCGCAATTCGACCAGCGATGGCCCGAAGTCGCTCCGGGGTAACGGACGGACGTGTCACTCGCGTTACGGAGTCGAACCGCATCGCCTCCTGCGGCGTCTTGCCCGCCGGGTCGTTGAAGAGGATGTACTCTCCGGCGATCCCCGCGAACCGAATCCGCAGCTTCGACCCCGGCCGCATCAACAGCGGCACCACCTGGTACTTGTACTGCGCCTTGCCCAAGTGGAGCCCACACCCGATCCCTCCGATGCGCTGTGTGAGCAGCGCACCCTCGACCTCCAGGTTGAACTCTCCGTGCTGCACCGGGTTGGGCTCACCGGCATCTGCAGAAACCGGATACGCCCAGGTGTCGAGCAGCACGATCGACGTGTACCCATCGGACTCGGTGTAGTCAGGCACACCGGCGCGTGAGAACAACATGCCCTCCTGCAATCCGACCTGGTAGAGCATACCCCGCTCACGGCTGGTTCCCAACTCCTCAACCGTGACCTGCGGAGGCGCGTCCTTGCTCACCTTGAATTCGGTCCATCGATGACGCACACCGTAGTGCGCGTCGATGTCCATGCCCTGCCGGGCATCGGTCACTGCGCCGGTGCGAACACACCAACGCCGCACCTGCACACCCTCGAGAACCTCACCATCACGAACCGTGAACATCGAAGCCAGTACCTTGCTCATGATCGAGCCTCCTTGCGCGAATTGCGCTGTAATTAGCATTGTTTCACTCGCCGAACATTCGGCAAATGACCGGAATTTATATCATATTTTGCAAAAAATGTCAAGCTCACCCCAACCTGTGCTATACTAATTTCATCTTGTCCACACCTACTATGAAGATCTACATCGGCGCGGATCACGCGGGATTCGATCTCAAAAATGATCTCATCAAGCATCTCTCCGAGCAGCTCGTCAACGGCGTGCCGCAATTTGAGATCGAAGATGTTGGCCCTGCAACCCTGGTTGCAGATGACGACTTCCCTGATATCGCAGAGAAAGTAGTAAAGAAAGTCCGCCGAGGCAAGAACAATCTCGGTGTACTTATCTGTGCCAATGGCGTTGGCGTTTGTATCGCAGCCAATAAGTTCAAGGGTATTCGTGCAGGCATCGGATACAACACACTCGCTGCACGAACCATGCGTTCAGACGACAACACCAATATCCTCTGTCTCGCAGGCAAGGTGCTTTCCCACGAATACGCACGCGCCATCACACGTATCTGGCTCGAAACACCATTTTCAGAAGAAGGACGATTCAAGCGTCGCCTCGCAAAAATCGAAGCTATCGAAGCATCCGGCGAATAACGTCGGACGTATTCTGACGCGCTATGCCGCGGGTCATCCCCTCCATTCTCGTTGACAGCCCCGCAGTTTTTCACGAAAGACTTACCCTTTGCACCGGACATACAGATGCAGTGCATATTGATATTTGCGACGGATCATTCGTGCCACGAACCTCTTGGGCAGACCCCGCAATCCTTGCGACCTGGGACCAACCACACCCACGACTTGAATTGCACCTCATGGTAGACAAGCCTGACTTAGTGCTTGAGTCTTGGACTTCAGCGCACAACGTTGCGCGCGTGATCGTACATGCTGAGGCAGCTGCCTTTGACGCTGACCGTATTGTTGCTGCAGCAAAGCGCCTCAACGCATCGTTGTACATTGGGTGGCGACTGCTCACCAATCCCGCACCGTTTGCACCAACCATTACACCCATGGATCCGTATGGGCATCTTCTTATGGGTATTGAGAATATCGGATTCTCAGGACAGCGCATGGCACTACCCGAGCTTGCTGCACTTATGACGCGTGTTCGCACTACATTCCCCGATTCACAACGATTCATCGTAGATGGCGGTGTACACGAAAATAACGCCGAGCACTTGGTAGCACTCGGCTTCGAAGATCTCGTCATGGCAAGCGAAATATTTGCATCACCTGACCCTGCAGCAACGATTGACCGTCTCAATCAAAACATGATGTCTTTGAGCATTGGTGGAGGTGTACTCGGCTGAACCGGTCCTGAAGGCTTCGTTGTTGATCCAGGAGCACTTGCAAGCCCCGTGGTGCCCGTTCCCTTTGCACTTACCCCATGACTCTTGAGTGACGCATCCGCTTGTGCCGCAACACCGTGAGCAACCTGACGCACAGGACCTCCCGGTGTTTTTTGTTGTGGAGCTTGTCCAGACTTCTCTGCAGCAATCTCTGCCTGATATGCTTCGTAATTCTCCTTGCGACGATCATAGCTGATATTACGCTGCATGCGTGCGGCCTTGCGTCGCAACTCTGCCTGTTCATGCAGTGTCATGGGGCGATCTGTCGGGAGATTCGTATTCTTAAGCACTCGATTTGCCGCCATATCCGAAATCGAGCTACCGAATCGAATTTGATTACGCAACGCTGACGGATCTGGACGTGATGGTAGTGGTCTTCCCATAGGTTTCCAGTATAGCACAGCTCACCTATACCCGAAGAAATTCACGAGCAAGTGCAACCGCTTGATCGATAGACTCTACCCAAGTCACATCTCGCGTTCCAGGACGTCGCCACCATGTGACCTGCCTTCGTGCGAACTGGCGAGTGCGCGACTCCATGCGCTCAATCGCCGCTTCTAGCGAAAGCTCTCCTCGAATGTACGATTCCATCTCGCTGTAACCAATAGAACTCATTGCAGAGAGGTGCAAACCATACTTTGCAATCAACCGCTTGGTCTCGTCGATAAGTCCAGCATCAAGCATTTGCTGAATACGAAGGTGAATGCGCTCCACCAATTCCTCACGATTACGCTGTACTCCCAGGAGAAGCGCATTGCAACGGGGCTCACCACACTGCTTTTGTGACGCATTGCTCTTGCCTGTTGTACGAACAATTTCGATAGCACGAATGATGTACCGACGATTAAATGGATCCATCGTCTCTGCTGCCTCTGGATCTTCTGCAGTGAGAATGCGCATGAGTTCTTCTGTTGATTGTGCTTCGAGCTCATGACGCAGCGCAGCATTAGGTGGTACTCGAGGAATATCGAGGTTATCAATAACTGCCTGCACATATAACCCAGTTCCACCAACCAACATCGGCACCTTCCCGCGTGCAGTAATATCTGCAATCGCACGAAACGTAAGTGCCTGGTAATGTGCAAGTGTAATCTCCTGATCAGGATCTGCAATGTCAATAAGGTGATGGACAACTCCCTGAACCGCATACGCACCAGCAACAGAACCATCATTAGGCTCCTTAGCTGTTCCAATATCCATTCCACGATACAGCTGACGAGAATCAGCATTAATGATCTCTCCACCCACTGCCTTTGCTACCGCAAGAGAAAGATCAGTCTTACCTGAGGCAGTCGGTCCAACAATGGCGATGAGTTTGGGGAGTACAAGAGATTCCATACCAAAAGGGGTACGGAATTCACCGTACCCCTTTTGTATTTTTCTGTAAACTAGGAACTTTACGCGCTACGTTCTTTCGTCTCTTGAAGCACACGCTCCATGAATGCCTCACGGGTGAGTGCGAACTGATCCGCAACACCATGCCGGCGAATCTGCCACGGCTCACCAGCAATCTCCTTCTCACCAATAACTACCATATAAGGAACCTTGCTCTTCTCCGCTGCGCGGATCTTCTTACCCACGGTCTCATCAGAGAGATCTACCTCTGCACGAATACCAATGGTGTTCATCTGCGCTGCAATGTCTCGTGCCGCATCGCGATGTCCCTCTCCTACTGGCAAGAGAAGCACCTGCACCGGTGCAAGCCACACAGGAAATGCTCCAGCATAGTGTTCGATAATAACGGCCATAAATCGCTCGAGCGAACCAGAGATTGCGCGGTGCACCATCACTGGTCGCTGCTTCGTGCCATCAGCAGCCGCATACTCCAAGCCAAACCGTTCTGGCTGGTTAAAATCCAACTGCACCGTAGCAAGCTGCCACTCACGCCCGATCGCATCCTTCGCCATGAAGTCAATCTTTGGACCGTAGAATGCTGCCTCACCTACACCTACCTCATACTCCTTACCCTTGGCTTCAAGCACACCACGCAACATACCTACGGACTGCTCCCACATTTCTGGAGATCCGAGATACTTCTCTGGCTTTGCTGTGTCGTGTAACGAAAGACGGATACGCAACGCCATACCAAAGGTTTCGTAAAACTTGGTGACAATCTGGTATACACCCTCAACTTCTTGCTGGATTTGATCCATGCGACAGAAGATGTGCGCATCGTCTTGAGTAATAGAACGCACACGTGAAAGCCCTGCAAGCTGTCCTGTGTTTTCGTCACGATACACAGTAGTCACTTCGGAATAGCGCAGCGGCAAGTCACGATACGAGCGCGGACGCGACGCATAGATTTGCGTGTGATGCGGGCAGTTCATCGGCTTCATGATGAACAGATCATCTGTCTTCTTACTAGAAACATGGAAGATATCATCCTGGAACTTATCCCAGTGACCACTGGTCTTGTAGAGATCCACCTTCGCCATGTGTGGGATTGTTACACGATCATACCCATACGGGCGCATGAGCTCCCACACAAACTCCTCAAGCAATTTGCGCATCACAGTTCCACGTGGGGTGAACAATGGTAACCCAGGACCCACCAACGGGCTGAACGCAAAGAGATCTAATTCTTGACCAAGCTTCCGATGATCCCGTTTTGCTGCTTCTGCAAGCATTGCTTTGTGTGCAACGAGCTCGTCCTTTGTTGCAAAGGACAGACCATACACACGCGTCAACATAGTGTTGTGCTCGTCTCCACGCCAATACGCACCAGCGACACGATCCAGAGAAAAACACTTCGGATCAATTTCCTTTGCGCTCTCTGTGTGACCTCCACGACACAAATCTACATACGACCCTGAGGTATATGTAGTGAGCATCTGTCCACCCTTAGAAAATTCTTCGATCAATTCAAGCTTGTACGGATTCCCCGCGAACAACGCTCGCGCCTCATCTGCGGTTACCTCACGACGCTCGAACGTGCTCCACGTCTTCAGAATTTCTCGCATCTTCTGCTCGATTGCTGGCAACGCAGACTCTGGAAGCGGAGCAGAAAATTCAAAATCATAATAGAATCCATCCTCGATTGCAGGACCAATCGCCCGCTTCGTATCAGGATACAACTCCAATACTGCCGCTGCCAGAAGATGCGCGAGTGAGTGTCGCAAATGGCTAACCTGTTCGTCTTGCATAACAAATCTAAGAAAAACGGGAGATCCCGTACTCCATACGGTACCATTCGGTTTCTCGCACTGTCAATAAAAACATGGGTTTCTTGTCTTGATTTGACGCCACTCAAATACCTGGCGTACCATATCCCCCAGAGGGGGACTTAACATCGCACACATGTACAAACCCAAATCTGAAAAAGAACGAATCCTGCATCGCTACAAAATTTCGCTCGGTCATCTCAAAAAAGTTATCGAGATGATGGAGTCAGGATCCTATTGCATTGATATCATCCACCAATCCAAGGCCGTGCAAAAAGCACTACGCGATACCGATCAGATCATTCTCGAGAACCACCTCACCACCTGTGCAGCAAAGGCAATCCGAGAAGGTCGAGAGAAAAAAGCCATCGAAGAAATAATGGGTATCATTAAAAAAGCCTGATATGGAGTCAAACCGGAATTTCCCTGTCAAAGGAATGCACTGCGCTTCCTGTGCCAATATCATTACCCGCACCCTCAAGAAGCAGGCAGGTGTTACGTCAGTAGATGTGAACTATGGCACTGAGACCGCACGCGTAGTCTTCGACACCGCACATACCAATCCCACACAACTTTCCAAGGCTATTGAATCACTAGGATACTCACTCATCGATCAACAAGCTGAGGACCATACGCAACACACCAGTGCGCAGCAATCGCGCCAAGAAAAGGAACGAGCAATCCGCTCATTCAAGCACCAGGTTCTTTCTGTCATTCCTTTGGCAATCTTTAGTGTACTACTCATGATCTGGGAGTTTCTCATTCAAATCGGATCGCTCCCTGAAATGCCGATCGTTTGGAAGGAATTTTTCCACCATCTCATGCCGCTGTTTGCCACCTACACATTGTTCGCTGTAGGAACCCCCTACCTCGCCGGTGTTTACCGATTCTTCCGCTACGGCAAGGCAAACATGGACACACTCATCGGCATCGGCACGCTTGCAGCGTTCATCTATAGCTTTGTTGTGAGTGCTTTTGAAGAAGTGCTGCGACCATATCTTTCTGTTGAATACGGATACTATGATGTTACCATCGTAGTTATCACCTTCATCACCCTTGGTAAATTCCTAGAAGCACGCGCCAAGCTCCGTACCGGTGACGCTATCGAAAAACTTCTCACACTCCAAGCAAAAACAGCACGTGTCCTCCGTGACGGCAAAGAGGAATCCGTACCTGTTGAATCAGTGCTGCGTGGAGATACCATTATCATCAAACCTGGCACCAAAATCCCTGTGGATGGTGTCGTACTTGATGGCAGTTCGTTTGTTGACGAATCTATGGTCACTGGTGAGCCAATGCCCGAAGAAAAGAATCCAGGTGATACTGTCGTAGCAGGCACAGTGAACACCACAGGGACATTCACCTTCCGCGCCACAAAAATCGGTGCAGAAACCATGCTCGCGTCGATCATCACGATGGTGCAAAATGCCCAAGGAAGTAAGGCACCCATTCAAGCACTCGCAGACAAAATCTCTGCCGTATTTGTTCCAGTAGTCATTGGCATCGCCTTTGTCACATTCCTCGCATGGATCGGCGTCGGAACACCATACCTCGGCTTTTCTCAGGCACTCTCTGGTGGATTGGTCTCATTCGTAGGTATCCTTGTCATCGCTTGTCCCTGCGCCCTTGGTCTTGCAACACCAACTGCGGTGATTGTAGGTGTTGGCAAAGGTGCCGCAGAAGGGATCTTGATCAAGGACGCAGCCTCACTCCAGAAGCTGCACAGTGTAACAACAGTCGTCGTAGACAAAACCGGTACACTCACAAAGGGCAAGCCAGAGCTTACATCCATTCAAGCAGCGCCAGGCACCTCAGAAGGCGAGCTCATCTCACTCCTTGCTTCGCTTGAAGGAACATCTGAGCATCCGATCGCACATGCGATCACTTCATACGCGCAACATCACACTGTTGGCATACATCCCGTAACAAAATTTGAAGCCATCAAAGGTAAAGGCGTGACAGGAGTTATCAACGGCGAGACCTACTGGGCCGGCAACAGTACCCTCATGCACGACCTTGCAATCTCCTTCGACGATCGCGCGATCGATATTGCAACCCGTGAAGGCAAGACGCCAGTTCTTCTCGCTCGAAAGAACGCACTCCTTGGTGTAGTCTTTGTTGCTGATGCTATCAAGCCTGAGGCAAAGGATGCCATCTCCGCACTACGCTCCTCTGGCGTAAACGTCGTGATGCTCACCGGTGATACGGAGAACACTGCACGATTTGTCGGTGCGCAAGTGGGTATCACTGACATTGTCTCAGGAGTTCTCCCCGGAATGAAACTCGACAAGGTCAAAGAGCTCCAGGACGCAGGAGAAATTGTTGCCATGGCAGGTGATGGAATTAATGATGCTCCAGCGCTGGCCCAAGCTGACGTAGGAATCGCAATGGCAACAGGAACCGATGTGGCACTGGAATCTGCTGGCATTGCTCTTCTGCACGGCGATATCTCCAAAATTAACAAGGCGATTCGTCTCTCACGCCTTACCATGCGTGGCATCAAACAAAACCTTTTCTGGGCATTCGTTTATAATGTCATTGGAATCCCTCTCGCAAGCGGAATCTTCTTCCCCTTCTTCGGTTGGTTACTCAGTCCCGTCTTTGCTGGCGCTGCGATGGCATTCAGCTCTGTCTCTGTTATTCTTAACTCATTACGCCTCAAAGGAACCCGGCTCTAAGTATGGAAAACTCCAATCTCTTTGTTATTTTTCTTACTGGACTTGTAACGGGCGGCCTTACGTGTCTTGCGGTACAAGGCGGACTACTTGCGAGCACGATCTCACAACGAGAACAAGAACGCCTCCAGGAAGGCGTGAAGCACGGAAATGCAAAGCCAATTCTTGCCTTCATCCTTGCAAAACTAGTCGCGTACACTTTCCTCGGATTCCTCCTTGGTTGGTTTGGCTCCGTCTTCACGCTCTCCGTACGAGCGCAGGCAATCATGCTTGGTCTTGTGGCGCTGTTCATGATTGGTACCGGATTGAATCTCCTGAATGTACACCCATTCTTCCGACACTTTGCACTTCAGCCGCCCAAATTTCTCACGCGCCTTGTACGTAATCAAACAAAAAGTAAAGATGTATTCGCACCTGCGCTCCTTGGAGCATTCACGGTATTCATCCCCTGCGGTACAACCCAGGCGATGATGGCGCTCGCGATTGCCTCTGGTAGTCCATGGTACGGCGCCGCAATTCTTTTCTCATTCGTGCTCGGCACTGCCCCACTCTTCTTCATCCTCGGATATTTCGCTACCCAATTGGGAGATGCGTACCAACGTCGCTTCTTCAAAGTTGCTGGCGTATTCATATTATTACTTGCACTCTACAACCTCAGAGGAGTATTAGTGCTCAGTGGCGTTGATATCTCTTCCACCTCTTCATCACAAGATTCTACGAACAGTCTGCCACAATCTGCACTGACGATCACCATCCAGCCCTCTGGATACACCCCAAGGAACCTCACAGTAAAAGCTGGATCTCTGGTCACTCTTCGTCTCACAAATGCCGATGCATATACCTGTGCTCAAGCGTTCACCATTCCCAAATTAGGGATCCAGCGCACGGTTGCCCCAGGGCAATCAGCGGTCGTTACCTTTGTAGCACCTGCGACTCCAGGCAAGCTCACCTTCTCTTGCAGCATGGGAATGTACACAGGAGTCATTACTGTAATCTAAACGTATGTCAAAAACGATCACTCTTTCTATTACCGGCATGCACTGCGTCAGCTGTGCCATGAACATCGATGGCGAACTCGAAGATACAGGAGCGGTTGAATCTGCGTCGACCAATTACGCAAAGAGCGAGGCGACCATTACGTACGACCCCGTTCACATTTCATCTGAAGAGATTGTCGCAAAAATCGCAACACTGGGCTATACCGCGACAATCAAAGAATAAATCCCGCACTACTTCTTGTCCGTATCAGGCACCATGTGTAACTGCACCTCAACCGTGCCGCCAACAGAGGGAACCTTAGTAATCCAGTACGGGAAGAACGTCACATCAGTGCGTACATTCTCGACGCCCTGCAATTCCTTCACAAGTGCGTCGATGTCCTCACGAGATTTGCCTGCAAACTGCTCAGGGGCAAGCGCGTCTGCGTCCTGACGAAGTACTTTTACCAGTGGCACAAGTAACGACAGTTGCGCTTCACCACGAATAGTATCGTACGACTCCACACGCACCGTCATTTGTGCTGCATCAAAGTCAACACGAGCGTGAGGTTCTACTGGCTGAGTCGCAATGCGTGTGCGCACCATATCCGCAAGCTGTGACCCGTTGTATCGCACCACTACTGCTTTAGCACGTGCAGTCACAGTAAATGGCCCAACCGTTTTCCCAGGTTCAGCCTTTCGCTCGAGCTGGAGACCATCTAATGTAACACTCGACACTGTAAATGCTGCGTTTGTATCTGTATTCTGGACATCTCCCTGTGCCTGCAACACGAGTGCTGTTCGGATGTCTGCTTCCGCCTTCTGTACATCAGACTGCGTAACAACACCACGTTCATCAATACCGCCTTTGAGCTCACCATCTGCGACGGCATAGATCTTCTTCTGTACCGGCTCCCACAACCCTGGAATAGTGAATGATGTGTTTGCGGCAACACTCTGCCCCGGTCCTACAACATCAGCATACACGGCCACATCCTTGAGTTCACCATTGGCTGGAATCACGACACTGTTGGTAAGTCGATAGAGCTTACCATCTGCCGTGAGCAGTCGTGTAGTCTTCACTAGAGGTTGACTGCGTGCTGTTTCGTTTTTAATCCGAACCACACCAGTAATCGGTATCTCTATTTTCTCACTCCCATTCGGTGTGTATGTTTTGGTGAGTGTGACAGGCTTCACTTCGACGCTCCCCGCGATAGTCCTACCGTCTTGTCCACGGTTCTTCCCCAACTGCACCACATCAGTAAACGAAATTTTTGCCGGTGTATACGTAATATCTACCGTCGCCTTGCGCACAGAAGTGAAAAAAATACCACCTAATAACAACAGCGTTACGACAAAGAAACCGAGTGCAATATTACGATATAACGCAATATGATTTTGCATAGGCCGCATCGTGCGCTCCTCACGTCGTGCGCGTTCCTCTGTCATGCTTTGTAATACAATGGTATGCCGCTCATGTCGTGGCGACTCTACACCACGTGGTGGTGTAGTTCGTTTTGGTATCTTGACCCGCTTGGCGCTACTTGGGGCAAAGATATCTTCGACCTCATCCATTTTTTTGCGTGGTGCCATACAAATGTCCCTCCAAAAAAGTTTGAAAAATCATGAGAGCTACGCAGCTACGCGCAGCACTTCGTCAATGGTCGTAATCCCCTGACTTGCCTTAATAATTCCGTCAGTGATCATCGGGACCATTCCTTCTTCGACTGCAACGCGTGACACATGGTGCTCGGGTACATCGGCCGTACCCATAATGTCCTTGATTGCATCACTCATCACCAGTACCTCAAATATACCAAGTCTCCCCTTGAATCCCAAGTTGCCACAGGCTTCGCACCCTTTCGGACCGAACCATGTTGCCTTCGCGAGATCCACCGTGATACCACTCTTGGGAGAAATTGCCGCAACAAGCTGCTGTGCTTGCGCAAGCTGTGCTGCGTCTGGAACCGCAGGTTGCTTACAAGCATCACAAAGCTTACGCACCAGTCTCTGCCCCAGTACAACCGACAGCGCAGGTGCGAGCAAAAATGGCTTCACTCCCATAGAGAGGAAACGTGGAATTGCGCCTGGTGCCGAGTTGGTATGAATGGTCGAGAGCATCAAGTGGCCAGTGAGAGCCGCCTGAATTGCAACCTCTGCAGTTTCCAGATCACGGATTTCACCTACCATCACGATATCTGGATCCTGACGAAGGATCGAGCGCAACCCCTTGGCAAACGTGTAATCATGTGATGCATCGATCTGACTCTGTGCAATACCCTCAAGTTTGTATTCTACAGGATCTTCGAGGGTGATGATCTTCACATCGGCAGTGTTGAGCTGTCGCAACATCGTGTACAACGTGGTTGTCTTACCAGAACCTGTAGGACCTGTGGTGATTATCATGCCGTTTGGCTTGGCCATCGCAGCGGTCACATCTGCAAGCGCCTTACCCGCAAGCCCCATCCCCTCAACGGTGATCTTATCCGTCATCGGACGCAAAAGACGCATTACTACAGACTCACCAAACACCGTGGGGATGGTCGAAACACGCACATCCACTTCCACACCATCAATCTTAATCGTAAAACGGCCGTCTTGTGGACGATCTGTGCTATTGATCTTGAGCCCAGAAATCAATTTAATACGCGAAATAATCTGCTTCCACCGGGACGGATCTACCGTCGCCACATCTTGGAGCACACCATCCAGGCGCAATCGTACCGCGATCCCCTCTTTTTCTGCTTCCACGTGTACATCCGATGCGCGATTATTCACTGCGCTTGCCAGAACCAACGCAACGACATCTGTTGTATTTACGGTTCCCACCTTCGCGCGTAGTGCGTCGAAGGACTGTACTTCAGCACGAAACTTCTGCAGTGTTGCCTCATCAATACTTACATCACGTGAGACTTCCTTGATCTTTGGAATCGCCTTATAGAGTGCGAGCGCTTTCTCTAACGAAGTCGTCGAAAGCGCGTACATACCGCCCTTCACATGGAACTGTTGTTCCAGTGCCATTTGCAGGTCAGTTACACGCGTATCGGTAGGATTGATTGCAGCCAACCGAAATGAGTCTGTATCACGATAGAACGCCACGACCTGCAATTCACGAGCCTGCTCTTCTGGAATCATCCCAAGCGCCTCTGGGACAATCGGAAATCGGCGCAAATCAATATAAGACACCCCCGAAGTTGCTGCGACATTTGCGGCAAGAACCTCAGAGTTATCATGTTGAAGCTGCTGCATCTTCTTCGCAAACTTGTCAGCCGCACCAGCCTCTTGAATATGAAGAATGGGATGCGAGGTATCAGGCATGGAATGCAAGGTGGAACACACGGCGCAAGAAACCAATCGCCGACTTATTGTTCTTGAAATGCGTATACAAAATCGTCCACGAGCTAACCGCAAACGTTGTAAACACCGCACCTACCCAGCTCACGAACAGGAACCACATGAAGACATGCACAAGGAATCCTGTTGCAACCAACCCCGGAGCATTCAACATGCTCGCTACCATTGTAAGTCCAGCAAACGAACCAAACACGAAGTAGAATGAGTACACGGTAAGAATACCAACCAACGCTTGAAATACGAGAAGGAGTACGCCCATTTCAAACGAAATCAACCAATGCTTACGCAGTGTTGCCCACCCATCTGCAACTGCGCGCCCAAGATGCTCCTCCTCGAGGATGATGTACATCGATGCATAGTTGACCACAAAGGAAACCAGCAACGCAAGCAAAATCGCCACTACAAATTCCGTCACAAAAAGTGCAGTGTACCAACCTGCTGCATCCTCTCGCAGGAGATGCCCAAGTGGGATACGTAGCAACCAGACCGTACCAAAGATCCAAGCTTTCTTAAAAATATTCAAAAACAATACCGGCCAGAAATGTCGCACTCCATGATGCCAAGACTCCTGCAATGTCTCGAGTTCATCCTCGTGATATTTGCGTGCTGCGTGAATGAGCGCCGCTGAACTTGCAACCGCAGCAACAACAATCATGATGGCAATAAGGATACGAATCACCAACAACATCCCCACTCCACCAAGACCAAGCAACTGTGAACCAAAAATTGTTGGGATAATGACAGAACCAACAGGACCAGAGCTAAATGTAGATACAGCCTGTCCATTGAGTTCGTTTGTTACGAACCCAATAATTTCAAAAACACCCGTGTGTCCGATAAAAAGCGCAAAGAACCCCAAAAGCCACAACATGGGATGGTGCCATGTGAACCGCCATGCGTCACGGAGCACTACAGCGTACAAAGGCTTGGCCTTCGTGGTCTTGGAAATGGGCATACCTCGATTGATGAGGAAAAAAGTGTGGTACAAGTATACCACACTTTTTTCTCTCGCTCTATTCTTTTCTTGTCTTACGCCTTCATGATTGCTTCGAACTCACCTTGTTCGACACTCTCATTCTTCAATAACTCTGTCACCAAAGCATCCACCTTCGAACGATGCTTCGTGAGAATATCCTCTGCGCGCTTGCGTGCCTCGGCAATGACACGTTGTACTTCAGCATCAATCTGTTCTGCGACTTTTTCTGAGTAATCACGCTGCTCATGGATCTCACGTCCCAAGAAGATAAGGTCCTCACGAGCACCGTACGTGCGCTGCCCAAGCGCATCACTCATACCATAGTCCATGACCAATGACCGCGCCAATTGCGTTGCGGTACGCAAATCGCTGCTTGGTCCTGTCGATACATTATCCTCGCCGTAAATCATCTTCTCAGCGACATACCCACCCAGTGCAACCGCAATATCAGCAAGAAACTCAGCCTTCGTATGGTAATTCTTGTCCTCGCTAGGCATCTTGAGCGTGTACCCGCCTGCATGACCACGCGAAATAATCGATATCTTGCGCACCGGATCTGCATGTTCACTGAAGAAGCCTACGACAGCGTGACCTGCCTCGTGGTACGCAGTCATCTTGCGATCCTTCTCTGACATAACACGACTCTTGCGCTCCGGCCCGAGCAATACCTTTTCGATACTCTCAAGAATTGAGCGACTCGTGATGCGCTTCTCTCCGCGACGAACCGTCACAATTGCAGCTTCGTTCAGCAAATTCGCCAAATCAGCACCGGTAAACCCAGGAGTTCGCTGCGCAATCTGACGGAGATCTACTTCCTCAGCAAGCGGTTTATTAGCTGCATGAATCTTGAGAATTGCCTCGCGATCATTAATGTCCGGAGGTGTAACGGTTACACGACGATCAAATCGACCTGGACGAAGCAATGCTGGATCCAGGACATCAGCACGGTTGGTAGCTGCAATAACGATGACACCTGCATTTGGTGCAAACCCATCCATCTCTACAAGAATTTGGTTGAGTGTCTGCTCTCGCTCATCGTGCGAACCACCAAGTCCTGCACCACGACGACGTCCAACCGCGTCGATTTCATCAATGAAGATGATGGCTGGTGCAACCTTAAGCGCACGGCGGAAGAGATCACGCACGCGTGATGCACCAACACCCACGAACATTTCTACGAATTCAGACCCTGACATGTGCAAGAATGGCACACCAGCCTCACCTGCTACTGCCTTTGCAAGCAATGTCTTACCAGTACCAGGCGAACCCATCAGGAGCACACCCTTCGGGATCTTTGCTCCCATCTCACTAAATCGTGCAGGATTCTTCAAAAAATCAACTACTTCTTCAAGCTCATTCTTCGCTTCCTTCATGCCCGCTACGTCCCCGAACGTCACCTTGCTCTTCTCATCTTCTTCTTGTTCTCGAGCTGGAGACTGACCGAACATCATTGCGCGCGAATTCGCGCCTGATACCTGTCGCGCCATGAAGTACATGAGTACTACGAACAGCAATATTGGTAATGCAAATGGCAACACCGAACCCGCCCAATACCGAAAGCCGGACTCTGTCTTCACCTCAGTCTTGAACTGTGCAAGCTCTTCAGGCTTCACACCGTAATTGGTCAACAAATCAGACAACTTCTCGCCTGGCTCCTTGTGCAGCACCTGTGGCGCTGGTGTCTGATTGTCATCAGGTGTGCTGTCACGACGGGTCACCGTAATCATGCCGCCCTCAACAAGCACCTTCTCAACTTCGTTTTTCTTAATCTCCCCTACGAGTGTTTCGATGGTAATGTTCTCAGGCTCAACTTTGCCAAAGGGCAAAAATTGAAATACTCCTGCAAGCAACAGGAGCGCACCTATCGTAAGGGTGATATTTTTGACAAGCGTGGACATACGATACGACTAAACGACTACGCCCCGACTGATGCCGGGGCGTAGCGTGAATGATTTACGCGTCTTTCTTCTCGTCTGCAACAGGCGTGTTCCCCTTCACACCTGGGATGCGCAGACCCAAACGATGCTCCTTCGGTTCGATGGTAACGATCTCGAACTCGAGGACATCACCTGGCTTCGCAAATGTATTGATATCAATTGGGCTGTCAGACAATTCGCTCACGTGTGCAAGGCCGTGGATATCCTTGTCGAGCTCTACGAAGAGGCCGAATGGATTTACCTTGAGTACCTTACCCTTTACGAGCGTGCCAACCGTGTACTTCGATGCAACGCTTGCCCATGGATCTTCCATCAACTGCTTCATCGAGAGGAAAATCTTGCTGCCGTCGATCTGAATCACCTTTGCGCTGACCTTGTCACCAACCTTCACCACATCACGTGGGTGGTCGATGCGCTGCCATGCAAGTTCGCTGATGTGTACAAGGCCTTCGAGCTCACCAAAGCGCACAAATGCACCAAAGCTCGTAAGTGCCGATACTTCACCTTCTACAATATCACCTACCTTATAGGAATCAATGATGCTCTTCTGCTCGTCTTCCCAAACCGCTTTCTCCGAGAAGATAATCTTGCTTTCCTTCTCATTCACGTCGAGCACCTTCGTGCGGAATGTGCTTCCTACATATTCCTTAAGGCGATCAAAAATCTTCTGCTTGTCGCCACCTGGAACACGTGGATAGTGCTCAGGCGAAAGCTGGGACACTGGGATAAACCCGCGCAGTGCACCAAGCTGTGCCATAAGACCACCCTTGTTCGCATCGTAGATCTTTACATCCACAATTTCGCCAGACTTCGAGAGTCCAAGCATGGAATCCCATGCCTTGCGGTGTCCTGCGACGCGGAACGAGAGTTCCATTTCGCCGTTTTCATTTTCTGCTTCAAGTACTGTTGCTTCGATCGAGTCGCCGATCTTGAGGCCTGCGTACTCCGTTGCTTCGTTGAACATTTCTGCTCCACGAATCACACCTGTCACAAGACCATTGATGTCGAGGCGAACCTCGCCCTTGCTCACCGAGAGTACGGTACCCGTAACCGTGTCGCCAACTGATGGCAACGCGCTAAAATAGTTCTCAAGTAACTTTCCAAATTCGCTGTCCTTTTTCTCTTCCCATTTTGCTGTAGACATAGCACAAAATGTTAGCCCGGAGGACTCCGAGTGGCGCGCCTGCGCCTTGAATAATGAGTACACACAGCATAGGTGATTTGGGGTAACCTGTCAACTTCTCTTGGTTCTACTGGTCCAAGGGCCACAGGCTCGTCTATTGTCAATGCAACCCCCCTTTAGGTACACTACACGCGTATCAATCCAACTATGTTTGTCAGCTGGCTCGGCGCGTCCACGATTAAAATTGAATATAAGCGAGGCGAGGAAAACGCAACCGTCCTCATCGACCCCTACCAATCCAAGGAAATTGCGATTTCTCGCGCACACAATGCTGAGGTGGTATTACTCACCCGCGGCTCCGAAGCAATCGTCAATGGTGCGAAGGATCCATACACTATTGAACACCCTGGTGAATACGAGACGCACGATGTTGCTGTAGTTGGTTTTGCAACCCAAAGCACGTCTGCGCCCGTCATCTACCGTTTCTCCGTTGAAGACCTCACCTGCGCGCATCTCGGAGCAATTGACCAAAAACTCGACGAGGCGACCGCTGCAGAACTTGATGGCGTCGACGTACTCTTCGTACCCGTGGGTGGCAACGGCTCGCTTGCTGCAGACAAGGCAGCTGAGCTTGTAACCCAAATTGAACCTCGTGTACTTATTCCAATCTGTCACGACGATTCCGCAGCATTCCTCAAGCAGATCGGTGTCACAGACCCTCAAAGAGAAGAACGAGCGAAGCTGCGCAAGAAAGATCTCCCTGAGGCAACAATGACAACCATCATCCTTACGCGCTCCTAATCTATGGCACATTCGAGTGACCGCCAACTGATGCTCTATCTCCTCCTGGGTGCGCTGGTAGTCGTTGCTATCGCCACCTACGCCATGGTTGGTCTCAAGACACACGAACGAGCTCGTCCATTAGATCAAGCAGATCTCGCACCACTAGAAGCACTCTTGATCACCCCAACATCAACACCAGTACCATCGACGTCCATCCCAAGCACGATGACACCAACGTCGACTACATCAACCACTCGCTAATATGGCCGGAACACCAGAACCAAGACAAGATCTCATCGGTACAGTCAACGCACGCTCCATTGTTACCGAAGTCGAGCAGTCCTACCTCGATTACGCGATGAGCGTTATCGTATCTCGCGCTCTTCCTGATGTACGTGACGGACTCAAACCTGTGCACCGCCGCATTCTCTATGCGATGTGGCAGATCGGATTGCGCCCAAGCGCGAAGTTCCGTAAGTCTGCTACCGTAGTCGGTGAAGTGCTTGGTAAATACCACCCACACGGCGATTTGGCAGTATATGACTCGCTTGTTCGTCTCGCACAGGACTTCTCCATGCGCAACCCGCTCGTACTTGGACAAGGTAACTTCGGTTCCATGGACGGCGACTCGGCTGCGGCAATGCGTTACACCGAGGCCAAGCTCACGCATATTTCAGAGGAACTCCTCCTTGATCTTGAGAAGGATACGGTTGAGTTCACACCTAACTATGACGGTTCGCACAAAGAACCACGTGTACTCCCTGCTCGTCTTCCCAACCTGCTCATCAACGGATCGGTTGGTATCGCTGTTGGTATGGCGACCAACATTCCTCCGCACAACCTTACAGAGGTATGTCACGCCATTGAGCATCTCCTAGACAACCCAAGCGCGACCGTTCCGGATCTCATGGAGTTCATCAAGGGACCTGACTTCCCTACCGGTGGTATTATTTACAATGTAAAAGATATCGAGGCTGCATACTCCACGGGACGTGGTGGTATCGTCGTACGAGCAAAGGCCGAAATTGTCGAAGACAGCAAGGGCAACTTCTCGATTATCGTTACAGAAATTCCATACCTTGTGAACAAGGCCACCATGATCGAAAAGATCGCGGACCTTGTGAAGGAAAAGATCATCGAAGGCATCAAGGACTTGCGCGACGAGTCGAACAAGGATGGTGTTCGTGTCGTAATCGATCTCAAGAAAGACGCGTATCCGAAGAAGGTACTCAACCAGCTCTACAAGCTCACCCAGATGCAGACCGCATTCCACGTGAACTTGCTTGCACTTGTTGATGGTCTCCAACCACGCGTACTCAATCTCAAGATGGTGCTCGAAGAGTATGTGAAGCATCGTGAGGACGTTGTTCGTCGCCGCACCCAGTACGATCTCGATCGCGCTCGTGAGCGTGCACACATCCTCGAGGGTCTCATGATTGCGCTCTCGAATATTGATGCGGTCATCAAGGTCATCAAGGCATCCAAAGACCGCGAAGATGCACGATCCAACCTTATTGCAAAGTTCAAATTGTCCGAGATTCAGGCCAACGCCATCCTCGACATGCGTCTTCAGAACCTCGCGAACCTCGAGCGTCTCAAGATCGAGAACGAACTCAGCGAAAAGCAAAAGTTCATCAAGGAATGCGAAGCAATTCTCTCGTCGGTCAAGCGCATGCGTGGCATTATCAAGGATGAAGTTGTTTCCATGCGCGAGCAGTTTGGCGATGCACGCCGCACACAAATTATCAAGCACGGCATCAAGGAGTTCTCGACTGAGGATCTTATCCCGAACGCTCCTGCGATCCTCATGATCACCCAGGACAACTACATCAAGCGTATCGCACCAGACACCTTCAAGCTCCAGCACCGAGGTGGTAAGGGCGTCATTGGTGTAACTACAAAGGAAGAAGACACGGTGGAGAGCATGGTGACTACCACCACGCACGCTGACCTCCTCTTCTTCACATCACGAGGTCGTGTATTCCAAACCAAGGCGTACGATATTCCAGAATCCTCACGTACTGCTCGTGGTCAGGCACTGGTGAATTTCTTGCAGCTGGCGCCAAATGAGAAGGTTTCGGCAGTACTCGCACTGAACGCTGGGGTATCCGAAGAAGAGAATAAAGATGAAGATGTGGTCGTCGGTGCTGATAAGAAATACCTCATCATGGTCACCAAGAAGGGCACCATGAAGAAGGTAGGCATCGAAGCATTCGCGAACGTTCGACGCTCCGGAATTATTGCAATTACCCTACACGAAGATGACGAACTCAGCTGGGTGCGTGCTACCACAGGCACTGACGAGGTGACGATCGTCACTGCACAAGGCATGTCGATTCGCTTCGAAGAAAAGGGTATCCGCGCAATGGGACGCACCGCAGCCGGTGTGCGCGGCATGCGACTTCATGAGAATGACTACATCGTTGGTATGGATGTCACCCCAGGCAAACTCAAGGAAGGTGAATACCAACTCTTCGTAGTCACCGAGAACGGATACGGCAAGCGCACCGACATCACTGAATACCGATTACAATCCCGTGGCGGCTCGGGCACCAAGACGGCGAATGTGAAGGACAAGACCGGCGCGATCGTCAGCGCACGTGTTGTCCGTTCCACCGCAACCAAGGATGTGATCCTTATCTCTGAAAAGGGCCAGGTCATTCGTGTCTCCCTCTCCACAGTCTCAGTCCTTGGCCGCGCAACACAAGGCGTTCGCCTCATGCGATTCAAGGAAGATAAGGATGTGGTGGCAAGCGTGACCATTGTGTAGTCCACACCAAAGAGTGCTCCCCGGATTGCGTCGGGGTACGAAGCGGCCAGCCCTTCCTCGGGCTGGCCCTTCAATTTTGGTGACTAGACTTTTTGCCTAAAATACAGAGAATATGCATACTTGCTAAATAAAGCGTTTTCTGCTATACTTAGCCTATTCGAAATGAATTTTTGTTATGCCTACGCCTACACAGCGACACAATCATGCTCGTATCGGACGCGCCAATGCGCATCAGCACTTGGATAAGAAGTCGATGATCGCGTGCAGTCAGTGCAAGAAACCGGTGATGCCTCACCAGATCTGCGCGTTCTGCGGCACCTACAAGGGCCGTCAGATGAAAGCAGCAGCAAAGCGCTCGAACTAATACGATCCACTCGCCACGTGGCGAGTTTCCCGCTCATTTTGTATGGCCTCCCGTCATCTCGGTCGCGCAGTTGCAATGCAAAGCCTCTATCAATGGGATTTCAATGGCAAGCCTACTGCCATCGTCCCTGCTATCGTCGACAAGACATGGCAAGAGTTTGCTGGCACAGCCGAGAATGACGGGTTTTCGTTAAAGACAGTGCAAGGCACACTCGATCACATCACAGAGATCGACGCACTCATCACGAAATACGCGCCGCAGTGGCCGATCGATCAGATCATGGCTGTTGACCGCGCTATTTTGCGTATTGGAGTCTACGAACTCAAGTTTGATACTGCCATTCCTGCAAAGGTTGCCATCAACGAAGCGATTGAGATCGCAAAGACGTACGGAGGCCCATCCTCTGGTCGTTTCGTCAACGGTGTTCTTGGGGCAATGTACAAGGATATGCCACAAGAACCAGATGCTCCGAAGACAAAGGAAGCAGCGCCAACTGAATCAGCATCGTAATTTCGCCCGCTATGGAATTTGCCAGCAATGTACAGGAGTTTGCACAAGGGATTGGCGTAACATTCAAGGATTACACGATCTTGCAGCAGGCATTTGTCCACCGATCTTACCTCAACGAACACAAAGACTTCCCCCTCGAGCACAACGAACGACTCGAGTTTCTTGGTGACGCAGTACTCGAATTGATTGTTACCCAATATCTATTCACGCACTTCGGTAACCCTGAGGGCGAGCTCACGAACTGGCGCGCAGCACTTGTGAACGCAAAGAAGCTCTCCGAAATCGCCAAGAGCATCAACATCGAACCGTACCTCCTACTCTCCCACGGTGAATCGAAGGATGCTGGCACCAAGGCACGCGATTACATTCTCGCAAATGCAATGGAGTCTGTTATTGGAGCCATCTACCTCGACCAGGGATACGATGTTGCAAAGACCTTTGTTTTGAAGTACATTGTTTCGCATCTGGATACCATCATCGAAAACGGCCTCTTCATCGACGCCAAGTCTCGATTCCAGGAGTCAGCACAAGAAATGGTTGGTATTACTCCAAGCTACCGCGTGCTCGAAGAAGATGGCCCAGACCATGACAAGCATTTCAAGGTTGGTGTATTCCTCGACCGAGAGCTTGTCGCAAGTGGGGAAGGCACAAGCAAGCAAGAGGCGCAGACCGACGCTGCAGAACACGCACTCAAGGTAAAAGGCTGGAAAGGCGGTCGTGTAAAAATCATTCGTCGCGATCCTTCAGTTCTCTTCGACGCAGCCAACTAGCGCTGCACGTCGCCCGCGTCGTTCAACGGATAGGACATTAGTCTTCGGAACTAAGAATGGGGGTTCGATTCCCTCCGCGGGCACAGCATCTCTTCTGTATTTTCAGGGTACAACGTCGATTCCGCTACCCACATAATTGCATCTCTACCTCGGCCAACCAGGTGGTATTTTTGTATCTCACGACACGCACCGTTGGCTGGTCGGCCTCTGGCGACATCTAAAAAAACACAAGATACGCAGTCTGCATATCTTTACAAAAACAGTGCGATGTGGTGTGCTGTGCATGGACCACCTCGACGAGGAATAATGAACACCACACGTCTCAACGAGATCATCGATCTGACCACGAAGGCATGCCCTGTCATCAACGATGCGGTGGCCATCGCCCAATTCCAATGGCTTCGAACGACAACCAGCGGCCAGCCACCACTGGATTCAATTCTGTGGGTCGACTGCTACCTCCACAAGCTGGCCGTCGATGTTGCCTTGTCGAGGGCACACCGGGATGAGGTCGTCTCGATCCTCCAGGAGTGGCCGAGCACCGCTGACGGACACAAGATCACGCCGCTGTCCGGACTCCCCACCTACGTGGACATGACCCACGTACTCGACAAGCACCACGCGTTCGGTCTCCTTGCACTTGGCCAGGCGCTGGGCTTCTGGGAAGTCAACACGCCATTGACCTACGGCTTCGCCTCAGGTAGCCCCAACGCCGCCAACGCAGCAAGGACCGGCGGATACCTCCGCGTGAGCAGATGGTCGCCCACTCTGTGATCATCACAGAGAACACAAAACACATCACCAGACCCGGGAGGCGTCTGGTGATTGTTTTTTATTTGAACTGCTTTCGTTCTAATGCTCGCACTGCTTTGATGCGTTGCGGCTTGCGACCACGATATCGCGTCGTGAGGAACACACGAATGATTTCAAGATTAACTTCTAGCGGAGTAGATACAGCGATACAAATCACATTAGCATTGTTGATACGTCGAGCATTACGCGCATGCTCGGGATCAAAACACGTAACCGCATACACCCCTTTATGCTTATTCGCACAGATTGCTGTACCAGCACCTGTACCACACAACAAAATTCCAGAACACTTCGATCGCAACACTTCCTTACACAATGCAGCAGTCACTTGAATATAATCATCAAGTGGCGTGACGAGATCGGCGATTGCGCTACAATCCCCTAGCTTGTGTAGTTCCTCAATCAGTGCAGATTCTTGAAGAGCACCATTTGCATCAGAACCAAAAATAATTCGCATACGTACACTACACTACCGCACACCCTACTCTTGACACAAGGTGACTACAGTGTAAAAGTATCATCACCATTCACGCGGGGGTCAACATGCCGAACACTGGTGTGATTGTAATCGTTCAGTCTGTCCCCACGGCTTCTGTTGATTCAACCACAGTTGTCGACGACAATACACTGCAGGATTTGATTCGATATTACGCACTGCGACATGCACCGTGGAAGATCGAGTACGTACCCGCTGCAAACAACCGAGTCCTCTCGTACCAAGTTGAGCAGGCAGCAGCGCAGGCAAGAACAATCTACGATGCACTTCACGCAGCAGGGGAACCCGTAGTACACGGACACGCACTACTCCTCCACAAGAGAAACAAGGATAACGGAGGCTGGAAGCAATACTGGAGTGCAGTAGTCTCCAATATGAGCGCACGCAACCACATGATTGTCGCTCTGATGGAAGATGCGACTCGTCACGTAGACGTGCTCGGGTCGATGCTGTGCAATGATCCAAAGTACTCATCGTCATTCCTGCCATCAGCCATCCACGATGGGAGGGCGGTCATCTTCGCCCCCTTCACGGTCGAGAAGTTTCTCCAACGCAAAAAGAATGAACCCTACGACATCGCCACCCTACTCAAGGGCTGAATTCAAGGGTTTCAAAGAGGCTGCGGGACAACCACCCCAGCCTCTTGCATTTTTTTTGGACCTCTACTACACTACACGCGGGCGCATAGCTCAGCCGGTAGAGCAGTTGCCTCTTAAGCAAACGGTCCTGGGTTCAAGTCCCAGTGCGCCCACCCAAGTACGATCACAACACAGATCTCCGACGGACGGTTAGCTCAGTTGGTTAGAGCGCCACATTGACATTGTGGAGGTCACAAGTTCGACTCTTGTACCGTCCACATCGAGAACGAAAAAAGCAGTGCACATGTTGCGCTGCTTTTTTCATTTCAAAAAAATCAATCGCAAAAAATGATTATAAAAAAAATTTCGTGACGAAAAAAAATTCAATCAAAAAAAATTTGCATCACAACTGTGTATAACTTTTTCTTTTTTTCTTCCCATGCAAAATTTTTTTCTGTATACTACACGCAGGTCGACCGAAGGAGAAAAAATTTTCATCCATGCTTGGAAAAAATTTTTCTCACATTTCTAAAAACTTTGCGATTGATCTTTCAATCACACAACGATAAGGAGGTGACACCTATGCCAGCAAAGAAAAAGGCAGCACCAAAGCGCAAGCCAGCTGCTAAGAAGCCTGCTAAGAAAAAGGCAGCTCCTAAGAAGAAGGCTGCTAAGAAGCCAGCAAAGCGTAAAGCTACTCGTAAGAAATAGTTTTCGAACTTGCTTCGTTCTTTCAAAAGAAAACAACCCCGGGATTTTCCAGGGTTGTTTTCTTTTGTTCAAAGCAGCGTTGTTTGATTCTTCTGGCGACGCTCTGCATCCTGAAATACAGAGATGGTACCAAAAACTCCATCGTACCCGGGTGATATATATACATTCCCCGCACGCATCCGCTCAACACCTAGTGCAATTTCTGGCGATGCATGCATTGCGATCTTCTCAATTGGCGCTTGCAGCAATACAAAGAACTCATTCCCTACCTCTGCAATTATTTTGTTATACATTGCTGCCACTCGCTTGCTGCCCACACCAACACCAAGCACATTTGCAACAATCTCACGCAACGGAACAATGCTGCGATGCGGAATGTGACGGTGCGTGTGTAGTTCCTCTGCTCGATCTGCAAGTGCGTCAATTCTATTGAGTACACCCACAGTTATAGCACGCCCACACTTCGGACACGCACCATTCCATTTTTTTGTTTCTGCAGGAGTGCAACGTACAGCACAGGGTGCGTGACCATCCATATGATACTTCCCCTCTTCGGGAAAAAATTCAATGGTGTACTTCAAAGTCTCTGGGGTGTTAGCCCGAAGCGTTGCCATGATGGCGTCGTACGTCACAGCTTCGCGTGATGCAAAATCGAGCACCGTTGCTTCTCGTCCGAGTTTGTCAGGAGAATGCGCATCGGAACATGAAATGAGTGCAATGGAATCAAGCGCCGAAAGCCTCGCGTTCATTGTGGGATCACTTGAGAGTCCGGTTTCGATAGCAAAAATGTGCGACGTCAAATCCTCAAAGCACTCGGAGAGCGCATCATACCCAGACTTTGATCCAAAGACAGCAAACCATGGTGTCCATGCGTGTGCCGGTATCAGTACACATCGTGAATCTACCTCCAGTATCAGTGTGAGTAATTGCTTGGCCGATAGTCCTATGATAGGTCTCCCATCAGCTCGTAGATTACACCCATGACGTTCAAGTGCTGCGATGATTCCGTGCACCGCCGCTAGTGACGGCGCGAAGACGAGCACATGCACACGTCGTACTTTTCCTGCATGAGAATAAATACATGAAATTTCTGTCCCAAGAATAAACCGAGCTCGAGCTGTACTCCCCTTCACGGCAAATATTCCAGATGCAACCTCAACCAGTTCTTCATCGAGAGAGCGAACCCACTGTGGATGCGTGAAGTCTCCCGTTGCGACAACATCGATACCACGCACGTCGCACGCTTCAACAATAACAGGTAGTGTCAGATTCTTGCTACACGCACGTGAGTACTTCGAGTGAATATGTAAATCGAGAATGGTCTCCATATGCCAGTAGGCTACCACGGGTTCCACCGACCTTGCCAACACCTGGTTCTATGGTAGAGTTATTCCATATGATTGCAGAACAAAAATTGACATCAATCCTGGAACATTTTGCTATTGGATCTATCCATAAAATCGAGCCAATTGCCTCTGGTATTATCAATAACACCTACCGCGTGCTGACTGAAGATGGACAGTACATCTTGCAACGTCTTGGTGCGATCTTTACCGCTGGCACTGCGCTCGACAGCATGCATGTCGCACAACACCTCGCTGCACAAAACCTACCAACGCCTGTGTACCGAACTACCGCGAATGGCGAGCCTTATACTGTCGACGAAGAAGGTCGTGTGTGGCGTGTTATGACAGCTGTCGATGGAGAGACATTCGATGTTATGCCTGATATTTCGTATGCTCGTGAAGCCGGAAGAATTCTTGCTACGTTTCATCAAGCAATGAAGGATTTCGATCCATCAGGATTGCATAGTCCATTACGACTTCATCAGACACCACAGATTTTGGCTGCACTGCGTCAACGACTTCCGGAAATACTTACGCACGCTACAAGCGACGAAGAACGCCAGCGATTCGAATCTATTGCACCACTTCTCGAGGAATACACCATCGATCCAACCCTCGATGTTACCGTAGTACACGGCGATCCAAAGATCTCCAATATCATGTTCAAGGACGGCAAGGGTGTCTGCATGATCGACTTGGACACATGCATGCGTCACAGCTCGCTCGTTGATATCGGCGATGCACTTCGTTCATGGTGCCGACTATCTGAAGAAGACAATACCCAGGGATACTTTTCTATCGACGCATTCCGTGAAGCCATGCAAGGGTACCTGGCACAACGCCCACTTCCAGCTTCGTTATACCCGGCGATTACGCGCAGCGGTATCATGATCACACTCGAACTCGCAGCACGATTTGCAAATGACATTGTCGATGACTCGTACTTCGGTTGGGACTCTACAAAGTTCGCTTCACGCAGAGAGCATAATCGCGTTCGAGTCGAAACACTTATTGCGTACGCTCACGACACTATTGCACATTTGGCAGAGATGCAAACAGTGCTGTCTGATGAAAGTCTGGTGCAATCGTAGCATCCCCTTTCCAAGCAAGATACTCAAATTCGCCGGCGTCCCCACGTCGGCGAATTTGATACCAATTCCACCGACATTCACGCCAGGATGCCGGAAGCCAACTCACCGGGAAGGTGCAAGCACCAATCCATCCGTCTGCTGTCTCCTGCGTGGTATATATGAGCGCTGCCCGATCGACTGTTCGCACCGCACGTTCCCGATATTTCGAAAACCAGTATGCAAGCCAATGCCCCTTCGGTCCAAGTTCAATTTCCATGTACGTCCCGTCTGGTGCGACAGCAAATATCTCAACAACATCGTACTCCCAAAGTCCATCTGTAAATCCAACGGGCGCATCCGGAGCATGTACACCCCATGGAAGTGTTGCGTGTACCTGTACGTGTACCTGTTCCCCCTGAACTTCGATCGTGAATGTTGGCTGTTCAGCTACGGGGAGTGTCGTCCCGTCCCAATGATGTGTAATGGTAATCATAAAAAAATAACAACGGCTGGATACTCGTAGAGTACCACAGCCGTCGTTAGTTGAAAGCCTCAGTAGCGAACGATAACGCGTTACGCGTCTGATACATTCGCTGCACAGAGACTGAACGGATAGAGATGCCCTTGAAGTGCGTATCGTCGGATCTTCGGCAGTTCAAGCCGCACGAACTGACGCACGTCCTTCATGTCCGGCAATCCATCGACCGTGCATTCAACGCGATCGAAGATCGATCGGAATGTCATCCAAGCACGCGGCATGTGATACCGGCACGTAACGATGACAACTGTGGCACCCCCAAGGCCATTAACCTCGAGTATGTTCTTCGAATACAGCGCGTTCTCACGCGTATGCTTCGAAGCTCGCTCAAGAAGTACCTGCACGCGTGCAGGCATTCCATGCGCACGTGCGCACACTTCCATCGCGACAGCTTCTCCGTTGTACCCGCAGAACACGACACGGTTGATGCCTGGATTGGCGACGAGATACCGTGCAGCGAATGCAGCACGGCTCAGGCGCTCATTCTCCTGGGCCGAACCCAGGACGACGAGTACTTTTTCCATGCTTACTCCTGCTGCAAGGCGTACCTTGACCGTTGTGACACAATGACCTACACTGTTGCTGAAAGGCGACTCCTACGTTTCCTTTTCCAGCCACCCCCTCGAGGGGTGGTTGTGCTTTTTGTGTTTTTCTTTGTGTTACGTCGTGTGCGTCGCTGCCATACTTCCTGCACTCGACTCAGATCTTCCAGTGTGTTCACGCCAAGCGCCTCTTCAGGATCTCGCAATGACATGTTCACAATGGACACACCTTGTTGTGCGGCTATTGGAATCAATCGCGGCAGATGATATTCCTCCCCGTAGCCATCCTGGCGATACTGTGGCTCTATGGAATCGATATTTTCCACAAGCCACTGGAGATTGAATACGTACAGCGACGGATTCACGTGACGCACCACCTGACAATGCAATTCATTTGCTTCACCAGGCTCGATGACCTGCACGATGTTGCCTGACGCGTCGAATAGCACACGCCCATACCGTTCGAGTACATCGATGGTAACAGCATGTTGCTCCGGGAGCGTCACAGTCGTCATGGTGATGACGGCGTTCGTACGCCGATGCATGTGCAGCAGACGAGTCACTGTCGCCGCTCGCCAGAGCGGCATATCTCCGAATACCACCACGACCTCCGTGCATTGCTTTTCGAGGAGCAATGGCAACGCATGTCGGACAGCATCCGCAGCGCCGTTGCGACGTGGCTGCTCAACGTAGTATCGGAGCGAGTCGTATGCAGCAGGCGGAATTGCCTGGCGCACTTGCTCCGAAAACCGCCGATTGAGTACGAACACTTGCACGGCTTGATGGATACTCGAGATGCTCCGCGCAACCGACCCGATGATCGTCACACGGCGATTCGAATCCAGATACTCAACGAGCTTCGAAACCTCCGGACGCAGGACACCATGCCCTGCTGCGACAATCACGATTCCTGTACGCACGATGCACCTCCTTGGTGTCACATATCTGAGAGTAGCAAGTGCCTACTTCTTTGTCAATTTTTTTTCTACAAATTATCCACAACAGCTATTTTACTGATGTTTTGTGGATATTTACATGTTTACTTATCACCGACATTTTTCAAAACACCCTCAAGAACATGGAGTTCGTCCAGTGTATTTACCGCAAGCGAATGCAGTGGATCGATAGCAATAGTACCGATACGCTCGTGCTCACCAATCGCAACACCAATAAGGTCAGTCAAATAATACTCCCCCGCACTGTTGCCCGTGTTCGACAAATGATCCAAATGCGACCAAAGCCAGGACGCCTTGAAGCAATAGTGTCCAGGGTTTACCTCTTTGCTTTCGCGCTGTTCTTCCGTGGCCTCCTTGAATTCAACCACCTGCTGTATCTCTCCAGCGCTATTTCGAACGATATGACCGTAATACCGAAGCCGCTCGCGCCACCCGTCGAAATCATCGACGGTAGTCGTGGTCATGGTCAACGTATTGCCAGACTCCACGTGCTGCGTGATTAATCTATCAACCACGTCGTGAGGAAGATGCGGTTGATCTCCGTACAACACGACAACATTTTCTACCTGACCCTCAAGGGCTTCACGAGCACAGCGCACTGCGTGACCAGTGCCGAGCTGCTCGGTTTGCTCTACATATGTATAGTAGGGTCCTAGAGTTTCGCGAACGAGATCACCTTTATATCCCACGACAATAACGGGAGGCCTCTTAACCGCGCTGTCTTCAATGCTGTGAAGAAGATGTGAGATGAGTGGCTGACCATACAATGGTGTGAGCACCTTCGGCAATCCCCCATTCTCCTTATTGATTCGAGTTCCCTTACCTGCTGCAAGAATAACAATCGCTACCTTATCCGCGGAAAAATTCGTGTGCATACTGCCTCACATCATCAAGAGTAGAAAAATACGGATGCCCTACACGCACATAGTGCTCTTCTGGCCAACGATCCCTATTCACACGCATCGCTTGTGCCAATCTCGGCAACGAATGCGCTACTGCCCAATTTTCCTCAGGGTTATCATTGATGAAAAGCATATGTGGAAGCTCCATTGAACCAATCATCCCACGCAACACATCCTCCTTTGGGTGACGGCTCACCTGCACGGAATCAAAATGATCCTCAAGACCTGTTGCTGCCAACTTCCGTCGTTGCCACACAGGATCGCCATTACTCAACAGTATGAGCGAATAACCTGCAGTACGCATTTCATGCAAAAACAGATGCGCGTCAGGATACACAAAATCACCCATCCGTGCATGATGGTCCTCCAACCACGTATGCAGCTCTTCCTCACTATACCGTGGGGTGATATCTGCTAACTTCCCTGCATGTCGTCGAGCAGAGTAGCCTTCGCGTCGTGCGGGGTGCGACCAGGAGTCTTCCCAAGTATTCAACATTGCTTTGGGAGTAATACCGTACCGTTCCGCGACGGCGTACAGCTCACGCAAAAACCCTTCGCTGTCCCAAAGTGTACCGTCAAAATCAACAATCAATGTGGGGTTGGTGAACATACCGTTACGGTGTTAATCGATCCCAAAGTGACTCAAAAATAAATCGTTGTGTTTGATACATGCCAGCGTTGTCAATAATCATCCCGGCGATTTCGCCTGCGGCATCGTGCGTCAAGTACGCAACGCGACCAGCGTACAAGAAGGTATACGTATCAAATGCTTTATCATTACCCTTCAATACACGACGCTCATCAAGTCCATGCAGTCCTGTCGAGCCGTCCAACCCAATCACACGAACACGCACATCTGCACGCACTCGCGCTTCATTGAACTTGGGCATCGCTGCATACATCTGTGACCGCACATCCGGAGCAGAATAGGCATAATACGTTCGATCTGCGGTTTGTGCTGCTCGCTCGAGTACATCTCGAAGTATAGTCCCAACCGCTTCCTTACCCTCGAACAACAATGCAACCGGCTTCGCACCGCCATGCGCATGCAACGAACGAAGCTGTGGCAACGCATCTTGCAACTCACCTTTTGCCTGAGCCAGCTCGTCCATGCGTGCTGCATGTGCACGAAGCAAGGTCTCCGGGTCTTCGGCAACAAAGTACTGCTTTGCTGTCTTGTTGTACATGCCGACCACTCCGAGTTCACGAAGCGATTTCAAAATATCATATGTCGTACCACGATTTGTCCCTGCTGCAAGTGCCAGCTTACGCACCGGAGAAGGCCCAAGGCGTAGAAGCGCGAGATACACATGTACCTGCTTGTCTGACCACCCGAGATGCGAAAGTGTTTGCTCGATCATACACCCATGAATACACTATGTGCTGCACCAAGCATTCCTGCATCATTACCCAACTTCGCCTGGGTGATAGTGCAGGCTTTATAAAGTGCTGGGTAACACGTTGCCTGCGCTGCCTCATGCAACGATGGCAAAATAAACTCCAAGGCGTTACTCATGTTACCGCCCAAAAGCACAATTCGGGGGTTAAAAATATTGATGTAGTTACCAACCGCCACACCCAAGAGCGCTCCAATTTCACTCCAAATTGCTACAGCAGTAGCATCACCCTTCTTTGCACGATCATACACTTCGCGTGAATCCTTGATCGTTGCATCGAGTCGCTCAACCGCCATACGTACCACAGCAGGTGCAGATGCAAGGGCTTCAAGACAACCTGCAACACCTGCTCCACACGCCGGACCATCCATGCGCAATCGCATGTGACCAAGCTCTGCGCCAAGTCCATCAGCCCCCTGAATCAGGACCGAATTACTGATCACACCACCACCGATACCTGTCCCAAGTGTGAGCATGAGCACATCAGTGACACCATGCGCTGCACCAATCCACGCCTCGCCAAGTACTGCAGCGTTTGCGTCATTATGCACGACAACAGGTAACTCGCAGCGCTGCGAAATATATTCACGAATAGGAAAATTGTCTGGCAGCGAAACATTTGGAAACGTTGCTGCAACGCCATCACGATGGTTAATCGGCGCAGGAACGCCAAGACCAACGCCTATCGATTCAGGCGCCCTCATGCGCAAATCACTAATCAATTGTACGAGATTCGATAATACTGCATCAGCGCCATCCGCACTTCCTGTCGGTCGTTGTTCGCGCTCGAGAATCGTGCCATCTTCGCGAACAATGGCACCCTTGAGAAACGTTCCTCCAAAATCAATGGCGATTGCAGTACGCATAGGTGTGCTCAGTGTAGCATACATACTATGCTTGGCAAGGACCAAAATCCTAGGAATTTTGTAAAAAGAAAACGCCGGAGAAGTGTTCCCAAGAATGTTTCCTTGGGGCTTCTCCGGCGCTTCAGTTGGCGCGGTTTTCGCCGCTACTGCGTCTCCTGTACGCAGTAGACGAAATCGTTCGGGTCGTAGTAGACCATCAGATTGCTGAGGCGCTTCGGCGCGTCCGCAGGACAGTCCTTGGCCTCGATCGTCGCGAGTTCTTCGAGGAAGAGCCGCTTCGCACGCACGTCATCGTAGCTGGCGACACGCTCGCAGATGAACGCACGATTGAACACCGAGTACCTCCCGAGCACTCGCTGCATGAGTTGCTCCATCTGCACATCATCGTAGGTAACCGTCTGCATCACTCCCCTCCAATCACGTCACGTTGAAGCAGCTTCCGTTGCGATTGTTGTTGACGCCGAGCCCGATCACCCGATCGTACTCAGCAAGCATCTGCGGCACAGCCCGCTCCGCCAGCATCTCACTGGAGACGAAGGAGGGGCAGGGTGCTGCCCTAACTGCTGCGATGTATGCCGCGGACGCACCGGAGTGCGTTGCGACAAAGCCGATGGCCTTCCCTTCGGAGCGACGTCGCACAGACGTGAGCTCCTCGAGCGCCTTGATATCTGCATCGGAATCGCCGAACCATGCGCTCCCCGACAGATCGATCGGCTGACCGACACGTTCAGCGTGCGCGAGAAGTGCAACAATTCCTTTGCCCTTGTCCGCAGCATGAGCTGGAACGATGTCGATGATGTGCGGGTGGCCACCGTTACCCACCACCCACTGCGTTTGCAGCTCTGATGCCCCGTCGATTGCCTCTTGGATTTCCTCGATCCAGCCACTCCGCTGGTGCGGTTCGACCGAATAGGAAACCATCAGCGACATGCCGACGCTGCGGACACGCAGATCTGGTGCAACTCGCGCCACGATGTGACGCACGCGCACCCGATCCAGCTCGCACTCGATGGGGGGCGGGTCCAGAATTGGAACCTCGCACCACTCACGACAGGAACCATTGTCCCGCACGACGAGCGACACGTTCCCTTCACCGACGTGCACATCACCAAGCATGTGCTCGGCAGCCTTGTGGCTGATGCCATTGCAGATGCCAGCCACAAACGGCGCTCCGTTGAGCGTGACGATGTGGAGCTTGATGTTGTTCGCCGCAAACGCGGCGAACGCCTCAACGATGGGCTCCCACCCAAACCGATCCCGACCACTCGCGTGGCTCGTGATCAGTGAATCATCGAGGTCGGTAATCACTGCTCGGCGTGGTTTGAACCGCGCCCCATGAGTCGATTGCACGAGTTCTCTCCTACCTTGGTTGTCGATGTTCGGCCACTTCGGGTGAAGCGGCAACGTGAGATGCGGTGCACACATCACGTTACAGCACCACCAGTTGGGCTAAGGCCCTTCCCCCAATCTACGACCAGAACAAGCACAGATATCTGGTTGAAGGTTGGGAGAAGAGTCTCAGCTCGGAGACCATTCCTTGAGCGCGCGAGCGTATTCTGCAGAAGAACCTACATCGAACCATTGACCAGAGAAGTGATACCCAGCAACCTCATGACGTGCAGTCATTGGCGCAACCACTTCATCTTCAAAGCTCTTCATGCTTGGTGTGATGCGTGTGAGTACACTTGGATCAACCACATACACTCCGGAATTGATGAGATGACTATTCCCAGCTGGAGCGTCATGTCGCTGCTCAAGTCCGGTGATATGTGCACCCTGCATTGTAACGACTCCCCATGGCGTCGTGTCTGTTACAGTTGTCACTGCCATAGTAAGCAGTGATTCCTGCTGATCATGGAAGTCGATAAGCGACAACCAGTCGATCGATGCAAGCACATCTCCATAAAGCAATAGGAATGGATTGTCCCCTACAACCTTGCGCGCAGCAGAGAGAGCTTGCGCCGTACCAGACTCCTCGAGGTCCCGCACATACGTAATACGTGCGCCAAATCGTGAGCCGTCACCAAACGCCTGCTCTACCTTGTTGCCCAAATGCCCGACCACAATCGTGATATCGCGCAATCCTGCAGCCACAAGAGAAGTAATGGAATGTTCAACGAGCGGACGGTCATGTACCGGAAGCATAGCCTTCGGAATCTCGTATGTGAGCGGGCGCATATTGGCACCCTTGCCACCTGCAAGAATAATGACCTTGGTCACACGGGAGAGAATATGCTGACTGAGAATGGTTTCAATCGCATGAGATCGATTGCGCACCGCCTTCCCATCAATTAGGGAATCAACCTTCTTGAGAATCGAAGGCGAAAGCGTAATAGTCAAACGATCCTTATTCTCTTTCTCCGTTTTCATACTTGGTATGATGAATAGATGGTATGATACTATCATACTTCTGTCAAGAACACAAAAGCCGCTAAAATTAGCGGCTTTTGTAAAAGCTTTGAAACAAAAAACATCCACTGTCCAGGCGCCGTCCTACTCTTGCGCAAAAGCGCTACCATCGGGGCTGAGAAGCTTGACTGCTGTGTTCGGAATGGGAACAGGTATTACCTTCCCGCAACAGGCACCTAGAAAGTGGATGCTTTATGATTGAAGAGATGATACGCACGCGTCGTATAAACAACGCGAAGTACACTGAATGCTTTAGTAGATTCGTACTCGACTATTTAGTACACCTCGGCTCATGTATTGCTACATTTATACCTAGTGCCTATCAACCGGATCGTCTTTCCGGTGTCTTAACGAAACGTAATCTTGAGGACGGCTTCGTGCTTAGATGCCTTCAGCGCTTATCCGTTCCGAATGTAGCTACCCAGCAGTGCCCTTGGTAGAACAACTGGTACACCAGAGATTCGTTCATCCCGGTCCTCTCGTACTAAGGATGAGCCCTCTCACGTTTCAACGCCCACAGCGGATAGGAGACCGAACTGTCTCACGACGTTCTGAACCCAGCTCGCGTACCACTTTAATTGGCG
>CAZVGV010000004.1:53303-79861 GCA_964627055.1 uncultured Gammaproteobacteria bacterium | reverse complement strand
CTACACCGACACCACTCTTGCCGTACAAATCTCCTGCGAGCAGATCGTGCTTGATGATGTTGAGCGTGCCGTGCGGAGAAAGATACTTAAGGATGGTTAATCCAAAAGTTTTTTCTCCTTGCAGTACCTGCAACTTGTCGTGAGCGAATCCGTTGATCTTGTCGATCACGTAACCTGAAGCAAGCAAGTATTTCTCAGTGTTGCCGTGAGCGAACAAGATTCTCAGGTAGCTGTTGAAGTCGTCGCGGGTTGCTACGTTGCTGGTGACTTGGCTGATGCGAGGGAGAACTCCGCCGGTAAATCGTTTCGGATGTGTACCGGAAGTGATGATCTCCTTTTTCCCGAATAGGAAAGCTCGCTCGATGTCTACCAAGTGCTCGATACCTTTCTTGCGAATCTGATAGTCAAAGTCGTTCTCCTTTGTCAGGCCCTTGGTGTTGCGTGAAGTTTCAGTGACTCCAATCGTAGTTCGGAAAATCTGGCAGTAGTTGAGCACTTCAGCGATCGTCGTTCCTTTCATTGTGCGGAGATCCGCACCTTCCTCGTTGGCATTACCAATGATCCAGACGATATCGTTCTGCTGAAGCAGACCGCCGCCTGAACCGCCGTCACCGATCTGGCGCACAAGGGTGAGCGTGTTGGTTGCAACGTTCGTTACAAGCATGACTTCGCCGGTCGGGTTGTTCGTACCCTGGGCCGACTTCACCACGAGCAAGACGTCGCCGATACTGAAGTACGCACCGTTGGTCACAACCAGTGTGACTGCTGCTCCCTGGTTAGCCGAAACGATGTCTTCGCGTGCACCGAACTTATCTTCAAACCACTTAAAGTCCGGATCGCTCGTTTCTTTTTTCTTCAGTGCCTTGCCTTGCTTGGTTGCTGGGTCTTTTCCAGCGTTCGTGAGAATGCCGAGCAGCGGATAACGCGCTACATCAAGAAGCGAGATAACATCCGCTACATCGTACTTGCGCGTAACGCCCAAGTTCGCGGTTCCTCTGATTCCATTTGCTGATGACATATCTTGTTGTTAGTTGATTAATTAACTGATAGGAGGTTCGACCTTGCTATTTGAGGGTTTAAACCCCAAGGCCTCCTAAGGGGCCATTTGACCCGCTTGTTCCGAAGATGTTTTCGAGGCGGCGTTCTTCCGCACCCTTTTCTTCGCCCGGCGAGGTCGGAGCGCCCGCTCCTCTCTCGACTTGCGCTTTGGCTTTCTTGAGGCGAATCTTCTCAGTGTCAGAAACCTTTGTGTCTCCCTTTACCTTTCCAGCGAATCCGTCGACCTTCGCGCAGGCTTCTTTGAGCGGCATAACCGTTCCTTTTTGGGAAGCGGCGTCGATCAAAGACAGCACGAGTTCGCGGTACTCTGGACTGGTCTTTAGGAGAGGGTGATCTTTCTGAGCCTCTCGAATTTCTTGCGCGGCGGAATCTCGCATCCGGCTTCGCGCATCGTAGGTTTTGCCAACGATGCTTTGAACTGTCGTAACCATCCATTCAGCGAACTGCTTAGGAGTCATCTTTGCGAGTTCTTCGTCGTTAGGTACATCTACTCCTTCGCCCTTGCCTTCGTCATTTTCCTTTTTGGATTCAGGCTTGGTTTTGGTTCGCTTTGGCGGTTGGTTTTTTGTTTCGAGCTCCTCATACATTCGGATCACTTCCTCACGGCTTTTGCCGTGCCACTTGTTTTTCTGCTTGGATGCCTCGCCCCCTGCATCTTCCTCGGTTTCTTCCTCATCTTCGGAATCGTCCGAGTCATCGTCATCGGATTCTTCTTCATCAGTTTCTTCGTTTTCGTCGGTTTCTTCTTCAGAATCTTCGGTGTCGGTGTCCTCGTCTTTTTCCTCACCCTCGTCTTCCTGGGTGTCTTCTTCTTCGGTATCCGTTTCCTCATCTTCCGAGTTTGCGTTGAGGAGAGCGTCGAGCTCCTTTTTACGATCTTGATTCATAAAAGCGCTTGTTAAATTGAATTTTTATTTACTAGGTTGGGGTTCGACCTTGCCCCCAATGTTTTTGCCGCGTACTCCATAGGCATCGTGCTACTCCTGGCTAATTGCGCCTGCCGCTTCGTCTTTGTCACGAATGGCATCGTCGACCAACGCGAGAATTTTCTCGTAAGCGTTAGCATTGGCTCGGCGCTGAAGATAGTCGGAAGCAATTTGCTCGGCTGTCTTTCCCGAAATGTCAAAATCTCGGAGCTCCGCATATTCAATTGCGAGCTCTGCGCGAATTTTTGCTTCGAGCCATTTCCAGCCAGCCGTTCTGACCATCCCCAGCACCGCCAACCCTGTTTCAAATTTTTCCTCGTTGGTCTGCATACATTTATGGTTGTTCTTCTTCCGGCGCAGGCTCCGGCGGAAGATCCATCTCCGGCCCATTCGTCATGAGCCCACCGAGATCTTTGCCCCCGACATCGCTGTCCAGCATGTCTTGAAGGGTGGCAATCAGGCTTTCCAATACTTCGCTGAAATTTGATTTGCCTGATTGATAGGCTTCCTTTGCCGCGCCTATAACGCTTTCGACCTTTTTCCAGCGAGCTTCCATTTGCCCACTTTCTTCCCGAACAGGCTTTTGATTTTTGAACTCGATCTTGTCGCCCTCTGGAAACCTTTCGTCGGCGAGATCGTTCTTCTTTTTCATTTTTTTGTCTGGCATATGTGTGTGATTAAATTGATTAATTTTCGACCTTTTCGATGGTTAACTTGAGCTTGTGACCCAAGTCGATTTTGGAAGACTCCTCTTTGGAGAGGTAAATCGTATGTACTCGGCCTTGGTCTTCCTGCAAGGACACGATGCAATCGCCGCCACTCAATGTCTTACTCAGTACAATTGCGGTGATGACTTTTGTTGTCTGGTTATTTTTTGCCATAACGTTATTGATTAATTGTTTTTTGACCTCGACCGATAAAAGGAATTCTCGACAGCACGCTTCTCAAAAAGCCGGGACGCGCTTGCGGACTTGGCGGTGGTAATGCGTCCGGTAGAGCACCTGCTTCCGATATGGGCGGAGGTTCTCCCGGCTGGATCACCGGCTCTTTACCTTGAGTAGTTTCGTTTTTTTCTTCGCCGAGAATTACGACTCGATACGCCTCTTTGCCCATTTCTTCGAGGATCATTTCCTGAATCGCGCGCTTTCGTTTTTTCCATTGTTTTATTTCATCGGGACTGTTCGGATCAGGTTTGTCTTGCGCTACAAATTTGTCGTATAGAAGCAAAGACTGATTGAGCCGGGCCTGCTGATCGGGAGGCACGACCGGATCAACCGTCACCACAGCGTCGACCTTTACTTCTTTGTCCGCCATTGTGAATTCCTTGAAGCTCACTTCATCACCAATCACGCGATACAATTTATCCTCCTCGATAAATTCCTGGTTCATCTCTATCAGCATGTTGGCGAGACTGCTGAGTGTCTCGGATAAATTTTGAGCAAAAGAACTTAATCGTAAGTTGCTCTGGCCGATGAGCATGGCCACTTTGCCGAGCGGTTCATCCGAAGACTTTGGCATGCCCTGGGCATATTCGGAGATGGCGAGCGTCCGCTCGATCTCATCACGCAGGGCTCTTTCTTCGTTCACTCCCATGAGGCTGATGTCCGGCAGTCGTTCAACCACTACATCGTCCATCTTGCGAAGCTCCCACTTTGCACCGGGTGCAAAAATGATGTCGTTTTTTGAAATGCCGGAGTCTTTGCGAATCTTAATTACCGGATCAAGCATGAGAATGACGTCGTCCATGCGCTGATTGCGAAGATCAGCAATTTCGACGATGGTCGTTTCAACTGGCTCGATGTGGCCAATACCCCAAAGCTCCCAGTTGACTTCATGATCCGCCAAGTTCAGGAAGATGCGGCCGTGGTTTACTTTCTTGTATGGATTTTCGTCGTCGCGCATCAGCACTTCGCGGTTGCCGAGAGTGATCAATTTTCCTTCTTCAAAGTCGTAACACTCCCACAATTCGATCTGTTTTTCCGGTTCATATTTTTCTCCGGTGACTTTAATTACTGAGCTGGAAGTTTCCACCGATTCTGAACTTTGAATCTGGCCCATCTTTTTTGTGTTCACCTCGTATCGTTCCTTCTTCCAATCCTCGACCTGTTTTGCTTCGAGGAAATTCACATTTTTATAAAGTACATTTTCGCCGCGAGCTTTTTCTTCGCGCTCGATCTTGTCTTTTGATTTCAAAATGCGGCGGATAAGCCACGGGCAATCTTCTTCCAAGTCTTCAGTTTCAGGAGCAGGCAAAATGTCCCACAGGTCGCAGATGGTGAGGAATGGGTCATCATGATCAATGCTTTCGTCGGTAAGCCAGGTCAGCATGCCGATTCCATTCCCATATGTAGAAGCGGCCTTTACCCACTTGGGAAGTTTTTTCGAGAGTTTAATAACATCAAAGTCGTAGCCAACAAGATCATTCCAAGCACCAATAGATTTTGATTCAGTATCTTTTTTGTCTCGCGGAAGAATGCGCGTCTTTCGTTTAGCAGTTGCAAGACGCGAGGCTACTGTTTCCACGATCTGAAATGCAATCGGAGGCATGAGCCGGGTCTGGTACGCATAGTTTGTTTTTTCCTGATAGGCCCGGTAGTGCTTGTACATGCGAAGCCACTTTGCCCGATAAGGACGGAGATATTCTTCGGAACGCGTAAAGCGCTTTTTCCATTTTTCAATGAGCGCCTGCTCGTCGGCCAATGGCGAATACACTTCTTTTTTAGAAGTTTCTTCCTCTTTGATTTTTGGGGTTGATGTTGCTTCAGCCATAGGAAATAAAATAAGCCGAGACCCTTTTAAGGCTCGGCTCAATTATTTCCAATCTGGTTCCTGTCGGTTCAATGCGAGGCCGAAGCCTCAAGAGGATAAACAAAAAGCGGGACTACCACTTCTCGTCATCACACCAGCCATAATAAAATAGCTGTTGATGACAGAAGTCGTAGCCCCGTCTCGTTTAGCCCGGTAAACCCGGACGCCGTCAGGCAATCGCTTTCTGTTAAATAAATTATAGCACCATACAAAAACACCTTGCAATAGGTGTTCTGTGTATAACGATTCTACTCTGGTACGGGATCGTTTTGCATAAAGCCCGCCGCCAAGAGTAGAAGCCTTTCGGCCTCAACGTATGCGTTTCCGCACACGACCATCCAAGGATCCCTGACGACGGGTTCTATACCTTGGATGGATTTATGCCATGCCCATCAAAATCACTTTCAATGGGTTTAGGCAAATTAAATTGTAACCTCATTATATCAAAAAGCCATTGTTTTGAACATATCTAGAAAAGAAAAAGGGCTATCCACGGTGTGTTGTGGATAGCCCCGATTTTTCGACCGCCTGCGGCGGAATTCAAGGGATCAAAAGTCCCAAGGATTCAAGACCTCAAGGATCGATTACTGCGAGACGAAGGCCGAAGCGGAACCGTAGTACTCGACGGCGAGGTCGAACCAGTTGGCGCTGAACTCGACCTTGCCGCCGCCGAAGTAGAAGATCGGCGCGCGCGAGAAGTCGCCAACGGCGTCCGGAGCGAACTCGTCACCAGCGCAGTCGACGTGGAGCTGTTCCCACTGAACCTCGCGTTCGGGGTGGGTCAGCAACATGATGCCGATTGCGAAGGCTCCGAGACCGAACTCGTTGACCTGGAAGACCTCGCGTGCCCGGCGAACCGAACGGCCCTTGTGACGGAGACCGAACTGGGCCGGAACGACGAGGATGTCGAAGTCCTTCTGCTCGTCGCCGAGCTTCTGGAACATCTTCACCGTCTTGGCGTGCTGTCGCAGGTACTCGGCTCCGAGCTTGCCGTCACGGTAGTTATAGAACTTCCGCTTCGACGCGATCATCGCGAGCACCTTCTCGACCGCTTCACCGTAGGTCGGCGCGAGCGTCTGCCACTTCGGAATGGCGAACCATCCCTCGGCGTTCGGCGGCAGTGGCTGCTCGGCGATCTTCTCGTCGGCGAAACCGATGCCAGGGAAGAGCTGACGCAGGATGTTGGTCTGCTCCGTGATCCCCTTGACCTTGTAGCCGTTGGGATACGAGTAGCTCGACTGCACTTCCTCGTCCTTGAACTTGTCGGAGACCGACAGATCCTTCAGCGAGGTGAGGGCGGCCGTGCGGATGGCCTCGGCGAAATCGTCGCCGTGTTCGATGACGCGCTGTGCGCCAGGATTGTCGAGACCGAGCTCAGCGAGAACCTTCTCGATGGCGTCGGAACCGAACCGGTTGATCTGTTTGATCTGGCCGGACGTTGCGGAATGCTGAGTAATCGCGTTCATTGCGTTATCTCCTTTTGAGATTTACCGGAATCGCTCCGGCAAACGGCATCCTCTGCATGAGGTAGCGCAATAAGCATAAAAATAGCTCTTACGCCCAATGCGCTACCTCATAAATAAGCCTTTTTTAAAGAACTAATCTTGACGACTTAGTATAGCAAATATTGGGGATTTTGTCAAGAATATGCCACAATCCCCCTCTTAGGGTATAATAGCGTTGAGTATAGGCTAATGTACAGCCGTTCACGGATTGCTGTCGCCGAACTCTATCGTTCAACGATAGCAACCAGAGTCATGGAGACTACGGTTTCCAAGAGCGTGTTGTGTTGAGAGATACTGCTTGTCCTCGTCTGGTACAGGTTTCGCCGTGAGGCGGATGCTGTCAAATTAAGTTCAGGGCTGAAAGCATATAGTTCCGTTTCCAGCGGGAAGTAAAGCTTAAGGCTTGGTGACACAGATGGATGGGGGCAATAATCCGGACGCCGATGGCGACTTCTCGAACGCGCCGATCTTCAACTTCAACGACGGCAAGGTCAAGTTCAACGCCAACTGGTTCGACAACGCCAACGAGAACTACGGTTCCGCTTCGGCCTTCGTCTCGAAGTCTCTCTCTAACGAGAAAGGGTATCCGCAAAACGGATACCCTTTCTATTTACCCAGTCTTAGTGGATCGAATCCAGCCACCGAGCATTCGGCCGATCTCATCTACTATTGCTTCTAAGGCGACGTACTTTTTTGCATCGATTGCTTTAACGTCTTTCATGAGACGAATAAAAACTCGAAGCATATTAAGTTTGAGGCTGCATCGTTCCAACGTCGGCACCTTGGCCTGCTTTTGTTCGCCGCTTGCCTGGAGGATATTCTCGATCACATCGAGAATTAAATGTTCACATCTCTCAAAAACAGTGAACCGATCTTGTTTAGGTACGACCCTTCTATACTCGTGGAAGAGTTTATAGAGGTCGTAGGCTTTTTTGAAGATCGGGATATCGAAGTCATTCATAGTTATGAAGATTTATAAGGATTTATTTAATCGGATCATTTCGTTAGAGAACCTCGTTTTGGCGTGGGAGGAATTTCGAAGTGATAAGGGTAAAAAGATCGATGTTCAGGAATTTGAGTTCTGTCTTGAGCAGAATCTCTTTTCGCTGCACCGGGATTTGGTCACTAGGAAATATACTCATGGGCCATATACAGGCTTCTATATTCGTGATCCGAAGGTTCGCCACATTCACAAAGCCACGGTAAGAGACCGGGTTTTGCACCACGCGGTGTTCCGCATCCTTAATCCTATTTTTGAGGAGACTTTCATTCCCAATTCGTTTTCTTGTCGCGTCGGCAAGGGCACACATAAGGGCGTGCTGGCTGCTGAGAACATGCTTCGGAAAGAAAGCCGAAACTATACAGTTCCTTGTTATGCCCTCAAGTGCGACGTGAGAAAGTTTTTTGATTCCGTTGACCATGAGATTTTATTGGCCATTCTCAAAAAGCGGATTGCAGATCCGGATACCATGTGGCTTGTACAGCAGATAGTTTGGAGCTTCACGGGAGGATGGAAGACGCTTTTTGATCATCTTGGTCTGCCGATTGGCAACCTCACTTCGCAATTGTTCGCCAACGTCTACATGAACGAATTCGACCAGTTCGTTAAGCAGAAATTGAAAGTCAAACATTACGCGCGCTACACCGATGACTTCGTGGTCATATCGACCAACAAAAAATATCTGGAGGACTTGCTCAATCCAATCCAAAAATTTCTTACTGAGAGACTGAAGCTCGCGCTGCATCCCAAGAAAATCTCTATCCGCATTGCTGGCCGCGGAGTTGATTACTTGGGATACGTGATCTTGCCGCACTACCTGTTGATGCGGAGCAAGACAAAACACCGGATATTTCGCAAGCTCAAATATCGGGTAGCGCAATACCGGCAAGGAGCCATTGACGAACACTCCCTTTCTCAGTCCCTTCAGTCGTACTTGGGTGCGCTTTCTCATGCTGACACTTTCCAACTGAGTGAAGACCTTAAAAACCAGTACTGGTATTGGATTCATGACTAAAAAAACAAAATCCCCGCAAAGCCACTTTCTGCGCGTACGCGCAGAAATATCCCTTGCGAGGATGGTTGGATGGCTTTGCGACCATGCCCGGAAACCGGGTTTAGGCCTTTATTCAGTTGTTGGGCTATTCTACCAGGAAAAAGGCCTTATTTGCAGGGTGTGGCCCAAGCTGGCCTAAAGATACCCACAATGGCATTACTTGCACTTACCGTTGTAATCCGTTATAATCCGTCATATAGACTATAACGTTAAAAGTTAAGCTATTTTTATGAACGATATTACCAGAAAATTTGATCACCGCATAAAAAATCCCGATCCACACATCGTGGCTCTTTTGGCTGAAATTGACGGGATTCGTGGTGAGTTTAAGGGAGGCTTGAGAATGACTCCGCAGGCAATTACCAACTTGAAGCGATCAACACTGATCACTTCCGCTGGTGCATCGACTCGTATTGAAGGAGCAAAGCTAACCGATGAGAAAGTTGAGGAAGTCATGCGCGGCCTTGCAGTCTCAAAGTTTGCTGATCGTGATTCACAGGAAGTACAAGGCTATCTTGAAACGCTTCAGAATGTTTTCGACAGCTTCCAGACTCTACCACTTCGAGAGAGTCTGATCACTTCGCTTCACAATCAACTTCTTAAATATTCCACCAAAGACGATACGCATCGCGGTGGCTATAAAAAGAAAGAGAACACGGTTGGGGTACTTGGGCCAGATGGCAAAGTCGCCAAGATCATGTTCGAGACCACTCCGGCATTTCTTACTGGTAAGGAAATGCAGGAGCTCGTTGACTGGACTGAGGAAGCTCTTGAAAAAAATCGTTTTCACCAGCTTCTTATTATCGCCAACTTTATTGTCGAGTTTTTGAAAATTCACCCATTTGAAGACGGTAATGGGCGTCTTTCTCGCGTCCTCACAAATCTTTTGCTTTTGCGCTCCGGTTACACCTTTGTACAGTACGTGTCGCACGAGCAAATTGTCGAGCGTCGCAAAGATGAATATTACATTGCACTCCGCAAGTCACAGGAAACATTCAAAACTGACCACGACACCATTTCGCCGTGGCTGAATTTCTTTTTGTCCGTAGTGCGTGAGCAAGCTACAAAAGCTCTTTCGTATCTTCAGGAAGAAAAGATTGAGGATACTCTCTCCCCTAAGCAGTACGAAGTATGGAAATATATTTCAAGTGTGGGAGAGTCGGGCCCAGGTGAGATCGTGAAGGCAACAGGTATCGCACTTGGCACTGTTCGCCAAGCACTTAGAAGTCTAGCTGAGCTAGGCAAGATTAAGCGCGTTGGTCGCGGTCGAGGCACTAGATACATAAAAATATAATCTATGAGCAAGGACTACTCACAACTCAATAAAGAAGATCTGATCAAGCTCGTAGAAAAACTAGAGTCTCGGAAAAAGTACGGGCTTATTTGGGATGAGGAAAAAGTAAAAGAACAATTCGAGAAGGATGCGGAAAATGCATTGCCTGTTCTAAAGGAAATAAAAGGCAAAGAGATTAATGATAAAGATGACTCAAAACCTGTAAATATTTTAATTGAGGGAGATAACTATCACGCTCTTTCTGTTTTAAATTTCACGCATCAGGGTAAGGTCGATGTGATCTATATTGATCCGCCTTATAACACCGAGAATAAAGACTTCAAATACAACGACACTTACATCGATAAAAAGGATGCCTACCGTCACAGCAAATGGCTTTCGTTTATGAATAAGAGATTACGCTTGGCCAGCAATCTCTTAAAAGATAAGGGTGCGATATTTATTTCTATCAACGAAGAAGAATTTGCCCATCTCAAAATTATCTGTGATGAGGTTTTTGGTGAGCAAAACTATCTTGCAAATTTTACTATTAAAGTTCGGCACGAAGACCGTATCCTTAAGGGAGATAAAGATTTCCATGAAGTTGTGGAATACCTTCTTCTATATCGAAAGTCTTGGGACTTCAAACCCTTAAAGCGTCAGCGCGACAACACCTCGAATGATGACTATGTATATGAAATTAAGGAATTGGCAAAACCGAAGCAGGTCAAATTTGGGAATAAGACAGCATTGGTTTTTAAACCTGGCCAGTACGAGATCGTAAAAGGAGAAGCTGATATTAGTAAAGTAAAAAAGATAAATATTCGGGGTTCAATCAAAGAAGGCAATAGTAGCGGGCGTTTCTACATGAAATATCTTGAACCACTTGCAGCTGAGCAAGTTGGTTATCTCTATAAAATCCCTGACATTGGAAGCGATGATCTTGGCTACCGATACTTCATAACTCCTGAGAGTGAGAAGCAAATCAACGGCAGTTATTTTCAAGGCGTGCCAACTGATCGAGAAGATATAAAGGAAGTCCCATATCCTAACTACTTCGACTTTGAGGAAGAGTTCAACAACGTTGGATACGAGGGGGGCGTAGAGTTTAGAAATGGGAAGAAACCAGTTGCCTTTCTACAAAAAATATTTGAGATCGGTAATCTCATTGAAAATAAAGATGCGGTAGTATTGGACTTCTTTGCTGGATCAGGTAGCACCGGACAGGCTCTTATGGAATTCAATAACGAGCATGAGGGCAATAGAAAGTTTATCTTATGTACTAACAACGAAGCCGGGATTTGCGAGAAGATCACATACCCCCGCCTAGCAAATGTGATTGGCGGTTATAAAATTCGCAAGAAGGAAAATATTGATGGGCTTGGAGGTTCACTTAAATACTTTAAGACAAAGTTCGTCAAAAAAAGCACCAACAGTGACGACTTCAAAACTCGCATCACTAACGAGTGCACAGAAATGTTGTGCTTGCGCGAGGGCGTGTTTAATGAGACGAAGAAAACTGATCACTACCGTGTGTTCCAGCAGGGAGATAAAATTCTCGCCGTTTACTATTCTATCGAACGCAAGTCCTTGCCAGCACTCAAAAAAGAGCTTGATAAGATTGAGGGCGACAAAACTCTCTACTGCTTCACTCTCGATCCAGTAGGTCTTTCTAAATCAGAATTTTCAGGCTGGAGCGATGTGTCGCTTGAGCCGATTCCACAAAAAATATTAGACGTATACAAGCAAATTTATGAGTATTGATCTTAAACCCTATCAAGAGAAAGCAGTTGGTCAACTGATCGAAACAGCGATCAAACTTTTGGCGTATGACGGGCCCGGCGAAGTCTGTGTCTTTCAAGCACCTACTGGAAGCGGTAAGACCGTGATGATGGCTAAATTTATTGAAGGACTTATTAAAGAACTTCCTCAGGATGATCTTTGCTTTGTATGGATGAGCATCGGTAAGGGTGAACTTCATCTTCAGAGCAAGCACTCACTTGAAAGAATTTTTGCTGGCTTTCCTAGAGTCACACTTGTGGAGGATGCTTTTAGTGGTGGTCGTGAACGCATCGTACAAAACGAAGTAGTTGTATCAAACTGGGAAAAACTTCGAACAAAAGATCGGGAATCCGGAGAGTGGAAAAACTTGGTAATGAAAGAAGGTGAAAAGCTCAACTTCCGGGACGTGCTCGAAAAGACCAGAGAGCAACGCAAAATAATCCTTATTATCGACGAAAGTCACGTCAGCGCAGATACGGCCCGTGCAAACGAGCTCCGTGATCTTTTCGGCGCTGACCTAGTTCTTGAAATGAGCGCGACTCCACGTCGGCCACAGCAAGAAGTATCTTTCACTCAGGAGCTGGCTAGAGGCGGGGCCGGTTATGTCATTGTAGAGCCAAAGGATGTGATCGATGAGGGCATGATCAAAAAAGAATTGATCATCAACGAAGACATAGGAAAGATTGCCGCTTCCGAAGAAGACTCCCAACAAGCTGTACTTGAAGCGGCTTACCGCAAACGCTTGGAGCTTAAAAAGGCATTTGAGAAAGAAGGATCAAAAATTAATCCCCTAGTCTTGGTGCAAATCCCTACAGCTGAAGCTGGTGAACAAAAAATAGATGCGGTAAAGAAATTCTTAAAAGAAAAGAATATCACTGAGCGCAAAGGAAAAACTGGTAACGGAAAATTGGCAGTATGGCTTGCCGAACAAAAATCCGAACTCATTGATTGGATTGCCGAACCCGACAATGAGATCGAATTTCTTATATTTAAACAGGCCATCGACACTGGCTGGGACTGTCCACGAGCTCACATCCTTGTAAAATTCAGGGAAACTCACAGCATTCCGTTCGAGATCCAAACTGTCGGCCGTATTTTGCGAATGCCGGAACAGCGTCACTATGCCAACGAATTGCTCAACCGTGGATACATTTATACCAATCTTAAATCGATTGAGGTAAAGAAAGAAGAATACAATCCCAACATTATCAAGCATCTGCGCGCCGCGCGCATCAGTGATTATAAGCCGATTAAGCTGGAGTCCTATTATAAGGCTCGTGCTGATTACGGTGATATCACTTCCAGCTTCCATGAAGTCTTTGAGGAAACTGCAGATAAATATTTCGGGACTTCTCGTGGTGCTCGCACCAGCGAAAACGTCAAAGCTGTTGAAGGAAAGGGTGTTGATCTAGATATCAAAAAATACCAACAGGAACTTATTGCCGACAAGCATTTAGACACCAAGAGTTTTGATAATCTCGCTGGCAAGCTCGATATTGATGCGTTCGCCAAACTTCAAGTTGCAGCTGACGAGTTAATGGTCTTTTTTGAACAGACTCTAAAAAATAATTTAGGGCCATTCAAAAATGTAAAGCGTTCAGTGCCGACTGTAAAAACTGCAGTCTATATTTGGTTCCGGGCTGTGCTCGGATCAGAAAGCTGGGGCGATGATGATCTGCTAATGGTTCAGCGGATTTTCCTGCACGACAAAAATCGCACCCATTTTGAACACGTCCTCACAACTGCCATTGATCGATACAAAACAGTTAAAGAGCGCGAAGTCCGCAAGCGTATTGAAGAGAGCGAACAGCGATATGCCTTTGAACTACCACCAGAGCTTTTCTTTAACGAGTATGCAGATGAGTTGGTTAGAACCAAGAAATACTCTTACGATCCTTCCTATCTCAACACAGATCGCTCTAAACCAGAGCGAGAGTTCGAAGCATTCCTCAATGACCATTCCTCGGAGATAGATTGGTGGTGGAAAAATGGCGAAAACAAACAGGACTACTTTGGTATCAAATACGAATATGCCGGGGGTATTAATACGTTCTACCCCGACTATCTGGTGAGACTTACAGATGGACGAATTGGAATGTTTGAGGTTAAAGACAGCGGTGATCGCGACGGAAAAACTTATACCAAGGCAAAAGCAGAAGCTTTGCAAAAATATCTCTCCGGCCAAAAAGGTAAAAAGATTTTTGGAGGTGTAGTGATTGAAAGAAATAGCACATGGCACATCAACGACAAAAATACCTACAATTGGGAAAAGTCTGAGCGCGGAGACTGGAGCGATTGGGAGCCGTTGGTACTTAAAGCATGATAATTTTATGGACAAAGGCGCACACTTCTACAAATCTGATTTCCAGGTACACACGCCGCGAGACGCTCGATGGAGTGGTGGCGAGGCTGTTACTGACGCAGAACGAAAAACATATGCCGAAGAGCTGATTCTAGCTTGTCGACAGAAAGGCCTGGGAGCAATTGCAATTACGGATCATCATGATTTCGCTTTTTTTCCATTCATAAAAAAGGCTGCTCAAGATGAATTAGATGATACGGGTCAACCAGTTCCTGAGGACAAGAGAATTGTTGTATTCCCCGGCATCGAGCTTACTTTAACCGCTCCAGCTTGCCAGGTGATCTTACTTTTGGACGCAAACTTTCCGGAAAACTTATTACAGAGTGTTCTTACTGTTCTTGCAATCTCTCCCGCTCCCTCTGCAGATGCAAAACACGCAACGATACAGCGAGTACCACAAAATGTAATAAGCGACCTTTCTGATCTTTACGAAAAGTTAAGCAGCCATGAACATTTAAAGGGTAGATTTATCGTTCTGCCAAATGTGAGCGAGACTGGTCATGGAACGATGTTGCGTTCTGGCTTCGGAAATTTCTATAAGACCATGCCGTGCGTCGGTGGGTATACCGATGGCCCAGTTTCTAATTTTGGGACTGGCAACATTTCTATCATAGAAGGCAAAAATCGAGACTACGGATTTAAAGCAATTGGTGTATTCCAGACCTCTGATAACCGCAAAAGAAACCACGATGATCTAGGCAAGCACACCACTTGGGTTAAATGGTCTGAGCCGACTGCGGAAGCATTGAGACAGGCATGCCTGGCAAGAGAGTCTCGACTATCTCAAGACGAACCACAATTGCCAAATATCTGGATCACCTCTATTAGCGTCTCCAGTTCCAAATTTCTCGGTAACGTGTCACTTGATCTTAACCAGCAATACAATGCCATCATTGGCGGTCGTGGCACCGGCAAGTCTACAATTCTTGAATATCTCCGCTGGGGGTTGTGCGACCAGCCAGTCGAAAGCGAAGAAGATGACTCCGTACAGAACAAACGAAAAAATCTAATTAAAAATACGCTCCAAGACTTTGATGGCGAAGTCCACGTTACGTTTCTATTGAATGACGTGAGGCACATCGTGAAGCGAAACTCAAAGAAGCAGGAAATCCTACTGAAAATCGGTGATGGAGATTTCACAGCAGCTACTGAACAGCAAATAAGAAATTTACTTCCTATCCAGGCGTATAGCCAGAAACAACTCAGTCGTGTTGGAGATCGCATTGACGAGCTTAAGCGTTTTGTTGAGCTTCCTATTAAGCAGGAGCTAGACCGTGTCCGATCAGAAATTCGTGACACGGAGGCAAAGATTCGATCATCTTATGGAGATTTGATCCGTAAGAAAGAAATCGAAACCGAGATTGAAAAAAACGCAGTTGAGATTGCGTCGCTCACCGAGCAATTGACCGGCTTGAGAAAAAGCCTGAAGGGTCTTTCGGAGGAAGATCAGAAGACTATCGACCAAAAAGCAAAATACGACAACGAGGAAGCTATTATAGAAAATCTCAAGAACGAACTCGAGACCACACAGGAGCACGTTGATACTCTCGCAAAAACACTCGAAAGTGAAAAAGGTGAAGAAGATGAGGTTGAGCTAGAAAATAAAGTCCTTATCGGTAACATCCAAGCAAAATATGCTTCCAAGTTTAGCGAGGTAGAAGCCGGTGTTACCGCACTGTCAAACCTCTTTAAACCCGCATCGCTCAAGGCCATCAATGACGAGATTAAATCATGGGAGAAACTCAAGGCGGCGTTTGATAAAAAATACGAGGCTGCAAAAGCCACGGCGAAGGTCAACCAGCAGCAACTTGATCAAATTCAGGCAATCGAAAAACGAATTGGTATATTGAAAAAATCTCAAACAGAGAAGCGCAATGCTGTCACAGCTCTGGGTGATCCGGAAAAAACATATAAGGAACTTCGAAAGAAGTGGGACGAACTACACTCACAAAAAGTCAGTGCTCTCGAAACGCAATGCGTTCAATTCACTACGCTTTCCGGTGGACTAATCAAGGCAGATATTAAAAGCAGTCTTGATACAAATGCTTTGACCCAAAAGTTTAAGACAGCATTTGCCAGCATGAACATCAAAGAAGAGAAGATCGAGAAAATCTGCCAGTCAATTGTAAAAGCAACAGATCCAATAGCTGAATGGAACGGCATTCTTGCAGAGCTTGAAAAACTTGCTCTGCACTCTACAGAGGGCCCGGATGGGATGCCTGATACCCCTATTCTCAACAAGTGCGGCTTTATCGAAAATGAGCGTACAAGAATTGCGACCAGCTTCGACTCTGGAAAATGGATTGAGCTTTCAGTTGCCGAGCTTGAGTTTAATCCCAAGTTTTCTTATTGCACGAATAAGGACACGAGCGAGTATATCGAGTTCGCCGAAGCATCGGCTGGTCAGCAAGCCACAGCCTTACTTACCGTGCTACTTAATCAGTATGGCGCGCCTCTTATTATTGACCAGCCAGAGGACGACATTGATAGCAAGATGAGTCCGGATATCGTTCAGCAGATCTGGAAAGCCAAAAGCAAACGCCAACTTATCTTTGCGAGCCATAGCGCGAACTTTGTTGTAAATGGCGACGCCGAACTTGTCGTCTGTTGCGACTATGTAAAAGCTGGAGATCAAACTCGTGGCACAGTTAAAGATGTGGGTGCAATTGATAAACAAGCAATCAAGGAAGAAATTACCTTGGTTACTGAGGGTGGCAAAGATGCCTTTAAGTTAAGAAAAGAAAAATACGGCTTTTAATTAATTTATGTCCGAATACTATACATCACAACGAGTTAAAGGCTTATATGATCCGAAGTCATCGGAACCTTTTAAATTGTCGCGCTCAAAAATTGATCTCTCATTGGAATGTCCTCGTTGTTTCTATTACGATCGCAGACTAGGCGTCGGCCGTCCGCCGGGCTTTCCTTTCGCTTTGAACTCTGCAGTCGATCATCTCTTAAAAGCCGAGTTCGATATCCATCGCGCCAATGGTACGAAGCATCCTCTTATTGAAAAGTACGGGGTTGATGCGCGGCCGATACCTCACGAGCAGTTAGAAAAATGGCGGCATAATTTTACTGGCATCCAGCATCTACATGCGGCGACAAATTTTTTAGTGTTCGGCGCGATTGATGATCTCTGGCAGAGTCCTGATGGTGAATATATTGTCGTCGACTACAAGGCGACTTCCAAAGCCGAGGATATCACCGAGCTCAATAAAGAATGGCAGATCGGATATAAGCGTCAGATGGAGATATACCAATGGCTACTCCGACGTAACGGTTTGAAGGTTTCTAGCACTGGGTATTTCGTCTACTGCAACGGTAAGTCTGATCGTGAAGCATTTGATGCTAAGCTTGATTTTGATATCACACTCATCCCCTACACCGGAGACGACTCATGGGTCGAGCAAGCAATTGTGGATGCTCACAAATACCTCAACAACGATATGGTTCCGGAGAGCAACCCGGAATGTGATTTTTGTTCATATTACGAATCGCGAAAAGCGTTGAAATAAAAATATGCAAGAACAAACATTAAGCATTATTAAAAAGTACAGAGCTCCGACGAAAGAAGCCGGTGATTTAAAAGCTGCAATCGAAGCAAAAGGGATACGTGTTTTGGTAGAGGTGAATGATGGGCACAAGCATATTGATTTAGCTCTTCCGAAAGCAAAGATCAATGTTGAGATTGATGGCATCCAACATCTTACTAATCCGGAACAGATTGTAGCAGACCTAAGCCGAGGATATTATTCTCACAAAAACGGCTACGATACGATGCATATACCCAATGAGATGATCCGTTTGCATTTAGAAGAAATCGCTTCTGCTCTTGCGGAAGCATCAAAAATTCGAGAGAGGAAGCTGTACCTACACGTAGATTAAAAAGTAAAGAAATTCTAAAGAAAAGATAAAGTTTGCTTAGTAAGGTGGTTTCCCTGGCATCGTGAGGCAAAACGCGCTACACGGGCAAATAAGGGCAAATACGGCGTTATAAAAGGGCCTTGTAGGGCCCTTTTAAGTCGTTTGTGGGGTTCCTGCGTACTCTTTAAGCAGGGCTTCGGAATCGGTGCTCTCTCTTTCTGCTTGCCGGGCCACGTTTTCTGTCGTCGTAATGATCCGCTCAAGAGGTGCCCGGTCTTCTATTATGGAGATTGCTCGAAGCGCCTTCAGTGATGCGTCTGTTTGAGTTAGGACAATTTTCACATATCGAGGCATTGTCGTGAACCAGAATATTTTCTTAATCTCTGGAAGATCTGCGTTCAAGTCGATGGTCTGCTTTGCCCACCCATTCTTTTTAAGGTCATCGAGAAGAAGTGTTACTACCGTGCTCAGATGACCACGTTGCAGATCTTCTTCCCAGTCGTGAGCATCATCGTTTAATTGCATCGCAATCAGGTAGTGCTTAAAGTACGATATTATATTTCCCCAATCTTCTGTTTTGAGTTCTTTGCCGAATTGCGTAAGTATGGCAACTGAGGAAAGGATGTGCCCCGATGCAGGACGATATTTATTTTCATAGTCCCCGAAGTTAGGCAAGTTGGCTGGAATATAAAAAGTATTTCCTTCGACTTTGGTACGACAATTTTCAATCTCCCAGGCATTTGAACCATCTAGCTTATCCATTAGGTCATGAAAAAACGGACGGAATTCTCTGTCCTCAGGCAGAGCAATAAAAAAGTCTATGTAGTGACGAGCAAAAATATTTGCGATCGGCAGCAGACGTGGATCGGCTGCTTCGTCCCGATCCCAAAAGTCATCATAGATTATGAAAGCTGCCCAGAAGAAAATATTGGCAAGCCCTATATCAGCAACCAGTTCATCCGGGATAGTTTCCCCGCTTTTTCCGAGTGAGGCTTTTGTGTAATAAGCCATCAGCGACATTTGCTTATCCCGATTGCCGCGGATAGTTTTTTCAACCGCTAACTTGGCCCGCTCTCGCAACTCTGGAGAAAAGTTAGAGAAGCGATCGTCAAGCTTTTTTCGTATCATGTTCATTATGCGTTGCTCATTTTCGTCATAGGCGATTGGACGTTCGGCCGATTCTTCTTTGCCAACGTTTTCAATAAGGGTTCTATATTTCCCAATCAGATCACGGACTGTTTTATCGTCGATTGCACTATCGAATGGTTCTACAGCATTGGAGATTTTCTTTTCTAAAAATGCATCGAGCTTAGGCAAGCGTATATCCTGCAACGCAAGGAAGCAGGCAATAGCCAAATTAAGTCCAATATCATTTGCCCCCTGTTTTGGTTCAAAAGAGTAAGGGCCACCCTCGTCGATTTCCATCTCAGTAAGGCGTTTTATAGTACGCGCGAGTTTTATTCCACCGACATTCTTGTCGGATTCCATGCTTGAAATAAACTCTAGTAGATCGTTGGTAATTTGATTATGTTGCATATTCTTTTTTACGCATAGGCAGAGATACTCTAAAGGATGATCCTCTACCGGCATCGCTAGTGGCCACGAGTGAGCCTCCAAAGTCTTTTTCTACAATTCTTCTAGCCATTGAAAGGCCGATACCGATTCCTTGCCCGTTTATTTTTGTAGTAAAAAATGGTTCGAAGATTTTATCCATATGATGCTCCGGTATTCCGATACCGTTATCTTCGACGAGCATAATCATCGTTTCCGGATCTTCTATCAGGGATACTTGTACCCACCGATCCGCCGGACTTACTGGTACCATTTCACCCGTAGGTGGCGTGCACGCATCAATGCCGTTGGCAACGAGATTGAGCACAACCTGATTAAATTTTATCGCATCGCCAAACATTTGGATATTGATTCTCGGCACGAATCGCAGATCGACATTAGCATGTTGCGCCTTATGGGAAAGTACTTCGATGACATGCCTAATCTCCTCCTCAACTAAAAATAGAGCTTTTGTTTCTTCTCTCGCCAATTGCTTGCGTACCGCAACTACCAAATCTTCCAACTTCTTTGCGGCCCGTACTGCATTACCTACATACTGTTTTGTTTCCTCTGCTGTGCCATCTGTCTTTCCTAGGTTAAGCGATACCGCGTTGAGAGGATTAATAAGATCATGGAAAAGCCCGGATGAGATTCTCCCGAATTCAGCGAAGCGATAAAGCTGAGCCATTTTCTCCGCCTGGACTTCCTTTAATTCTTTTGTGCGCGCTTCAACTTTAATTTCTAATGAGTCGCGCTCCTTTTTGAGTTCCTCTTTAGAATCCCTTACTCTTGATAATGATTTTTGGATTTCACGATTTGAAAGCCAAGAAACCGCAGCAATGATAAGAAAAATAATTGAAACTACCAGCGTATCGCTTACTTTAAACTTTTCGGCCTTCCAATACGATATCGGATTAATGATCTCGTTGGTGTGTAAATAGGCAACTAGTGTGATCAAGAAAGATGAAAGAACCGTAACTCCGAAAGCAACCCTGCTTCCGAGCAAGATGCCCGACATGATAATAACCAGTACGAAAAATAGAAGTCCCGCTACTACATCCGCTCCCCAGTGAAATATCGCGTATGTTGGTAGGATGAAAAAGAAACTTAGAAAAATATATGACGCTAACTTTGATCTGTTTGTTTTTGAGAGTCTATGCAGAAACCCGAATACCAAAAGAGCACCAAGAAAAAAGACGGGGTATGTCCCCCTATAGTGCGCTAATGTGAAATATTGAAAGACGGAGAATAAAAACGTGACAAAAAACAAAACCGCGCAAGATACTAAAAGTATATTTAAAATGTATTCGCGCCGGGCAACGTCTTCATCCTCTGACTGAGGACTTATAATCCAATAAAATAATTCTCGCATTTTGGTCATAAGAGCGAGACAATCTTACGCCTGTAGAATTGGACGTACCTATTTATCAAGCCACGGAGCACCAACGGTCATGACAGCCGCAATAAGCGACATCAAAACAGAGCTGCTGCGAACTGTTTTGTTTGATAGAATCTCTTTGATGATTTTCTTCATAAATTTTATGCTATTTCTTTATGATTCGGATTCCTCGACCACAGAACCCACGGATTAATTATAACAGATATTTTTTTAAATTTTAAGCCATAGCTCAGTCAATTACATACCCAGTACCTGAAACAGTCCTTATAAAATCACCTCTATTCCTACCTTTCAGCTTTCGCCTCAGGATCGTAACGTGCGTCTCAACCGTGTTGGTAAATAGGTCTGCGTTCATGTCCCAAACATGCTCCAGGATCGTCTGTCGTGTGAGCACCCGTCCTCGATTGCGTAGTAGGAATTCCAAAAGGAAAAACTCTTTCGGTGCCAGGTGAACTTTTTTCCCGGCCCGGTAGACAGATCGCTTGGGCAGATTAAGTTCTATGTCACCCACACGGAAGATCTCATCTTCCACTTTCTGCGGCCGACGTATCAAGGCTTTCACTCTTGCCGACAATTCCGCATATGAGTACGGCTTCGTAATATAGTCATCGGCTCCGAGACTCAGAAGATCTACCTTTGTTTCAATCTCGCCCTTTATTGAGAGTATGAGTATCGGCATGCTTTTACCCGCTAACCGAATCTCGGAACAAACTTGTCGTCCATCTTTTCGTGGCAGACCGATATCTAAAATAATAAGGTCGTAATCGTTTGTTTGAGCTTTATAAGCTCCGGCCTCTCCATCTTCTGCTATGTCGACGACAAACCCTTCGGCCTTCAGGGAAGGCTTTAGGAAATTCAATGTTTCTTTGTCGTTCTCGACAATAAGAAGATTCATAATTAGTCACTTAGATAAGTTGTAATGTTTGCCTTGTGCTCCTCGAAGGTCTTGGCGCAGTGAATGGTCTTCGATTTGTCGTGGAGATAAAACATGCATTCCGTTTCTTCCGGATAAAGCACCGCCTTGATCGCGTCTATGCCGGGATTGGCAATTGGGTGAGGAGGCAGACCTTTGTTTCGGTAGGTGTTATAAGGCGAGGGAATGTCTTTGTCTTCCGGTTTGATTGGTGTCCACCAGGTGCCTGCGCTCGTATAGGTGCCTGGCTGTTTATCGTATCGCGCTTCGCCGTAGTGAAGCTGGTCATCTCGAACATATTGCACGGTGGCATCGACTTCTAGCTTCTCGTCTTTGAGCAAGCGATTCCATAAGATGCCAGCGATAAGGGGCATGTCAGCTTTCCCAGCCGCTTCTCTTTGCACAATCGAAGCGAGCTTGAGCGCAGTTGTCCATTTGATGTTCTGCTTCAGTGCTTCTTGGGTATATGGCTGAAGCATCTCGTTGAATTTTGAACGTAGTCGAGATGCTACTTTCAGAGGTTCTTCGTCGATTGGGATCAGGTATGTATCCGGGAAATACACCCCCTCGATTTCGTCATAGCTCATTGAGGTGTAGGTCACGATCCATTTTTCCTTCTTGGCTTCATCCCACTTAAGGGCCGGTGCAAGTAATTCTGCGATCTGCTCTTTGCGGAGCCCTTCCGGTATCGTCACCCATACTAAGTTGGGGCCTTCCTTGATCGCTTTCGCTACCTCCCATGCCGTCATTGCTTTTGAAAGTTTGTACGCTCCCGGCTGGATTTCTTTTCCACCGATAAGTGCGAAGGCAATTTTGAATCCTATTTCACTTTTGATAAATCCTTCTGCTTTAAGTCGAGGTATTCCGTAACCTTCGATCGGGATGCCTCCTCTGCCATCTGAAGAAGGTGGGTTGGTAAATTGTCCAAGTCCCGCATCCGATTGAGGTGCTGCGAAGGTTAGGTTGTAAGCCACTAGACCTCCGATGCCCAGCACTATTACTGCTCCAATCAGTACGAGAGCAAGTTTTGTCTTCAAGAAATTGAATCTGGAAGGTGGTATGTTGCTTGGTAAAAATTGATCTGTCATAAAATTATGTATTCCTGCTTGCTTTCACTAAGCGGTCAATGTCTGCTCTTTTAATTCGCCATTGACCTATCTTGGTGGCGAGCAACCGTTTAGTTTTAATGTACCGCATGATTGTCCGTTCACTGACGTGAAGGACGGCTGCGGCTTCTTTGGCGGTGAGATAATCTTTTTTAGTCATATTAGTTCTCAAATAGCGCGACCGTGTTGTTATACTGAAGCAATTTCCCGGAGCTTGAAATAAATATTCTTATGGTTGGTTTGGAATCTACGGCCGACCTGCCGACGAGTCCATCCGGGAGCTTATAATTCGCATCTTGCCACTTCCATTGCCATCGACTCATATCGTTAACGGGGGCGACTGTAAATGATTGCGTAAGTCCTAGATTTTTCAGATACGATTCACCAACTTCTTTTATTTTGGTTTCGGAAATCTTTGGTGAGAATAGATCGCCCTTTGTACACTTGCCTTGATAATTGTCGGGGTAGACTACGCGTACTTCCACAATATCGTGAGTCTTTGGATACACCTCATATTCGTAGACCTGGCAGGTTCCTTCAATCTCTTTCGTTGCTCTGTAAATATTTACTGTTCGTTTCCACGCTTGTGGTGTATCGATGCGCTCGTCGCCTTGATCCGAAAGTTTTGTTAACACTCCCACGCTGAAGTTTGCAGGAGATTGGCTGCGAGAATATTCCACCCCGACGGTAGTGTCGCCCATAAATTTCTTGATCGCCCCAGTCTCAGCCTGCAGGGTTGCGCTATCTGGCATTGTCGATGCTTTTACCGCAGCGTTATATCGGGCCTCAGCTGCGTCTACCTTTTGCTTCGATTCGCCGCAGAAGACATCCTGGCCCCGTTCGTTCTTTTCAACGCATCCGTGTTCAAATTCGTACTGGGCAATCCGGGACATCTCTTGCTGAAGTTCCTCCGCGCTTTGGCTTTTGTCAGACACGGCGGTTTGAGTGTCGCTTCCTGTTTTCGTATTAATAAAAATGGCAATGCCAGCTACTGCTGCAATGCCAAAGATCCCTAAAAGGATTTTCGTATGTTGTGGTTTTGGTCGGTATATCATAGCGTTCGGCCCTTAATTCTTGGCCTATTGTCAGTATACCCTATGTGTCCTGTTTTGTCATGTTTTGACTAGTGGATAACAAGAAGGCCCCCGGATTGGCGGGGGCCCCCTTTAGCCTTGCTTCCATAACGACGAGCTGACTTCTCGGTCAGGATGCCTAGCTAGATTTCCAGTTTGACCTCGTCGAATTCGACTTGAAGTCCGCTCACGCCGTTGCAGGCGTATGCGGCACCCCAGCCGTCGCTATGCTGAACGTTTGAGGTGCGATACTTGTTGAGTGCAATGGTTGCCCATGACTCTGAGTACGCACTTTGGTCAACAGTGGAGGCGTAGCTACTGGCGAAGTTGTAGGTGACGAGATAATCGGCACCGTACATATTTCCAGTTGAGCTATCAATCCAGGCATAAGTGTCGCCGTCAAAGCCGACAATTGATGCCATTGTGTAGGTCGAATTCGCATCCGCCCCGCACCCGCTGTGGTTGTAGTTCCACTGCAGATACCAGAGGCTCGACCCGCACGGCCCGCGGCCACTGACACAGTACCCGTCATTACTGATCGAGTTCCAGCCAGAGCCACTTTGTGACCAATACGTCCCGCCGTTAGCGTGGATGTAGGTCTGAGCTGACGCGATGCCTGCGAACGATCCCAACATGACAACAGCCATGAGGAAAGGCGCGACTCGTGAGAGTGTTTTCTTCATAGTGTGTTAGTTAGAATATAGGCCACGCACGTCGTTGAAGCTCATGACTTCACCCACCGGCGACAAGACGACTTGAACGAACGGAATCACATCCTCACCCTGAGGTTTGGACTTTGCTTCCCAGCGGAAAGCGTGACTCACATTGCCAGGCTTTGACGTCTCTCTAAAGCTAAAGTTAGCTTTGACTGAGGCGAAGTCTGCAACGTGTTTCGAGAGGTATTCCTCTGCCATTGCTTTAAGCTCTGACTGAGGAAGGCTCTTGCTTCCGTCGCGTTCGAAGGGAATCTTGCTACCAGGGCCGGGCCCGAATTGAACAACGCTGTTGTTAACCGGGTCGACAATGTACAAGAACCCTTTGTCATCCTGCCACTGCTCAATACGTTTAACGGCATTGGTGTATGGATTCGCAGAGGTACCCTCGAAGGTAACATCGGCTTTCCTCTCAGCGAGAGATTCGATGTTGCTCTTTACTTGGGCAAGCGCTTCAGATGAACGACCAGAGAGTTCGAGCTTATGAATTTCTTCAGTAAGCTTGTTCTCTAGTTTTTCTATGCGCTCTTTTGATTCTCCGCAGAATTCAGACTGGCCACCTCGACCGAAGGTCAAGCAGCCGTATGCCGATTCGTATTGAGTTACGCTGTCTAGCTCTGTCTTTATCGATTCGATCGCGGCGTTAGTATGAGGGCCTGCCACAGCAGAGTTATCCGGTTGGACTTGTGCCGATACCGGGGAACCCTTACTGATCGAAAAGCCACTCACGCCGAGAGCGATACCGAAGACGAGAGCTAATGCGCCTGCTCCGATGACGAATTGTTTTTTAGCCATAAATTTCTTTATGCGGTTTCTAATTTACCTCGGTTCCAGTCGACCTCCTTACCGTCTTGCAGTCCAATCATGCAAGACCAGGCAAGAACCGTTTCCTTGGATGGCTTTATGCCCTGCCAAAAATCCGCTAATCTGCTTATTTGGAAAATTGGTCAGATTGCGGGCAGTTTGGCATTGCAAGTTAATTTTCTCTGACCGGGCAATTAGATTTCCTAAACATTTTCTAAGGATTTTCTAAAGGTCATTCATCCACCCAGGACACAACATTGACCAAGGTTTTTACGAAGTCAAATGATCCACGCTTCCTCGCGCTTTACGCCAGAAACCTCGTGCTGTTCGGGAAGAGACCTTCCACCAGTTGACGATCCGCTTGTTCTTAACCTCAATCACAATCCGGCCGAAGCCCTCCTCCTCGACGGCTGCCAAGTCTTTAGCGATTTCCACAAGCAGAAGAGCACGTTCTTCTGTAGTGGGGTTGGGTATTTTTTTATCAGTTGTTTGGTTCATACTTGAGTCTCTTTTTGAAAGCGACATGCCAGTATAGAAGCGCATGCCATGCGTGATCGACGCCGGTCGTCGACTCCCATTCACGCTTTTCTTGGCCGTATTGATTTGTGACTGTTCGTGCATACATTGTTTGTGCGTGTTCAATGAGCATTTTGAATGTTGGGTCATCTGGCTTCATCGCAAACTTTATTTCTCCCCGACGCAGGGACGATATCGTGTCGTCAATAATTCGATTCCGGGAAGTGAGCACTTTTACTTCTTCTTCAAATGGCTTTTCGTCTTCTTCTTTCTCATCGTTCCAGCGGACGACCTCTAACATTTTCGGATCGTCTTTGTAGAAGTTCACATAGACGCGGTACGGAAATTTGCGGGCCAGGCGCAATGCTTCTTCCGTCCAAGGCATTGCGTCAATAACGCAAACCCGCACGTCGTAGAATTGAATCAGCTCGGCCATGTATTCCCAGCGTGTCTTGTTCGGCCGGTCTTTTATTTTTCCGATCCAGAATATTCCTTTAGCGTTACCGATGACTATGTGGTTTTCGTCTCCGGTATCCGCTCCCATTACATTCCAACCTGATGTTTCTACTTCTTCGTTCGTTGTGTTGCGAAGGAATAGGCTCTGAGGAATTTTCTGATCCGATGCGATATAAGGCAGGCCCAACACGAAGTTGTAGAAGTATTGCTGGTCTTCAGCATTGGCTTCTTCCGTGAGTAGGTCAGCTGCGGTTCGCCACGGGCATATCATTTGGCTTATCCAGTAACCGCTTATTGGCTCTCCAGGGTATCTAGCCTCCCACCAGCCCGTGTCGTTTACTTGCCGTGAGGTAATCTCACCGTGGCATTTTTGGCAGACGTATATTCTGCG
>CAZVGV010000004.1:26405-53293 GCA_964627055.1 uncultured Gammaproteobacteria bacterium | reverse complement strand
TTCTCGATCGACGTTCTTTTCCCAGTCCATATGCTGCTCGTAGTTGCAGTGCTTGCAGTTGAACCGCCAGTGTTTCTGATCCGATTGGCCGAATAGTTTGTCGACACCCATATCCGGAATGGTTGGGGTCGAGAAGTAATGCTGGCTTCGTATCTTTGAGAACCCCATACGCGAGGTAAAGTCTCGAATGACTTCCGGTTTGGACTTGTCGAGCTCGTCGTGAATGTTGCGATCGGAGGTGAGCATGATTGCTTCCTTTTCCGTATAGGTTCCCTTGAAGAACAGGAATGATTTGCCGATCTGCTTTTGCTCTACCGAGTCTACGTCTTTTCCGCTTACGCCTTCGAGCATGCAGGGGTTCACTTTCACGATGCGGTTCACTTTGCTTTTTACGAATTCAGCCACGTCGTCTACGGTCGGGAGCGTATAAATCTGGTTGATGCCCCAAAAGCGCGCAGCATGCACGGCTCGCAGGATTTCCATCGTGCTCGCTCCGATCTGCGATCCTTTGCGTATAACCTGTATTGGCGTTCGGTCGGAATAAATATCCAGCATGAAGCGGTGGTCAGCGAATTCGATCGGGTCACCGCTCTCGCTTTTTATTCCGTTTTGCTTGATCCAATACAGGATGCTACTTTTTTGCTTTTCCTTTTCGTCCATAGAAGGCTTTGATGGTTTCGTCTATTGCTTGGCCCAGTTCCTCCTGCTCCGGAGTCGGAGGTTTCTGTTCGTCTTCGTTGATGCTTAGTTCGTGCTTGCCGAGCGACTCTCCCATTTCAGTCCTGAACATTTCCCACAGCTTCTTGATCTCATCTACTGTCGCACCCTCTCCTTTTTTGATCTGCTTCTTCAGGGCCTGCAGCTTTTCCCAGAATACTTCACCGATAGCAAATACTTTTTTCTGTTTAATCTCTTGCGCCTTTTTGCGGAGACCTTCTAAGTCCTCGGTGAGTTTGAGGTCTTTCCGTTCGACCCAACGGTATTTCTTTGACCACGTTTCTAGGGTGGTATCGCTAGGTTTCTTGCCGAGCCGGTCGGCAAATTCCACCCCAGCTTCACCCAAGCTTTGCCCAACCCTGTTCCATAGCCCCTCGGTCTTCCGAAGGCTTCCGGCTTCGCAATACAAAAGCCACGCAGTGTACTGCTGTTCAGTCTCTCCTGGCATCTTTGAGGTGGTGAGTGCGGGCTTTGTCATACTGCTTTTTTCTTTACAATTTATTTATCTTTTCTTTAACTTTTCACCTTGACCTTTTCCCAACGATTGCGAATCACATCGCACCAACGCGGGTCGAGCTCAAGCAGATAACAGGTGCGTTCTAGTTTGTTTGCAGCGAATAGCGTGCTTCCTGATCCGCCGAAGAAGTCGACCACGACGTGTCCGACTCGGCTTGAATTCTTTATGGCGCGCATAATGAGCCACTCCGGTTTCTCGGTCGGGTGAGCCATCTTGGTAATCGCTTTGCGCGGCATATCCCACACGTCGCTCTCGTTGTTGTCTCCGTAGAAGAAGTGTCGCTCTCCCTTCTTCCATCCGTACATAAGCGGCTGAGCTTTGGTCTTGCCTTTGCTCCGCTTCGCTTTCATGACTTGCTCGTATTGTTTTTTGTAGTCGCCCCAGCCGATAGCGAAGGATGGTTTGACCCATACGATTGTCGAGGAGAATTCAAAACCGGCGTTGAGCATTTCGTAGTACCACAACGGATAGCTGGTATAACCCGTGCAGACATAAATCGTTGCGCCTGGCTTCAGAATCTCATGGTAGTTGGCGAACACCTTTTCACTGAAGGCTTCGAAGTCTTCCTGACTTTGCTGGTCACCGAGAATCTTTCCTTGCTCAGTTGGAAACTTTCCACGCTTTTCGTGACTGACGTGAGCCACGTTGTAAGGCGGGTCGGTAAAGACCATATCCACTTTGGTCGTACCGAGTAGTTTCTTGATGTCCTCAATCTTGGTTGCGTCTCCGCACATAAGCCGGTGTCGACCGAGCTTGTAGACTTCACCATATTTCGACTCCGGCTTTTTTATTTCCTCGTATTCTTCTTCGGCGGTTTTATCTTCTTCGTCCGGTTCGTCGAGCATTTGGCTGTCGAGAAGATTGCTGATTTCCACTTCGTTGAAGCCGGTGAGGGTCAGATCAAAGTCGGAGTGGTTGAGCTCGACCATGAGTTCGGCCAGCTTCTCATCGTTCCAGTCGCGTCTTTGAGCAATCTTATTCAAGGCAAGGCTCAGGGCCTTTTCTTCTTTCTCCGGCATATCTACCAAATCCACATTCTCTTTTGGTATCGTCTCCCACCCTAGCTCTTTGAGAGCCATGACGGTCATGTTGCCGCCGACAATGAAGCCGTCGCGTCCCTTGCTAGTGTTAACCGTGATGAGTCCGCGCAATCCAAACCTTTCAATCGATCGTTTTAATGCGTCGATGTCTTCGCGCTTTATCTCCCGCGGGTTATAGGCCGGATGTTTGAGGTCTGTAATTTTTATTGTCTTCGTATTTTTTTCCATAGGTTTATGAAGAACAGTTTGATGCGAATCCAGACCCGCCTTCGAAGTGGAAGGGCGAGGTATGTCTGCGTTGCAATCTCTCGCTCGACCATTTCAATACGCCGCTTTTGAGCTTCGGCAAGTAGGTCGGCCGGAATGTATGCGCCGCCTATAAGCCGAGGTCTACTTTTTCTCCGTGCCAGCGGATTCTTTTTTGGGTTGTCGAGTCTGGTCATGTTCTTCTTCAATTAATTTTTCAGTTGTTAAGATGGCGTGTTCGACTTTTTCGATCCGCTCCTGATATTCGACCACCAGTTCTTTCTTGGTCTTTTGGCCCTCCATGTTGAATGGGGTCAGGCGCGGGATCACCACGTCATCGTCGCCGCGGTCTTCAAGGTTGCGTATCGCAATCTCCAGCCGCACTTTTTCTTCTAGCAATGAGTCGTGAATCGACTCGAGTGTTTCTATTCTGGTTTTCATATCGTTATGATTTCGAACTTATCCGTCTTTTCATTCCATCGCCAGTATTCTTTTGTCGTATTTACTGGTCTTGGAAATGCGAGCATTCGCTCTTGGTCTGCTCTCGACCTGGAACTGAAGCGCTCCGAGCTAACCTGAATAAAGCGAATCTCTTTTTTGCCGACAGCCATCAAGTCCCAGCACCCGAATAGGTCTTGCTGTTGGAACTTTGCGCGCCGGGCCTTCTCGATCCAGTAGCCTTCTTGAGCAAGAAGGGCCTGTGCTTTTTGTTCAATGATTTTTCCTTTTTGGGTACGGTTCATAGCTGTTTTAATTAACGGGTTTTGTGTCTTTGTCCCGATCGTAGCGGCGTTACCGCCGATGTGCCGTTAGGCCGTGGCCGATTCTGATCCTGCATTGCGAGGCAGATCCGGCACGTCGAGCCGAACACTCACGCGGGCCTTGCTTCTTCGGCCGACGAGGTTCATGACCGAACGGATGGCTTTGATAGCCCGTCCTTCTTTGCCGATCACGACTCCCGCATCGCCTTCGCCAAGCTTGGCGGAAAGAAGCACGCCCATTTCATCCACATGCCTCGTCACCTGAACCTGTTCAGGGTGATTGACGATGGCCTTCAGGATTGTCTCTAAGAGGTTTTGATCTTGTTCCATAGCTTTATATTTACTTTAAGATTTCTTAATCTCATCACCCGTCGACCGCGGGTAATGTTCTTTCAGCCAGGACGCCGCTGGATTTCTCCTGGCGCACGCCCCAGCCGAAAGATGCTTTTAATTTCTCCAGGGCCTCGACCATAGCCCCGGCTTCTCCCTGAACCTGTTGCGGATCGCGCTTGCTGTACTGCAGCGCGGTGCGCTCAAGGGTGTTGTAGAAGCCGTATTGTTTAAAGCTGGCCTGTATAAAATCGTTGATGACTTCTTTGCACAGAGCTGCGCCGATTGTCGGCTTCATCTCCGGCTTGTTTTGTAAAAACCACACGAGCTCTAGCTCCAGCTGAAATTCTGTGAGGTGATGCAGCGCATGCTTGAGCAGATTGCCGTCTTTAAATTTCACAAAGACCGGCCGGGTATGTCTGATGCCCCATGTGAGCTGAGCGAACTTTCCGAAAAAGTAGCGAGTGGGCACGGTTTGTTTATCCACAGGCTTATCCACATCCTTTTTAAATTCTTGGGCCAAGCTCGCTTGTCCGAAGGACTTATCTTTTGTAATACCGGTTTCTTTTGTAGCCCGAAAATTCTTCGCACGAAGATTTTTCGGGGGAGGTGAAAAATTCGATGTTTTTTCTGCCCCCGAACTTACTTCGGGGGTGGGTTGTTGGGGCCGTTTAAGACTCAGGCGATAGAAGATTTTTCCTCCGCACTTCATGCGCTTTTGTGGTGAGTCTAGGAGTTCACCCGCTTCGTCGTGAGCCTGGATAATTCTTAGCTCGTCTACCAATCTCTTGAGTGAGTTTTGAATGGCCCGATCGCTCCGGTTTATTTTCTTCATCAGCTGGCCCTGGCTGATCCAATCTTTCTCTTTTCGGCGTTTTGTTTCGGGGTCTTCAATCCATCCGAGAGTTTGATCCGCAACGACAAGAAGAATCCTTAGCTCTACATCACTCAGGAGTGGCATCCACTCCCGGATAATGAGGTGCGGGATTTGAGTCGAGTTTGGAATTATTGAGTTTGTTTCGTTGTCCATGTTTTTGTTGGCGAAAGGGAAACAGCTCCCCGATTTCTGGCCTGACGCTCTCGCGGTCAGGACAGAATCGAGAGCCGTTAGAAGTAAATCGGGAAGTGAATTCGGATGTCTTCCTCTGCTTCCTCTTGCTGGTGTAGGTCGTCCGGGTCAGGGTTGACTCGGCCGGTTCCACTGCAGTGGCTGCATGGCTTGCTGGTCTTTATGTCGCCTCGCTCCATTGCCGTAGGAATTTCTCCTACGCCATCGCATTCTTCACAGTCACGCTTGTCTCCGGCGAGGATGTACTCCCGGACTTTTGCTTCCCTTAGTTCTTCCGGAAGCTCATTCCATTCGAGATTGAATGCGTATTTCATGGTTAGTAGTTGGCGACGATCGTGCATGGCTCTCCGGTTTCTTTCTCTTTCTGTTCGCAGAGATCCACGAAGTCCACAAAGCTTTGCTTCACTTTGTCGATTTTCTTTTGATCCGTTTGCTTATAAATTGTTCGCTCTCGTTGCTCGACCACTTCGAGAGTTCTTGGCAATCGTTCGCGTAGAAGTTTGGCTGGGATTTTTGCTTCGTTACCTTTTCCGAAGGCTTCGCGGCATAGGTATCGCGTTGCGAAGTGTTCTCCCCGATACGCTTCACGCAGATAGCCGACGTTGCCGTGCTCCACTGAGAATCCAGTGATCTGCTTTTTCTTTTGCTTTGGCGTCTGGTCTTTCCAGCGCGCGTAGATGTCTATTCCCATAAGATGTTTGATCCTTTGTCGGCTTCCGATCTCTGACCTCACGCTTCCGCGATGAGGGCAGAGTCGGAAGCTAACGCTGGTTACTTTTTCTTAGCTCCCTTTTTTGCGGGTGCTGGAGCGGGCGTCGACTTTTCTTCGGTGTGGGCATGCCCATTCCCATTTCCGTTTCCATTCCCGTTGCCGTTAGGAGGCAACTTTGAGACTAGGCGCTTGCGCCCATCCGGGAGTTCTACAATTTCTGCGATGCCCATCGACACGGCTTCGAGGCCCAGCTTCTTATAGCCGTCGGCTAGGCGTTCGGGCCGGAGCTCGCCGATTGCTGTCATTGAGGTCGTTCCGAATACTCGATCCAGCAGATCGAGCTTCAGTTGCTTATCTCGGCCGACTGCGCCCGGTGCGATGCGGATAAGGAGACCGTCCAGTTCCTCCATCCATTTGTCGCGCTCTCTGCGCCACTCGGCTTTTTCTTCCTCAGTGCGGAAGAGCAGCCCAGTGTCTGATTCCGGCATGACCACCGTATCCCTTGGGATTGGGTCATCGAGCAAGGCTTCTACCGCCGGGGCGAAGTTTTCGTAGCTCGGATTTTTGTAGGTTTGTCCGTCGAGCAATGTGCTGCGATCTTTGATGACCGTCGCTTCGCGCCAGACCTTCTTGTCGTCTCCGAGCACTTCTTCGAAGCGCTCCATGAGGACGAGCATGTCCGGCTCATAGGCGGTTTCGCCTTCGACTTTCATCTTGATTCCAGACTTGAAGATTTCGCGTTTGCCGGTGTCGGCATTCTTTTCGTTGTCGTACTCGTATCCAGCGCGGCCGGTAAAAATCGCGTGGTATCCGTCGCTTACGAATGGGTCGGAGAATTCTCGTTTCCATGTTGGTTTAATTATTCCCCAGTCCTGGAATTCCAGGCGTGTCCGGTGAACCTTTTCTGCGTAGGCTTGTAAGAACCCTTCCCATACGTGCGAGATTGAATCGATGAGAAGGATGTCTGATATTCCTGAGCGCATCTTTTCCATCGTCTGCCGTAGGTCGGCTAGTGACTTCGATTCGCGGACGAGCACTTCGATCCCTGCTTCCGCAAAAAGCGGCTTAAGGAATTTTGATGCTTGTTCGGTGTCGAAGATTACGATCGGTTTTTTTGATCCTATCCGCTTGTGCAGTCCGACCGCGACCTGCGCTGCGGTGTATGTTTTGCCGCTACCCGCGAAGCCTTGGAAGGCTGCTTTGAAGTAGGGCTTGGTGTTGCCGATCGGAGCGAAGAAGTTATCTATCGTTTCCTTCGCTGCTTCTCTCGGCCGCACTCTCGTTGCTGTTGGTTGTGCTTGGTTGTTCATAATTATTATTTGACTTGCCCGAAGGTGGATTGATATAATTAGTTTGCTGATCATCTCCCTTCGGGGGGATTTTCTTTTTCTGAGCGGCCCGGTTCGACTTCCGGAGCCGTATTTCTTTTGGTAGGAACTCTACGTCGATCTGGTCACCTATCTTTAGCCTGTAGCGATCCGTTAGCCATTTCCCTTCGAGGATCACCGCCGGGGTTCCGTACCTGCGATAAGTGACCGTGCGGGTCGGTTTGAGATCTCTCATGTGAAGAGTCTCAACACCATGTCCGCTTGTACCCGCCAGAATGGACTCCAATGTCCGGTCTGGCCCTCCACCATGATTTGGGCGAGCGATGCGAAGAGGATTAGCATGTCGATGGTCACCAGAAAGGCGATGGCTTCGGATGCTATGGTGAAGGTTTTCTTCGCTTGCTCGTAAGTGATTGCGTTCATACGTTTGGTTGCTCGTCGGGGTCGTTGCAGTAGCACCGTTCGTCGTCGCATCCCAGCCCTTTGCGATCCGTGCAGACCAGTCGAGGATAGTCTTTCTCGAATTGCCTGCTTGCTTCGTAGAGTGCGATAGCCGGACTGCTAGGGCTTCGTAGTGCTGCTTGCTGGAATTCTGCTTTGGAGGCTTTTTTAATGTCTCCGCCGTAGCGTTCCATCAGCTCGTAATATGCATTTCGACCCGTGGTCATCTCAGTTGTTTTTTGACCTCACCGAGAAGGGCGTCGTTGATCTGATCGAATGCGTAGCCCGTCAGCTCCGACTCGATCTCTGATCCGTCGTCCATGAAGTCAATGGTCAGCTTTCCGGTCAGGTTGCCGACCTCATCGGCGATATCGTCTCCGAGGTCTTTTGCCAGACTTTCGGCTGCCGCTCGGATTCGCTCCTTCATGACCTTCCCGCGAACTTCCTCGCGTATGCTTTTCTTCACTTGTGTGATGTTTTTCATACTCGGTGTTGTGTCAACTTTTGTAAGCTTGCGGACTCTGGTGCCGCGTACCTCGACCTTCGACGAGCAGTGTTAATTTTTCGAGATCGGGATTTTGGCATAGAAAAACCCCGTGCTCATTGCACGGGGTTTTTCCCTTTATCCGCAGTTTGCGGACGGAAACGGCTCTATTTGTCAGCTCCTACTTCCCATGGCACTTCTTGAACTTTTTGCCAGAACCACAATGACATGGTTCATTGCGACCTTGCTTGTCCCCTGCTTCTACTGGTGAGAGTGATGAGACAGCAACCTGTGCTGCACCAAGTGTTGATTCCATGAGCTGGCCGTCTGCGGAGCCTGCTGGTATTTCCTGCATTGTCTTTGCAGCGCCAGAAAGCTGGACCTTGCGGGTCTCCAGCATTCCCTGATAGGACTGCACAGCACCACGTACCTGTGCGAGAGCCAATACACTATCCCGACGAATGAGCGTCATGAGCATCGTGAAGAGACGATGTGTCTCACGTCGATATTCAACCAACGGATCACGCTGGCCATACCCTTGCAAACCAATACCAGTTCGTACCTGATCCACCGCCTCAAGATGTTCAACCCACAGCGCATCCATCGCACGCAATACAATCGATCGTTCCATATCACGTACCACGTGCGGCTCCATGGAAGCTACAAGCGCACGATGACGACTCAACAAACGTTCCTGTAACTGTGCAATGATTTGTTCGCGTGTTGCTTCTGGGGTAAGTGTCGGATTGTCCCATGCTGCGCGCACAATCTCGTCTGCCGAGCTCTCCAGCAATTGCAGTGCTGCAGTCAATGACTCGCGATTCCAGTCACTCGCCTGCTCACTCATGGTAAATTCCTCAACGGTCGTGCGAACTTCATCCTGCATCATGGTCTGCACCAATACATCCAATGCAGCATCATCTGCCTGTGCAGCCGCAAGTACTTCGCGGCGACGGCGATAGAATACTTCACGATGCTTGTTAAGCACATCATCGTATTCAAGCAAATGCTTACGTGTATCGAAGTTATTGCCTTCGACCTTCTTCTGCGCATTCTCAAGTGCCTTAGAAATAAACGGATGCGAAATCGGAGTGTCATCAGGCAACTTCAACCGCTCCATCATGTTCTTCATGCGATCTCCCGCAAAAATACGCATGAGATCATCCTCAGTAGAAACATAAAACTGTGTTTCACCAGGATCTCCCTGACGACCAGCGCGACCACGCAACTGGTTATCAATACGTCGTGATTCATGACGTTCAGTACCGATCACATAGAGACCACCAAGTTCACGCACTGCTCGCGCCTCGTCCACGTCTGGTGGGTTACCGCCAAGAATAATATCCACACCACGACCAGCCATATTCGTTGCAAGTGTCACGGCACCGCGACGACCTGCCTGTGCGATAATTTCTGCTTCGCGCTGGTGGTTCTTCGCGTTGAGCATTTGATGCGGCACTCCCTGCTGCTCCAATAACAACGACAGCACTTCGTTCTTCTCGATCGAGATCGTACCGATGAGCACGGGCTGCCCTTTCTCATGTCGCGCCTTCACATCTGCGATCACTGCGCGGATCTTCGCTTCCTCAGTCTTGTAAATCAAATCCTGATGGTCCACACGAACATTGTCGCGATGGGTCGGAATCACCACCACTTCGAGTTTGTAGATCTTGTGGAACTCCTCTGCCTCGGTCATGGCAGTACCTGTCATACCACCGAGTTTCGGATAGAGTCGGAAGTAATTCTGGAACGTCACAGTACCCAATGTCTGGCTCTCCTGCTGAATCTTCACACCTTCCTTCGCTTCAATCGCTTGGTGTAATCCCTGATTATAACGACGACCGAACATCATGCGACCGGTGAACTCGTCAACAATCACAATTTCACCTTCACGTACAACGTATTCCTTGTCACGATGGAAAAGCGCACGTGCCTTGAGCGCAGATTCAGCAAAATGCGCTGCACGCGTTCCACCATCTGCGTAGAGGTTCTCAATACCAAGCCACTGCTCCATCTTCGCAATGCCGGCGTCAGTGAACGTTGCAGCGCGCAACTTCTCATCTACCTTGAAGTCTTCTTCAGGTGTGAGCTTGGCTGCGAGCGCTGCATACTTGTAATACTCTTCGCTCGCATCAGCTGCAGGCGCGGAAATAATCAGTGGGGTTCGCGCCTCATCAATGAGAATCGAATCAAGCTCATCTACAATCGCGAAGGAGAACGGTCGCTGCACCATGTGCGCCGTATCTTGCACCATGTTGTCACGCAAATAATCGAATCCAAATTCATTATTCGTACCATAGGTGATATCACACTGGTACGACTCCTGACGTGACGACGGGCGCAATCCAGCATCCTCTGGTTGTGTACTCTCAAAGGTTGGATCAAATACAAAGCTCACCTGCTGGTTCTGAATAATACCGACACTCATTCCTAGAAAATCAAAGACGCGACCCATCCACACAGCGTCACGACGTGCGAGGTAATCGTTCACCGTCACCACATGTACACCCTTTCCGGTGAGTGCGTTGAGATATGCAGGAAGCGTGGACGTAAGCGTCTTACCTTCACCTGTACGCATTTCCGCAATCTGCCCACGGTGCAGCACAATACCACCCATGAGCTGCACATCGTAGTGCCGCTGTCCCAATACGCGACGCGCTGCCTCACGAACCACTGCAAATGCCTCAGGCAACAAATCATCTACCGACGTGCCGCTTGCAAGTCGCTCGCGGAACTCCGCAGTCTTTGCACGCAATGCTTCGTCACCAAGTGCCTGCATTCCTGACTCGTGCGTCGTAACTTGTTCAGCTACTTCGCGCAACGCCCGTACTGTTCGTTCATTTGCATCGCCAAAAATCTTTGAGAGAAGTTTCATCATAGAAATCAAGTAAAACTATCACAAATCAGCCCTACCCTGATCGGGGCTACTCTACCATGCAAACCGGGGTTCAACAAGCCTACGCTGTGAGCTGTCTCTTGAGCTTTGCAACCACAGCATCAATGCTTGCGTAGAGGTCTTCTGTGACCTCTTTTGCCATGATTTTTGTTTCGGGCCCATTCATCTGCACTTCACACAAGAATACTGGCCCTTTTTGGTGATGATCAGAAGTCTTTCCAACGGTTACTTGCACACCAATCTCTTCATCACTTGTAAATTTTGCGAGTGCTTGAACCTTGCCTGCTGCATATTCAGCAATTGCGTCTGTCATCTCAAGATGTACTGCCTGCAACGAAATAGTAAGCATACACATGCATGTTAGAACCCCACGTACTGAATTTCTTCGTGGAGTTGGTATCCACTTGTAGCATACACCCGCTCCTTCATGAGCTCAATAAGCTGCTGAATATCCTGAGCGGTAGCCTCTTTGGTCGTAATAATAAAATTCCCATGTGCCTGCGCCACTGACGCACCACCAATTGCCGTCCCTTTGAGTCCAGCTTCTTCAATCAACTTGCCCGCGAACACACGCGTGCCGTCTGGCTGAATAATATTTTTGAAAACACTTCCTGCTGAAGCAAATCCCTTGGGCTGTGTCGTCATGCGGTACAACAGTGCATCATGCATCTTCTTCGCCCCCTCTGCTGGATCACCTGGCGTGAACGAAAAAGTCGCCGAGAGAATAATACCGCCGTTCTCCTTGAAGATGCTGTGACGATACCCAAACTCACACTCCGCGTTGGAGACTGTGAACACCTCGCCATCAATGAGCGCCTCGACCTGTACCACCGAGTCCTTCATCTCTCCTCCTACAGCTCCTGCATTACCACGGACCGCACCGCCAATGGTTCCAGGCACGCCCACGGCCCATTCAAACCCCGCAAGTCCAGCAGCCACGGTCTGTTGCGCAAGCGCAACTGTTTTTGCCCCTGCCTCTGCAACCACACGAGTGCCCTCGATCGTGACCCGCGACATTGCCAGACGAATAACAATGCCCGTAAATCCTATATCTGACACCAACATATTGCTCCCGCCACCTAGGACGATTGTTGCCAATCCTGCACGCGCAGCAACTGCGAGAACTGCTTGAAGTGACTCTACAGATGCAACTGTCACAAGGTAGCGTGCTGGTCCTCCGACTTTGAACGTCGTTAACTTTGCCATCGACACCTGCTGACGAATTTCCTGCACATGCGGCGTGAGTTGCTTGGTAATCGCATCCTGCATATTACGTTTTGGACACGAGTGATCGTGCCATCATGTCAATGTCTCCTGCGCCCATGACGAGAATAACATCATCCTTCTGCACCACTTCACGCAAGCGGGATTGCGTGTGACGAAGATCTCCAGTTGCGTGCACAGCGTCCTGTGTATTGCTCTTTTGGATTGCTGCGACAAGCATATCGCTTGAAACATCCTGGTGCACATCTTCCTCGCGCCCCTTCACATCATAAATATCTGCCATGAGTGTGATATCCGCGCCGTGGAATGCATCAACAAAATCTGCAAATAACTCCTTAGTTCGTGCGTGCTGATGAGGTTGATACACCGCGATAATACGCTGACCTGGGTACCACTCACGTGCCGCTTGAATTGTCGCGCGCACTGCAGTTGGATGGTGTGCGTAGTCCGAAATGACTGTTGCACCACGCCACGAACCTACGACTTCGAACCGACGCCAAATACCACGGAATTCCGCGAGTGTCGATTGAATCCGATCTACAGGTACATGCATCTCTAGCGCGACTGCAATCGCTGCGAGCGCGTTACTGATATTAAACCGTCCTGGCACACGCAGGCTGAACCGTTCGTCCGAAAACTTGGATCGCGATGGTACCGCAACTGTGAAGTATGACGCACCACTATGTGTAAGCACATCAGTTGCTGCGAGATCCGCACCCTCGGCAAGCCCAACCGTCACTGTCTTCCCACCGAAATGCAACTTACCGCGTACAAGTCGATCATCGTAGTTCTTGATAAGCACACCATCCGTTGGCAAACCACTCACGAACTCTTGCATTGTTTTGTACACCGCATCCGCGTCCTTGTAGTAATCGGGGTGATCCCACTCGATATTGGTCACGACCGCAATGTTTGGATGAAGTAGACGCATGTTCCCCTGATACTCGCACGCCTCGACTACAAAAATATTGCTCGATCCAAAGTTGAGATTGCCGTGACTAAACATGGGACACCTCGACCCTACGATTACCGTTGGGTCAAACCCTGCGCTCTTGAGAATACTCCCAATCAGTGCGGTGGTGGTGGACTTGCCATGGGTTCCGGTGACCGCAATCGTATATTTCTTTTGCGACAACAGTGCAAGGAACTCGGGATAGCTCATCTGTGGAATGCCAAGTTCTGTTGCTCGCTTGCGTTCTGCATGGGTCGCCTGCACCGCTGGCGAATACACCACAAGGCTTGCGTCTGTTGGTACACTTGCAGCATCTTCGCCCTTGAACACAGCAATCCCTAGCGCACGCACTTCCGCAATAATGTCCGAGTCCACTGCCGCATCTGACCCACTTACATGCACACCCAACTCATGAAGATATTTCGCTGCTGCCGAAACGCCAATGCCGCCAATGCCGATGCAATGGACGCGAGTGAGCGAGCTGATGGATGTTGGTGTTTTCATATTCCTACTCTAGCAGAAGTTCCAGTCTTGACAAAATAGCATATTTCTGCTAGCCTGCGCACCAACACGCATCAGTCGTGCAAAGGAGGTTCTGTGGAGCACATGATGAACTATGTTCTCATTTGCTTGTGTCTGTGTTTGGGGAGTGGATTCATCTACTACCGGCGTGCTACTCGGTCTTACGCACGCATGATCGGTGAGTTCTACCAGCCCTTCAGCGACGTCGGCCGCATGATCACGAGACGGCTCATGCTGAAGGACGTAGTGGTGATCAGGCGCATCCGGCAAGCCTGTCTTGACGGCAAACCACTCACCGTCGAGTCACTCCACGCAAATCTGCAAGGCTACACGAATGAGGTCGATGCTTGCCTCGCGCGCCTGCGCGAACTCTCATTCCTGTTGGACGGTGCAGAACTTCGACTGAACGAAGATGGGGTGCACCTGTTCACCGTCTTGATGTTTTGGTACGGATCTCGGACAGACATGGACCTACTCACCTCCCGCAACACGGAGATTTGGCGGTAGCGACCGATTACAACATCCTATAGACGGAAGCCGCACGCACAACTGCCGGGCGGCTTCTTGGTTTTTATGGACCCTTTTGGTATTGTAGTGAGGTACTTTTATTCCTAATCCACACGCGCTTATGCCAACCAACTTGGCCACCTTTGACCCGGAGATTGCCGGACTCATCGAGCGCGAAGCGTCTCGTCAGACCGAGGGCCTCGAAATGATTCCGAGTGAGAACCATACATCATCTGCTGTTCTTGCGGCACTTGGAACTCGACTCACGGACAAATACTCCGAAGGCTATCCTGGCATGCGCTACTACGGTGGCTGTGAGAATGTGGATCAGATCGAAAATATTGCTCGCGAACGTGCGAAGGCACTCTTCGGCTGCTCTCATGCAAATGTGCAGCCATATTCTGGCTCGCCAGCTAATCACGCGATTTATTTTGCGCTCGTGGAACCTGATGACACGGTGATGGGTTTGGAGTTGGCGTTTGGTGGACACATGACGCACGGACTCAAAGTGAACTTCTCTGGCATATACTATCGCAGTGTGACCTATCGCACTCGCCCTGATGGTGTCATTGATTATGATGCGATGGAAGAAATGGCCGTGAAGGAACAACCGAAGCTCATTATGTCTGGCGCAACCGCTTACCCACGCATCATTGATTGGGCACGACTGCGCGCGATTGCTGATCGCGTAGGCGCATGGCTTGTTGCTGACATCTCGCATATTGCAGGACTTGTTGTGGCTGGAGTACACCCTTCCCCTATTGGGATTGCTGACGTGGTTATGACCACTACACACAAGACACTACGAGGCCCACGTGGGGCAATGATTCTGTGTAACGGCAATCCATCAGAACCTCTCAAGAAGGTTCCCAAGACACGTGAAAACTTGCCGACATTGATCGACCGTGCCATTATCCCTGGTCTACAAGGTGGTCCGCACAACCACCAGACTGCAGCGATTGCTGTTGCGCTCAAGGAGGCAGCAACGCCAGAGTTCCGTGAGTACGGCAAGCAAATTGTGAAGAATGCACAAGCACTTGCTACCGCACTCACTGCCGAAGGCTTCAACCTTGTTACCGGTGGCACTGACAACCACCTCATGGTCGTTGATCTCTCGAATATGCAGATCAGTGGCAAGGAAGGCTCAGACGCACTTTCTGCGATTGGAATTACCGTAAACAAGAACACCGTACCGTTTGAACCACGCAGTCCATTTGATCCATCTGGTATCCGCTTGGGAACACCCGCAATCACCACCCGTGGCTTGCGCGAAACCGAGATGGCGCAGATCGCGACATGGATCAAGACCGCGATCACCCATCGCACCGACGCGACAAAGCTCGCCGCACTTCATGCCGAAGTACGCACACTGTGCGCTCGATTCCCTTTGAACATCTAGCACATGACCCAACTCCTGAGTGGCACAATTCTAGGCAAACACGTCTTGACCCGACTGCGAACTGACGTTCGTAGTCTTGCAGTTGTGCCACGCATCGCTGCGGTGTTGGTTGGTAACAACCCTGCGTCACGGCTGTACGTAAGCATGAAGGAACGTCGTTGCAAGATGGTTGGCATTGCCTTCGAGAAAATCACGCTCCCCCAGGAAGCAACAACAGAACAGGTGCGTGCAACAATCATGCAACTCAACACGCGTACTGATGTGCATGCGATCCTCGTACAACTCCCATTGCCACCCGGGCTCGATACTGACGCCGTTATCCGCGCGATTGATCCACGAAAAGATGTTGATGGATTCCACCCGGACAATATTGAACGGTTCATGGCTGATGCACCGCCGTATGTTGAGCCTGTACTCATCCATGCAATTACCGCGTTGTTGGAGGCTACGAAAGAAAAACTCACGGACAAAAAAGCCGTGGTGTTAGGCAAGAGTGACGTGTTCATGCGACCGTTGGGAGCAGCACTCTCTCGACGAGGCCTGCACGTACAATGGGCAACACAACAGACCGATGGCTGGCAACAACTCTGCGCAGATGCAGATGTGCTGGTTACTGCTATTGGTGTTCCACATGGTGTCACCCCAGCTGCTGTAAAACCAGGCTCAATTCTCATTGATGTCGGCATTAGCACACTCGATGGAGCAGTCGTGGGTGACATACACCCTGATGCCGCTGCGCGAGCAGCGTGGTGCACTCCTGTTCCCGGTGGTGTTGGACCAATGACGGTTGCAATGCTTTTGCACACCGTAGTTCATCTCGCACGTATACAGACATCCGTATGAGCACGCCATTTGTAACACCCCGCACATTTACCATGTCTGACGTGGGTGCTATCGCACAGGAAATTGTCGCCGCTCTCCATGGTGGTGATGCTGTACTTCTTTCTGGTGAGCTTGGCGCTGGCAAAACAACGCTTGCAAAAGCAATCGCTGCTGCGTTGGGTGTTCGAGAGACCATCACCTCCCCGACGTTCACACTCATGAATGTGTACACGACGAATCACCCGCACATCTCAACGCTCATGCACATGGATACGTACCGCATGGAACGGGTCGAAGAACTTGCTGAAATTGGTGTGAATACCTACATGGGCGAGCCATCCACTGTTTGTATTGTGGAATGGCCAGAACGATTCCCAGACGCATGGCATCGGGCGCGTACTGCCCACTGGTTCACCGTATCTGGCACCGGTGAAACTCGAACAATTCAGGCAGTTACAGCAACGGCGTAAGCAGTCTTCCGACAAGACCTAGCACCCATTGTGCAAGCGTTGATTTGAAATCCCTCGACGGACGAAATGGCGCAGCTACGTGGCGCCATTTTTCTAAAATTTTGATCAAATCCTTCACCATCTCTGGCTTGGTGAAGGTGATATTTGCTTCGTGATTAGAAAAGAAACTTCTCGGATCAATATTGCTACTGCCGATCATGCCGTATGTTGCATCCATCACCAATGCCTTGCCATGCATCATTGTCGGCAATAGATATACCGAAGCTCCCAGCTCATGAACTTTTCGAATTGTTCGCCCCATCGCCTCATGAAGAATGGCGACATCAATTTGCCCTGGCACAAGAATTCGAAGATGAATGCCACGCTCCATCGCCGCTGCAAATGCTGCGAGTAATTTCTTGTCCGGAAGGAAATACGGTGTTGCGATAGTAATCGACTGCTTTGCGCGTCGGCATGCAGCAATATATTCTCGTCGCACCTGGCTATTCTCGCGGAATCGTCGATACGGATGATCGAATACATACCGCAAATGCTGCACACGACGTCGCCACTGAACACTTGATCCACGAAGAAGATGTCGCACACCACGACGCTCACCTCCGCCGATAACCCATGTCTGTCCAAATGAGCGGACCATGGGCTCAATGAGCTCAGATCCTTCGAGTCGCAAATGCAAATCGAGCCACTCTCGATATTCCTTGCGAACATTGACGCCACCAATGAACCCAACGCGCTTGTCTACAATCAGAATTTTCCTGTGGTTGCGATTGTTGAGTCGACGAAGACTCTTAAAAAATCTTCGATACGCGAGAGACTGAAATGACACCACGCGTGCACCGGCAGCGCGTAGGCGTTGAATTGAATGTACGCTAAACCAAAAACTACCGAGTCCGTCCAAAATAAGCCGCACATCCACACCTTGCTGCGCCTTGCGTACCAGAATATCTACGAACGCACGCCCCACATCATCATCCAAGAAAATATATGACTCGAGGTAAATCGAATCGTGCGCTTGCGTAAGCGCAGCTCGCATTGCCTCCCATGCATCACCAGTTCGTGTATAAAATTGCCACTGCATGGTATTACCGTGAACGTACTGCTGCTGCCACAGCAGCAAGAAATGCGCCTGTGAGTACAATCACTGCGCCAGACGGAAGATCTAATACATACGAAAGTACCAGACCACCAACCACTGTGAGCTCCGCAAACAAAATACTTAATGCAAACAGCGACTGGAGAGACCTCGCCCATTGTCGTGCAGCAATAACAGGAATGACAAGGAGTGCGCTCACCAATACGACACCCAGGAGTTTCACTGCAACAACGACCGTAATAGCCAAAAGCGTATACAGCAACGCATGCGTCGCTACGACCGGGATTCCTGAGAGCCACGCCATTTCTCTACTGAGCACCAAGAGCATCATACGACGCTGCAATACAAGAAGTAGCACAGCACACACACCAGAGAATGGAACAATAAACGCCAAATCAGTACTTCCAATTGTCAAAATATTTCCAAACAGATAACTCATGATATCCGGCTGGAATCCTCGCTTGAGTGAAAGCAACACAATACCGACAGCAAGTCCAACAGTAAAAAGAAGTGCTAACGTCGTGTCGCTTTTGAGCTTACTCTTTTCCTCCAGTACAGCGAGCGTGCAAGCAAAGAGCACTGCGACAGCAAGCGCGCACCACAGTGGGCTTACACCAAGCAACAGACCAATGGCAATGCCTGCAAGTGACGCATGAGCAATCCCGTCTCCAAAAAATGCGATTCCTTTTGCAGTGACAAATACTCCAAGCATCGCAAGTGGGACTGCCGTTGCGATGCCTGCGACAAGTGCTCGCTGCATGAACGGAAGGCTAAATAATTCAATAAGTTGCTCCATACGCTAGTGGTGATGGAAGTGACGCGCACCCTCGCCGTACATATGGTGCAACGCTTCTGATTTGAGCACTTCATGTGCCGTTCCTGTGCACAAGAGTTCACGGTTCACACAAATAACAAAAGACGCATACCGACTCACAATATCCAGCTCATGAGACACGACGATAATCGTCATATTGTGCGTACCTCTGAGATGCTCAAGATGATCATAGATAGATCGAGTTCCACCCGCATCAACGTTGCTCACTGGCTCATCGAGTACTAGTATTTCTGGTTTTCCGAGAATAGCACGCGCAATCAGCACTCGCTGTAACTGTCCCCCGGAAAGCGTCGCAAGTTGCGCACGCGCGACTCCAGACGCGAGCCCAACTTCAGCAAGAGCTCCCTTAATCTCCGCAGACGTAGCATCGTACGTAAGGGTAAGGAATTCAGCAACAGTGATCGGTACCGTTGGGTCTACGGCAAATCGCTGCGGTACATATCCGACTTTACTTCGTGCATCAGCCGGCGATGCCCCTGCAACTTCTACAGTTCCAGATGTAGGCGTAAGAAGGCCAAGCAACAATCGCACTAACGTTGTTTTCCCGGCACCGTTGGGACCAATAAGCATAGTCATGCTCCCCCGAGGAATCGCAACAGAAATTCCATCCAGAATAACACGCTGTTCCTGCGTATAGGTGAGTGCATCAGTCGAAATGATTGCTTCAGCGCGCATAGGCGTTACATGCTCGTTCTACAGCCTGCGCATTATACCGCATCTGTGCAAGATAGGTCTCACGTCCTGGAAGTCCACCCTCTGGATCTAATTGAGCAACAGACACATTCAGGTCTTTTGCAAAAGTCTCAAGAGCTGCTGTACTCAACTGCGGTTCACCAAAAAGCACACGAACATTCCCAATCTTGACCGCTCGTCGAAGCGCAGCCAAGTACTGTGGTGTGGGTTCCTCACCTGCCGATGGCTCAAACGTCCCCGCAACAACTAATTGATACGCATCAGCAAAGTATCCCCAGGCATCATGCATCGTTACAATATTTGTGTCCTTGCATGGAGCAAGAGATTTGGTGAACTCGTCATGGAGTTGAGCAAGTGTTGCGACATATGCATTAGCACGCGATTCAAAAATCGCGCTACTCTCAGGCTTCAACTCCTTATATGTCGCAACAATCGTACGCACAACCTGCTGCATCTGCACCACTGACAAGTAATAATGCGGATCATACATACCATGACCGTGTGCATCCTCATCTTCATGCTCTTCATCATGTTCCTCCATGGTTCTAAGAACAACATTACGATCCGTGTACACAATGCGTGACCCCGGAATCGACTGTTGCGCTTGTGCTATCCATCCGTCGAGCCCCTGGCCTACCGCAAAAATCACTTGGGAGCCCTGCAATGCCGCAACACCCTGTGGTGTAAATGTAAATGTATGTGGGCTCGCACCAGGCGGCACGATGAGCTGCACATCAATTTCTCCCACTCCTAATGTGCGAGCAACATCGTAAATAGGAAAAATAGTTGCTGCAACACGTACGTGTTGACTCGTGTTCGGGGTTGCTTCTGGTTGCACACGCATCCACCAGAGTGCTGCACCAAGAAACACAAACCCCGCCACTACTGCTAGCGTAAGCATGCGTCGTTGAAGAAGGGCGCTGAATCGTGGCATAGAATGTGATTTTTCTATATACTAGCGTGTCTCAGCAGATTCGTCCATGCAACTCATTTTCAATATCTACACCCGATGGACGACCAACACGCCCACATGCTAGGGTCGGTATATAGACACCCGCTATGTTTACAGGCATTGTCCAAGGTATCGGTACCGTTGTAGCAGTAGATCATCGTCCCGGACTTACTCAATTTGTCATCGAACTCCCTCCTACTCCGGAACCGCCTCAACGAGGTGCCAGCATTGCACTTGCAGGCACATGCATGACTGTTGTTTGTGCGAACGGGCATCACGCTACCTTTGATGCCATGGCAGAGACCCTCACAAAAACGACGCTCGGTACATGGAGTGTAGGCACCCGACTCAACGTCGAACGCAGTGCTCGATATGGTGATGAGATCGGTGGACATATCCTCTCAGGACATGTGTCTACCACTGCGACAATCGTCACTATCGAACGCCCTGCGAACAATTATATTGTACGGTTCGAACTACCTGCGCAGTATATGAAGTACGTATTACCCAAGGGGTACATCGCGCTAGACGGCGCAAGTCTTACCCTTGTCGAGGTAGATCGTGACACCAACACTTGTACCGTGCATCTCATCCCCGAGACACTTCGAATCACCACGTTTTCTGAGCGTGAGGTAGGCAGTATCGTCAATGTTGAGTTTGATACCATGACACAGGCGATCGTCGACACCACAGAGCGTGTGCTCTCGACACACACTCGTACATAAGAAAACCGCCTCAGTGGGCGGCGTTTCTTATGGATTGGTAGCGCTACGGGGAATCGAACCCCGATTACATGGATGAGAACCATGCGTCCTAGCCGTTAGACGATAGCGCCGGCATTTTTGAGCACGATTGTTATACCAATTCCCCTTGCTTTTCGTCAAGCCTATTCTGCGGCAAACCCACCTGCCTGGATATCCCACAAGGTGCGGTACCGCTCATCACTCGCATACAGTTGCTTGTGATCCCCCATGGCTCGAACCTGACCATCCTCAACCACCACAATACGATCCATGTGCGCAATTGTAGAGAGTCTGTGTGCAATGACTATCGTAGTCTTGTTACGCATGAGGCCATCGAGCGCTGATTGAATAAGTTGTTCAGACTCGGAATCCAACGACGACGTCGCTTCATCAAAAAGTACAATGGGCGCATCCTTGAGAATGGCACGTGCGATAGCTACACGCTGGCGTTCCCCACCGGAGAGCTTCACACCACGCTCACCAACATACGTATCGTACCCTTGCGGGAGACGCGAAATAAATTCATCACAGTGCGCGAGTCGCGCGGCGCGACGCACCTGCGCATCGGTTGCATCAGGTCGTGCATACCGAATGTTATCTGTGAGCGTGCGATGAAAGAGTGCTGGTTCTTGGGGCACGTATGCAATGCACTCACGCAATGATTGCTGCCTTACGGTACGAATGTCAGTGCCATCAATACTAATCGCGCCCTGTTGGATGTCATAGAGGCGTAACAGCAATTTCGAAATAGTGGACTTGCCAGCACCTGAATGCCCTACCAATGCCACTTTCTCACGCGCTGAAATCGATAGTGTAAAATCATGTAGTACTGGCTTGTTGCCTGCGTATCCAAAGGTAACGTCTCGGAATTCGATTGCACCCTTTTTCACCACGAGCGGCTTTGCACGTGCACTATCCTGTATGCCATGCGGAACTTGCAAAATACTGACGGTATCTGCTGCATCAGAGAACGCCTCCATGAGTTTGCGTAGACTCCTACCTACCTCGATAATTCGAGAAAAAACTACTAGTAGCACACCTTGCAGGAAGACCAAATCACCCACTGTCATGACTCCTCTCTCCCAGAGAAGCACCCCGTACCACATCAATCCGATCTCCAATAACAGAGTCAGTCCTAACTGAATAAAATTCGCTCGCACCCCGACATACCACGAGCGATGCAGTAACGAGCCCCACTTCCCTACTGCGTCTCGGAACCGATCTATTTCGCGTTGCTCTGTCGCAAAGTATTTGACGTTCGACACGTTAGAAAGCGTATCTGCGAGTGTGGCAACAGCATGCGAGTCAGCGTCTGAACGCGCAATATCAAGCGTGTTACGCTTCCAAAGGGCATGCCGAATATTGATGGTCAAAAACAGTAGCGCCCATAATACGAACGCTAGCCCAAGCAACGGAAACCGCCACGTGAGAAGTGTTGTCGTACCGATAAGCGCAACTGTCAGCGGAATGAGTTTCACTTCGAACTCGTCAACAAACACTTCGAAAGAACGAGAGACACGACTCACTTTACGCACCAACGACCCAGCAAATGCATCCGTGAAATACTGAAATGAATGGTTGAGCAAATATGATGCGACGCTGTTTTGAAGCGCCACCATAATTCTCGACTGCCACTCAATCACCACAAATTCACGAATTCGATTCGTCGTCCACACGAAGCACTTTGCGGCTACTACCCACAAGAACGCCTGAAGGAGCACTTCGTGAACTGCACCATCTTGCATGGCATCTACGAGATACTTGAACGCAATAGGAATGAGCAAATCACCTGCCGCGCCAAGAACCACCATCGCAACAACCACTACAATTCCAATTCGATGCGTACGAGCGACCTGCCAAAAAAATGCCAGGACCTGGCGATTTGTGGCAATGGGCGCTGGCTTACTCTTGGAGCCACTTTCCATAGGTACGGGCAATGAGCGTAGGCGCCTCTTCTGGATGCGCCATTATTTCGCGAACGATTTTCTCCATGCGTACACCCTGTGAGCCCTTCACCAATACCACATCACCTGGTTCCAACTTCTCCTGCAAAAAAGACCCAGCAGCGACCGAGGTATCAAACTTCGCGATGCGATGCTCCTCCATTCCTTCATCAAGTGCTGCTGCAGCAATGTGCTTACTTGCTGGCCCAACCGTGATGAGAAAATCAATACGCTGATCAACCACCATACGACCAAGGTCCTCGTGCTCTTCGCGTGTGATCGGCCCCAACTCCAGCATGTCACCAAGTACTGCGTACCGCTCGCCCTGCTCAGTACTTATGGGGGTTGCAGCAAGTGTTTCGACTGCAGCCTGTGCTGCACGTGGAGACGCATTATATGTGTCATCAATAATCGTAGTGTTCTTCACACCATCAATGAGTCGCATGCGTCCTGGCGCAGCACGATACTGAGACAATCCCTTCTCAATGTCTGCGTCCTTCATCTCGAAATACAAACCAACGGCAGCTGCCGCAGACAATGCATACCCATGTTGTGCACCAATCACACCGTCAACGCGCGCCTCGAGTGAGCGAGTTCCCATACGAAACCCGAACTCCATCCCACGAACAGATTGGTTTTCACGAACCATCGATGTGCTCGTCACACGTACGTCAACATGTTCCCCGAATCCATAGGTCATGGTACGAACAGGAATGGTATCGCTTTCACCCATGACTCGTGCATCATCACCATTAAGAATTGCAACGCCGGTTGCAGGAAGTGCTCGTACAATATTCTTCTCCTCGAATTCGAGTCTTTCCATGCTCTTGAAATACTCATAGTGCTCAGGGGAAATCGCTGTAAGTACTGCGACATCTGGCCGACACATATGTGTGAGATACGCGATGTCCCCCGGACGATCGGTTCCCATTTCTACCACAAGCATCTTTGGATATGGCATGCGCGTGTAGAGCAACCGAAAAATATGAAAGAAAACTTGAACCCACCCTACAAGCGATTTGCCAGGGCTCTCCAAACCAATCACGGTCATCGGCACACCAATTCCGTCATTGTAGCTACGAATACTTTGACGAACCGAAAATTGTTGCGACAATACCGCAGCGATGGCTTCTCGGGTTGTGGTCTTACCCACAGACCCAGCAACACCGATTACTGCCGGCGTATATTTTGCAAGAATTTTCTTGGTGCACCAACGCAATAGCCTCTCCATGATTTTTCTACCCATAGTCTTTTACATGCTTGGTGGAATGCGCAAATACTGTACCAAGAACTTGGCCATTTTGCCAAAGTACGGCGCAGCAGTGGACTCAGCCCATTCACGCTGCGGCTTTTCAAACTTCGAAAAAATCACGAACTGTGGATCCTCCACAGGACCATATCCCACGAAGCTGTGATTGGTTTCGTCGATGTACCCACCCTGTCCTGCAATTTGCGCCGTACCTGTCTTCCCACCAAAATGATACCCAGGAACATAGGCTACCTTACGATAGGTTGTCTCAATAACAGACGTGAGCATCCCCGAAATCAAAAACGATGCTTGCGGACTGATGACACGACGAACCACACGAGGTTCATTGTACTCGATGCGACCATCCGGATAGCGCAGCTCGCGAACAATCGTTGGCTTCATCATCACTCCACCATTTGCCATCGCCCCATATGCTTGAACCATCTGAATCGGCGTAGCTGTGATTCCCTGACCAAACGATGCTGTTGCCGCATACACCAATCCCTTCTTCTGCAACGAAGCAATAGTACCCACTCCTTCTGTATTTAGTTCGATCCCTGTCTTCTTTCCAAAACCAAATCTGTCCACGTATTCAGCGAAGTCAGCCCGCCCCAACTTTTCTACCGTCAGAATCATTCCGGTGTTAATCGAACGCTCAAGTACCCCCGTCATCGTTTGCCGACCCCAATTTTTGCGTTGTGCATTGTAAATCGTGAAGCCATCAATCTGTCGTGACCCAGGATCATCATAGGTCAGTTCGGGTGTAATGACATTTTTGTCTAGCGCCGCAGCCATCGTCACTGTCTTGAAAATCGAACCAGGCTCGTAGGCAGTGAACACCGCATGGTTGTTATACACGTCGATGGACTCAACTTTGTTATACGTATTCGGGTCGAACGTTGGATAGCTACACATTGCCATGACCTCTCCAGTCTTCGGATTCATGATAATAGATGCTGCTGTGAGAGACTGCGACTCCTTCGCTATCCGCTCAAGCTCTTCGCATGCGCGCAACTGTATGGTCTGATCAATCGTCAACACCACGTCAGCACCGTCACGTGCTGCTTGGTGCTCACGGCTTGCTACAGGAATCCACCCACCAAATGCATCCCGCTTACCTTCGATAAATCCTTGCTGCCCTGCAAGTTCTGTCTGGTAGTAGCCTTCAATACCGTACGATCCACGTGGCTTACCATCACTTCCCATTCCGTAAAAACCAAGAATGTGAGACGCATAATTCCCTTCCGGATAATACCGATACGGTCGTGGTGCAAAGTGCAGGCCTTGCACTGGAGTTACTTCTACTGCATCACGCTGGTCATCCGTGAGTTTGTCATACCCAGGCAGTGGTACGTACCGACTTTCTGGCTTGGAATTCTTGAGGGTATCGTAGAGAACATCGCGCTGTTCCTTCTCGAGGGAGAACACACGAGCAAATCGGTCAGCGACAGCTCCATAATCTGGTTTGTCAGCATTATCCAAAAAGGCCTGATAGACTGTGCGGTGTAACGCAAGTGGCGTGAGTGTTGTACCTCGCGTTCGATCCTGAAGATAGATTCCGCCGCGCTTGGGAAGCAATGATCGATAGATATCCTGCGTACCTGCTGCGAGTGCCGTATAAAAATCATGTTGCACCACCTGCATCACGAACAACCGCGCGATCATCACACAAACCAGTACAATAGAAATCGTACGCAAAAAAATCAGCGGCCGGTGCGTGACCGCCGTGCCAGTTGGTGTGCTCGAACGAGCGCTTGCGCCACTATGCGGCCTGTTGCCGCCCACCCGCATGGCATGCGTGCGTGATCCTCCCTGCACGTACATAGGTAGCACTAGTATACGCGATCTTTACGGTTCGGTCGAAAATCGGTATCATTCGCCACATGGAACTCCCTGGATTTCTCACCGCGATTCTCGCCATTCTCCATGGCGCTGGCCACGAAGCATATGCTGTCGGTGGCTGTGTTCGTGATGTATTGCGTGGCGTGACACCTACTGATTGGGACGTGGCGACGAGCGCGCACCCAGATGAAATCCAAGCGCTCTTTCCCGAGAGCTTTTGCGAAAACGATTTCGGCACCGTCACCCTCAAGCCTGTTCCTGAAATTCCTGATGGAATGAAAGTGGAGATCACTCCGTTTCGTGCCGAGGCTGGGTACTCAGATCGCCGACGCCCAGATTCAGTACAGTTCGGCGTATCGCTTGAGGAAGATTTGTCACGACGCGATTTCACTATCAACGCCATGGCATTTGATGGCGAGAGCATCGTTGATCCGTATGGCGGACGCGATGACCTCAAGGCCAAGCTTGTGCGCGCAGTACGTGATGCCAACGAACGATTCGACGAGGATGCACTGCGCATGTTGCGAGCCGTACGCTTTGCAACGGTGCTTGGCTTTGAGATTGAACCGATGACGCTTGTTGCTATTCGTAAAAACGCTGGACTCATCGCCCATGTATCGCCAGAACGCATCCGAGATGAACTGACAAAAATGGTGAATGCACCAAAACAGCCGTCACGTGCCTTTCACATCCTCCACGACACCGGCCTTCTCGCCCTCATTCTCCCAGAACTGGAAGCAGGTGTTGGTGTTGGTCAGAACAAGCACCACGTGTACACGGTGTTCGAACACAATGTGCTGTCACTCGACTTTGCTGCAGAGTACGGCTACACAACTGCCGTGCGTTGGGCATCACTCTTGCACGACGTTGGCAAGCCTGCGACCAAGGCAGGCGACGGTTACAACTCAACGTTTTACAATCACGACATTGTTGGCGCGCGCCAGGCGCGCGGTATCATGCAACGACTGAAGTTTTCGAAAGAGTTCGGACAGAAAGTCGTCACACTCGTGCGTTATCACCTCTTCTTCTACGATGTCGGTGTGGTGCACTTTCTCAGGCGAGACAGGCGTTGATGTTGTTGGTACTAATCTAAAACTTTCC
>CAZVGV010000004.1:0-26395 GCA_964627055.1 uncultured Gammaproteobacteria bacterium | reverse complement strand
TCTACGATGTCGGTGTGGTGACCGAAGCTGCTATCCGCCGTCTCGTGAAGAAAGTCGGCGCCGAAAACATCCAAGACCTCCTCAAGGTGCGCATCGCCGAGCGCATGGGTTCTGGCGTTGCAAAGGCCCGCCCGTACCGCCTGCGTCATCTCGAATTCATGATTGAGAAGGTTGCGCGAGATCCAATCTCCGTGAAGATGCTCGAAATCGATGGCACAGTCCTCATGTCTGAACTCAACATCGCCCCAGGCCCTCGCCTCGGCTGGATGCTCAACGCACTGCTCGAAGACGTACTTGTCGATCCATCGCGCAACACCCGCGATTGGCTCATGACACGTTCACGCGAACTCGCGACCCTCTCAGATTCCGACCTCGCAGCACTTGCTTCAAAGGCAAAAGAAAGCGCCACCGAAGCCGAGTCCGAAGAGGTTGCAAAAATCAAGGGCAAGTATAAGGTGTAGACTGTACTTCACAATGAATGCTTCTTTGCTTTGGAGGAGGCCAACGGAAACCAACCGGTAAATCGCACAAGCCGTAAGACACGAAGCTGTTGTCCGGTTGGTTGAGTTAGAAACCCAATTTCGCGGGTAGCGAAATTGAGGTTGTACTCCTACAAAGCAAAGGAGCATTCGGGCTATAGCGCAGTTGGTAGCGCGCAGCGTTCGGGACGCTGAGGTCGTGGGTTCGAGCCCCGCTAGCCCGACAACTATTCGTTCGTATTGACTACATAACACGGATGTGCTATTTTTTGGCGTTGGCAATCACGTCAACAACCGCTGAAAGGAGTTGGCATGCAGCACGACAACGAACCGATCATTCAAGTCCAAGCACGCAGAAGCAATGACCCCAACGGCCCCCTAATCCTCGGGAGCATCGCAGCGCTCATGATCTCTATGGCACTGTGCTTCTGGGGTGCGCCCGAAGCCATCCGAGACATCGATGACATTCCGTTCGGGCTTTATTTCATCTTCCAGAGCGCACGTGCAGTTATCCCGATGGGGGTTCTCGCTATCGTCGCAATCGCACTGAGGACGAGACCACTCCAAAAACGATACTTCTGGATAACTCTGACACTCCAGATTCTCCTGCTCTGGCTCGTACCCCTCCCTCTGCGAAGCGACGGCACTCTCAGATACGTCATTCGTCAGAACAACACAATCACGCGAGTGGTTACTGGTTCGGGTCTTCGAGTTCTGATGCAGGTTCCGGGCTTCCCGTTCCTTGGCATCACCATCGAAGCACAGGACCTGCGGTTACACACCGACCAGATCAACTGCAGGTTCTCCCCAGTCGCAGTCTCACAGGCCACAAACGGTTGCGAGATCGACCACTGGACCATCGCCGTCGATGTGTCTGTTACAACCGATGCCTTTGAGCAAATGCCTATCAATCTGCAGCAAGACGAGTTCGTCGTGCATGTGAACAAGCGCGTCTGTAGCGCTCTGATGAATGTGGACGAGATTCGAGCGTTGCACATCAACCGCGTCGATGTGCTCCACGATGCCGCGGCGCAAGACGCAGTCGCAGACTTGGTCGAACGAGCGCTCAGCGATCTGAAGCTCAGCACACGCAATCGTCCTCGCATCAGCGTTCGCACGACCGCACAACCACCAGCAGACGTCTGCAACCCATAACTCAGGCCCTGCCACCTGCGCACCCGCATACCACTTCTGGTCTGCGGGTGTTGTTTTTTGTGCTATACTTGATCCACATTTTCGATATGGAACAGTGGCTAACACAGACACTAGAGAGCATCATAAATGTACATGCAATCTGGGGGTATATTGCAATTTTTCTCATAACGTTCGCCGAGTCACTGGCATTTATCGGTCTCTTCGTGCCGGGTGGCATCATTGTTATTGTAAGTGGCCTTGGTATCGCCCATGGGTTCCTCAACCCCTCACTTACCGTGCTCGCAGCTACACTTGGTGCCATCGCCGGGGACAGCCTCAGCTACAGCCTCGGCAAACGCTCAAGCACTGGAGCACTTGCCCGTCTCATGAAGCGCGAACACATTGAAAGTGCAGAAAAATTCATGCAACGATACGGGTCAATGAGTGTGCTCGTTGCACGATTTGTAGGTGTTGTTCGTGCCATTGTCCCCTTTGTAGCCGGAATGGTTCGGATGCCGGTACGTACATTCATGCTTTGGAATGTCCTCTCTGCTATTGTGTGGTCTATTTCGTTCATCCTTGCTGGAGTACTTTTTGGGAGTGTTTGGCGTGTACTTGGTGCATGGACCACACGCGCAGGATTGCTTATCTTTACCCTCATAGGCTGTGTCGCACTTCTTCTCTGGGGCATGCGCGTGCTTGCTCGCGCGATTGATATTCTGACCCCGTATTGGCACGGACATCACGGTAAATATATTTGGCGCGTACTCTTTTGGAGTGCACTTGCCACAACGAGTATCCTATTCCTCTGGTGTGTGTACGCAGTACAAGCCCCTGTGAGCACGGAATCACTTGATGTACGTGTTGAGAATCTCTTGATACTCTTTCGTGATCCCCACCTCGCAACATTTTTTGTTGCGGTCACTATGGTGGGAAAGGACATGTTTGCAATACTCACAGTACTCATACTCATCGCCCTCTTCGAAATATACGAACGACGCGCCTATATCGCGCCATTGCTGCTCACCGTTATTGGTGCAATTACCACCAGCAGTATCTTCAAACTTCTTATTGCACGACCACGCTCACTCAATGCAGGCTATACAGAGGCGACCTATTCCTTCCCCAGCGGACATGCAACGATTGTGCTTGCTATATATGGATTCCTTGCATTTGTACTCATGCGAGAATCCACCACATGGCGTCGCAAGGTACAACATCTTGCCGGTGCAACATTACTCGTAGGACTCGTTGTTTTCAGTAGAATATATTTGGGCGTTCATTATGCTCTAGACGTAATTGCTGGACTGCTTATCTCGGGATTCTGGATCGCGATAGGCATTGCATGGGTTCGCAGAACTCCTATAACTCGCAACTCCAGAAAAGTGCGCTCTCAGCATCGAAGTATCACCATAGTACTCTGCACGATTTGGGTTCTTGCCTATGCAGCACTGATTGCCTGGTATCGACCAGAAATTACTTTTGCAGATGCACACCGCGTACGCAGTACTGTGCCTAGCGAATATCTCCAAAATTTCATCACCACGCAATTTGCTCCTGAGATAGAATCGCTCTTAGGCGATGACCGTGGCTCTATTCAGATGGCAATCTCCGCGCCAAGTCTAAGTACCCTTGATGGTGCACTCAAAAAACTGGGCTGGATGCGCAGTGACGACGTATCACTTCATTCACTTACTCGAATGACCGGTGCACAAATCCGTCGTGAACGATATGAACACGCACCTGTAGGGTACCTCTTCTGGAATACACTTCCACAGGAAGTGAGCTATGAACAACCAATGCCACAACGCTGGCGCTCGCGTGAACGGTTCATTCTTCGACTCTGGCACGTGCCTGCTCAAACCACTACTGGCGACACCGTCTATGTCGCCGCAATTCACCAGGTCACCCGCACACGTATCGGAGGACTCCTCTACCAGTCAGTACCGGCAACGACTGCATTTGTAGAACACACCGCACAGCAACTGATTTCCACAGATCCAACTGCAACCGTTCGATTACTCATACCAAACGCAGAGTTGCACTAGTCATCAACCTCGCGTAGCATACACCTACCTATGTCACTCAAATCATCTTTACGGAATCTTGTTCCTACTGCTGCACTGCTACGCTACCACCAACTCTCAGCGTCTATTGCTAGCTCATGGTACGGCAACCCTTCACGTCAGCTCGTTGTTATCGGTGTAACGGGTACCAAGGGCAAATCCACCACCTGCAATTACATTTGGTCAGTACTTCAACATTCCGGCAAAAAAACTGCGCTTACAGGCACAGCCAATTTCCGCCTTGGCACAACCGAAACACTGAACCCATATCACCTCTCCATGCCTGGAGCATGGGTGATCCAAAAATTCTTGCGTCGTGCGGTGCAAGAAGGCTGTACGCACGCGGTAATCGAGGTCACATCCGAAGGACTCAAGCAGTGGCGTCACGTTGGTATTCAATTCGACGTTGCTGTGTTCACGAACCTCACACCAGAACACCTCCCTTCCCACAATAATTCATTTGAAGAATACCGTGCTGCAAAGTTGCGTCTCTTCGAGGCGCTTCGTGCATCCTCAAAATCCAACCCGTGCGCAGTGCTCAACAATGACAGCCCTGAAGTGAGCGCGTTTGCAGCTGCCTCTCCCGCACGCCGTGTCACGTATGCAACAGCTACAGCCGCAGATCTAGTAGCCAAGGATATTCAGGTCACAGCAACAGGTGGCACCTTCCACATCGACGGCACAGCATTCTCCCTTCAAATCCCGGGCTTCTTCAATGTGAGCAACGCGGTTGCAGCTGTTGCCGTAGGCCGCGCACTAGGGATGTCCATTGAGCAGTGTGCCCCAGGCATCGCCGCGCTCTCGGGTGTTCCAGGACGTATGGAGAAAATTGACATGGGCCAACCCTTCTCACTCTGGGTCGACTACGCGCACGAAAAAGAATCCATGGGAGGGCTTCTCGACACACTACGCGCCATGCGAACCTCTCCTGATCAAAAAATCATTGTGCTGCTCGGTGCCGAAGGTGGTGGTCGCGACAAGCGCAAACGACCAATCATGGGCGAGCAAGTTGGGCGACTTGCAGATTATGTCGTGGTAAGTAATGTTGATCCTTACGAAGACGATCCGACACCTATCTGTGAAGATATCGCCGTTGCTGCTGAGGCTGCTGGCAAACAGCGTAATGAAAATCTCTTTGTCATCGAAGACCGGCGCGCAGGTATTGCGAAGGCACTCACACTCGCTCGTCCTGGAGATCTCGTGGCAATTACCGGTAAAGGCGCTGAACAGTCCATTGTTATTGGTGGCAAATCAGCACCATGGGATGACCGAACTGTGGTACGCGAAGAACTCAGCAAAGTACACTAGGAGTAAAAACAAAAACCGCGTACCTGGTACGCGGTTTTTGTTTTTATCGACACTAGAACAAGTTGAAATGTGTGATGAGATACGTCAGCGAGTACATACCATCGCCCAACAAGAACAACGAAAGACCGCAGACGAAAATAAGCAACTCAAATTCATACCCACCCTTGAACCCTTTCTGATTTCCGGTAAGAGCAATTGCTACTACCATAATCATGGAGAGAAGGAACGCCCAAATCTGACCAAAAAGTCCAATGAAGAGCATCACACCACCGAAAAGCTCGAGGAATCCTACCAAGAAGGTAAAGAATCGTGGTGCTGGAACGCGCAATGTCTTAAAAAACTTCGCCGTTGCAAGTGCGAACTTGCGATCAAAAATCTTTGGGTACCCATGCGCCATGAAAATGATACCCATCATGATACGGATCATGAGGAGCGAGACGCTCACATACAATTCTGGCATACACTAATGAACTAAAAATAGTTTTACTTGATGACGGAAGTATACCACAGAAGATACTGATCCACCATGTGCTCCCATGTGTACAACCGTCGCACACGCGCATACGCATGTTCAATCAGCGCGGCACGACGCACGGGATCTCGGTACAACGTATTAATTGCTTCTGCCAATGCACGCGCGTCACGTGGTGGCACTACGAGTCCTGCGCGACCTCGATCGAGCACGTCTCTTACGCCAGCGAGATCACTCGCGATACACGCCACACCACTTGCCATTGCCTCAAGAAGCACCAGTCCAAATGCTTCTCCACGAGATACCGACGGCAGAACGAATATTTGTGCAGATCGATACCACTGCGCCAACCCCTCTGGTGATTGATTGCCCACGAATCGTACACGATCACTTATACGCCATTTCGCTGTCAGCCGTTCATACCGAGCACGCAAGGACCCGTCACCAATCAATACCAATTGAACACTTTCTGGAAGCGATCGAACCGCCTCGAGTAATACTGGTATACCCTTAAATGCGTGTGCGACATCCATTCCTCCCACAAAGAGCACAGTACACTTGGCCGGAGAAAGCCCCGTAGACGCAAGCAATGCCCATGATGACTCCGCACTTGTTCTAGGATGGAACCGCTGTTGATCAACTCCAAATGGCACCTCCACAATACGGTCTTCCAGTGCCCTAAACGTAGCTGCTGAACTCGTCGAGAGTGCATATGACTTACTGCTCACAAAAAGAGTTGACGCTGCGCGCAATACGCGAGGCAACACCCATGCGCTGTACCATCGGAAATACCACCCCTTCACACCACTTGCGGTCGGATCCATGTGATAGGTAACGACGAATCGCACATTCGGATATCGGCGTGCAAGCGTCGCACAGACCTCAGCGGTAAAATAAAACGGAAGGTGCAAATGCACCACGTCATTAGTTTCAAAAAGATCCGCAACTGCAATTCTTCCTGCGTTTCCGTAAGCAAAAACTGGCTTTCGGTACTCCACACGCACTCCATCATCCTCTACTCTCGATTGTTGTTCGCGATCGTACTGTGGCGTGATCACTCGTACCAGCGCTCCTCGTCGCGCCAGCGCATGTGCATGTGCGTGTGCAACCGCGCCCATACCACCTCGATACGGCGGATATACGCACGTAATAATTGCAACACGAAGTTGCTGCGTATTTGGACGTGATGAGCCATCGCGACGAACGCTATTGTTTTTTCTTGGCATGATACGTGGTAAGCGCATCCTCACGCGTAAGGCGCGTAAGCTGATCCTCCATGTGCTCCAGACGCACAAAAATACGGAACACAAGATACAAGAGCAGCAAAACAGAGAAGTACATCGCCGTATCCACACCACGACCAACACCAATCACCTGCGCAACTTGGTCAAGAAGTGACGGTACCCATGTAAACACCAGAACAGAAATCCACACTACAACTGCAACAATAGTCAGAGGCAATGACAGGTGTCTGGTCATCATTCGTCGCACTGTACGGAGCAACTCAATCAAGGCAACAATCGTAAAGAGAATCTCTACTACTCCCATATCAATCCATGTTAAGTCGAATTGCCATCGTGAGGAGTGTGCGTACACCCCCCATAAAGCTCTGTCCTTTGCTCAGTGAGTATTCTGTATACACTGGACGCACGGGAATCTCAACAATCGCGAGACGTAACCGATGAGCTTCTTTCACAAATTCAGACGACACTTCCATTCGATTCGCACGTATGCGCATCTGCGCAACTGCGTCTCGTCGAAATGCCCGGAGCCCTGATTGGCTATCGCTTACCCAAGCACCGTGCATGGTCCACGTCACTACATTACCCAAGTTATTATAGACTCGACGGTACCAAGGCATCTGCTGTCGATCCAAATTCCGTGAGCCGATCACCATCGCTGCCCCACCCTCAACTGCTTCTACGAGCCGCGCAATGTCTGCTCCATGATGTTGGCCGTCAGCATCAAATGTCACAACCGTCTTCGCGCCTAATGCGAGTGCAAGATCTATCCCCGTCTTCAGTGCCGCGCCAAGACCACGATTGATACGATGTTCAACTACATGCACTCCAGCAGCATGCGCAATCTCACCTGACGCATCGCTGCTCCCATCGTTCACCACAATAACAGATGTTGCAGGTACATACGTCGTCACATGCGACAACACTGCAGCAAGTACCGCTGCTTCGTTGTAACATGGAATGACAACGTAGACCTCGTGCATACTAGAGACCCATCATTTGCTTATGTGCAATTGTGTAGTCAATAGTCTTGAGTAGACCATCCTGCAGTCGCACCAACGGCAACCACCCCAACTGCTCTTTCGCCTTCTGAATTGATGGGAGACACAACGGGCTCGTGAAGATAAGCGGTGGCTCAAATCGAATCACCGAACTGGACTGCGTCATTTCCACAATCATCTTTGCAACATCCACCATTTTCACATCATCTTCCCCACCGAAGTTTACAGGGCCAATTGCTGCTGGCGCCTTCATGAGACGCAGCATGCCGTCCACTACATCAGACACATACACCAGCGACGATGAAAATGATTCGTCACCATAAATAACAATATCTTCATTTCCCAATGCTGCGGTAATGAAGTCAGGGATCAGCTGCGCATCGAACAGTTTTTCACGAGGACCATAGGTGCGGAAAATACGTGCAATCTTTGCGTCGATGCCATACAGTTGTGCGTACGTCGTGACACACGTCTCGCCAAATCGTTTTCCCTCGTCATAACATGCACGCGCTGAAAGATGATCCATGCTCCCTTCTGTCATCTCAGTACACACCCCATCACCTTCGCGGCGAGGACCATACACCACCGACGACGACGCATACACATACTTCGCGCCATACGTACGTGCAACCTCGAGTGTATTAATGACACCAACACTGTTCGCACGTAACGTCTGCACCTTATACTTATCAAACTCTTTTGCGGTGGTGGGACAAGCGAAGTTATAAATTTCTTGAATCCCTTGGAACTTCACCTTGAACTTCTCGAGCTCTGGAAATGCCCCAAGATCAAGCGCGGTAGTGATGTCATGCTTCAAAAATTCAAAATCCTCGAACTGCATGAGGTGTTCGATATTCTTACTTGTTCCTCCTGACAGATCATCGATACAGATAACCTTCGCATCCTTGAGGAGACGTTCGCAGAGATTAGACCCGATAAACCCCGCTCCACCAAAGACAATTACATTCTTTTTTTCAAATCCAGATGCTTCATTCATACAAATAGTGTTACCGCTAGTATACGTGCATTTACTGCAGAAACGCAACCGACACACCCCCTCGATAATACAGACCAAACGGATATACTTGCACCAACATTCTACCCACCGCATTGTACAGCTCTACAACTCCAGCTACGTTGCGACCACTTCCAACAGCGAGCACACCGTTGATCGCCGCAAGCGACACCCCCGTCGTTGCGTCAGACCAGAGCACCGGGAATGCCATTTGTTGTGTCGAAAAATCAAACGGTCGTGCAATAACAGAAGGATGCTGACCAGGCGCAGAGCCTACTAAGATATCAGTAATACCATCCATAGTCAGATCACCCATTGCAAGCACTGGGCGCTGGGATGGAACGTCCTTCACAAACCACTGATTCACGTACGCTCCGCCAGGAGCCCATGCCTCAATGTGCTGGCCGCCCTGATACTGCTCACTTACAATAATTCGCGGCTCACCATTGACCATCCCAGAGGCAAATGTCAGACCAAATGGATACGGACGCTGGCCAGGAGAAAATCGTAAGAACTGTCGTCCATCCGGACGATATATCGTAATATATTGCGCTTCCCCGGTAAGTGGGGCTGTGACAATCTCAACCTGACCGTTCTTGTCATAATCTATCACCCCAACACGCACACCACGCCTGTCAGAAGTAGCTTCCGCGAGAAACTCGTGCAACAGCGTTCCATCTGACTGAAAGATGCGAACATACGGCACACCACCACGACCAGCACCGACAATTATTTCTTGTGCACCATCTCCGTCGGTGTCGCCTGTGGTCAGCGAAATTCCAGAGCCGCCATACGATTCGGAGAACGCGTGAAACTCATCTTCCATCTCGCCAGTACTACGTAAAATTCGAACCAATGAGTCTGTACCAGTATCCTGCCCAACAACTACACGATACGCAGATGTCGGTACAACTGGCACCGGCGCAACTGCTGATACCTGCTCTTTTGATGACGACGCTCCAGGAGGATGCTCTGCTGTAAGTAATGCCAATGCGGATGCGATATTTAATCGGCCTGCACCGACCTGAGCTGCATGTGTTGGATTTTGTGCAATGATAGGATCAGCAGTCCGAGTAAGATACGTATATGCTTGCGCAGGTGTCAGTTCGGGATACACCGCCTTCATGAGTGCGACTGCACCCGCAACCATCGGCGAAGCAAATGAAGTGCCATTCCATGCGCCACCATACAGCTGGAGCTGATTGAGCTCTGCTGACTGATACAGCGTGCCAGGAACTCCTTCGCCTGGTGCTGCAATATCAATACACCCTCCACCATAATTACTAAACGAAGAAAGTACATCAGTACTGTCCACGGAAGCGACGCCGATCACCAACTCTGGGCCAATCCCAGGTTCATTGAAGCATGCCGGATACATCGGCTTCACTGCCAGATCTCGGTTCGTCCTTAATTCATTCGTATAATTACCTGCTGAGACGACTGTTGTCACACCTGCATTGTACGCATGCACGAACGCACGCTGCAGGGACGGAATGTTTGCATCGACAACAAGGCTCAAACTAATCACGTCAGCACCATTTGCAACGGCATATGCAATCGCATCCTCAATTTGTGACGTTGGCACTTGATGCACATGAGACCCATCCTCCGCAGTTGCATCGATAACTCGCAATGGCATGATGCGAACACGCCAATTAATACCTGTACTGAAAAGCGCATTGTTCCCCACAGCTCCAATAATTCCCGCAATTATGGTTCCATGCTGGAGCTCTCCCGCTCGAAACGCAGCACCAGGCTGTACGTATGGCGTCGGTGAACCATCCTCATCCACAAAGTCCCAACCACGTGCATCGTCTACATACCCATTTTGATCGTTGTCGATACCATCCCCTGGTACCTCATTCGAATTAACCCAAATATTCTCTCGCAAGTCAGGATGATTGATATCTACACCACTGTCGAGTATGGCAACAACCACTTCACGTGATCCTGTGGTGATATCCCAGGCACGCTCAAGGCCAATCTGCTGCCAAATAGGCAGTCGCATAAAGTAAGGATCATTCGGGAGTGCCGCTCGTGCGGTTCCTGGCACAAAAAACACTCCGAGAAGAGCTAGCTTGAAGAGAAGACTGAGCTTTGATAGCATAGGCTGCAAAGATACCGTATATCATTAGGGTATCATACTCTCTAGCTGCGCCTCTATGCACGCAACGTTTTTCAAGAAGTTTCTCCTAGTTGTTGGTGATCTTGTGGTGCTCTACGGAGCGCTCGCGTTGACGCTGCTTATTCGCTACGGCCAGGAGCTCTGGGGCGCACAGTGGGATATTCATTTGCGCCCGCTTTCACTCATCTTTGTGTTGTGGATCGGAATCTTGTATATCACCGGCCTCTACGATGTGCAGCGTGCAAAGAATAATGTGCTTTTCTTCCGCCACTTCTTCGAAGCACTCATTGCCTCTACAGCAGTTGCGATTGCTGTGTTCTACATCTCCCCGTTTTTCAGCATTGCTCCAAAGACAAACCTTCTCATCACCATCGGATTCTACGGCGCACTCTTCTCCCTCTGGCGCATGGTGTATAACCACGTGCTTGCACCGAGACTCTTGCGTCGCCGTGTACTTTTCGTAGGTCGTACTCTTGAGGTCGAAGAACTGATTGGCGTCTTCAGTCGCAATCCACAACTGGGATATCTTCCCGTGGCACTTGTTGAACTTACCGAAAACGCTGGTGGTCCTATTGCTGGTATTGAGCGCTACACTACACTCAAGCACATTCGAGCTATTGTCACCGCACATGAAATCGATACCGTAGTCCTAGCGATTAACATCCACGAGCAACGATCACTCACCCAAGAGTTGTACGAGCTGATCTTCTGGAACCTCGATATCACCAACATTGCAACGTTGTACGAACACATTACTGGCCGCGTACCGATTGTTTCACTTTCTGAATCATGGTTCTTGGAAAACTTGCACACACGTCACCGCATGTACGACAGCTTCCGCATTGTGTTCGACACGATTTTCGCAGTTATCCTACTCATCATTACCGCAGGAATCACACCAATCCTTGCAGTACTTATTCGTGCGTCTGGTCCTGGTCCAGTCTTCATCCACCAGGTGCGCATCGGCAAGAATGGCAAGCGCTACACCATCGCCAAATTCCGTACCATGAAGGCACTTGCTGCAGACGGATCAGCAGAGACTGGTGCACCTGAATTCGCGCAAGAAGGTGACGCTCGCGTCACGCCTATCGGTAACTATCTGCGCAGATTCCGCATCGACGAGTTCCCGCAAGCATGGAATATCCTCAAGGGAGAAATGGCCCTCATCGGCCCACGACCTGAACGTCCTGAATTCGTCGAAAAGATCACAGACTCCATGCCATTTTTCACCGTACGCCACATTGTACGTCCAGGACTTACTGGTTGGGCACAGATCAACTATCCGTACGCGAAGTCATTTGAAGAGATGCTCGTAAAACTCCAATACGATCTCTATTACATCAAAAATCGCTCCATCATGATCGATGTCGCGATTTTCCTCAAAACAATCAACGTGATGATCCGTCGCAAAGGTCTCTAGGACTACTTCTTTTCTTGTACAAGCGCCCGCAGACGTTCGTATTCACCCTTCGCACCAGGATTTGTTGGCTCTAGCTGCATGACTGCTTTCCAGTCTTCTGCTGCAGCCGCATAGCTTCCCAAAGATTCGTAATAGAGCGCGCGGTCTTTGTAGATGTCTGGTGATCCAATAACCAAGCGCTCGAGTGCAGTTGCATACACCGCAAGAACCTGCTGCGGGGGTACCTGCATGCGATATCGATAGAGCGTTGCAAGCTTCAAATAATGGGTGAACTGCCCCGGTTCTACTGTAATGGCACGTTGATACTGTTCTTCAGCCTCTGAATATAACTCGAGTGCCTTGTAGGTGTCACCAATTGCTGCATACACTGTTGCATTGTCACCAAATTGATCCAATGCTGCCTCATACAACGAGATAGCTCGGTGCCGTGGATACTCAAGATTGAATACATCACCGATGGACTTCCAATATCGCGCCGCCTCCGCATACGGAACAGCATTTGTTGCTGTTTCAATCTTTGCTTCCCACTCGCGAGCACTCTGCATGAGTTGTTGCATTCCGGCCTGTTCATCCGCAGACCGAGTGGCCACGTGTGCAAGGAACATGCGCTCCTGATTCCATTCGCTCCGGTAGACGAAGAATCCACCAACAAGGAGCGCCACCACAACCGCGACAGCGGCAATGATTTGTATGGTTCGTGTTCGTGTCATAGCGTCATTACTCAATACCGTAAAATGATTTGATGTATCGCACACCCTCTTCAACAGATACCTGAGGCTCCCAATCGAGGAGGGTTCGGGCGCGACTAATATCTGCCCATGCATCGTGCGGTTCGAGGCGCGGTGCAATGTGTTCTGCTGGGCCACCAAAGAGCTGCGCAAGCTCATTCATGCTGATCGCACGCCCTGCTGCAATATTGATAACTTCACCCTTGCCCACTCGCGAGCTTTCCATCGCCATGATGTTCGCACGCACCGCATCAGTTACGTACGTGAAGTCGCGCGTCTGAGTGCCGTCGCCAGTAATCGTCAGTGCAGTACCTTGGCGTTTCTGGCGCACAAAGACGGACATAACCGATGCATACGAACCAATCTCAGACATTCGTGGTCCGTACACATTGAAGTACCGCAAACTCACCGTCTCAATGCCATACGCAAGTGAGAACACGCGAGCATACAACTCACCGACGTACTTCTGGATGCCATATGGACTCATCGGTGCCGGAAGCACATCTTCTGGTGATGGCTTCGGAGCATCTTCACCATACACCGCGCAACTCGCAGAGTACACAATACGCTTCACACCCGCTTCCTTTGCAGCCAAAAAGACATTGAGTGTGGCATTGAGATTGTGCTCGTGCGTCTCAATAGGATTCTCAAGCGACTCTTGTACGCGTGGAACTGCCGCCATGTGAAACACTCCATCAACGCCTTCGAATGCGTGACGAATCGACTGGAAGTCACGTGTATCCAATTGCAAAAATTCTGCACGCGGATGCACGGTATCGCGCGTACTTGTAAGCAGGTTGTCAATAATGCGGACGGTGTGTCCTGCGCCAATAAGTGCTTCTACAAGGTGCGAACCAATGAACCCTGCGCCACCAGTGACGAGATAGACTGCCATATTATTTTGTAGTTGGTCGATAGAGTGGTGATCCGACAGCAAGTACGGTATATCCTTTCTTCGTCAGCATGGTGTAATCAGTCGCGATCATGCGACGACCGTCTGCGATGAGGTACGGTGCCTTCACGGTCTTCGAGAACACAGACGTCAATTTCGCGAACTCAGGCCAGTCTGTAGTGATTACGCTTGCTTGCGTCCCTCGCATTGCTTCTGCAGCGCTCTTGCATGGGACAACGGTAGTGCGCTTGTTCGAGGATTCTTTTGCATATGCAGCCAGCGACGCTGCATCAACACCCGGATCATACACACGCACCTCTGCCGCACCTTGACTACGCAAATATTCAACAACCATCGGGCCTGCAGAATTGCGAATGTCATTGGTATCGCGCTTGAATGCAAGACCAAGAACAGCGATCGAATTGCCCTTCACGCCTCCAGCAATGGATTTCTTCACGCGCGCGAGGAAAAGTTCGAGTTGGCGATGGTTGCTCTCAATGCTTGCACGCACGAGATCGGTATTCGCCTTCGTAACTTCCAACTGATGTGCGAGCGACTTTGCATCTTTCTCCAGACATGATCCGCCAGCGTAAATACTGTCATAGAATCCCCAGAACCCAATGCGTGGATCAGAACACACAATCTTGCGCACGGCTTCGAACGTCACATCATTGAACTGTTCACTCACGCGGCCCATTACGTCATAGCAAAGCATCAGGCGCGAGAAGAGCAAGTAATTCGCGAGCAACTTCCCTGCTGCTGCTTCAAATGGATTCACTTCAATATACGGAATATCCTTGTTGCCCTGGAAATGTGCATACATGCGGCGCATGATGGCGAAGTCCTTCGATGTCGTTGCACCTACTACAATGCGCGATGGATGGATATTTCCTTCGATGGCGCGACCTTCCACAAGAAATTCAGGATTTGCAACCACGCCAACATTCTTCACACCTGCCTTGTCCAACTGCTCCTGCGTGAAGCGCGCAGTGTCTACAGGCACCGTGCTCTTGTTGATCACGACGATGCGGTTTTTTTGCTTGCCGCTATTGCGCTTCACCAATGCGCCCGCCAACTTCTTAAGTGCAGACTCGTAGTACGACATCTCGGTACTCCCATCTTCGCGCGACGGCGTTGGTACGCAAATAAAAATTGCCTCCGCCGTGTCAAGCGTACGTTCTACGATCGAGTAATCCGTGGTGAACGTAATGTGATCTGCATGTTCGATGAGCAGATCTGCCAGACCATTCTCGAAGAGGCAGGCATCGATCGTACGCCGATTGCGCGACGAGAGGCTCGCCACGCGCGCGTCGTTAATATCATAGAGCAGCACGTCGTGGCCAAATGAGGCACAGGCCGCTGCCGTCGTCGTTCCCACAAATCCAGACCCAATAAATACAAGTTGCATAGGCGTTGCGATATACCTCAGTAGTGTAACAAAACATCCAGAAATGACAAAGCCCGCCTCAATCTCACCGGTAGGTGGAGATCAAGACGGGCTGTTCAAATCAACGGCTGAATATCACAGAATTTATATGTTTCTTTCGACCAAAAGCCTGCTACGCCGCAATTGCCCGCTTGAACTCCTCCACGAGTGCAACTGCCTCAGGCTCGAGACCATATCGCTGTGCAATTGCCAGGCAAGCCCAGTCAGCAACCAGAATGGTCGAAAAAATCTGCTCGGTGGGTGTCGCGCCGGTCACCTCGTACTCCTCTACTTTCAACCCGCGGGCCCGCAAGAGATCGCGCTGCACATCCATACGCCGGATGATGCGCGCGTCGTCGGTGGCGTCACGCAAAAAGATAAACACGGTGTTGGCGCTCAGCGCACGCGTCGAATCTGCGACATCATACCCATTCATTTCATTGTGATTGAGCTCAGGCACAACATTGCAGAACGCGGGAATCTTGCCGGTCTCGTTGAACTTGATTTTCCAAATATAGGCGATGGCTTCATTGCGCGTAGATGCATACACCACCGGCACACGATCCTTGCACCACTGTGCGACGGTGGTGCCGAGCGATTCAGCACGAGTGCTGTCGAGCGTCTGCGCGAGTGCGCGTGTTGCATCGAGCAAGTCAGCGCGACCCATCACCGCCATGAGCGCTCGAACCGAATACCCCAGCGCACAGCGTGGTTGAATGCCAGTTGCTGGCATTACCACGTGCGGAATCTGTTGCTCTTGTGCCATGCGCAGAAGCTCACCACCAGTGGTAATGATTGCCAGTGGTAATCCACGACGCAACGCTTCACGCGCGCCGTCGATCGTTTCCTCCGTGTTACCTGAGTAGGAGCTTGCAATAATAAGTCGATCTGCAAGATCCACTCCTTGTGGGAGTCCGTACTCACGATGGTGCATCACATCAATTGTCGGGTCCATGCGATGCAACAACGTCGACGGTTGTTGCGAGCCACCCATCCCCAGCACCACAAACTTCTTGAACACGGACAGCTGCTCCACGTGGACCACAGTGGGTTCGAACGCGAACTGTCCAGGAAATGCGCGAATTGCCTCATGCATCATACCGCTTTGCAAGATAAGAAATACCAAAAAGAAATACCGCGAGCGCCCCTACTGTCCCAAGCATCCCTAACAACCCGAACGAAAACACTGCCCCACCAAACGCCGTATACACAACAACCGCAGGTATAATTCCAAGGAATGTTCCGACCAAATATTGCTGGAACCGAACACGCGTGAGACCCAACCCATAATTCATTACTGGGAACGGAATGAGGGGTAGCACACGCAAGACCATAATCGTCAGCCAACCGTATCGCCCGAGCAACCGAGCTTCAAGCGTGAGCAATCGCGCCTCATGTTGCTTCAAAAATTTCTCGAACCGTGCTGCACCATATCGTCGAGACACAAGAAACGATGCCACAGCAGCGATCATTCCACCAATCATCACATACGCAATCCCCTGCACAGCACCAAAGAGTACTCCTGCCATCACGAAGAAGGGTGTCGAGAGCATGAAAAGCATCATTGCAACAGCAAAAATGACGATGAAGAATAGCGGTGCAAGTAGTCCAAATCCAGCAATCCAACTTTGTAATTGTCCAAGTATTTCTTGCATAGCTCAAGTCATGACCAGTATACTCTGAGTATTCAAGCATTGTCACGCTATGCCTCGCACACTCTTTGCCTTCGACTGGAGCGGAACACTTAGTGACGATCGTCCACCAGTGTATCAGACCAATGTTCGCATGCGCGAACGCTATGGACTTCCTTCGGTTTCGTACGAAGAGTGGCTACTTCACTCTGTTGGGAATGTCGTAGATCATTTCCAACAAGCAGAGCCTCGTCTCGATGCCGAGCAGATCCTAGCTGATTTCCGCACGATCTTCGCAGAAGTACAAGCAGAAGGAATTGAGCCACACATGTACCCTGCAGTACCCGCGCTCCTACGCGCACTGCGCGAGGCGAACAAGGTGGTTGGTATCATCAGCGCCCATCCACAAGAAAGTCTCGATGCTGAAGCAGAAAAGTACGGCGTTCGCGAACTGCTCGACTTTGTCATCGGCGGATGCCGAGCAAAGGACGGCGCGCTACGCGATGTTGCAAGCATCTACGTTTCTGACCCTCAGACCGAGGCATACTATACCGGAGACATGACACATGACATGCACTACGGCAAGCTTGCAGGATATGGCACGATTGCCATTGGCACAGGCTACCACAGCGAGGCACAACTACGATTGATGCATCCAGACCATTTTATTCCATCACACGAAGAATTCTACCCCCTTATATTGCAGTAGCAACAAAAAAGCCCCGCATATGCGGGGCTTTTTTGTTTTGTGTTACTTTTTCTTACCGACTGACCAAGTGCCTGGTTCAAGCATCGCAACCCCCAAGGATGCAAGGAGCATTACGAGTGGATACTGTACGCCCATAGGGCCACCGAATCCTGCGCTCCAGTGCACAAGCAAAATTGCAACGAGCATAATGAACGCGAGTAGATACCCCGCAATGCTCGTCCACAGTCCAAGAAGAATTGCTGCACCACCAAGGGTCTCAACGAGTGCTACAACCCAGAACCAGAACGCTGGAGCCATCGTGATGCCCATCGAGGCAAACATCGCTCCGCCAGCTTCTCCGCCTGCCATGAGCTTATTGATACCTGCGTACAAAAACACCATCGCCACCGCGAGACGAATGAGGAACAACCCAACATTCGGGCATGTCTTCATTGCTTTCATCATAGCAAATAAATAAAAAAGAATAAGTAAACTAAGACCGCGCTCGGATATCTGCCAGTACTGTCGTTGCATGCGACGCAGTATCAACGTCAGTATACACTACAGCAATTACTCCAGACGGATCAATCACATACGTATACCGGAGCGTTCCCTCGAACTCACGTCCCATGAACTTCTTCTTGCCCCAACTATCGTAGTTCTTGATCACTGTTGTATCAGGATCTGCGAGTAAGGTAAAGGGCAATGAAAATTTTTCTGCAAACTTGCTGTGGCTCTTCGCAGAATCCTTACTCACCCCCAGCACAACCACTCCTGCGTTGCGATATGCTGCGAAAGCATCGCGGAACGAGCACGCCTCCTTCGTACATCCTGGCGTATCATCCTTCGGATAAAAATAAAGCACTACCCATGATCCTCGGTACTGCGAAAGTGTGTGCTCGGTACCAGCTTGATCTAACAGTGTGAAATCTGGTGCAACGGTACCAACGGTGAGCGCCATAGTGGTAAAGATAAGACAAGAAAAGTATACCACAAAAAAACAAGCACCTGTAACGCGTTATGCATACAGGTGCCTCTGGCGCAGCTCGTGTGTCTAGTTCGGGATGATCTCCGAACGAATCCGAGCAGGTACCCACTCCACGCCCTCCGACGTAGCGAGCTCCTCCCAGATGCGCCGGATCTGCGTCGCGCTAATCCATCCGTGCGACTGCAGTGCCTCAAGTGCGCCTTCCAAGGCCCCAGACGTCGAGACGATGATCGCACGCTGCACGGTTTCGGCAATACGTACACAGATCCGCAGTGCAGATCCCGCCAGCCTCCACCAGATCTGCCCCTTGAGCGATGCCGAGGCGTCACCCAGTTCCCGACAGTCCGGCGGCACGACATGTGTCCTGTACCTGACCAGCACCACTTTACGACGTTTCATGTTCCCCCCCTCCGGAGATAACGCAGTTGCGTGATTGTACTCCACGCACCCCTGCAGTATACCGACACGCGACACAATGTCAAGCACTCACTGGACACTACCGAAGCCGCACAAAACACCCACGACACACTGGTGCGTACGTGAACGTGCCGTCATCGGGAATGACTGGTGGCATACCATCCAATACCGGTTCACCATTATGGTATACCTGAGAATAAATCGCATCTGGATTCTTGCACGATTCGCAGACTGCGCGCTTGAATTTGACTTCATTTGGCCCGAGTTCCAACAGGTTTCGAATAGAATCGAAGAGACGACCCTGATAATCCGTATCAAGAGATGAGACGACGACGCGCGTACCACGACGAAGGAGTGTCTCAACATGCATAACATCGTCCGGCGAGAACATGTGAAACTCATCAATTCCCACAATTTGGTGATCGAACTCGAGGATTTCGGCGAGCGACGCCACCTTGCGAGCTTCCAGAATTGTACCTATGCGACTCTCAATCTGGGCGTCTCGAACATTACGGCTACTCTGGTAGAGGCCGTGCGGAATCGTCGTGTAGCGCAACGGCGCAAAATGGCTGATAAGCTCATAAGACTTACCGCTTTTCATGGGACCCAAGATGACCGTAAGTTGCATAGGAATTGGTTCGGATCGATTCTACCACGGCCTTGTCGAGCACGGGAAGTCATGCTAGTATACTGCCCATACTATTCTCTTCTTGCATATGAACATGAAGACGTTCTACAAGAAGGCGACGAAAAAAAAGAAACTCGCCGTCTTCGATATTGATGGTACGATTTTCCGCTCGTCCATCCACACTGAGCTTTTTTACGGGCTCGTAGAGTACGGAATTTTCCCCCGCATTGTGCTCAAGGAAATTGAGGAATACCACGAGGAGTGGATCAATCGCCGTGGCACGTTCAAGGAGTTCGAAATGACACTTCTCAATGCCTACACGCGCCGTCTCAAGGGCAAGGTACAGGAAGACATCCAGGAGGTGAGCACGTTCGTGATTCGTGACAAAAAAGATCTCGTGTACACCTACACCCGCGATCTCATCAAAAAATTGCAGAAGGAAGGATACTTCCTCCTCGCTATCTCCGGTTCACCCAACGAAATCGTGCAGGAATTCTGCAAGGCATGGAAGTTCGATCTTGCATACGGTGCTATCTACGGCACCGAGGGATCCAACTACACCGGCGAACTCATCTTCCCTTCGTACTTGAAGAAGAAGGAAATCCTCACGCAATTCTGCGCAGAAAATAATTTCTCACTCAAGGGTTCGATCGGTATCGGCGACACTGTCGGTGACGTCGCATTCCTTGAGATGATGGAAACACCTATTGCCTTCAACCCCAACAAAGAACTGCACGCCGAAGCAAAGAAGCGCGGCTGGAAGATTGTGGTAGAGCGCAAGGACATGGTGTACGAGATGTAATTGCACACTATTGCACAACAAAAGATCCCTGATGGGATCTTTTGTTGTATACTTGCTTTACTAATCACTTCACCATGCAACGCATCATTGCGATATCTCTCGGCCTGCTCCTTCTTGGATTTGGTTGCTCACAAGAAGCAAAGGACCCGAATTCGAATTATTTTTCTTCGAAAACATCTGGATACTCATTCTCGTACCCCAAAGAACACTGGACCATCAGTCACCCATACCTCGGAGAAGGGAAAACTGGAAATTTGGTTCCACATGCAGATTACGACAATACGCATGTACTCATTTTCCACAAAGTTGCTGCTGCCTCTGATCTCACACAGGATAACCCCACACTGGTAGTTGCTGATACCAAGTACCCTGGGAGTACACTTCTTTCTTCAGAGCCATTCACAAATCCAGGGCAAACTATCATGAAGACCAAATACCAAAAAGAAGAACATACCTGGATCGTTATACCCGCGCCAAAGGAAGAAGCTTCTATTGTTATCGAAGTACTCAACCCAATTGCACCTCCTTACCCACCACTCTACGAGGATGGTGTCGAGCAAATTCTTCGAACAATAAAGCCCCTGTAATCTCCTCAAAAAAGACTCGCCCACCGTGCGTTATGCGCGGTGGGCGTTTCTGTTGTTGTGTAGTGCTACACACTACGCGCTCGCAGCACTCGTTCCTACGACGACAGTCCCCACGCCTGCTGGATCGTCAGTCCATGTGGTGACGGCCTACGCCGCACCTGTGGCACGCATGTACCACGAAGTCGCTCCTGTAGACGTGCAAAGAACGGTTCGCAATAGACTCGCTCCTCGCACGGCTGCATCCCGACGTCAGGATTCTCACTGCCGTCGATCGCAAAGTCAATGGTAGCGAACGCACACTCATCGAGCATCAGCCTGTCGTCCTTCCAGATCAGCAGCTCATGCCTCTTGAGAATTGCGAGCAGCTTCGACCCCAATCTCTTTCGGACTTCGCCGAAGCTGAAGCGAGGTTTTTCTGCGCTGACATGCACCTGGCGGTACATGCAGTTCAAGAACCAGTACTGCTCGTATGTCGCACGAAGTGCGAGGGTGGTGATGTATATCTGTTGCACTCTCCCCCCTTTCCCGCTCGATGCGGGTGTTTTGACTCACGTAGTAAATACTACTCTGCAACTGTCGTCAAGAATGCCTCTGTCTGCGCCACGAGCTCTTCGAGAGACTGCACCTTCATGACTTGCTCGCGAAACGGTTTGATGTGTGGAAGGCTTTTGAGATACCAGCTGATGTGTTTGCGGAACGTGACGATGCCACGCGGGCCATAGTGCTGAACATGGAGCGCCGCATGCTCGAGCATGGTGCGTAAGCGTTCGCGCAATGAGATCGGCGTCTGAATCGCGCCCGTTGCAAGCACTTCTTCTGCATGGCGGAAAAACCATGGATTACCTAGTGCTCCACGCGCGATGAGGATACCCGCTGCGCCCGTGATCCGTAACACCTCTGGTACTAATTCTGGTTGGTGCACATCGCCATTAGCAAGTACAGGGATTTGCACCTGCTGTACAACGCGGCCAATCATTTCCCAATCCGCTTTGCCAGAATAGCCTTGCTCCTTCGTGCGACCGTGGACTGTGACGAGATCTGCGCCAGCTGCTTCGAGGTGTTTGATGAACGTGAGTGCTTCGTCTGGACGCGACCAACCGAGACGAATTTTCACGGAGAGTGGAACAGAGAGTACGGCTTTCATTGCGCGGATAATTGCCGTCGCACGCTCATGGTCTTTCATGAGACACGCGCCATTGAAATTATGCACAATCTTGTACACCGGACACCCCATGTTGATATCAATGCCGTCTGGGTGGTATTTCTCTTCGATGATGCGTGCTGCCTCAGCCATCGTATGTGGCTCAGCACCAAAAATCTGTTGGATGAGCGGTCGCTCGCGTTCATCAAATGCCGTCATGTCGAGCGTCTTCTCATTCCCGCGCACCACTGCCTCAGCCGAAACCATCTCGCGAAACATTATCTTCGCTCCGCGATCCTTCGCGATGAGACAAAACGGACTGTCCGTCATGTCTGCCATCGGCGACAATGCCAAAATCGGCCGCGGTTGGTCTACCCAGCGAAATGGCGTTGCAATTGATTGTTCGTGGGTCGATGTCATGGCGCATATCCTACCGTGCATGGACAAAAAGGTCAATGTTTGCTAGGCTTGCGCCGACGTAACAACTGCGTCATTCAATCACCACTGCTTCAGGAGTCTCTCGTGAATTCCAAGCACATCGTTCTGCTTTGCAAGAGCGAGGGAGATCTCGCGGACATTCGTCTGCTCTCCAGCGCATTACTGACAAACGACCACCGCATCACCGTGGTGGCCGAGTCCCCCGGATCGATTGCGCAGTCGACAGAGGTTCCTCCCAACATTCGTGTCGCGCAGTGCATCCACGAAATCAACGATCTCGTGGATGCAGGCATCGATGCGATCGTGAGTTCCTGTCCCAAGGGGGGTATCACACTCCTGCGCGCACTGTGCAACCGCCTCCAGAACGTTCCTGTCTTCATCCTACCAGATGCACGCAAGGTACGATTTCGTGACCTGATCAGGCACCTCGGTGCACACCGCGTGTTCCTGCTGGCCAACGACAGTTCTGTTCCACACGTCGGCTCCAAAGAACGTGTGCTCGTGGGACTTCCGCGGTTTGACTCACTGGTTAACATGAACGACAGAGATCGTACGATCCGAAGAGCGACTACACGCAGTCTCGACCAGCACAGCACCCCTGAAGACTTCGTAGTCCTATTCCTGGGACAAGAGCACGAAACAGCACGAGTACTCCACGATCTGGTCACGGCATTGCGTGGAATCCCCGCGCGTCAATGCGACCGACCGATCAACCGCGTGCTGGGCATTCAACCGCACAAGACGATGCACGAAAGCGAGACGGCGCTCTGGCACGACGCTCTCGCACTGCGTTCGAGTTCGACGCCCAACCTACGAGTACTCGACAACATCGAACGCACCATGCGCGATGCAACGTCTCGTCGCACCTGTACTGAACTCACGATAGTTGATGCAATTCTCGCAGCAGATCTGGTGGTGAGTTCCACCCACAGTGGACTCATCACTGCTGCAGTACTCGGCATCAAGTCGCTCTCCTACTTCGCGCCTGGAATTGGAGAGACGAGCTACCGAGCAGAGATTGCAGGATATGTCGAATCCTGGGGCTTCCTCCCGGATCCCCACTGCATCCGACGCGCACAAAACTACACACAACTACGCAACGCGATCATCTCTGCAATCCCCAGCTGGAATGCTGATGGTACGATCAATCATCCGCGCTGGCCAGAGCAGGATGCAGCCCGCAACGCACCATGGACCCAGGGGAGCAACACCGACAACTGTGTGCAAGCAATCGAGCGAGTTCTGGCTCAGTAGCCACACCCGCAACACAAACAGAAGACGTGCGCGCTACAACAGTGCCACGTCTTTTGCTTTTTCCTATTGATTGACGCCACCAGCAGGGCGTGACACAGTGTATATATAGCCAAATTTTATATGATAAAGCTCTTCCAAACTCCTTTTTTCAAGACACTGCGAGCGAATTGGGCCAAGAGCATTCGCACGTATTGGGTACCCATGACAGCCAGCATCGTGACTACGATTGTTGGCATTGTCATGATTTCAATACAAGGACCAAGTAGCTACTGGATTGAAAACGCGTTTTTGACAGGCATCCTTGCGACCATCATTTTTGGAGGTGTCGCGCTCTTGAATCAAGACCGCTCTGGACAGAGCGCACTGTACATACTAGGACGGTATGCACTGGGAACTATTCCACTTCTGTACTTTGTACTGTTGGCCAATTCCTATACAGAACTTACCACAGGAAATGGAATTACCTTCGCACTGCTTGCTGCAAGTAGTGTGTTCTTCCTTCTCTGTTCTGCAGAACTTCGTCGTGAAAGTACTACGACCACCATGTGGCAGTTCGGAGTACGCAGCATCAGCATCGCCATTATTGCATCCGCGGTTGGAGTGATCGGCTATATAGCTGCAAGCCTCGCTGCTGTTTCCATCGAACACTTGTTCCAAGTTCCAATGGAGGAACGTACCTATGCAACCATTGCGGTCATCATGTTCACCTTTGTAGTACCAACGATTGTCATTGCCGCAATTGCACATGTACGAACAGCGTCTCGCAATCCTGCTGCAGCATTCTCTCCAATGCTTCTGCGTCTTGTACAACTTGTATTTACTCCGATTCTCATCACCTACTTCTTCATTCTGTACGCATACGTATTGAAGATCGTCTTCCAGTGGGAACTCCCTGAAGAAAGTGTGGTGTTGCCCGTACTGGTATACACCATTGTTGGCATGTGTACGTACGCGCTCGTAGACCCATGGCGACGAGCTGGCACACACGCACTGTTTCGCACGTTGCAACTTGGTATTCTCCTCTCGTTCTTCCCACTCCTTGTACTCTTTGGTATTGCCATTGCAGATCGAGTTCGCGCGTATGGAATGACAGAACCCAGATACCTTTCTGCACTTTTTGGCGCATGGTTATTCGTCATCAGCATTGCATACATTCGCAATCGCAATCTCTCACTCCGAGCAATCCCCCTCACCCTCTGTTGCATGTTCCTTATTGCATCACTCCCAGGCATCGGCGCAGTTGCAACCACCGTCCGCTCACAGCAATCACAACTCATCGCAATCCTCCAACAAGAAAAAATCGTTGTGGATGGCGTACTCGTATCTGCGCAATCACACGTTGTACCATCAGAAATTGGCATGCGGGTCAACAACCTCCTCTATACACTCAACAGTCGCAACGGAATTACAGCACTTGCTCCAGCTGTAGGTCTCCCTGAGACATCTTCAGCCGAAGCAATTCTCAACACGATCTATGCACACACCGGATGGAGCCAATCCTTGACTGGCACCACCGAAGAATACGTACACACTACTGGTGTCACCAGCATCACGGGATACGATGAACTCTTTGAAGTCACATCCTGGCCATCTCCATCGTTCTTTACCACCACTACAATCCGATTCAGTCCTGATGGAGGCACACTCCTCGTTGAGCGTAAGGGCAAAGAAGCGATCCGTGTTCCACTCACACCATTCCCCTCTACAGCACTCACTTCGTATGACGCTGAGAACCAAGATCTCCGTGTTCGTGTAGTTCCTACATTCATCTCCGCAGAAAAGAAAGAAGACGGCACGATAGCCAGCTTCCGCCAGGTGCAACTTCGTATACTCGTGGACTACAAGGATCAACCCTAACTCTTGCGTTGCTGATGCAACAACATGTCAACTGCGTGTTGCATTGATCCTGCACGGGTTACCTGACCCGCATTCACAAAGTAAATTTCATCCGCATTCTCAATCGTATTCAAACGGTGCGCGATAATCACCCGGGTTGTATGTGCTGGTAGGTGCGCAAGAATATCTTCGAGCATCTGCTCAGTTGTGGTATCGATGTTGGCTGTTGCTTCATCCAGGATAAGAATGTCTGGATTACGAAGTACTGCTCGCATGAAGGCGATGAGTTGTTTTTGTCCGAGGCTCAACACATCACCAGTTGCACGAACCGGCGTATCCAGACCCTGATCGAATCTCGAAAGGAGCTGTGTAAGATTTTTTTCTTTTATCACGGTATCGAGCTGTTCTGGTGTGGATGCTGCATAGGTGTCATTGCCATAGACAATGTTCTCACGCAAGGTGCCTGTGAACAGAAAAGGCTCTTGGAGAATGAATCCGATTTTTTGTGTCCGCTCCTCCGGTGTATACGATCGAATATCGCGACCATGTAACAACACCTGACCACCTGTTGGGTCGTACAAGCGTGCCATGAGTGATGCGGTTGTAGTCTTACCCCCACCAGTAGGCCCAACAAGCGCGTACGTCTTCCCAGCCTCAAGTGCAAAGGTGACCGCATGG
>CAZVGV010000003.1:78971-84827 GCA_964627055.1 uncultured Gammaproteobacteria bacterium | reverse complement strand
ATCGGTTTCCGTTGATGACCTCCTCCGATGTCGTACAGCCCAGGGATTCGAGAAGCCCCTTGGGCTGCGACCCAATCTTGGTCGGTTTTTCACTCATGCATCATCTCCTCAATACATGACTGAGCTGAACACCACGTGGCCTCTTCATTCTATGTCAGCTGCAAAAATCGTGCTACCACTGGTCGCAAATTAGGAATGAGATCATAGGACAGAACATCCTCGAACTTCACCCACGCCGTCTCGGCAAGATAATCATCTGAGACGCGCTGCGACGCATCCACTGCAGTCGGGTCTGCAGTTGTGCATACTCGAGCAACGGCAATCACCTGCATCTGCGTCTCACCACGCTCCATCTGCCACTGCCAAATCGCAAACGGCTGCCCGGGTGTAATCTCTAGTCCCACCTCTTCACGAACTTCACGCCGGATGTGCGCATCCACCTCTTCACCAAATTCCATCCGTCCACCGGGCACCTCCCACTTCCCCGCTTGATCAGGATCATCAGCACTCTTGCGCACAAGGAGCAGTGAACGATCGTGGACAATGAACGCCTTCTGAGCAAAAAATTGTTTGGTTGGCATACCGTATGTAGTACTATTTTGCGCCTTTCCTCTTATTTGCTAGGAGGTCATCGAAGGTGCTGGCAGCGGAGGCACATGTACACACCATCTGCATCTCTGCCACGCCGAGATAGAGAAGCCCCAAACCTGAGAAGGTTGGGGACTTCGTACTCCTAGCAAATAAGAGGAAAGGCGGAGCGGGATACGAGAATCGGACTCGCGTCTCTTGCTTGGGAAGCAAGCATACTACCATTGTACTAATCCCGCAGTGGCGCGACTCGAGCGAGTCAACGCCGCAATGTACTTGTTTTAGCGCCAATTGACGTACGAGTCAACAGCAACAAACTTCTCTTTCTGAGACGCGATTTCATTGAGTGATGGGAATGCAACGAGGATATGACGTGCACGTACCTCAGGAGCCTTCGTCTTCGAATTCTTTCGAATATCTGTCACCTGGATAATATGCTGACCATACGGTGACTGCACAGGCTTACTAATCTCACCCTTCTTGAGACTGAATGCTGCCTTCTCGAACTCCTCCACCATTGCACCTTTACCGAACCAATCCAAATCACCACCATTTGCAGCAGAGCCAGTATCGTCGCTCACTTCCTTCGCCACAGCGGCAAAATCTTCCTTCTTTGTAGTTACACGATCGTACACCTCATTGATCTTCGTTGTTGCTGCATCCATATACTGTGGATCCGCAGCAATTGCTGCTCCAACCTTCTCTGCGAGAAGCACCGGCGTCAAGATAATTTCCTGGAACCGCTCACGATTCGTACCAACAGTTGCAAGATCAGCATCCGTTGGCAATGGAACGCCACGCGACTCATACGTCGCCCATGCCGTGTTTGGTTCTACCGTCACACGGTACTCCTCTGCTAATTGGTTCAAGACCTCCATTTCACGGAACCGCTGCAACGCCGTCTCGACATCCTGCGCGCGAGACACCACTGCTGGAGCCGCAGCGCCAGACTTGATATCCATCGCACGGAAGCCCTGAATCAATCCGATATATTCCTGCAAGCGACCATAACTAATAGTCGTATCTCCCACTGAGGCAACAGGCAGGTGCAAGAGAGTTGCTGGCTTGGTAATCAATGCGCTCTGCCATCCCGGTCCGTATACCCCATAAAAAAATAGCACAAGCACCACGACAGCCACGCCACCGAGTGCTGAATACAACCCTCGTCGCATGCTACGCACGTCAACTGGTTGCCGCGGTGGCGTACCAGGAGTTGGTTCATGCTCCATCACCTGCATCTCTTGGTTCTGCGCTTCTACGGCTGTTTCGTTTTCACGGACATCTTCCATACTATTTCGTTATGACGGATTGAAGAAATATTCAACCCACTTTTGTATTGGGTGTTTGTGCTCTGGAGGCTGATAGCGCAGCGTGCTTGTAGGCGCGGTGAATACCACCACTTCCTCTCCGGGCTTTTTGAAGTGCAATTTCTCTCGAGCTGTCTCTTCCACATATGCATCTGTCTGCACATACGAAAGCAGCTCCAGTAATTGCACTTGTTCACCTTTGAGCCGCGCCGCTTCTGCTTCCAGTTGGGCAATTTCCTGCCGGCTCGCGTATTCTCGCATATAGGCTCGTGCGAAGGCAATAGTCAGCAACACAAGCACGATGCACGCAAGCACCAAGAGCGTTTTTGAACGGAAAAACGGCTGAGTCGGACGCCGAGTTGAAAGTCCAGATGGTTTCATGTGCCCTAGTATACCATGACTACGCTCGCTTGCGCAGCTTGCGCGGCTTCTCCTCTGTACCTTCGCGTCGCGCTGCATTGGCCGCGCCCAGTCGATCAATGATCTGTTGCGCGACGCGCTGCAATTCCTGCTCAGACATGATTTCAAGTTCGCTCTCCAACGATATTGCATCGTGTCGCGGCATCATTCCTCGCAGTGATCGACCCATAATCTCGCTGATGGTGTGATGAACCGCCTTCGGATCTTTCACATAATCCATAGTGAGCACCACAGCTCCATCACCACAGGTCACACGGAGCGTGCCGTAGTTCAGGAGAATGCGTAGCGGCCCCTTCACCACATGGGAGACATCAGAAATACGTTCATAGGATGCTTCAGAAATCGTACGCTGTGTGAATCCTTGCTGGTGCACATCCACCACACGATGCGATGTGACGATCAGGCAATCACGCTGCCGCACGAACCACATGCGCGTTCCATAAAACACTCCCAGGACGAGCGAAATCGTAATTACTATTTTGCCAAACAATCCAAGCGACAAAAGAGGAATCAACAAAAAGAACGGACCAAGAAGCAAGAGAGCAACTCCGAGAATCGGTAGTGCGTAGGTTAGTCCATAGCGACGGACCACGAGAACGATTTTTTCGTGGTCATTGAGTTGTACGTAGTGATCGACGTTCATAGAGGTGAAAGCCATATTGTACCATGCGCATGAGGGTAAACTTACCAAGTGCAAGCAGCACCACCATCACCCACTCCATGCTCGCAAGGGGTACCGTCGAGAGAATCGGTTGCAAGAACGGCACGTGAATCGAAGCAACAATGGAAAATACAGCGAACACCATTGCAACCATCAGCACCCGATTTCTCCAAAACCCAACAGACTTGCTTTGATCCAATCTCCGCACAGCAAGAATATAGAACACGCTCGACAGACCCACAGATGCATACATCATGGTCTGCATATATGGCACCGAAAGATTGGTCGACTGAATACTGACGTAGAAGAGCAGCAGCAACACATCAGCGAAGATACTCACCAGGAAAATCATGGTCTTCATCGAAACCGATAGGATTGGCGTTCGACGTTTACGTGGCGGGCGATCCATCACACTTGGGTCGCTTGGGTCGAACGCAAGTGCAATTGCAGGGAATACGTCCGTGATCAGGTTGATCCAAATAATCTGAACTGCGGTAAGCGGTAATGGCAAGAAGAGCAAGAGACTTCCTGCAATGAGTAGCACAGCAGTGAACATGTTACTCATGAGATACAGCACCACTTTGCGAATATTAAGGAAAATAGACCGCCCCTCCTCTATCCCTGTCACAATTGTACGCAAGGAGTCATTAAGCAATACGACATCAGCAACACTCTTGGCAACTGGAACACCAGATCCCAATGCAATCCCAATATCAGCAGCCTTGATAGCCGGCGCGTCGTTGACGCCATCACCGGTCATCGCAACGACATCACCTGCTTCCTGGAGCTCCTGTACAATCAGCAACTTGTGTCGTGGCTCTACGCGTGCGAACACACGACATGCTCGTATCAGTGCTGCGCGCTCCTTCCCCGTACACGCATCCAATGCCGCTCCTGTGCAAACTGCGTTCTCATCTGTTGGCAACCCAATTTTTGCCGCAATAGCGCGTGCAGTTGCCACATGATCACCTGTAATCATGACCGTTCGAACACCTGCATGCTCTGCACGCGAAATAATTTCTGCAACCCCATCTCGAATGGGATCAGCAATACCAAAGATACCCACGACATGCGCCTGTGCCACTACAGATTCGGTGAGCGCTGTTCCTGCTGGTACCTGCAAAAAGGCACACGCCAACACACGCAATCCATCACCTGCCATTCGCGCAACCGCTGCATGCATCGCACGATCAGCACGTGCGATAAGCACTTCAGGCGCACCCTTCACGCACACAAGCTGCATCGCATCCACGGTCGTGTGCATGGTCGCCATCGTACGTCGGGTTGTATCAAATGGAAGTGTGGCAATTCGAGTAAATCCCGATAAGATTGTATCAGGATCAGTCCCAGCCTCTACCGCATGCCGCAGCAACGCAGTCTCTGTCGGCTCACCACGATACGAATGATCCGCCACAGTCACTCCTGGAATACATTCAGCTTCTGAACACAAGATCGTAATCACCTGCATGAGTTCGCGTTGCGCTTGTTGTTCATCCAGATTCTTCCCGGTTATCTCTGCGCGTGTTCGCGCTTCTTGCACACGCATTCGACCCTCAGTGATTGTCCCTGTTTTGTCTGCACAAATCACACTCACGGAACCAAACGTCTCTGCCGCAATCAGTCGACGTGGCAACGCGCTTTGCATGAGCATGCGTTCCATTCCAATCGTAAGCAGGACCGTGAGTGTTACCACCAACCCCTCAGGAATTGCTGCTACTCCTACCGCGATCGCAAGCAGAAAAATTTCATTCCACACTCTATCTTGTAACAGGCCCACCACAAAAATAAGCCCGGTCATCACCCCCACCAGCACCACAATCCACCGGCCCAGTGCAGCAATTTGCTGTTGCAGTGGCGTGAGAGGTTCGTCAGTCTTTGCGAGCAAATGCGCAATACTGCCCATCTGCGTCGCAATGCCGGTTGCAACGACAACACCTGTCGCCTTCCCACTCACCACAGCAGTGCCGCTCCACACCATATTCTTGCGATCACCAATACTCACGTGCTGCGGCACAACACGTGTATGCTTCGCTACAGACTCAGACTCACCTGTGAGCACATGTTCATCGACAACAAGCCCTTCACACTCCAACAGACGCACATCAGCCGGCACGAGTGTTCCTTCCATCACCTGCACAATATCACCAGGCACTACCTCTGCCGCAGGAATTTCAAATGATTTACCACCACGCGTCACACGTGCATACTGCGGTACATATTCAGCAAGCGCGGTCAATGACTTTTCTACCTTGTACTCTTGTGCATACCCAATTGCTGCATTGATAAGTGCGGTACACACCACCACAATCGCGTTGGTATATTCGTGCAGCGCGAACGCAACCGCACCTGCAATGAGGAGAAGGTAGAGCAATGGGCTTTTCCACTGTCTCAAGAAGATGCGAATGCGACGAATACGTGCACGTTCTTGTTCGAGTGAGTTGGGGCCGAATCGCTCAAACCGCTCCTGCGCTTCTTTCGAAGTCAACCCCGAACGCAAAGAAACACGAAGTTCCTCTAGAACTCGTTTCCCGGCCGTGTAATATGCCTGAGGAAAATGCTGGATCGCCATGCGCAGGGCTTGTAATTTGACTGGAGATAGTATAGCATATCGGCGACACTCATCGGGTCGGTAGCTCAGTGGTAGAGCAGTGGCCTTTTAAGCCAACGGTCGAGGGTTCAATCCCCTCCCGACCCACCAAATCTATGTTTGCAGACCCCACATTCTGGATCATGTTCGTCTTCATTCTTATTGGAGTGCCACTTATTTTCTACTACATGAATAAGTGGAACACCTAGATGAAACAAAATCCCCGCTACACGTCGTGTGTAGCGGGGATTCGGTTGATAGAGCACATGCAGTCTCATGCTGACCGCACATAC
>CAZVGV010000003.1:61945-78961 GCA_964627055.1 uncultured Gammaproteobacteria bacterium | reverse complement strand
AATTCATCACACAGGAGGTACCCAGCCGCTGACGTCCATGCCCAGCGTGAGTCCATTCTCCTTGAGCAGCTGCTTGATCTCGTCGATCGACTGATCACCGACACCATTCACCTGTCGCAGAGTCTCCTCACTTCTCTGCACGAGGTGACCTCCGAACTCGATGTCGGCCCGAGTCAGATCCCATGCCAAACGCGATCGAAGCCCGAGTTTCGTGATCGGACGATCGAGCCATGTCAGCACGGCTGGAGTCATCGACGGTGCGTGGATCGATCGAAGTCGGCTCATTTCGCCCTGCAGACGTTCGAGCATCGTCTTGAGCCGCTCATTCTCGAGCTCCACCCCACGAACGGTAATGGTTTCACTCGAGAAGAACGCACGACGAAGCGTTTTCAAGCCATGATCAACGATCTGCCCGGCCCGCGCTTTGTTGAAGCCGCACTCACGTGCGATCTGCTCCAACGTGTGGGTCTTCCCATCCAGACCGAACCGCATACGCAGCACGCGCATATCCGTCTCACCGATCTCCATCAACAACCCATTCAGCTGCTTGCTGAGCTCTTCCTCGTCGACCGGCCGTCGCACGACACCACGCTCGTCAAAGTGCTCGGTGACGATCTGCGCGATCTCTCGACGAAGCGTTGCGAGACTCACGGCACGAGCTTCGTGCGAACGGTCCTTGGCAAGGAACTCCTTCCAAGCCGCGTGCGCATCCGTATGCAGTTGCGATTCACTGAGCGAGGTGTCGGTGCTGACTGAATCATCTCCCCAGATTGCCGCGAGCAGTGTCGCCTCATGCCTCGGGAATGTCTGGGTGAGCACCACACGACGAACTGCGATGTGTGCGCCCACCGACCCCAGGAGGAACTGACGCAGCTCCACGATCATCGGATGACGCTGGAGCGCATGGAGCAGATCGTCTTCTGCTTTACCACTACACACGTACTGCGCGATGGCGTCGAGCACTCCAATGACTGACTCAGCAGAGTCTTGGGCATGTTTTGTCCTCGTGAGATTCAGCGCCTTCTTGTCATTGTTCACATCAGACACCGAGATCTCGAGCATCTGCGCGATCACGGTACAGTTGAGCCCCAGACTCCAGAGCTCGCGCACCAGACGCCGACGCTCATTGATCTCTGCTTGTTTCACCGGCGTAATAGGCATGGCACGATCCCCTCCATTGATTCCGCCCTCCATTGAGCGGACGCCACAGTACACCACGACGGCGAAACATTGTCAACACATTACAACTGACGCCACGGTGTACCGTTGATGAACAAATCTTTAATCACTGCAGTGCCATCTGGCGTCACACTGATGTGCAACATGGCTTCCTTGCCTTGGAATGTGAAATTACGACCACTTCCTTCGGGAATAAAGAACTCTTCTACGGAATATCGCACGGTAAGCTCAGCTGGAATCCACTTAGGTTCAGATCCAACCATGGCAGGAGTAGCAAATAATCCATTGGGTGATTCCGGCGTATAAGACGTAACAATACCCCGCAAATACACTGAACCATCGCGCGGCTCGACTGTGGTAACACGACGCGCTTCATCGAGCACCATCACTGGTTGTCCGATCTGAGCGTGCTGCTTGCTCACACGCAATGGCACGTAGACAATCTGTCCCTCCTCAAACACTTCGCCTGTAATGGTAGAACCAGTGATTCGTGTGAGTGACTTGAGCTGGTACACCAAATAATCCCCGCGGAACACATCGCGTGGATCTACAGGAGCAATCTCAACCACCATTTCCCTGCCAGCAGAAAGCGCTGCACTCTTCACTGCGACAATGCCCAATACTACAAGCACCTGTACTGCGACAATTGCCCAAAATTTCATGCCCGAAGATATGGTCATAGGATTACGCGCTGTGATGATGCGTGAATGAGGCAATGATCTTCTTGCGCCCACGCTCAAGGCCGTACCCAACCGCAAGCAATACCACGCCCAGTGTTACGAACCCGACGCTCTTATCGAGATAGGTAAAGATCCAATCGAAGTAGCGCGCAAGCACCCAGATGATAATCGCAATCGCGGCAGTAGTAACACGCCATCGATCATGCCGCTCATACCCAACCACAGCAACCCAGATCATGGTTGCAAACGCAACAATATTCAGGACGAATGCCCACACAATTCCACTGGTAGTAAATGCGGTACTACCTGTTCGCATGAATTGTCCCACACTATCCCCTTCTACAGCTGAGAACCCTGCGGTACCTACAATCAATGAAAAGACACCAAGCACGGCAAGCCACAGCAACTCCGTCGACGAGAGTGCACGTCGCACGCGTGAAAGCACAAATAACAACCCAGTCACAATGGTAATGAGCAGGAAATAGGTAAAGGTAATGCTCCATGAAGTCAGAATCGATGCCCTATTCCCGTAGTTGCCCCACAATTCCATGATGACATTCGATGAAGAAATGACTGTCAGGAAAATAAGCAGCAACGTAAGCGCTGGACCAATGAAGACACTGCCAAAATGTCGATACTTCGCAACCATACGATGCGCTGCCCCAACAACGATCAATGCCACCAATGTGAGGATCGCGAGCCCGATGAAACCATGTACAGCCACAAGCGATACCGAGGCTTCAGGACCAATAATCGCAGTGCACCACCAGGTAATGAGGTTCAGGATTGCAAAGAATGCAACGAGCCGTCCTCGAACCCAATATGCTGCGCCAAAAAGCACAAGCATCATCACAAAACCCACCACACGATAATTCACAAGATCTGGCACGCCGAGCATATCGAGCGCATGCACCACCGCAACGTGCGATTGTCCTACAGCAAACACAAGGAAGAGCTGAGTGAAGCGCCCAAGCCATTTCCTTGCTCGTGGTGTAATCGTGAACAGCGCAGACCGTGCTCGTGTTGCCACCAAGCGCAGGTACCACGCAGCACTCCACAACGCAGCAGCACACAATGCAGTGATGCCCATGGTCACCCACGATCCATCAGTTATCACGTATACCCCCGCGCTACTGGTAAGCCCTCTGCCCATTGCCTCCACAGCAAACACTGCGTTCGAAATAAAGAACAGCAAAGATGCTAACACCGCATGACTCAACGAAACAAAATACATGGTCATTGCAAGCACGCCAATAATCCAAAGACTGAATGCATTCGTCCAGTTCGTCTGCACATGGTACATCTGCCCAACAAGCATGATGCTTGCACCGTAGATAATTGAACCCAGTAACACGAACGCACGACCTGTTGCCTGATGCCCGCGCTGCAAGAGCTGCCAAGCCCCCGCGTAAGCACTAACCATTGCCACGAGGAGAATGACAATTCTCACCGCATTACTCATGACCTCCCAATTGGACGCAACAAAACTCAAGATGCCCACACCAACAAGCACCGCACCAAGAATGACTAATATTGAAACACCAGAAATTGGTGACTTACGCGCATGGACTTCCTTCCATGCAGCATCGATTGCTTGCACGGTGCGACCTTGCCCGAGAAGCGCATAATAAATTGCTTCTCGTTGCTTGCCGTGCTCAAGTTCACGCTCAATAAACTCATGGAGTGCGTTCATAGGAGATTGTTACTACCACCCTAGCACGTGTGCACCTTTTCTACTATCGACCACGCGACGAGATAATATGCAAAACCATGAACGCAATACGAACCGCTGCATCGGTACGCAGTACTGCAGGCCATGCAGTACGCATCTGTGTCTGTACTGCTTCATCACGCACCAATTCACATGCGGTTGCAACCACTGTCGCAGCAGTTGCCACCTGCGCAGCTCCTGCATCACGCACTGCGTACGCATTGCGTTCCTGATGTGACTGGGGAATTGGTACAAAAATAGTTGGCTTTCGTAACAGCGCCAACTCACTCATCGTGCCCATCCCTGCTCGCGCCACCACAATATCTGCAAGTGCGTACGCATCAGCGATCTCAGCACGACTCAAGAATTCTACCTGCGTATACTGCTTGCAAGTGACGTCTGTCCGCATTTTACCTTTTCCAGTGACGTGTAGAACCTGGGCATGGGTAGTGAGTGGCCCAATGCCATCACGAATGGCATCGTTGAGCGACTGCGCACCCAGTCCACCTCCTAGTACAACGATCGTCGGACGATCTGCAGTCATGTGCCATCGTGTGCGTGCGCGTGCACGATTCCCTTGCACGACATCATCGCGCACCGGATTCCCCACCGCAACCGCATACGATGGTAGTTGCTCCTTCGATGCTGGGAAGGCACAGGTCAATGACGATGCCATGGGCCCAACAATTTTGTTCGTCAGCCCAACCTCCACATCTTGTTGGTGCACATGCGATGGAATACGATGCAACCATGCAACGAAATGCACAGGAGCCGCGGTGAACCCTCCAGCGCTTACCACAACCGTCGGTCGCACACGACGCACGAGTCTCCAGGCACGTACTATCGCTCCAACCAATGCAAATGGCAGCAAAAAATTTTGCAACGAAAAATATCGATGCAACTTGGGGCTCGCGAGTGTATATATTTCAATCTCCTGCTCGTCCTGCAAAATGGCATGTTCAGGGCCATTGGGTGTTGCAACCCACACAGCACGAACTGGGATTGGTGTCTTCTTCCGTACTTCATCCAACACCGCGAGCAACGGCAAAACAGGGCCTAGCGTCCCACCACCAACACACATGATCACTGGCTGCTGCTGTGGTCTCATACCGTTGTACGTGTTTGACGAGAAATATTGGTAAGCACGCCTAGTGCCCCCAATTGCACCAACAATGCCGTTCCGCCATGAGAAACCATTGGCAATGGAACACCCGTAAGCGGCAACAGTCCAAGCATCGCACCAATGTTAATAAACGCTTGGCAGCCAAACCACGCCGCAATCCCAATCGCCAGATACATTCCAAACGGGTCGGCTGCATAGCGAGCTACGTGCAATGCGCGCACAAAAATTGTGAGCACGAGTACCAGAAATAACGCACTTACCACAAACCCCATTTCCTCTGCCATCACCGCAAAGATAGAGTCGGTACTGACTTCTGGAAGATACTGGAACTTCTGTCTTGAGTTCCCATACCCTACACCGAAGAACCCCCCAGACCCCACCGCGAGAAATGCCTGGTTAATCTGATACCCAACTCCTTGCGGATCAAGCTCGGGATGCAAGAATGTCGTAATACGCTCTGCACGATACGGCGCACTTGCGATCATAATTGCAACTAGGGCAGCACCAACACCAAGCAAGGTGACAATGTGCAACAACTTTGCACGTGCTGCAATAAGCAACACAAACGCCATGCCAACAAAAATCATCATGGTACCCGTGTCTGGCTGTCGCATGAGTATGGCTGCAGGAATTGTGAGCAATCCAACAAATACCAAGAAGTCTTGCACAAATCGATCGATACCGAACTTACCTCGACCCTCCAGCCACAACGCCATGAAGACCGCGAATGTTCCTTTTGCGATTTCAGACGGTTGCATCGAAAACGCACCTACGTGAATCCAACTCTGAGCTCCGTTAATCGCCTGGCCTACACCCGGAACAAACGAAAGCAAAAGCAATGCGATAGTGAGCGCATACCACCCCCAGAGATACCGACGCATCCAGTGATAATCCAACCACGAGGTAATCGCAAAAAGTACGACACCTGGCAATACACCGAAGAGGAGCTGACGCTTCAAGAAAAAATATTTATCACCAAATCGCTCGAACCCAACCGGTGCGCTCGCGCTTGCAAGAACGATTAATCCTACCACCAACAAGATACCGATGCTTGCAACAAACCAATAGTCTGGCGCATGCGCCTTGGTTCGAGCCATGGTCATACGGTGGTTCGGCTTAGATCCAGCACAACCAGTGCAATACCAATTGCAGCACTCACGCCACTAATCAGCCAGAATCGCATGGTCACACGATAACTTGGCCACCCTTTCGCCTCGAAATGATGGTGAATCGGTGCAACGAGAAAAATCTTTTTGCCGCGGAACTTTTTTGACACGAGCTGTACTGCTACGGAGAGCGCTTCGATCACTAATACCGAACCAATGATTGGCAACAACAATACCGTGTCGGTGAAGAATGCAACAACAGCCAGTGTCGTAGTAAGACCCATGATCCCCGTCTCCCCCATGTAAAATCGTGCAGGTGGAATGTTGAACCAAAGAAATGCAAGAATCGACCCAGCAATTACAGCACAGAGAATCGCAATGTCCTCCTGCCCACGCATGAACGCAATCACAGAGTACGCGCTGTACATGATCGTGAAGATGCCACCTGCAAGACCGTCTAACCCGTCAACAACACTTGTACTGAATACGCCCATGATAATTGCAATGAACAATGGAATATACCACCACCCAATGAACACATCACCATGGAACGGGATATGGAGCTCGTTCCAACCCAACTTGAAGAAGAACCAATACGCCCCAACCAATCCAATCAAGAATACGAACAATAGACGCCGACGAAACGTGATACCACCACCCTTACTCACCTCGCCTTGTGCACGAACAACAAGAATATCATCAACTAATCCCAACAATGATGCCGAGAGAAGTGTAAAGAGCGGAATCCATGTTTGCGACCGGCTCAAAAAACCAAATGAACCTATCCAGCTGTCTTCAGGAAGACACAACGTCAGCACAGTCACGATCGTTGTCATGAACAGTGTTGTACCCCAGATGAGCACACCTGCCATACGAGGTGTGTTTGTTTCCTTGTCTTTGTGCAGCTGCGCAAAAATGGGAGTCCCTTGGCCATCTGGCGCAACCGTGCGAACTTTTTTCTTCCAGCATTTATAGCGAACCAAAAAGCGCGACAGGAGTGGTGTCCAGGCGCACGCAACTGCGAAGCTCAGTGCACCAAGAACAAGTAATGCAAAAAGTGTCTGTGACGCCTGTTGAATCATAGATTGAGGTAGATGGCTTGCCCGAGGCCAATGGACAGTACAACGAGTACGAGAAACGATACCCCAAGCAATACATAGGCATACTGACGCGCGACGTAGAACAATAGGTATGCAAGCACACTATTAATCGCGAAGATCACCGTACTCATGAACGGAATACGCAACAGGTAATACCAAGGGCCTGTAAAATCAATGCCGTAGTCCACTGAATAGTGGAGTAACAAGAAAGACGATCCACGCTGTGCAAACCAAAGTGCAACTATCCACTGTGTGAGAGCGCCGACAGCAACAAGAATGCTCAACCAGCGTACAATGCTGTCACGGTAGAGGTTGCGCAATGGATACCACATGGCGGTATTGGTTATGCGGCTTCAGGACGAGGCGGTGGAACATCTGATCTCCAAGCTTCCATATCAGCCTCGTCTTCTTCCAACATCATTTCTGAGTCTTGGATATTCCCGTGCTCATCTACCGCTACCACTTCACGAACCTCTGGAATTGCATCCATGAGCTCGCTTTCAACGCCTGCCTTGAGGGTGATCGTAGACATAGGGCAGCCAACACAGGTACCCTGGAACCGAACCTTTACGATACCGGTCTCCTCGTCCACGTCTACCAACTCAACACCACCCGCATGGCGTTCAACCATGGGACGTACGTTTTCTTCTAGGATTTTCTGAATTCTCTGCTTCAATTCCATATTTGACACCACTTCGTGCTCCGAGTATACTCTACCCACAGTGATTCGACAACTTTTTACTTTTGAGCAGGTATGGCACATAAAAAAGCCGGTGGTTCAGCCAAAAACTTACGTGATTCCCAGTCACAGCGCCTCGGTGTCAAGCTTTACGGCGGCGAAATGGCACACCCAGGTAACATTATTATCCGTCAGCGCGGTACTCGGTACTTCCCTGGTACGGGTGTTGAGATGGGCAAGGACCACACCATTTTCTCGGTGACGACCGGTGTTGTGACCTTCCAGACCAAGAAGCGCAAGCGCTTCGATGGTTCTATGCGCGTTGCAAAGCACGTACACGTGCTCCCAGCAGCAGCCAAGGCTCCAAAGGCAAAGAAGCCTACAAAGTCCTTCCGAGCTCCTGGTATCAAGAAGAACGCAGCAGCGCGTCACGACGCAGCAAAGAAGCGCACAAGCGCAACGAAGAAGCGCGCAGCAAAGTAAGCACGATCAATCAGGCACCGGCGCAAGCCGGTGTTTTTGTTTTGTCTTGAAATAGAAAAGGCCCACGATGTTACTCGTAGGCCTTTCGCGTGGCGACCGTGTCGTCAGTCTTGCGGGTTCATCCGCTCCCACGCCAGAAACGTCCTTATCAGTTCTATCTCGAGTTGCACTCGAGGGCTCCGCGCCCGACGAGAACCTCGGGTGCTCACGTAGCCACGAGCCAGGGGCGACGGCGTGTGAGGATTCAACGCCTGTCTCGCCGCGGCGCGCTTGGCTGGCGAGGACCACAGACGAGTCTTGTTGGGCGAGCCGTCGTACTCCTCCTCCGGCTCAGGACCCATGTGAACGCCATACATGTAGCTGCGGCAACAACCACCACAGCAACAATCGTCGTCCGCATCATCGATCTCGATCATGATTTCAAAGTCTTCTCCGGTATATTCCATCGATGTCTCCTGCAGATGGTTTTGCGCGACAGTCCTTTGAAACTCGGACCTCATGCGCAGATACAACTCCAAAAGGGTTATACAGGCACAAAAGGCACGATTTCGACAGCTCAATATATCACACTTTTTGTATTTTGTCAAGAGTGTCTCGCAACAAAAAAAATCATCACCATGCGGTGGCGATTTTTTTGTAAAAATTTACTTGATGCACGCCCCCACGAAATCTCGGAAAAGAGGGTGCGGTCGTCGAGGTCTAGACTTGAACTCCGGATGGAACTGTACCCCCACAAACCACGGATGATCTGGTAGCTCGATAATTTCGACCAGATCTTGTGGCGTATTCACGCCAGCGAAGATCATGCCAGCGCGTGTGAGCTCGTCACGGAATGCATTGTTGAACTCATAGCGGTGACGATGGCGCTCAGAGATGTCAGTGGCCTTGTACGCAGCGTACGCGCGCGTCCCACGCGTGATAGTGCAGTCATAGGCACCGAGGCGCATGGTGCCGCCGTAGCGCTTGTTCGCCACGTTCTTTTGCTGATGCGGATTCATGATAATGATCGGATGTGGGGTCTTCGGATTGATCTCTTGTGTGTTTGCCTTCGCATGTCCGAGTACATTGCGGCTATACTCCACACACGCAAGCTGCATGCCGTAACAAATACCGAAGTACGGAATCTTTTTCTCACGCGCAAATTGGATTGCACGGATCACCCCTTCGATACCGCGAGAACCAAATCCTCCCGGCACAAGTACACCATCAAAATTCGCAAGCTCACGCACGGCAGATGCATCCTTCTCATACTGCTCAGAATCAACCCAGGTGAGCACCGGCTTTACCCCATGGTGCCATGCTGCGTGCTTCAGTGCTTCGATCACTGAAATATACGAGTCAGCGAGCGTAAAATCACCACTGCCAAAGTATTTACCCACCACTGCGATCTTTACCTCTCGCTTGCCGTCCTGTGCTGCAGCAATCTTGGTTGCGAAGGCCTTGATAGATGTGTTGTCTTTTTTGCGTGCACGCAGCCCGAGTGTCTTGAGCAATTTCTCACCGAGCTTCTCGTTCTCAAGACGTACTGGCACTTCGTAAATGGAGCGAGCATCTGGTGCCGAGATCGCATGATCCTCAGGCACTCCACAAGAAATTGCCAGCTTCGCGCGGCGTGGGGCGTCGATCTCACGCTCCGCACGGCAAATAATGAAGTCTGCTTGAATGCCTGCTGAGTTGAGAAGGCGTGCTGCATGCTGCGTCGGCTTAGTCTTCATCTCCCCTACCATCGCTGGAATAGGCAGGTAACTCACCAACACAAAGGCAACATCCTTAGGATTCGACAGCTTCATGGTGCGTGCAGCTTCCAGGAACAAAATATTCTGATACTCACCAACGGTTCCACCGATTTCAATTACCGTGATCTCTGCTTTGTTCTTTTCCGCAGCACTCTTGATGCGCCGGATAATTTCTTCTGGAATGTGCGGCACCACTTCTACGCACTTGCCCTTGTATTCCAAGTTGCGCTCCTTGTGAATGACTGTCTCGTACACACGACCAGTCGTCATGTAGTTCACGGACGTGAGATCAGTATCCAGAAAACGTTCATAGTTGCCCATGTCCTGATCAGTCTCGTCTCCATCATCGGTTACAAACACCTCGCCATGCTCTGTCGGGTTCATGGTACCCGCATCAATATTCACGTATGGGTCAGCCTTCACTGCAGTAACCGAGAACCCCTTGGTCTGCATGATTTGTCCAATACTAGCTGCTGTGATCCCCTTTCCTACAGAGGACATCACCCCACCCACCACAAAAATGAACTTCTTGGATTTTTTTGCCATAGCGTGAATGAATTCGCGGAGAGTATACCACAGACACCAGTGACGTTGACAAATGACGCCAAAACAGCTATGCTACGCCAGTTATGTCTGACACCCCAATGAAAAAATCCGGCTTTGCTGTGCTCATGGGTCGCTCCAATGTGGGCAAGTCTTCGCTTTTGAACACCCTCGTGGGTACGAAGATTGCCGCAGTGACCTCCAAGCCGCAGACCACACGTGACGCGATTCACGGCGTGGTACACGACCCACGGGGTCAGATCGTCTTCGTAGACACGCCTGGTATCCTCAAGGAACGCCACAGCGTGCTCTCTGGTCTCCTGCAGACTCGCGTACAGGAAGCACTCGAAGGTGTAGACTGCATCCTCTACGTTGTTGACCCAACTCGTGATATCGGCGACGAAGAGCGCTACACACTCGCCCTCATCCGCAAGCTCACCATCCCGAAGATCCTCGTGATTAACAAGATGGATGAGCCCAACAAGCCATACCTCGAAGAATATCGCTTCCTTAAGGAAGATGAACGCTTCGACCAGGTGATCGAGATCTCGGCGTTGCGAGCTCGCCACATTGAACCGCTCAAGGAACTGGTGTTCCAGTACATGCAAGATACTCCTGAGGAGGCAATGCCCTACCCGACGACGCAGTACACGAACGTGAACCACCATTTCTTCATTTCTGAAATCATCCGAGAGAAGGTGTTCCTCACTACCGAAAAAGAAGTTCCATACTCCACCATGGTGCATGTGGACAACGTAGAAGAAAAAGGCAATCTCCTCGTAATTGCTGCACGAATCATCACCACCGCAGATCGCTACAAGAAGATGATTATCGGCCATGGGGGAAGCAAGATCCGAGAGATCGGAATGATCGCCCGTAAGGAACTAGAACAAGCTACCAACCGCAAAGTATTCCTCGAACTTCAAGTCGAGACCAATGCAAAGTGGGAAACCCAATTCGAAGTATAAATACACAACAGCAGGCTCGTCGCCTGCTGTTGTTCTCTTTTAGTAGCTCTCTTGCACTCGAATGACGTCGATGTCCTGTTCGATCTGTTCCTTAAGCTCCTCGATCGAATCGAATCGCCGTAGCGCACGCACGCGATTACCAATCTTGAAGGTGACATGGTGATTGTACAGGTCGCCAGTCCAGTCCAGAATGTACGCCTCACACTTGGGTGGATGTACATCACGAAAATCTCCACCTATCACGATCGCAGCGCGATGGGTTTCTCCTTCCCAATGCACAGTACCAGCATACACTCCATGTTCCAATGCTGATCCTGGTTCGAGCGTGTAGGCGAGGTTCGCTGTTGGATAGCCGAGCTGACGCGCCTGACGCAACCCAGCAACAACCGTACCTTGGATTTGCATGCTATTTACCCTTGAGGATGAACTGCACAGCACGCTCAAGTTGCGTATCAACTTCCTTGCCATTCTTCTTTACAGGGGTCTTAGGAAGCTCTGCAACAATATCTGGAGTGATGCCCTTTTCGTTGATAGCACGATCCTTGGGTGTGAGCCACTCTGCAACCGTAATTTTGAGGCTGGACTGATCCATGAATTGCTCGAAATCCTGTACAGACCCCTTACCAAAAGTCTTGGTTCCGATCAATTTCGCCGTACCATGGTCCTGTAATGCGCCCGCCAGAATTTCCGATGCTGACGCTGATCCACCATTCACAAGAATCACTGTTGGAATGCCCAACAACCGATGCATACCATTGGCTGTGAATGACTTATTCTGATTTGGATTTCGGAATTTCTCCTTCACCACTACGGCATCCTGTGGAAGCCACTCGCTGGCAAGATCTACCGCAAGCTCCAAGAAGCCGCCCGGATTATTGCGCAAATCGAGCACAATGCCCTTCGGTTTTTTTGCTTGCACGTCTGCAACCATCTTCTCAAACTCCTTTGCCACCTGGTCATTAAACTGTGCGATGCGAACATAGACGATTCCATCTTTACGTCGCTCCCAGGTCACAGCAGGAATATCGATGCGCTGTCGAGTAATTTTGATCACACGCGAATCCTTCTCACCTGCACGATAAATCGTCAGCGCCACCACCGTATTCTTCGGTCCACGAATCTTTTTCACTGCCTGCTCAACAGACAAGCCAGCAGTATCTAGATCGTTGATCTTCAAAATAGCATCGCCACTTTTGAGTCCAGCCTTTTCTGCAGGAGAACCAACAAGTGGAGTTATCACAACAATTCCCGTTTCGTTCTTTCCAATTTCTGCACCGATTCCATCGAATGCACCTTCTAATTCAGAAACAAATTCCTTGCTTACTTCCGGTGGGAAAAATTGTGAGTACGGGTCGCCCAGCGACGCAACCATACCTTCAAGTGAGCCATAGAACAACGCGGTTTCATCCACTTGTCCCTTCACATACTTACTCTGCACCAGATCGCGAACGGTATTGAAAAGTTGCTTGTGCGCCGTGTTCTGCCATGGACTGCTCAACAGATCCACGGTAATTACATTACTCGCTGCAAGGATGTTCTCACCTCTTCCGCCTCCAAGTGCACCACCGAGATACACACCAAGTGCAAAGATAAAGAGCGTTGTAATTACTCGCACATACCTCGCGACGAATGCCCGAGACCGACGTGATGCCGGTGCTTCAGATGGCTGCTGAGGATTTCCTGGAAGCTGTTCCATAGAAAAGGCTTATTCAGAAACGCGCTCGATGTCGACACCAAGCGCACGAAGTCGCTCGTCGATTCGTTCGTAGCCGCGATCAATCTGATAAATGTTTTGAATAATCGTCTCACCTGTCGCAATACACCCCGCCAACACCAGTGCAATACCAGCGCGAATGTCAGGGCTCTCAATCGTCTTTCCACGCAGTGCCGTTGGGCCATGTACAAGCACTCGATGAGGATCACACATAACGATCGAGGCACCCATTCGGTTGAGTGTGTCTGTGTAGAACAATCTTCCTTCAAACACCGTCTCATGCACCATGCTCATTCCTTGTGTTTGGGTAAGCAACACGGTCATTGGCGCCTGCAAGTCAGTCACAAAACCTGGATACTCATGCGTACGCAAATCACTGGAACGAAGCGTGTGCTCGTAGCCATGCACCGTAAGCGTATCTGGTGTCTTGGTATACGGAACACCCATGCGATCGAACATGGAGAGCACGCTTTCAATGTGCTCGGTCACACATGCGGTAATCGTAATCGTTGAGCGCGTTGCGGCAGCAAGGATTGCAAAGGTTCCCGCTTCAATTCGATCTGGCATGCACTGCCACTCGATACCAGTAAGCGCCGGAACACCGTCAATCACAATTGTTGTTGTTCCCGCACCAGAAATCTGAGCCCCACACGCGTTCAACATCCGTGCAAGTTCGATAACTTCTGGTTCGCATGCAGCATTCTTCAGCACGGTGCGACCTTGTGCGCGCGTTGCTGTAATCATCAATGACTCCGTGGCAGTAACACTGATGACTGGAAAAAAAATCTCTGCACCATGCAGCTGCGTTGCTTCAAACACAAACGCATTCTCTTCTTCTTCGACGTTTGCACCCATCGCACGAAATCCATCGATAAAGATATCAATAGGACGACGACCAAGCACGCACCCACCTGGGTGCGGAATACGCACACTCCCCAAGCGTGACAACAACGGGCCAATGAGGAGAATCGACGCACGAATCTTACCAGCTTGAGTCGTGGTAAGATCGTTGGTGATGCGTGACGCATCGATCTTCACTGTGTGCGTCTTCGCATCGTGCTCGAGTGCTGCACCTAATGCAAGCATAATCTCACGCATGCGCCGCACATCCTCGATTTCTGGTACATTCGTCATGGTGAATGGGCCGTCCATCATGATCGCCGCGCCAAAACATTTCAACGCAAAATTCTTTGCACCTGATACAGCAATCGTGCCCGAAAGTTGCTTTTGTCCGTGAATGCGATAGTATTCCATACAGTATCGAGTGTACCCGAGAACCTATGCCCGTGCAAGCCGGACCAAGTCGTCGATTTCGTCGAATCATGTTCGCTGTATTTACAGCGAGTTTTGTTGTAACAACAGCCCTTGTTCTTCTGAGTGGCAATGGATTTATTATCCATCTGCCAAGTCGCACTCTCCTCACAACAGGATCCATGCTCGTAAAGGTTGACCCTGCAGACGCAGTGGTCACAGTAGCTGGCATTGCCCATACTGAGGGATCTCCGGTGCGCATCACCCGTATCACCCCTCGAACAGTTCCTGTACATATTGAAGCACCTGGGTATTACTCCTGGTCCAAGCGCCTCGCCATTGATCCACAACACACCACATTCGTGGATACTACATTGGTCCGCAACGCACAGCCCAGCACAGTGCAGACCTTCCCAGAGTCACACACCGTATCGCTTTCACCTGATGGCGCTACAGTACTTGTATGGGATCCTGCTACTACCAGTGTCACAAGCACAAAAGTTACCATCGTCACAAACACCGAGTCAGTCGTACACACGGTTGCTGTGCCTTTTGCACCCACAGTCGCACATATCGCATGGAGCGCAGATAGCGCGCGTGCCGCAGTCACGTGGAGTACCGGAACGCGCCACGCTACATTTATTTTCTCCTCAGTCCGTCAAGAATTCTCTGGAGCGCTCGAGCATGACCACCTCACGTTCATCCGTTGGGACGATGCATCTCCGTGGCTTGCTATTGTACGAGCAGCAGATGGTTCACTTGCGTACTTTCATGCAATTACCCACGAGATAACACCGCGAACCGGAGACACCACCCCACTCGCACGAACACAACAAGCACTCTATAGCAGCGATCCTGCAACCCACACCGTAACGGTCACACCGCTCACCGGAGATGATGAACCCACCACACTTCCGATTGATGCATCACGTGGTGTAAGCATTGAAAGTGCCACACTACTCTCCAATGATTTTGAAATTTGGTACTCGCACCAAGGAAGTGCATTTGCACTTCTAGCAAGAACAAGTGATCCAATTCTTGCGGCCACGCCTATCCCGGAGATGCCATACGCCCTGGTCTTCACCCACACGCGTGTACAGCTCATTGCATATGATGGACGCGACGTCCGTACCGTGTATCCACTCTTTACAGACCGTCAGGTACTCCAACTAGGTGTCGACAAAAGCGGACGAAAAATTCGCGCTATCACCTTAGAATCGAATGGCGCACGAGCGCTTGTTGATCTCTGGATTCGCTAGACAGGGCTCTACAACTCCACCATGCTATTGTCCCCCACGATCAGTTTATGACCGTTCGGGAGTGTTTCGTGCATCGCGCTGATTACTACATTCTTCCCAATCAGACTATCCACAATACGTACACCTGAAGAAATGTGTGCACGATCTAGTACGATGCTGTTTTCCATTTCTGTGTTGTAGATTTGCACCCCATCTCCGATAGACGTGTACGGCCCAATATAACTATTACGAACCACAACATTTTCACCAATCGTTACAGGTCCGCGGATGAGCACATTGTCGCCCAGTTGTGTTCCCTTTCCAATCTGGACACGCCCTTGAATCTGAACACGCTCACCCATCGTCGCATGATTGAATACCTCCTGTGACGTGACTTCATTAAGGAGCAATTGATTGCCCTCGAGGAGGTCTTCTGCTTTGCCTGTATCCTTCCACCACCCAGTAATTTCATCCCAGCCAACATTGTGACCATTCTGGAGATACCACGTGTGTACGTCTGAAATTTCGTACTCCCCTCGAGCGCTCTTTTGCAATGAATCGAACGCCTTGAAATAGTTACCGTCGTAAATATAAATACCGGTTACAGCGTAATCACTTGCCGGAACTTCTGGCTTCTCCACAACACGTACCAGTTTGCCTGCTGCATCGAACTCAGGAACACCAAATCGCTGTGGATCTTTCACACGAGAAAATGCGAGCATGGCATTACGATTCCCATCGCGATACGCGTCCACAAATCGATTAATATCACCCAAAATAATATTGTCACTGAGGTAGAACAAGAAGGGTTCACCCTCAAGCAAATCGCGCGCACTCGTTGGAATATGCGCCACACCCTGTGGCCCTCCCTGCTGTTCACGGTATGTAATCTGCACGCCCCACTTCGAACCATCACCCAAATATTCCGGAAGCGATGTTTCGCCAGGATTCGTGTTGATGATGATATCGGTGATACCCGCGCGTTTCACTTTCTCGATCGCATGCACGATCATGAACTTGTTCGCGAGAGGAATCAAATGCTTATTTGTGGTCTCAGTAATTGGTCGCAACCGTGTTGCGCGCCCACCACCAGTAAGAAGTGCTTTCATAGAAGATGCTTACAGATATTCCAATATGCTGTCATGAGCGGATTCGCAATGTACTTGAGCACAGGGCTCTCCACAACGGACTCCTGGAACAAAATCTTTGTCACAAAATATTTCGAAAGTACCGCGTCACTCATCACACGCTCGGACTGAATACGGCGGCGCTTCCCAAGCCACAAACGCCAATGCGCAGGTTGCAGCCAATAACGATACACCTTGAGTTTCTCGCGCCACCACCCACGCGCGATAGCAAATGCGAACTGTCCGACTTCCATGGCAAGAAGCATGGGGAAAATCAGTACCCAAGTCCATGGCCGCAGGTACATGAGCCACACCGCAAATCGATTGCGCTCCATCCAATAATACTTCGTGATACTGCGCGAAAAGTCATAGGCATGG
>CAZVGV010000003.1:41162-61935 GCA_964627055.1 uncultured Gammaproteobacteria bacterium | reverse complement strand
GCGACGCGCCGCTGCAGCCGGGTGCTCTTCCGATCTGGTAGAAAACACTATCACGCACTAACACCACCCGTAGATTACGTAACACACGCACGCGCAACGACCACTCCATATCTTCGTGGTACAAGAAGAAATCTGGGTCCCATGCACCAAGATCACGAATGGTACTTGCACGAACCATCATCGCAGCGCCAGAGGCATAACCCACATCAGACACTGGCTGGTACTCCTCCTGTTTGAATGTGCGCTTATACGCATCGCAATACCCGAACCCCAGATAATGAATTGCGTTGCCAGCAGTATTAATCTTGGTCTTGTCCTGATGCAACAAGATCAGGGATTGTGCAATACCGATACTCGTATCTGCTTCCATGACAGCAGCAAGCTGTTCGAATGCATCTGGCGCAGGATATGCATCATTATTCAAGAAAAACACATACTCAAACCCGTTCTTCAATGCATATTCAACACCCACATTGTTTCCACCAGCAAACCCAAGATTTTCCGTATTTTCAATAAGCGTAACGTGCGGCAAGGTCACGCCGGACTTGGGCAGTACCTCACGCCGCAAATACGGGGCAGAACTCCCATGCACAGGATGCGGATTGTCTACGATGATCCATTCAATACGGTCAGCTGGATACGTGATCCCTTCCATCGCAGGCAATACCATGGGCATGTACGGTTCGCAGTGAAACGACAAATAGATAACAGCAATGCGTGGATGTGTCATAGACCTGCGTTAATTCCCCACTTGCGATAATACCGCCACCAACTCTGGAGGTGAATACGCGCAAGTTTGCTCATGAGTAGCGAACGGAACACGTTCTTTGACTTCGCTGTGGCACGAGAATAAATATGCACCAACGTGATAGTCGGAACATAATACACAGGCCAATGCGCTTCCCAGAACCGGCGACTCCAATCACAATCTTCAAAGTACATGAAAAACCGTTCATCAAATCCACCAACTTCCTTCACTGCCTCTGCGCGTGCAAACATCGCGCTCCCAAGAATCCAATCCACTGGACGAATGCTCTGATGATCGAAATCCCGCATCAAAAAGTAATCAACACGCTGTCGCGCCGGTAACCACCATTTGTCCACTCCCAGCTGTCGTACGATCTTGTCCATCATGCGTGGAAACCGGAAGCAGCTATCTTGCAGCTGACCATTTTCATACCGCAACTTGGGTCCAATCATGCCCACAGCTTTTTCGTGCTCCATGAAATCAAATAAGCGTCTCATGGTTGCCTGCTCAACAAACAATGTGTCCGGATTCAAGATAAAATAGTATCGTGCCTCAACGGCACGCATCCCTGCGTTATTGGCCTTTCCGAATCCTACATTCTCAGCATTCTCGATACACAACACGTCTGGGTATTCAGTCTTAAGCGTCGGAGCAATACCATCACCAGATGCGTTATCCACGACCACAACCTTCACCGACAGCCCAGAATCACGAATATCGGACGTGAGAGTACGAAGGCACGCACGAATGCGGTCTTTCATCTTGTAGTTCACGGTGATAATCGCAATGTCGTACATAGCTTATATTTTCCACCATCGACGAAGTGCCCCTGCCTTCACACGTCGCTTCTCGCGAATCATACGTCGTTTGCGCATGAGCATTGGGTATTGTCGCAGCACTTGCAGTCCCGCAGCCCATGTCCGAGGCTCTCGAAAGAGCAGATATATGAACTTTTTCCACTCATACCACTCAATCCAAGGCCAATCCTTGAGATAATTGGTTATATACTCATTTTTGAAAAGTGTAAAGAGGTGGTTCCGGTACGAAAAAGCGCGCGTAGCCGGCTTCATTGACTCACGATTCTTCGCCGCTGCAGTATCACTGTGTTCCTTAGGACCTGCTGCGGATCGGTCGTGATACACCACAGCATCAGGAACCAAGTATGCATTCCAGCCAGCACTGCGCATACGCCAAGCAAGATCTACATCTTCTTTATAGGAGAAATAGGCTTCATCAAACATCTGTCCATCAAGTGCAACGTCCATTGCTGCAATGCGTCGAATCATAGGCGCAGCTCCAGAGACACCGAACACCTCAACCAAACCATCTGGCGTGTACTGCAGTTGAGATTGTACTTGTGCCCATCGCTCACCCGTATGCCATTCCACGACACGACGATTGCGGAACACGCGCAAACCAAGCGAATCGATACTATCCGTTCTTCCACCATTCCAAGACTCACCGAACTGCCATTTCATAAGTCGCCCGGAAATGCATCCTGCATCAGGGTGACCATCAAGACACTGCTTCAAGCGAAGTACATATTCTGGTTCAAGCAACATGTCCTGATTCAAAAGCAATACATAATCTGCAACAGACTCGCGCATCAACTGATTGTGCGCTGGCGCAAAACCAATATTCGTTGCCCCCTTTGTGAAAGTATACGTGAAGAGCGGCACCTGTTGCAGTTCTCGCTCAATGGCAGCAACCGTTCCGTCGGTCGAACCATTATCATGGATGACGAGCTGAAACTCACGAAAGTGCTGTCCACGCAATGACGCAAATAAATGCGGTATATATTTTTCGCCGTTCCAGCTAACAAGATGTACTGCGATCATACGTGTGAACGAAGTTTTTCAGCGAACCATGCAGCACCAAGCGCCACAGGTCGAAGCCCTGTAATAATCCACGAACGCCATCCTGGATGCCATTTGCGGAAGTATTTCACCATGCTTGTGGTGAAATACCGCTGCTTGCGATACCCAGAAACCAATGCAAAGCTGCGTCCAACATAATCAACGCAAGTTGCTGCTGCAGTATACGCAACCTTCCACCCTGCCGCGATCACCTGCTTGCAGTAATCCACTTCCTCAAACCAGATGAAATATCGCTCATCGAGACCTCCAAGCTTTTCCAGCGTCTCGCGCCTGATCATAAAACACGACCCACGAACCGAATCAACGTACGCGTCTTGTGTGTAGTCGAAGTCTGTCCGCAAATAGCCATTGAGTACCGCGGGGAAGAGATGCGGGATCTTGAGAAGCAGTGCTGCTTGATCGCTTACTCGTGGGAATCTGCGCACATGCGGCATAGTCACCCCCTGCGCATCGATAAGATGCGGGCCCAACACACCGATCTCTGGATGTGCGTCCATGTGAGCCACCATACGAGCCATCGTATCAGTCTGTACCCGCATGTCAGGATTGAGCAGCACTACATACCGACCACTCGCACGCGCGATCGCTTGATTGTTTGCTGCTGCAAACCCACGATTTGCATCATTCTTTATGAGCACGACCTGGGGAAACATTCGAGTGACATCTGCTACCGTTGCATCCGATGATGCATTGTCCACCACGAACACTTCCAACGAAACTCCCTCCGACGCCAACACCGATCGCAACTGTTCCTGGATAAATTGCGCACTATTCCATGTTACGGTTACGATCGAGACGTCCATAGATAAGTCTCGTCTGATTATTCCTGAACCAAGCTCAGCTTATGCGCTGTATCAGCCTCGGTCTTTGCCATCGCTGCAGCTGATTCACCCGCTGCGAGATTTTCCTTGAAAAGATGAAGGATCTCGCGCAATCGTTCATGTATTTCTTTGAGATGAATCCCCAGTCCTTCAAGACGTGCACCTGAGAGCACGCAATCCACACGTGTTGCAAGTGTCATGGCATTGAGTTCGTCCTTGCTAATTTTCACGAACTCCATTTCAGGCTTCACAATTTCCTTGAGCATTGTTGCTACCTGGAACGGCGTAATGATCCCTGGATTCACGACGTTGTACACACCAGTCACACGACGTGCAACAAGTTGGTCAGTGACATCGAGCAGATCTTCGACAATCGTGCACGAGTTCGGTGTATCGATAAACTTCTTGTACGTGAGGAACTTCGTTACGGCATTACGCGGGCTCACTGTTGCTGAGAGTAATTGACGTGGTCGCAAGATCAATGCCTGCAATCCCTGACGGCGCACACGATCCAGCACAAGATTCTCTGCCCACACCTTGGTCCAAGAATAGAAACACAGCGGCGTTGGTGGTTCATCTTCTGTGTGTACTTCTTCTGCGCTCTTGCTCTCCTGTACACACCCACTTGAAATTTGATAGAGATACGTTCCTGTTGCTGCGCATGCTGCAGCCACGTTATCCGCACCCAGCGTATTTACCTCAAACGCCTCGGTACGATGCTGCTCACACCAATCAATATCTGTTTTTGCTGCAGCGTTAATAACGAGGTCAGGCTTTGCAGTCTCTACCGCAGTACGCACTGCTTCCACATCACGAATATCCACGCGATCACTAATCACCGTGTCTCCTTTTGCAACGTAATAATTCTTATAATACGTACCAAGTTGTCCCTGCCCAAAAATGAGGATTTTCATATTAGTTCTTGCCAATAGCTTCGTTATAGTAGGTATCGTAGTACTTCTGATACTCGCCGGACTTGCAGCGCTTCCACCATTCTTGGTTGTCGCGATACCACTCTACTGTTGCACGCAGTCCATCATCAAACGGGATCATCGGTACCCATCCCAACTCCTCCATGATCTTGCTCGGATCGAGCAAGTACCGGCGATCGTGCTGTAGACGATCTGGGACGTATGATTTGAGTGTCTGCGGCTTACCAAGAATATCGAGGATTGCATCAGCAAGTTGCTCCACACTCTTCTCTACGCGCGTTCCAATATTATATGCCTCGCCCACGGTGCCGCGACGCACAATTGCATCAATACCTGCAGCATGATCATCCACATGAATCCATTCACGGCGATTCTGACTCGATTTGAAGAGCGGCAACGGCTTATCCTCAATTGCATTCGTCACGAAGAGCGGGATCACCTTCTCTGGGAATTGATACGGACCGTAATTGTTCGCACAGTGACTGATAGTCACCGGCAATTTGTAGGTGTGATAGTACGCAATCACAATATGATTGGCCGCTGCCTTGCTCGCATTGTACGGCGTCTTTGGTGCAAAGGAGTCGCTCTCCTTGAACATGCGATCCTCATCAAGCGCCAAATCACCGAACACTTCGCACGTTGAGATATGATGAAACCGAGACACTTTTGCTCGTCGAGCTGCTTCCAACAAAATCTGCGTTCCCATTACGTTCGTGCGCACAAAAATTCCCGGATCCAAAATCGCGCGATCGTTATGTGATTCAGCTGCGAAGTTCACCACAACATCGCACCCCTCCATCGCAGGAAGTACCTGTTCCAGGTTTGTGATATCACCCTGTACAAATGTATAGCGTGGATCTGTAGCAACGTGCGCAAGATTCTCTAAATTGCCTGCGTAGGTGAGCGCATCAAAGTTCACCACTTTCACATCCGCGTGAGTACGCAACAGGTAGTGAATAAAGTTCGCACCAATAAATCCAGCGCCACCAGTCACAAAGTAGGTCATAGATTGCCAGTAAGTTCTGCGCGGATCTTGCCGCCCATTTCTTGTAATTGTTCTTGCGTTACAACTTCATCACTCCACGACTTGAGTCCATCGCCCTTGAATCGAGGAATGACGTGCCAATGTGCATGAAATACCATTTGTCCAGCCGCTGCGCCTGAATTCGCTCCAAGGTTCCATCCATCAGCATGGGTTGCTGCAACGACACCTCGTGCCACATGTTGCATTGCTGCAGTCACGCGCATAAGCGTTGTAGCATCCATGTCGAGTGTTGTTTCTACATGTACTCTCGGTACCACAAGCACATGGCCCAAGTGTACTGGTTTGATATCCATGAACGCGACAACAAAGTCATCCTGGTACACCTGTGTACTCGGTATTTCCCCAGCGATAATCTTGCAAAAAATACAGTCCTGCATACGTCAAAACCCTATCATGGCCGACGCATTCGAGCAAGAAGAAGTGTCAATAAAATTTCTACACCAATCGGCCACCACACCGGCACGATACGTGACACAAATCCCGGCCACATCACCTCAGTCAGCACCATAAAGATGAGGAACAATAGACCTGCTTGTACCCCAGTTTCAATGAATGCAATTACCTGCTGTCGCTGCATACTATTCCAAACTTACGCGAACTGAGTCTACACGCGCACCCGCATCAGCACGCACTGAGAATACAAGTCGGTAGGCATCTGACGCATCACGATATGCTGGTGCCAAATCTAGAACATATGTTGCATGCGTCGTTGACGTTGGCGCAATTGCATCTGTCAGTGCAACGATCTTCGCATCAGCGTCATACGCCACACCTAATCGCAATGCATCCAATGACACACCATTCAGCTCTACAACCGCACTTCCAAAACGTCGTGAAGTCCGAAGCAACACATACACCGGATCATGCACAATCGTTCGATCTGCAGAGACTCGATCACCCGGAGTAAAGTCCGAAATCACCGCACTCGATCGCAATGCATGCATGTCCTTCGTATAGGTCACACCAAATGGCGCTACATTCCAATACACAATACATGCCATCAGTCCGAATGTTGCCCCCCAAATCACTCCATGAATGAACCGCATACTATCGTTCGATGTGATACAACGCATGCGAACCAAATCGCTGCACTTCTATCACTCGCCCTTCCATGGTCCGCGCCATACCCACTGCTTCATCGTCACGCAACACAAGACCGAAAAACCACACATCAGTCGGGAGTGGTTTGCGTACACGCGTCACAGTACGGCTCGGCCAGAAATGTTTGTCCCACTTATCTACGAGCATCACACTTGCCTCAGGTACACGCTCGAGCACGCGAGTTTGTATCGCCCGGACCGCATCACGCTCACGAAGCACTGCTGCGATACCATCTGACCCAAAAACCCCTGAAATCACACTTGCGGCACACCACAACACAAAGAATCCCATCCAAATGCCAGCCATATATCGGGTTCCTTCGCTGCGATAGCGCTCGAATACTCGCCACAATGCGTACGCGATCAATGGCAATGTTGCTACAAATACAGGAAGCCAGTACCGCAAATACGACGTACCAATCGTCACCAATCCTGCCGTTGGATTATCCTGCACTGCCCATGATCCATACAGAACCACTGGATACCAGATCCAGGCAGCTGTTACTGCGATATAGCGACCACGAGCAGTGCGCAGTAGTGCGCGTGTCCGAACAAACCGTGCTGCCACCAGAACGCTTACACCTATAGTAACCACACCAATGAACCCCAACACACCTACACCGACTGTCCACACATTGTGCAGTATCAAACGTGGATGAATACCAAATGGGAAAAACGTCTGCCACACAGACATCTCCGGAACCACATACCCACCAAGCGCGCCCAACGACGGCACAGTGACAAGCACGATCAGTCCTCCAACCACCATAACCGTCCACGTCCACAGCAGCACCGGATCTTTCCAAGCGCGGGTAACGCAGGCTGCAGCGATGAGCAACAAGGCAACCCACACCATCTCAATAGGTCTGACCCATGCCGCAAGCGCAAGCAGTGCCATACCAATCCCCTGACTCAATACCCGCGCCCACACTGAACGCCACCATACGGCAACCGGCTCAGCAACAATACACCACAGCCCGATGAGCACTAGCGACAGCACAACCATGTTAGGGTACAACCCTCGCGCCGTGTAATACCACACTGCAGGATGCAGACAGAACAACAACACACTTGTCATCGCAATGCGCTCACCCCACATGCGCTGCAACAATCCGTAAAACGCAAGACACGCAATACTCACAAGAAGCGGAGTCACAATCCAGAGCACCTGCTCTCCCATCACCGCTGCAAATCCCCCATAGAGTACGAGCAACCCATAGAACGTTGCTGGAACATACGCGTCGCCATCAATCGAAACACTCCGCGGCGCAAGCCCTTCTTGAATCGCAATATCAGGCGCAGGAATACGCAAACTGCCCGTTGTCGCATAGGCATGAATGAACGCACGCGCGACCATTTCATCAGGAGAGTTCGTAAACGACTGCAGACGATGCGACAACGCACTTGTCCCGACCAAAAACAACAACACCATAGCCACAGCAAGCCGTAGCGATGGATTAATAAGCCATCGGCGCACCACCTTCTCACTTACGATTTGAGCAACGCCTTGTGCAATCATGCCCTGATTGTACGGCAACAGTTCCACTGCTACAATAGCGCCATGCATCGTCTCACCTTTTTCATTGGTGCGTTCACGATTTTCGCGACGGCACTTTATTACGCCACACCAGTCACTCCGATACTCCTGGGTGTCGCGGCCCTGTGCGCTGGTATTGCCGCATGGTTCTTTTCGCCACGCGACATCATACCACCTCCATTCTTTCCTCATTCCCGACGCGAACGCGCTGCGCTGGCCACATCAGCCATACTCACCCTTGGTATTCTTTACGTGCTTTCCAGACACACGAGCACCGAAACACTGCTCAGCCCGTGGCAACTCTTTCCCGACTGGATCTTCGTACTCTACGCCCTATGCGCCTTGGGTCTTTATGTTGGCACACGAACCGAATCACGAGCCGGGTGGTTACTTTTTGCACTACTCCTTTTTGTGACCACGAGCGTCGCATCGTTTGTGTATGCTCTGGGCTACGGCTTCGACGGGTTCATCCATCGGGCGACCATGGAGACCATTCTTCGTGACGGTGTAATCTTCCCCCGCACACCTTATTATATTGGTGCATACATGCTCGAAGTTGCACTGACCATGGTAACGCACGCGCGCCTGTTCATCGTTGATCAATGGTTTGTACCGATTGCAACTGCACTGACGATTCCATTTGCCCTGTTTGTCGCTGGAATTCGTACACGCGTCTCACTCCTCTTGCTCACCCTTCCTCTTGCGTTCTTTATTACCACGACTCCGCAGTCGATCGGCCTCCTTTTCCTGATTCTCTCCTTTGCATACGCCAACGCTACTACAAAAAACTGGCGCACATGGCTCCTTGCCTATCTGCTTGCTGCTGCAGCATGTGCTGCTCATCCGATTGCTGGCATTCCAGCACTCCTCCTCATTACGATCACATGGGCATGGTCGAAATATCGTATCGCTGCGATCGTGCTTGCAGCACTCGGCTCACTCGCTCTCCCAACAATTTTCATTATTGCACAAGGTGCGCGCATCTCGTGGGCGAGCATTCGTGACATGCTCAACGCACTTGTAGCAGCACCCGAACTCGTTCCAGGTGTGAGTATGCCGCTCCAGTTCTCCTACACCTACTTGCACATCGCGCTCCCCATCGCCATCGCAGCACTCACCATCTACGCATGGCGCACACAGCGCGCACACATCACTCACTCTATTCTGGGTGCGATGAGCTGTCTTGGTGCCTCTCTGTTCCTGCGCTGCCTCACCTATCGCAACGTGATCTCCTACGAACAACGGGCATTCAGTGACCGTCTGTTCACGATCGCGATCATCGCACTCCTACCTGCAGTTGCGATTGCAATAACGCACATCGCAACCACATGGCACTGGGATCGTCGCAGTCGCATTGGATTCGCGATCTACTTCGCCATAACAGCAACCGCAAGCTGGTATCTCACCTATCCACGTGTTGACGTTGTTGATCGATCCAAAGGCTATAGCACCAGCGCGACTGATTTCGCAACCGTGGCAGCCATTGATCGTGATGCCAGCGGTACCGCTTCCTATATTGTACTCACCAACCAAGCCGTGAGCGCTGCTGCAGTTGCAACGTTTGGTTTCCATCCAACCGTGCAACTTGCGGGGACCGAGCAATTCATCTATCCGATTCCAACTGGCGGTCCACTCTATCCATACTATTTACAAATGGTGTACGAAGCACCCACACGTGCGCATGCACTCGAAGCTGCTACTGCTGCAGGCGTGGAACGTGTATATCTCGTGATCACTCCCTACTGGCACAATGCACGCCAATTGCTCGAAGACGCACGTAGTGAAGCAGATGACACCTTCGCCGTAGGTGCCAATCGCGTGTTTGTCTTCCAAAAATAGAAACACCCCGAGACCATTGCTGTTCTCGGGGTATAGGCAGTTGCACACAGATCAGTGAATCGAATGCCCACATCGATCACCACATCTCGTCGAACGAGAGATCGTGTACAGGCGAGCCGGCGTCGCGGTCAGGTCGTCGTGGGAGAGTGCGCGACGTCGTCGATGTTCATCGTGGAATCATCCAGGCTCGTGTGACGCCTGTCGGGCTTCTTGATGTGCGGCATGTGATACCTCCCTTTCGATGGAGGGTTCAGGTTGAGGCGAACCATGGTGCGTTGCACCGCGGTTGGTGCCTATACTATCCGATTCCACCAAATCTGTCAAGGGGGGGGTACCCTTATTAGGGTTTATGTTTGAGGACAAAAACAAAGACCCCCAGACGCTTGTTAACGTCCGGAGGTCTGTCGGTTTAGTTGTTGTCGAGCTCATCGACTTTTGCTTCGGCCGAAGCCCCAGACCCCGTCGACTTTCGTCGCTTGGCCTTCTGGATTTCCACCTCCTCGTTCGCCCTGTAGTAGTCGTGCGGGTACTGCGTCGTTTGCGTCCCGCATTCTCGGAATACACTCTCGCCCGTGATTCACGATGCGAGAAATGAATATAACACGCGTGACAAAACGTGTCAAGAGGGACGGGAGGCAAAAAAATACGAGACGCACTTGGGTGAGTGCGTCTCGTGTGTGTTGGGGACGGGGGGAGCTAGTCCTCCCGATCCCAGCTGTCCAGGACAGTATTGTCCCTGGCGCGTTTCGCCAGCTCCGCCTTGCCTGGATTTTGGACCTCGTCGACCCAGTTGGTGCTGAATCCCGGTAGTCCGCGGAAGTGATGCAGTGCCTGCTGGAACTCACTGGTGCGGATGTTGCACGGGTCAACGAGACCCGGCACAGCCACACCAGATCGAATTTGCTGTGCGAGTCGCAGCAGCCACTGCGCCTGCAGCCCAGGAAGGAATGCATCTTCTCTATCCTTGAACCTGAGCTCCTCGCTCAAGTCCTTGAACGAGTTGAAGCCCTCCCCGACCACCTTGCCCTGCGGATCACGCGGGCGATTCGGGATTGCAAGTGCTTCCTCCACCGTGCGCAGCCACACGTGCTCATGGATGGTGACTCCGCACCAAACCATGAGCACATACTGCAGCGTCCACGCCTGGTTCAGGAGCACTCTCACTCGTTCATTGAGCCTGAACGCGTTGCGCTCCCTGTAGAAGCGCTTCGTGTCCTCGTCTTCGGCACGTCCGCGCGCCATGGCATCATCTGCACGCTCTGCCCAGTACCGTTCCACCTCCTTGCTGAAAAGATGTGCAGGTTGAGACTGTTCCCAGTTGCTGAGCGTGAGAGGATCCGGCAGATACAGAATTCTCCGGTATCCGACCATCTCGCGCTGGTCAACACCCCAGGGCACATATCCGCGACCCGGATGAGTACCCACTTCGAGACCAGCAGGTTCGCCACGGACTCGATCCAGACGCACGATGCTGTAGTAAGCACCACGCACCAGAATCACTTTTTGAGTCGTGGCACCATAGCGCGTACCCCAATGTTCACGATGCCCGAGCTCCGCGTTGGTGACGCAGCGCCGCTCGTGAGCAGCTTCATCGTACCGATACTCGTTGCACCGGAACGCACTGTCGGTCCACCAGAACTCAATGGCGATACGCAGCAGCAGGATCAGATCCTGCTCAGGTACATCGGAGTTCTCGGATCGAATCGTCTCCCAGATCGGTCCGTGGGGTGGCAGAACGCTTGCCTTCAAGAACTGTCGTTGCTTGACCTCCAGTTGCTGGTAGTACTCCTCTTTCTCTCTTGACGTGAGCGTGTGGAATGGTCGCTTGGTCAGATCTCGCATGTACTTTCTCCATTGTCGCGTGCACCTTGCACACAACGCTGGAACGCACGTGCGTTTCCTCACCTTACGCCGTTGTGTGCAAAACCTAACACATGCTTACAGCGTTTCCAATGGAATCCTCCTCTCCCACAACCGATGTGGGACACCGCACTATAGTCTAAAAATCGGTTTGTGTCAAGCCTAAACAAAGCACCGCACCCCTCACGGGACGCGGTGCTTGCTTTCCTTTTCTCGTATCACGCGACGCGCTGTACATTACTTCGAGATCGCCTTGCGATACATTTCAGTCGCGCGCCAGTCGCGGGCTGGGATATCAGAGCTGATGACTCCGTAGCCGCCGTGCGAGGACTTCGCGATTTCGTTAATAGTATAGCCACCGTACACGTAGGCGTTCACGTAGAACGACCAGTCGCGTGCATGGATACCGATCTTGCGCTTGCCATACTTGGCTTCGAGCGCAGACTTGAGCTCTACTGCCTTGCGCTGCTCGAGTGCGAGATCGCGCTGTACGCTGTAGCGCACCTGCTTCTTCACATGCGTGAGTGGGCTGTGACCGGTCTTTACTTCTGTACCATCGCCATAGCCATCCTCATCAGAATCGAAGCGGAGTGGGTTGGTGTGGTACACGAAGATTTCATCCTTGTCTGAGAGACCATCAAGATCTGTATCTACGCGCTTAGGCTCAGTCTTATACTTGTTGATCTCATCACCATCAATGATGCCGTCGCCATCCTGATCGAGATCCATTGGCGAGGTGAATGGTGTTGCTGGGTCTCCAGCCTTAGGCTGCGAGAGCGCTGGTTCTACTGCCGTGCGAGCGATGTCGTTATTAAGTGCTCCTTCTGCCGAACGGAAATCGTAGAGATAAATCTCTGGAGTTCCCGTACGAGCATCAGACCACGCAACACGATCAGCACTGATGGATGGCGTAGAGTGACCAGTACCACCATTGGTGAGACGTGTCTTGGTGTTCGCTTCTGCGTCGTAAAGTGCAATGTCTGCAGCCTTACCAGCGAGCGACTCTTCGTACGCCATATACTTACCAAATGCTACAGGATACTTCTCATCACCACCCGTACGTGTTACCTGGGTTTCCTTACCTGTGACACTGTTATAGGTATAGATGTCCGATTGCCCATCCTGCATCTTCGATACGGCTACAAAATTACCCGAAGCTGAAATCGTACCTACAAGTGGCTGATTCTCGAGAAGCGTCGTGCGTGAACCGAAATCAAGTTCATGCTTGATCACATCCCAGTTCACACCATTTGCTTCCATCCAATATGCAGTGTTGCCCGATACTACCACAGACTTCTTTGCAACATCGCTCGAGGTGAGCTTCTCACTCACACCGCGATCAATATCGTACCAATAGATCTGTGAAACTCCTGGACGATCTGCATCTTCCTGAGCCCATACCAAGTTACGCTCCACAAATGCGAATGAACCAAACGGAAGACGAGACGACGCAACCTGTGTGGTCGTGTACATGAACGGGTTCATGACATTGATCACATAGAGACCATTGCTGAGACGGTTCGTGTACGCCACAACACCCTGCGAGACACGAGGTGTTGCAATTGCAGCATCAATAGGAGCTGCACCCCACGAGATCATGCGATCCTCGGTAGTCTTGAAATTATACAGGTAGATTGCTGGATTCTTTTCATCACGCTTATCCAAGTACACCATCCACTGCCCTTGTACATCTGGACGCATCATCGGCGTCATGAACGGGTTGGTAAACTTCAAGAGTGCCGCAGCTTCCGTATTGGAAGTGAACGGCTTGATGAGGCCAGTAGCACCAGCAACAACGACTCCAAGGAGCGTTACGCCAGCGACCGCAAGTGACACAATGGTGTTTTTCTTCATAGTATTTGTATGGGTCTCGTATGATACGATGACGGGTCATAGTAGCACTTTTTGCACCTCTTGTCAAGTGCAATTCGACACTTTTCCGCATAAATAACAAAAAAAGCGACCTGAAACGTGATGTTTCGGGTCGCCGGGTGGGGGTGCGAGGAGTTTACTCCTGTTATCCTGAGTATGCAGACTGTGTGCGAAGTAAACCCAATTCGCGCACACACTGGACCTCAGCAGAGTCTCCTGCAAGCACCGCGCCCACCCACCGCTCGCGTAGAATCACTACGCTGGGATACAGCTCCTGCGTCTTGTGCGCATGACCTACTGCAGTTGGCAGTGGGAGGGGGAGACCGCAGTAGCCGAGGGCCACGCGCTTTGCACAAGGAATGGAAGCTGCATGCAAAAGAGCATACTGCACTCACTTCAATTCGTCAAGTACTCTCCAGGCACCTGACAAGCTGCTCAATATTATTTGGCTCAAATAACAAATCAGATTGCAAAGTCAGCTCAGGTATCCCACCGATTCTTGCGGCAATTACCAACAAGCCGTGCGCGTGTGCTTCGTGAATGACTGTTGGGGAGTTCTCGTAACAGAGCGAAGGGACGACCAATGCATCAGCCTCGCGATAGAGTCGACCGAGATCGTCATGACTGAGTCGACCGTGCACTGTTACGTTTTGGCCCTGTGTCTGAAGGTGCACAATAGGCAGAAGCTCCCCTTCACCCGCAATATGCAACTGTGCATCTGGGTGCGTAGCAAGAAATGTTCGCCATGCATCGATCATGAACGCCACTCCTTTGTGTTTTTCCACCTGCCCGACATATAAAAATATTTTCGCTGGGCTCTGGCGGGGTCGTGTTGGAGCCACAGGAAGTGCGGTATTTGTTTTGACCGTTCGCGCATGAGCAAAGAGACCGAAAAAGCGATGGGTATCAATAATCCATTGCGTTGGTCCTTCAACAATCTGCACATGTGCTGTGTACGCCTTGGTGATCGCACGGTACATCTTTGCGAGTGTACCTGCGACCGTCCAATGCTGTTCCTGACCATGCCACATCAATCCACTCGGCGTGAGCAGCTGCACATCATGCAACACATGCGTGTGCTGTGGTGCAAGCTTCCCAGCACGAAGGATGGACATACCCATCCCCTTCACATTGTGCGTGTACACCGTATCAGGGCGAAGTTGCTGAATCCGTCGGCGCAACACCCAATACCCAAAAGCATCTATCAAATCCCACCCATGCCATATCATTCGCAACCAAAACGGCATGCGTCCAATATTTCTCGTATAGTTGAAAAATTGCATCGGCGCAAATCGATGGATAGTGATCCCATCTTCTACGCACGTGCTCGTACGCCAAAACCAGTGCACATCCTGCACGCGTCCAATCGTAATAAGGTGCACGTCGTGACCGGTATCACGCAACGTGCGAGCTGCAGTTTCAACTACAGTCTCAGCCCCACCACGCGCATACGGCCGATAGAGGTTGTTGACGAGAAATACACGCATATACAAGTATCGTACGGGCCATGGATACATTTGTCCACCCACGGCCTTGCCGAGGAGCCGCCCGAAGGCTAGTATGAGCATACTATGGAGACCGAGTCAGGGAAGCTCAAAATTCCACCGCACAGCTTGGACGCCGAAATGTCCTTGTTAGGTTCGATTTTGCTCGACAAAGAAACACTCATGCGTGTGGTCGATATTCTCGATCCGTCTGACTTCTACAAGGACAGCCACCGCATTGTCTACGAAGCCATCCTCGATCTCTACGCAACACATGAACCTGTCGACCTTCTCACTGTCGGCAATCGCCTGGACGAAAAGAAACAGCTCGATCTCGTTGGCGGTCGATCCTATCTCGTGCAGTTGAGTAACACGGTTGCGACCGCGGGCCACGCGCCAACCTACGCGCGTATCGTGAGCAAGAAAGCAGTCTTGCGTCGTCTCCTCTCTGCTTCACACGAGATCTCGGTCCTAGGCTATAGCGAAGACCAGGACATCGACACCTTGCTCGACGAAGCACAGCAGACAATCTTCCGCATTTCCATGCGCTCGATGCGCCAGGAATTCACGCCGATTCGTGCCGTGCTCACCGACGCATTTGATCGTATTGATGAGTTGCATCGCGAAAAGGGCAAGATGCGCGGTGTGCCTTCAGGATTCCACGAACTCGACAGCCTTCTCGCAGGATTCCAGAAGTCTGACTTGGTCATTCTTGCTGCACGTCCGTCTGTGGGTAAATCCGCCTTCTCTCTCGACATCATGCGCAACGTGGCAATCCGCGCCAAGACTCCTGTAGGACTCTTCAGTCTGGAAATGTCCAAGGAACAAATGGTGGATCGTCTCTTATGTGCCGAGTCGAATGTGGACTTGTGGCGCTTGCGTACCGGTAAGCTTGCAGAGCGCCCTGAGGATGACGACTTCCAGCGTATCGGTCATGCCATGGGTGTGCTCGCAGAGTCCCCCATCTTCATCGACGACACCCCGAACTGTACGATCACCCAAATTCGTACCAAGGCACGACGTCTCCAGTCTGAACACGGACTAGGCATGATCATCATCGACTACTTGCAGCTCATGGAATCATCCGTACGCAGCAACGGAGACAATCGTGTGCAAGAAGTTGCGGAGATCACCAGAGGTCTCAAGGGTATTGCACGTGAACTCAATATCCCCGTCATTGCGCTCTCGCAGCTCTCGCGTGCGGTAGAAATGTCCAAACCTGCTATCCCGAAACTCGCACACTTGCGTGAATCAGGATCCATTGAGCAGGATGCTGACGTTGTCATGTTTATTTATCGTAAGAGCGCAGACCGTAACTACCGTACCGAAGATATTCCACCGGATGAGCGACACATCGCTGAAATTCATATCGCAAAACATCGTAACGGTCCGACCGGCATGGTTCGCCTCTTCTTCGATGAGCCGCGTGCATCATTCAAGAACCTTGAACAGCGCCGTGGCCTATAGTAGTATCAACCCTAGATTGTAACCCTATTTCGTATGTCCATGTTCTCCAAGCTCAAGCAGATTAAAGATCTTCGCGATCAAGCAAAAGTTCTCCAGGATGCTCTCGGTCAGGAACGCGCAGAATCCACAGTGAACAACGTCACGGTTGTGATGAACGGTAACCTCGAAGTACTCGAGGTGAACATCGCACCTGAGATGCTTACTGTAGACAAGAAGGACAAGCTCCAGAATGCACTCAAGGAGGCATATAATGACACACTCAAGAAGGTGCAGAAGTCCATGGCAATGAAGATGAAGGACATGGGTGGACTCGACTTCCTCAAGGGACTCGGCGGCGGAGACAACGCGTAATCTGTCACACGCATGAACGACAAACCGATCACGGATCTTGTAGCAGCGTTCATGCGACTCCCCTCTGTCGGTCAGAAGACCGCGGAGCGTTTTGTGCTATCCCTCCTCAAATCTGGCCGTGGCGAAGTGGGCAAACTCACACTTGCACTCACTGAACTTTCGAAGTCCGTGAAAAGCTGCATTGAGTGCCAAGATTTCACCACGCAAAGTCCTTGTGGCATTTGCAGCGACTCACGCCGAGACCACGGCGTGATTTGCGTTGTAGCAGACACCACAGATGCCATGGCCATCGAGAAGTCCGGTGCATACAACGGCGTGTACCACATGCTACGTGGAACCATTGATGCTATTGAAGGCATTCTTCCATCACACCTGAAGGTACCCGAACTCATGGCGCGCGTGCGTGCATCCGAGCCCAAGGTTCGTGAAATTATCCTTGCACTCAATCCAGACATTCCCGGCGAGACCACCATGCTCTACCTGCAACGCGAGCTTGCGCAGTATGATGTGAAGGTCTCGCGCCTAGCTCGCGGACTCCCGATCGGCGCAAGCCTTGCGTACGCAGATGAAGTGACACTCACGAGTGCACTGAAAGAACGCAAGGAAATACGATAAAACAATACCCCTACACGTTATGTTGTGTAGGGGTACGTATGTAGTTCTCGCGCGCGCCCGATGTTAGAGCGTGACGCGAACCGCGCCAGCAAGCTGTGCGAGGCCTTTGTCGAGCCCCACGCGCTTCAGGAAGTACTCGGTCCGCTCCTTCTTGCTCAGGAACTTCAGGTAGTCGCGGCGAGCACGACTTGGATCAGAGCCCACGTCGTAGGCAGCCGCGGTGTTCGCAGGTTCCACCACGGCGATACAGGGCCCAAACATCTGGCTGAACTTGCCCGCGAGTGCAGCGTCCTCCACACCCTGCAAGACAGCCCACTCATCAACACCCTCCTCAGGACGAGAGATGTGGATCTTCGGACGAACTTCATCAGTACGCGCCTGGGCGCACATCGTCGGGAAGCCATCTGCTTGCATGAGTGATTCGATGTGCCAGCACGAGAACGGGTTGCTGACCGCCCCCATACGCACGAGCGAAGCCACCTCGTGGAGCACCACACCTGCGACACGCACGCCATCGTGCCTGATCGCCTTGTGCATTCGCCCTGCAGTGTCCCTGTCGATGTACGAGCGCGCCTCCTTGCTGAGGACGAACCCATGGGTACATCCTTCTTCACCGAGAAGGTGCATCCCGAAGTTGAGCGCATCGACGAACACATCGCCCGACTGTAGACGGTTGACCTTGACGGTGATGTCATGCTCGCTCTGCAGTGCAACAGCGACCGGCTTCAGTGCCTCGTAGGTCTTCCCGCAGTCGTGGTCAGGGTAACGCGGATCCTCTGCGACGATCACCTGGAAATGGTTGGTGACCCCTTCATGTACACTGACCCGAATGAGCTCCTTGAGGTTGTTCACCGCCTCGGGCACGACCGCTTCGGTCTTGGCGAAGATTCGCAGAATGGCGCCAGTCTTGATCTGCTTTTCCATGGAACTTTTCCTTTCCACATCATGTGGGAATGGAATTGGGTTTTGGCAACGAACATCGCGCATCATGCGCGACAATCTACAATACACAACTTTCCTGCTCTTGTCAACGACACAAATAGCAGAAGACCGTCGGTGATACCAACGGTCTCTGGTTTGAACGCGTGTGTTGCCGGCGTTCACGGCGGCGGAGGTGGCGCTCCGCCTGGTGCAGGCGCTGGTTGGCGTCGTCGTGTCGCGAAGTGTCTCCAGAGTGCGCGTGTACTCCGAACGAGCCACCTCCAGGTAAACCTGCACACACTCGCGAGCAGGTTCCACAGAAGTTTCGCACCCTCTCTCCAAAACCACCGGAGAAACTTCCCCAGTTGCTTTCCGAGAAACAGCATGGGCTTCACGACCGTCCACTTCCACCCACTCTCTCCGAGGAGGATAGACGCGACGAAGGACACGACCATCCATACGCAGAGCATGTGAATGATCGGCGACAACAGCACGTCAATCACAGGACCACCATTCTCCAATACATGCATCATGCATCTCCTTTAGCATTGATGGGACCAAGCACCATACACTATTTTTTCGTGATTGTCAAGGTGACAGTGAGGTCATTGCACCGTTACATCACGAACACAAAAACAAAACTCACATAGCTTTTGCTATGTGAGTTTTGTTTTGCGCGCAGGAAATTTATGCGATCGACTTTACAGTAACAGTCGTCTGTGGCTGCCAGTGGCCGTTCTTGCGGCGGTAGCGAACCTTCGGCTTGTACTTCATGACTACGATCTTGTCTGCGTAGCCCTGCTTGTCGAGAGATGCCGTTACCTTTGCTCCTTCAATGTATGGCTTACCAACCTGGACCGAGCCATCGTTGTCATCCACGAGAAGAAGGACCTTGTCGAAGACAACAGTCTCACCCTCTGCCTGAGGAAGCTTCTCAATCGTCAATTTGGTGTTCGGCTCTACAATATATTGCTTGCTGCCGGTCTCAATGATTGCCATCATAGTGGTATTGCTAACGGGACTATCCTACCCCAACCCCTATTCTTTGTCAAACTCTACCTGCACCGAATCCCCGATCTTCCAGCCATTAGCCAGTGCATACCCCGCAGGAACCTCCAAAACCATGTCCGCTGGCAATCTCGGGTAGTACCGAGGGAGCTCAGATTCAGGTGCGTCCGGAGTAGCTGGTGCAGGGACTTCCGGAGCAATATCCACGATTTTTCCCTTATACATCCAGACGATATCAATGGGGAAATACATGCCTTTCATCCAGAACCCCATTTGCCCAGGCGAGGCAAAAACGAAAAGCATCCCCTCCCCGTTCTTGAGTGTCAACCTACCTCCCAACCCTTGACGATGCTCCTCAACAGAGTTGGCGACCTCCACACGAATCCGAGTGTCCCGAATCTGCACCTGCGCCACCGGGTCACCCCATTGCTTGATAGAAAGGTACAAAAAAGCAGCAGCGAATATCACGAGGAATACTACTACTACTTTTTTGTTCGGCGGTTTGATTTGCTTTTCTTTGTTACGTCGGAAGAATCCCATAAGATGACAGCTGCGATGCCCCAAGTGAGCAGCACAATAGCAAGAATGGTCAGCGCCTTCTGCCACGGCGATGCCACAAGCGTGGTCATGCCGAAGGTGAGTGCGAATGCATAGAGTAGCAATACGGTAGTACGGTGACTGAACCCGGCACGAAGCAACAAATGGTGTAAATGCGTTGCATCACCCCCTGTTACTGGAGCACGGCGAATCCAGCGCATCACCGCAACACGAATCATATCTGCAAACGGTACACCGAGCACGAGTAATGTCGTTGCAATTTTGCTTCCAGAAACAATCGCACACGTACCGAGAAGAAACCCAAGCAACACACTCCCACCTTCACCGAGGAAGATTGAGGCTCTATGAAAATTATACACCAAAAATCCAACGCACGCGCCAGCAACAGCTGCTGCGAGTGCTCCAATATCCGGCTGCCAGAATGCCACTGTTGCAGTAAGTGCCACGATCATCAGAGAACCAATAGCGCTCACGCCCGTTGCAAGCCCGTCGAGTCCATCAAGTAACTTTGTGGTGTACATGAGCACCATGAACCATACCCATGTGCACGCAATTGCCACTACACTGGGTAATTCGAGTACTCCAACACCTATTGGGTTTGTAACCGTATCAATACGAACACCTACAACAACCATGATGATTGCAGCAATGCTCGGAAAAAGAATTTGAATACGCGGCGGCAACGCATATCGGTCATCGAAATATCCACCCACCATCAGCACACCGGATGCGAGCACG
>CAZVGV010000003.1:38748-41152 GCA_964627055.1 uncultured Gammaproteobacteria bacterium | reverse complement strand
TGCAAGACAGTTCGTTGTTCGTGACCAGCAAAAGCACCGACAACCCTGCAAAAACTCCTGGATACCAGTACAATCCGGCAGTCACCGCGATAATAAATGCAATCCAAATTGCCGTTCCACCCAAAAGAGGTGTGGGGCGCGCATGTTGTTTGCGCGGCAATGTAGGCACATCAAGCACACCCAATGCCCGTGCACCGCTTCGAACGAGTGGTGTAACAAGTACTGCACCGACGAATGCGACAACGAAGGTGAGAAGAGCTGCCTCCATATCTAATTACTCCGGTTGTTCAATGCGCACACCTTCGTTCGTGAAGTGCACAGTATCTCCGCGATGTACCTTCTTTCCAAGTAGTAGTTCTGCAATCGTATTCTCAACACGATCCTGGATTACGCGACGCAGTGGACGCGCACCAAATTGTGGATCGAAGCCAACGTGTGCAAGATACGCGAGCACATCATCATCGATACGCAACCCAATTCCTTGACCTTCCAGACGCTGTGCAATGCTATGCACCATAAGCGCAGCAATCCTCCCAATCTCATTTTGAGCCAACGGACGGAAGAGCACCATCGCATCAAAGCGGTTCAGGAATTCTGGACGATACCACTCCGAAAGCTTGCCGCGCAACAACGCCTCCTGAATCACAGGAAATGACGTGCCACGAGTCATTTCCTCTTGCACATACTGTGTTCCAGCGTTACTTGTCGCAATAAGAATAATGTTCGTACAATCAATGGTAGATCCAGTGCTATCAGTGATACGACCATCATCCATCACTTGCAGGAAGAGATTCAACACATTCGGATGCGCCTTTTCCAACTCATCAAGCAACAGAAGTGCAAATGGCTTTTCCTTGATTGCTTCCGTGAGGACACCACTCCCCTTCACGCCTGGCTGACCAATAAGACGCATCGCACTTGTTGCATCCTGGAACTCGGACATGTCCAGACGAATCATCTGCTTCTCGCCGCCGAAATATACCTCAGCTACCGTCTTCGATAATTCAGTCTTACCAACACCAGTTGGACCAAGGAACAAGAAGTTCGCAATAGTGCGCTTACCGCTTGTGAGCTGTGCTCTGGATCGACGCAATGCTGCAGCTACCTCGCGTACTGCTTCTTCTTGCCCAATAACACGCTCATGGAGCACGGATTCGAGACGAAGCAACTTCTGTGACTCATCCTCAGTGACTGCCGTTACTGGAATCTTGGATTTGTCCGAGACAATCTTCGCCACGTCTTGTGCAGTAACGAGTGCATCCTTGCCACGCAACATCTTCACAGCTTCGGCAGCTTCCTTAATCACGACAATCGCTTTGTCAGGAAGTTTGCCCTCATGAATATACCGACTGGAAAACTGTGCGGCAGTCTCGATTGCTGCATATGAGAACCAGATACTGTGCTCATACTCAATGTAGCCAGCCTTGGCCTCAAGCACACGAATCGCCTGATCTACGCTCATCTCTGGAATATCAACGCGAGAAAACGCAGAAGAAATAGACGTGCTCTGTACGTACCGTCGATATGCCTCAGGTGTGGTCGTTGCAAACATCAAAATCGATCCGGATTGCAATTCACGGGCCAACACACTCGCGACATCCAAACTTCCACCTTCACCCTCACTTACGCCAATAATATTCTCGATATTTGGGATGAAGAGAATGATATTCCCAGCACGATGTACTTCACTGAGTACATGAAGCAATCGCTCTTGTGCCATCGAAGGAGTGGCGCCAGCTAACAATCGTGATGCTGTAAGTACCATGAGACGCTTATCCGAAAGTACTGGCGGCACCGATTCTTCGACCATGCGCGTTGCCAGCCCTTCGATTACACTCTCCTTGCCAACACCTTCTTCACCAACAAGCAACACACTCTTCTTGCCACCCTGCAGGGATCTGAAGATCGTCTGCAACTCATGTTCACGACCAATAAGTGCGCCTGTATACCCGAGTGCTGCCATACGCGTCATATCTTCTGCCAACGAATCAAGATATGGTGTGGCAAGTGCGGTCATGGCTCGGTTTGTGTCCCCCTTCGGGCGACGACGTGCTGCTTCACGACGGCGAGACCACGCTTCGCGCAACTGCAGACGTACGCGCACCCATGCAATGACGTTATCCATTTGTCGTGCATCGATTCCAAGATCGTTCAGCGCCTTTGCAAAAGGCGGAACCAATCGGTATACACTCGCCAACATATCTGCCAGACCGACATACTGCTGACGTTGTGCTTGTGCTTCGATGTACGCATGGAAAAAAATCGCCACGGCTTCAGCACTATATGCAGGGGCGCGCCCTTGACCAGTGCGTGCTTCTGCATGCGCCTGCGCCACGGAAGCAATTTCATTCACGGATACTCCAAGCCGAACAAAAATGCCTTGGATCTCTGGGAAATGCAGGAG
>CAZVGV010000003.1:0-38738 GCA_964627055.1 uncultured Gammaproteobacteria bacterium | reverse complement strand
GTGCAGCGAGAACGTGATACGGATTTACCACCGCAGACCCTATACGCTCAGCATATGCGTACGCATCCTCTGTCGTACGGAGTGCATCTGCAGAGAAGCTTTGTGCAATATCATGACGCTGTGCTACACCATGCCACCCACTCGCACCCCATGGATGCGTGAGTGTATCTGTAACCTCCTTGGGTGCATCTTCCCACAATTCATGTACGGCAATAGGAACAGAACGACGTTGTGTGCGCACGATACGCATGATGCCATAGAGAACTGCGAGCATCCCGATCCAAAAACCAACTGCTTGAGATTCTGCACCAAACCAAAATGTTGAGGTGAAGATGACTAATGGATTTTCTCGAACGCTGTACAACAGCAGCAACCAACTCACAATACCAATCGCAAACGCAGAAAAGGTCAACAGACCACCGATTTTTGCAGTCAATATGCGAACACGAATGGCCCGATGCGTTAACTCACGCCCCCAATAGAGAAATACTCCCTCATGCTGAATGCCAGAATAGGCACCCCGACACTGTGTGCAGGCGCTGTCCGGTCTCCCAGCAGGAAGGCAGCTGGGGCAAACGACAAGTGATGGTGCTTGAGATTGTGCCATGGAAACTTACGAAAAAATTGGTGCAAAAATTCCGTACAAAACCACAATCGGTGCTGCACACCAAGCGAGTACAAGTAACGAGAACCACACCAGTGCGAACACAAACGCAATCATGCGCGCCACGATCTGGAACAGTCGAATAAAAAAACTAATAATACGCCCCTGCCAGTCATACTGACCGAACATGGGTACCAAGATGTTACGCATCCACAATCCAATCGCAAGTCGATACCACGTTCGAATTGCCTGCTCTCGCATCCATCGCGACACATGCCTCACGCCGCCGGTGTACCACCAGACCGGCCCCGTCACTGCCTCACCCAATATCTGCAGTAACACCTGTTGGAATAATGCAATGGACATACGCACGTAGTATACCAAAAAATCTCCGAAGAGACCACGACCATCACTCATCGATTATTTATCGCTGAGCTACAGGGTGTTGGACTAATGTAGATGCAAAGGTGACTCCTTCAATCGGTACCATGTGGAGCGCCTGCACACGCTCACGCACTCTGCGCAATGATCCTTGTTCTGCAATGTGTATCTGCATGCGATCATTCGCATCGCGCAATGCAGTAACTTCCCGTTCTACGCGTTTGAGTTCGTATCCTTTTGTCGAAACACTGCTCATCACACCGATGTAGGCCACACCAATGACCACAATCAGTGTAAGGATCAGCACACGCGCGCCCGTAGATTGCACTGCCCATGCGCACGCACGTCGCGCATACGCAAGAATCACTCCACGCGTTCGCGGATTCTGTGCTGCGGCTACTGAACTGTACGATGCATGGAATTTCATACACGCTTTTTTTGCACTACACGAAGCTTGGCACTTCGAGCTCGTGGATTATCACGAACTTCATCTAGCGTTGGTTCAATCGGCTTCTTGGTGATGACATCAACTCCTGGATGGATGGAAAAACAGCGCTTCACAATTCGATCCTCACCGGAATGGAACGTAATCACCGCAAGACGCCCACCTGGCTCCAAGACATTAATTGCTCCAAGAAGTCCTTCTTGCAACGCGCCAAATTCATCGTTCACTGCAATACGTAACGCTTGAAACACCCGTGTTGCAGGATGAATTTTGCCACGCGGACCTCGTGTAACACGTAGAATGACTTCAACAAGATCTCGCGTAGTTCGTATCGGATGCTTCCCACGCTCACCAACGATGGCTCGCGCAATATTCATCGCATTGTCCTCATCAGCGTACCGAGAGAACAATACTGCTAATTCTTGTGGTGACCGTGTAGCAAGGATCTCAGCAGCCGTCTCTGTACCAGCCAGACCTGCGTCAAATCGCATGTCGAGAGGCTCCTCACCTTCGAACGAGAATCCACGACCACGTTCATGGAATTGCGGTGTGGACCACCCTAGGTCAAGAAGCACTGCGTGCACCGGCGTACCGAGCACATCAGCGACTACTGATTCGATATTACGAAACGATTCGCGCACAAAGGCAACGCGATCGCCGTACTCTGCAAGATAATGCTTACTCCTGAGAATCGCCTCAGGATCAGCATCAATACCAATGAGCTTGCCCCGCGGCGCTGTGGCCGCGAGGATAATCTCGGAGTGTCCCGCATCTCCAAGCGTCCCATCAACAACCGTTACGTTGGGCGAGAGCTGGAGTGCCGCGAGCACTTCTTGTCGTAATACAGGAATGTGGCGCATACCCCTTATGCGATTCCCAAATTCCCGAGCTGTTCGGCAATCGTTGCCGAATCCTTTTCTGTCGCACGCTTGTACGCCTCCCAGGCAGCCTTGTCCCAGAGCTCGAGACGATCGTAGAGTCCTGCGACCACAGTCTCGCGCGTGAGCGCCGCAAACGTACGCAAATATTCCGGAAGCAAAATGCGTCCCTGGCTATCCAGTCGCAACTCCATCGCACCCGCAAGCATGAGCCGGGCGAAGGCACGCGAATGAGCCTGGTTCATTGGAAGCTTTGCAAGCTGACTTGCAAGCTGGTCCCAACGCTTCCGCGTGTAGACGAAGAGACACGCATCAATGCCACGGGTCACTACGAGCCCCGCACGAAACGCTGCACGAAATGAGCCAGGTATTGCTACTCGGCCTTTTTCGTCCATCGTGTGCTGGTACTCGCCGATAAACATGGACATATGTGGTGGGCTCCATGGTTCCCCACTTCACCCCACTTCGTTACACTCTGGTGGTATTCTATCCCACCAACCATTGCTTCGCAACCACTCCTGTGCATAACTCAGAGAAAAAAATACTCCACACCGGCGTGGGTGTGGAGTACGTAGCGACACATTCTGCTATCGAGGTGCGATAGTCGTCAACAACTGCTGGAATTCTGTCTCACAACGCACAAACCCTGCTGGGTTATCAAGAGACATGCGAACTCCATTCTCAAGTGCCTGCGCGTCCATACGCACCGGGTTATTATTATCCTTGTAAAACGTGAGATTGAAGCTTCGTTCACCGATCTTGCGAGTCTCTGTTGTCTGCTTCCAAGTGCGTCCCAGTGTCTTGTTATCCTGCGCATTGAGATACACTAGACATTCGCCATCCGTGAGCACTGGCGCAGTACCCCGCGATTCATGGCGATAGTTCTCAGGAATTCGCACAAGCATCTGATCACTCACCGCAATAGACCCAGCAGGTACGCTGTCCTGTGACGTTGCACGAGAGCATCCGGCACCAGCAAGCATCAATACAGCAACGAGTGCCACATTCCAAGTATGTTTCATATGTATTTCTTTACGCGCTGAATTGTCCGCGACTACGGCGGGCTCGATGGAATTGTATCGCGAATCGGTGCGATTCGTCACGCGCTGAAAGCAAGATCTGCAAATACATACGTGCCTGGCGTGCAAGAAGTGCACCACCTCCAATTTGAATTACTTCAGCTTTTTTGCGAGTCGGGCCTTTTGCAATACCTAAGATCGGTGTTGTGATGCCGTGCTCTGTGAGCACTTCGTGCACACGATTCACCTGCGGTTTGCCGCCATCAATAAGAAAGAGGTCAGGCAGCGGCCACTCTGGATGTGTAATACGACGACGGATCACTTCGGCCATCGATGCAACATCGTTACTTCCTTGTACGGTTTTGATCTTGAACTTACGATAGTCTGATTTCTTCGCCTGACCACCCTCGAAGACAACCATAGATGCAACCGAATACTGCCCTCCGATATTACTGATGTCATATCCTTCCACACGACCAAGAATCGGATTTGCTTCACCCCACGTTTCGTAACTTCGCTGAATCAATGCAATATCCTGAATATGTTCGAGTGCGGTAAGTTGATCACGAATTACTGCAGCCTCTTCATATCGCGTTGCTTTCGAGAGTGTCTCGAGCTTGCGCCGCCACTGACGCACCAAGACATCTTTCTTACCACTGAAGAAAAGGAGAAGTGGGCGCAAATAGTCTCGCCGATACTGGAGTGGAGTTACCGCACCAATACAGACCCCGGGGCATTTATGAAGCTGATAGTAAAAGCACGGCCGCTCACTCCCCGGCTTGCACGTTGCATACGGGAAGATGTCACGAAGAATCTTGAGTGAAGTCTCAATAAGTCTCACCGTGCGAAATGGTCCGAATACTGCTCGAAACTTTTTGCGCACCACTGTTGCATCATCAAACCAATTGAGACCCAGGTCGTGTCCACGAATGATCTCAAGTCGAGGATAGGCATCACGCGTAACCACAAGATACGCAAAGCTCTTGTTATCACGAAGCATGACGTTATACCGCGGCTGATGCTCGCGGATGAGATTTGCCTCTAGGAACACCGATTCAATAATAGTCGGCGTCACTCGTGTTTCAATCGAAACAATCTCGTGCAACATAGCCTCGATTGGTCGCGTCACAGTTCGATTCCCCACGAAGTATGAACGTACGCGATCGTGGAGCGACGTGGCTCGACCAATATAGATAATCTCACCTGCCGCATTGCGGTAGATGTAAATTCCTGGCTGGTCTGGGAGTGCTTTGATCTGCTCCGCAAATTGCATACTTACAATAACTTCTTGAGATATTCACCCGTAAAGCTCTTCGGATGCTTTGCGACTTCCTCTGGTGTACCTGTTGCCACGATGGTTCCACCTCCTGCACCACCTTCAGGGCCCAGGTCGATGATCCAGTCTGCAACCTTAATGATATCAAGATTGTGCTCGATAATCAGAATACTGTTCCCCTTCTGCACGAGACGATTGAGAAGATCAATGAGTTTGCGGATGTCTTCGTAATGCAACCCGATCGATGGTTCGTCGAGCACGAAGAGTGTCTTGCCAGTATCACGACGCGAGAGCTCAGCAGCAAGCTTGATGCGCTGTGCCTCACCACCTGAGAGGGTTGTTGCCGATTGACCAAGCGTGAGATATCCCAATCCAACTTCATTGAGCACCTTCAGCCGCTGATCAATCCACGGAATATCCTGGAAGAACACACCAGCTTCTTCGATGGTCATGCGTAACACTTCGGCGATGTTCTTGCCTTTGTACACCACTTGCAACGTTTCGTGATCGAAGCGATTGCCATGACACACATCACACGTAACATACACGGTAGGCAAGAAGTGCATTTCAATCGCAATCTGGCCATTACCTTCACAGTTCTCACAACGACCGCCCTTCACATTGAACGAAAAACGACCAACCTTGTATCCGCGCATGCGAGCCTCAGGCGTTGCAGCAAACAACTCGCGAATGTAATTGAACGTCCCTGTGTACGTCGCCGGGTTACTGCGCGGTGTGCGACCAATCGCCCCTTGGTCGATCATGAGCACTTTGTCGAGCCAGTCCATTCCCTTGATGGAATTATGCTTGCCAGGCTCTGCAGTGGCACCGTGAAGATGCTTTGCGAGTGAACGATACACAATTTCATTCACGAGTGTGGATTTGCCCGAACCAGAGACACCGGTCACACACACGAACCGACGAAGTGGAATATCAACCTGTACGTTCTTGAGGTTATTCTCACGCGCACCAATAACAGTGAGCTTCTCTTGAATCACTTTGCGACGCTCCTTGGGTACAGGAATCTTCTTTGCACGCGTGAGATACTGAACCGTAAGGGAGTCCTTACCTGTCTTGAGGATCTCTGGAATAGGACCAGCGGCCACCACATTACCTCCATGCACTCCAGCTCCAGGACCAATATCCACGAGATAGTCTGACGCGAGAATAAGATCTTCATCATGCTCAACCACGAGAATGGTGTTCCCCAAATCACGCAGCTCCTGCAGAGTACGAATAAGCCGTTCGTTGTCGCGCTGATGCAAACCAATGGTCGGCTCATCGAGCACATACATTGCTCCAACCAGTCGTGAACCGAGCTGTGAGGCAAGTCGAATACGCTGTGCCTCGCCGCCAGAGAGCGTCCCAGCTTTGCGATCAAGCGTAAGGTAGTGCAACCCCACGTTCATCAAGAATTCGAGTCGAGAAAAAATCTCCTTACGCACGAGCACCGAAATCTCGAGGTCCTGAGCACTTACTTCCTTGTGTTCATCAAGATCAATACACCACTGCATCGCAGCCTCAATACTTTGCGACGAAAACTCTACGATGTTGTATCCCGCAATCTTTACATGCAACGCCGCAGGATTGAGTCGTGCTCCCTGACACTTCGGACAAACAGCTTCCGAAAAAAGTCCGTCAGTTCCAAGACCAGTACAGTGCGGACAATATCCGTACGGGCTATTAAAGCTGAAAAGACGTGGTTCGATCTCTGGAAATGCGAATCCATCGTACGCGCATGCATGCGATGTCGAGAAGGTAAATTCTTCCCCTGCGGCAGTCTTCACCGAGAGCACGCCATTACCATACGAAAGTGCAGTTTCTACTGCCTCAGCAACACGCTGACGAAGATCCTTCGCAATTTCACCACCCTTCGGAATTGGAATCTCATCAACGACCAACTCAATCGTATGCGTCTTGTAGCGTGACAAATTCACACGCTCTTTGAGCGAATGCATCTTGCCATCCACTCGCACACGCTGGAATCCACTATTATAGAGATCGTACAACAACTGGTAGTACTCACCTTTGCGACCGAAAACAACAGGAGCGAACATCACCACAGACTCGAATGAGTCAGCAGCGCCATCGCCATGTGCAGTTGCGATCACGCGCGATACGATTTCCTCCGGCGCCATCTTTGCGATCGGACGCTCACACATCACACAATGTGGTCGACCAATACGTGCATAGAGTACACGCAAATAGTCGTAGATTTCCGTGATGGTTGCTACCGTAGAACGCGGGTTGGCTGAATGCGCCTTCTGATCAATAGCAATAGCAGGTGAGAGCCCTTCGATCTCATCCACATCCGGCTTCTCCATGACACCAAGGAATTGGCGAGCATATGCAGAGAGTGACTCGACATACCGACGCTGCCCCTCCGCAAAGATCGTGTCGAATGCCAACGAAGACTTCCCTGACCCAGAAAGGCCAGTGAACACAACCATCTTATTGCGTGGAATCTCAAGCGAGATGTTTTTGAGATTATGTTCTCGTGCACCCTTGATCGTGATGTGTTCTTTCATACGGTTGTGGCTGATGCCTTTTGCTGTTTTTTCTTCGTTCGTTCATTCGCTGCTTGAAGTTTCTCCAGTGAAACAATTTCATCACGCAACACTGCCGCAAGCTCAAACTGTAACTCCTTCGCTGCTTCCTTCATCTGCTTCTCCTTTTCGCGGATGATGGTGCTGATTGGACGCGTATCACCGGTAAGCTCAATGTCGAGTACACGGTTACCCGTCTTACCAGATTTCGCTACGCGAGCTGATTCGCGCTCGCGCTTCTGCGCATCAGGAACAATTCCGAACTCTTCGACGAGATTGCGAATTGATTTCTGAATGGTCTTCGGTGTGATGCCATGCTCTGTATTGTAGGCAAGCTGAATTTCACGACGACGATTCGTCTCGCGGATAGCACGATCCAGAGAACCTGTCATCTTGTCAGCGTACAACAACACCTGACCACCCACATTACGCGCTGCACGACCAATCGTCTGAATGAGTGAAGTCTCTGAACGCAAGAATCCTTCCTTGTCAGCATCAAGAATTGCCACTAGCGATACCTCGGGCAAGTCCAAACCTTCACGAAGCAAGTTCACACCCACAAGTACTTCGAAGTTACCCTTGCGGAAATCAGAGAGAATTTCGATGCGCTCAATGGTCTTAATATCACTGTGAAGATAACGAGCCGGGACCTTGCGATCAGCGAGATACTGCGCCATGTCCTCTGCCATTTTCTTCGTGAGCGTGGTCACAATGGTGCGCTCATTGCGAGCACGGCGCTCATCAATACGTACCAACACATCATCCACCTGTGACGGCTGCGTTGCAGAACCTGTCACAGGCTTCACAATAATTTCTGGATCAACCAATCCTGTTGGACGAATGATCTGCTCGACCACACGTGACGCATGTTCCATCTCATACTTCCCAGGTGTTGCGCTCACACAAATCGTCTGGGGCATGCGCGCTTCGAACTCGTGGAACTGCATCGGTCGGTTATCCCGCGACGATGGCAGACGGAATCCATAATCAATCAACGTATCCTTTCGTGCTCGATCACCGTTAAACATCCCGCCGATCTGCGGAATAGTGACATGTGACTCATCGATAACCAACAACCAATCGCGTTCCTTGTAGAAGAAATAATCCAGCAGTGTATGCGGCGCAGCCCCAGCTGGACGCGCATCAAAGTACCGCGAATAGTTCTCAATACCTTTGCAATAGCCGATCTGTTCGACCATCTCCATGTCGTAATTTGTGCGACGCTTGAGACGTTCTGCTTCAAGCTCTTTACCTTCTGCACGCAACTGCTCCAGACGTACTGCAAGTTCAGCACGAATCGCTTCAACCGCTGGTTTGCGCACTGCGTCCGCAACAACATAATGCTTCGCTGGGAAGATCCACAGATCGCCCGTCACTGGCTCACGACGGCGCTCAATCGGATCCATCCACTCGATCGCCGTCACAACATTGTCTGGCGAAAGCTCCAGGATGTACACCTTCTCTTCACTTGTCGACATGATCTCCAATTGATTGCCGCGCAATTTGAACTGGCCGCGTTCGAGCTCGCCTCCCACGCGTTCGAAATGCATCCCCACGAGTCGCTCAAGAATTTCACCACGACCAAATCGATCCCCCACACGCACTCGCAAGCGCGTATTCTCGTACTGCAACGGCGACCCAATGTTATAGATGCAAGACACCGACGCAACCACAATCACGTCTTCACGCGTAAGAATTGCCTGCGTCGCGCTATGCCGCAATCGATCAATCTCTTCATTGATCATTGCTTCCTTTTCAATATAGGTATCGGTGTTAGGTAAGTACGCTTCCGGCTGATAGTAGTCGTAATACGAAACAAAATACTCCACGGCGTTATTAGGGAAGAAATCACGAAACTCACTACACAGCTGTGCTGCGAGTGTCTTGTTGTGTGCGAGGACGAGCGTGGGCCGCTGCACCTTCTGAATCGTCTGCGCTACCGTAAATGTCTTACCCGTACCTGTGGCACCGAGCAGTGTTTGGAGATGTTCCCCTTTCTGAAGACCATCTACGAGACCTGCAATAGCACGCGGCTGGTCCCCTGCGGGTTCAAACGGCGATTTGAGTTGAAATGGCATAGGATTCTACAAAAACGCACAAAACGGCCACTTTCGGGCCTTCTAGGAATATATGTCTCTTGTGTTTTTACACTATCACGAACGAAATACCTTGACAAACATGCCTTTTTATGGTAGTTTGCGGCCACAGGAGGTGGCTCACTTGAAGCCATACTAGGCCAGGTCTGGGGCCCCGCATGTTCTGCCCCAACGCCCTGCAGGTCACCCAGTCTGTCCTCCGAATGACTGGCGTTCGTGTGAGGAGTCACACGAGTGATATCACCCACTCTCCGCATTTCGGTGCGGCGGGGCAGCAACGCAGCTGCCACAAACCCCACGACAAGGAAGGTGCATACAGGACATACCCCGATAATAGCCGAGGCGAGCGAGTGCCAGGCGTCCACATAGGGCAAAAAACTCGCACGGTGGTAATTCCGACCATCGGTGGCGCTGAACCCGCAGCGCAATACGGAACCCCAAAGCCCGGTACAGCACCAACCTGCTGCATCGGGCTTTGTTTATTCTATCCCGTTTGCCACTCGATACTCCTCAATTGCTGCCGCGAGTGATGCTTCGCCTACAGCCTTCGCAGTGTCTCGCATACTCATGTACGTGAGCCCCATCTGAGCAAGCGGCTTGATATAGTCTGGCTTCCACGCATGCAGTCTCTTGATAAAGGCATAGGTGCCATTGCGCGCATCAAGATATGCTTCGTCCTTGAGCTGTCTGCGAGTAGCAACACCCGGGTTATCTCGGATGTAGGCATCCATGATGTTTTCGATGAGTCGAGGTGAAGGACCGCTAAAGAATGGCGGAGCGATTGTGCTGCGTTCTGGTGCATCTTTTGCTACACCTCTCGCATCAAAAAGCATATGACGTACTTCAGATGCAATCAGTTCCATAATGGCTTCGTGGTATCCTTCGAATCCGCGGGTTTCAAAATCATCTTCCCACACCGTTGCTGCAAATCTTCCACCCTCCCTGCGTTGACGAACCTTGGCTTCCTGTGTAATGGGTGCGCCGATTTTTGCACTCACATTCGCCTCGACTTGTACCACATTTTTTGCTGCGAGGTGACTCAACTCATGCGACAGCTGGCGAATACACTCACCCTCATCACGCGAGGGAGGATAGTACACATGATTATGAAGTGCTACAATCGGAAATTCCCGATGGAACTCAGACTGTGCTGCAACATATTGCGCAAGGGTCTCTGAACGCACAGGCACACACTGTGCTTCTTCCACCACAGGCCCTTCGACACCCAGCTTCCTCCAAAAATTATTTGCCGTCCGCACCACCTCACGGATGGTCTCCACCTCTTCACGACTTGGTTCGCGGTCCGCACGCAATACCGGAGTTTCGCTGTACGCAATCGCGCGCGATTCCAACGCACCACGCTCTACATCCGAAAGGTGCTCGAGTTGAGAAAACCGAACCTCAACATTGGGTCGACGCTGTTGCATAGTAGTTTTATTCTAGCACATGATTTGCTACACTGGACACGACTATGAGAGAAAACGCCGGTGCTTCTAACGTACAAGCAAACGACCCGAGCACAACGCCTGATGAAAAATCGTCACAGGCCGTACGTAGTTGTGCCGAACGTTCTTGTGCCACAGGACTAGGATGCATCACACTCGTGATTATTGTTGTAGCAGTGCTCCTGCGCATGTTCCTCGGTGGCGGCACAGAAGAAATCGTCGGCGTCCCTTCACAAGTACCGGCCAATTTCCCATTGCTCGATCGCGACGCAATGCATGGCTCTGAACTCACCACGAGCAAGCACAAATCTCGACTGGTCGATGTTTCACTGTGGTGGCCACGCCTCCTTCTCTCCCTCAATGCAGATGGATACAGCAACGCTGAGTCACGAACACCTGCACTCCAAAATACGCTTCGCGACACACTGCATGCATCTCGCGATACCGTCACGCTTACGTGGAAAAAAATCCCAGGCCAACCCGCACAATGGTTGCAGTCGTATCGCGATTCACTTACCGGTGCAGGGTATACAATTCTCACCACTTCAGATACCACCATCGCCTTTTCTTCAGACCGTGTAACTGGCCTCCTCACCATTGAAGATTCGGAGTACACTGCAGATATCGACGCAGCAACCGCAGTGCTCCACATTGCACAACCGTAGCATGCTCTCCTTCCTCAACAGCAAATCCAAATCCATCACTGGCGCAGCAATGGTACTCGCTGCCGCATCATTTTTGAGCCGATTTATCGGTATTTTCCGCGAACGAATCTTTGCTTCGCAATTCGGTACCGGTGATCTAGTCGACGCGTATGTAGCTGCATTTCGTCTCCCCGACCTTCTCTACATGCTCCTCGTGATGGGTGCACTGTCAGCTGGATTCATTCCTGTCTTTTCGTCATTGTGGCAAAAGGACAAAGAACGTGCCTGGAAGCTTGTCTCAACCGCTCTGAACGTTCTCGGTATTGTACTTATTGTAGTCAGTCTCGTACTAATAGTCTTTGCTCCAGCTATTACCGCGGTGATTGTCCCTGGCTTCTCTCCAGAAAAAATGGAACTCACGACGCGTCTCATGCGCGTGATCTTCGTCAGCCCGATCATCCTTGGACTTAGCGCGATTGTAAGTGGGGTACTTCAATCGCTTCACTATTTCGTAATCTACGCACTCACACCCATTCTCTACAACTTGGGTATCATTGCAGGTGCAGTATTTCTCGTACCAGCATACGGTCCCATGGGATTGGCATACGGGGTCATTATTGGTGCATTATTACACCTCTTTGTACAACTTCCTGCACTCTGGCGTGCTGGATTCCGATGGACCCGTCAGATTGATTGGCGGATGAAGGAACTCCACCAAATTCTACGGATTATGGTTCCTCGTGCGATTGGACTCGGCGCAACACAACTCACCATTATTGTGCTCACTTCATTTGCATCCACTGTCTCGGTGGGAGCACTTGCTATCTTCCATTATGCCAACAACCTCCAGTCATTCCCCGTTGGCATCATCGGAGTGTCTTTTGCTATCGCAGCGTTCCCAACACTCTCCGCATTTGCTGCAAAGGGCGACATCGAATCGTTCGTTGCACATCTAAGCGCGACACTTCGGCAGATTATTTTCTTCATGGTGCTGCTCACCGTGTACTTCCTCTTACTCCGCGCACAAATTACACGTGTTGTGCTAGGTGCAGGTGCATTCGACTGGAACGCCACAATCGCGACAGGAGATGCACTCGCACTCTTCTCGCTCTCACTCGTTGCACAAGCCGTACTTCCACTTCTCCAGCGAGCCTTCTACGCACTCCACGACGCTCGCACTCCACTATATGCGGCGCTTGTGGGTGTTGCAGCGACGATTGCACTTGCCTATACCTTGGTCACCCAAACCACACTCGGCATCGCAGGCATTGCCCTCGCCTTCTCTCTTGGAGTAACCGTGCAAGTGATCGTGCTTTGGTACCTCTTACGCCGCCAAGTAGGCTCCTTACGTGAAGAAGGTAGCCTCACCGCTATCTATAGCATGCTCGGAGCCGGCATCGTGACTGGCATTGTTGTACAGGTAAGCAAAACACTGGTAGGTATGACGATCGGCACTGAAACCTTCTGGGCAGTGTTTACGCAGCTCATACTACCTGCTACTATCGGTGCACTGGTCTACGGTGGAATTCTCTACGCACTCAAATCCCCAGAAATGGTGGGTTTCATTGCCTCAATACGCTCTCGATTCTTCAAGAATCCTGGCCCAACAGACGAACTTGCCAATACCACCAGTGCCAACGAATAACGGGTTTAGCATGCTCGACCGCATCCGCAATTTCTGCATTATTGCTCATATTGACCACGGAAAGTCCACACTCGCGGACCGTCTTCTTGAATTGACGCATACTGTATCGGCGCGTGAAATGAAGTCGCAGCTTCTCGACCAGATGGATATTGAACGAGAGCGCGGCATCACCATCAAGTTGCAGCCGGTACGCATGAAGTACACCCATCCGACCCGCAATGAGGAGTACACACTGAACTTAATTGATACCCCAGGACACGTGGACTTCACCTACGAAGTTTCTCGTTCACTTGCCGCAGTTGAGGGTGCACTTCTCCTCGTAGACTGCACGCAGGGCGTGCAGGCACAGACACTCGCGAACCTCTATCTTGCACTCGAGCAGAATCTCGAAATCATTCCTGTGCTCAACAAGATCGACCTCCCTGCTGCCGAGGTTGAGAAGACTCGCGAAGAAATCAAAGGCCTCATTGGCTGCCGTGATGAAGATATTATTCTTGCAAGTGGTAAGACTGGTGCAGGTGTCGACCAGATTCTTCAAGCAGTCGTAGAACGAATTCCTGCACCAAAGGGTGACAGTGCCGCACCAACGCGCGCATTGATTTTCGACTCCTACTACGACGAGTTCCGCGGCGTCGTGGCATCGGTTCGTGTTATTGATGGATCAATGGACGCACGCGCCCCATTGCGATTCATCGGTACTGGTCGCGACACACAACCACTTGATGTCGGATATTTTACTCCGAAGTTCAAGGTGACCGATCGCATTGCTACTGGCGAAATCGGCATGCTTGTCACAGGACTTAAGGACCTCAAGACCTGTCGTGTTGGTGACACCATCACACTCACCGCCACACGCGACGGCGTTCTTCCGCTGGAAGGGTACAAAGAAATAAAACCAATGGTATTTGCCGGCATCTTTCCAAAGGAAGGTGACGACTACTCTGCGCTACGCGATGCCATGGAAAAGCTCGTGCTCTCTGACTCGTCATTGCAATTCGAGCCCGAACATTCACGCGCACTCGGATTTGGTTTCCGCTGTGGATTCTTGGGGTTATTGCACCTAGAAATTGTCCAGGAGCGATTGCGCCGCGAACACAAGCTCGAAATCACAGCCACGATTCCTTCGGTTGCGTATCGTGTAACGAAGACCGATGGCACGGTAATGACTATCAAGAGCCCACAGGATCTCCCCGAGCAGAATCACATGCAAGAGATTGAGGAGCCTTGGATGACTGTTGACATTGTTACCACCCACGACACGATTGGTAATGTCATGACACTTGTTCAGGAGAAACATGGTGAATACATCACCACAGAGTTCCTTGCATCTGTTACCGGACAACGTCGTGTTATTTTGCACTACCGCATGCCACTTGCTGCGATCCTTGTCGACTTCTACGACAAGCTCAAATCCGTAAGTTCTGGATACGCATCACTCAACTACGAATTCTTCGAGATGCGCCCAGCGGACATTATCCGCCTCGATATTCTTGTGGCAGATGAACCTGTAGAAGCACTCGCAACCCTCGTATGGCGCGAAGAAGCGTTCCATCATGGTAAAGTAATTGTAGAGAAGCTGAAGGGTACACTCCCCCAACAGATGTTTGTGATCAAAATCCAAGCAGCAATTGGTGGTAAGGTTATCGCAAGCGAACGTATCTCAGCACTGCGCAAAGATGTAACAGCAAAATTGTACGGTGGTGACGTGACCCGTAAGCGCAAGCTCCTCGAAAAGCAGAAAAAAGGAAAGAAAAAAATGATGGAGATGGGCGCTGGAAAAGTAGATATTCCTCCCGAGGCATATCTTGCAGTTCTGCGACGCTCCTAATATTACACTTCGTATGCGCGCTCTTTTACTCTCGCTCCCTGTCGCTCTTGCAGCAAGTGCTCTGCTCTATGGCTCAGCAATGGCTGCCCCTTCTGGAATCGAGCAGCGCATGGGCAACTACGATCGAACATGCAGCAAGGCTACAGCACTCGCAAAAAAACTTGCCGGACATGTCGTTGTCGAGCCAGAGGCACAAGGTGCACTCTGGTATATTGATCCAGTCCGTTGCGACCGCTACCGCATCTATCGCCCTGAAGATGTTGCCAATCTCACTGCTGCAACAGGAATCGGAGTAAGTAATGCGAACCTTGCGCGATTAGCACTCGGATTCGACACAAAGGCTGACGATCCGCTTCCATTTGCACACCTACGCGCTGGTGACCCTGACACAGATGGTGACGGCGTACCGAACATGCTTGAACAGGCGCTTGGAACGAACCCAGCTTCTACTGACACTGACGGAGACTCCTACGAAGATATGGTGGAACTACGCAATGCGTATGATCCCCTACGCCCAAATGCTCTCCGATTACCAGTCGATCATGCCTTCACAAAAAAGATGGCAGGTAGATTTATTTTGCAAACTGAAACCCGAGGTCACGTATGGTACGTGAGCCCTCGCGATAATCGCCGGTACTTCTTGGGTGGCAACACCACGTCGATGCGTGTTATCGCAGCCATTGCTCTGGGCGTGAAGTCCAAGGATCTTGCCTCCATTCCGGAAAGCCGTTCTGCCTACGGACTCCCAACCAAATCAAATGGCAAAATTCCATTCGCAATTACTGCGCCAGCAGGATTGAAGGTTGGTCTCTTTGCAAGCGGACTTCTTGCCCCACGTGTCATGACGTTTGCACCAGATGGCACCATGCTTGTCAGCGACCTGGTCGATCGAACTGTTGTGGCACTTCCTGATGATAACCACGATGGTATTGCAGATCGACGTGTACTCGTGCTCAGTGACCTACTCTTCCCCAATGGCATTGCATTTCTTGATGGTGCACTCTTTGTGGCACAGGAAGACGGGTTGTACAAGTACACCTACGAATCGAGAACGTATCGTGCAAGCAACGCCACACGAATCATGGACTTCCCAACTGGTGGAGAGCATCGCACACGAAGCATCTTTGTAGGGCCAGACAAGACACTCTACATCAGCATTGGTTCGAGCTGTAACGTATGCCGCGAAACCGATGATCGTTATGCGGCAATCTGGCGCATTAACCCAGATGGCAGCAACAAAACACTCATCGCACGAGGCGTTCGTAACACCGTATTTGCAGCGTTTGATCCAGAAGGACGACTCTGGGGTAATGATATGGGTCGTGATGAGATGGGGCACGATCTGCCGCCAGACGAAGTCAACATCATACGAGAAGGTGCAGTGTATGGTTGGCCCAACTGTTACGGAGAAAATATTCCAGACCCGGAAATGGCAACCGCAGCAGACTGTGTGGCACAGGAAGCCCCAGTCCATATGTATGCAGCACATGTTGCACCACTTGGACTTGTGTTTGTTGATTCCAAAATGTTCCCCGACGAATGGCAGGGCGATATTCTCTCTGCGCTCCACGGCTCATGGGATCAAGTAGACCCTAATGGATACACGATTGTTCGTCTGCACCGCGAAGGCACGACGATCACACAAGAAGAAGTCGCCTTCTCTGGATGGAAGCGCATTATAGAAGGCCAAAACCCTGCGCGAACCGCGTATGGTCGCCCCACTGGACTGACATTTGGCCCCGATGGTGCGCTCTTCATCAGTGACGACAAGTCGGGTATGATATATCGCGTAACCCGTTAATGCTATGCAGAAGAAGAAAATCCTTAAGATTGCCTGGGCTGTCGTGTGCAGCATCATGATTCTTGCGCTTATTGTACTTGAACTCGCGCCAATCTTCAGTTATTAGGAGCGCGCTAACCAAAGGAGGCATGGAGAAAGTGTGGACCGTATCAGCGCCACCGGTGGTGCCTGAGACAACTGATACCCACCTTGCAACGCTGCACCCTCTGGTGCAACAGTTGCTTCGTAGTCGTGGAATTCGTACCGCTGATGCTGCAGAGAAATTTTTGAACCCTCGCTACGACCGAGATGTACACGATCCTTTCTTGTTCCGAGACATGCGTCGTGCTGTGGACCGTATTTGGCTTGCGATTGCATCACAGGAACTCGTGATCGTGCATGGCGACTACGACGCTGACGGTGTGTGTGGAGCTGCAATCCTGTGCACCACACTTCGAGCACTTGGGGCACATGTTGAGTCCTTCCTCCCCCACCGCGAACATGACGGGTACGGACTCAACAAAAAAACCGTAGACACCCTACACGAACGCGAAGCACGTCTTGTCATCACATGCGATTGTGGTGTAAGCAATGGGGCGGAAATTGCCCATGCTCGAACCTATGGTATCGACGTCATTGTCACAGACCACCATCAAGTTCCACCTATACTCCCAGAAGCCTTTGCTATTCTCCATCCAAAGGTCGAAGGCGAAACGTATCCAGACCAGACACTTTCGGGAGGCGGCGTTGCATTCAAACTTGCGCAAGGACTCCTTGCTGAACACCGCAACCGCGGAAATGCAACGATCGCAGGAATGCCTCATGAAGGGTTTGAGAAGTGGCTCCTAGATCTTGTGGCGATTTCGAGTGTCGCAGATATGGTCCCGTTATTGCACGAGACGCGTGCGCTTACGCGTTTTGGGCTTGTCGTACTCAACAAAACGCGCCGCGTTGGATTACAAAAGCTTCTCGAGACCACTGGCCGCAAAGAGCGCACCATGGACACTACAACCATTGGATTCAAGATTGCTCCGCGCATCAATGCTGCAGGCCGTATGGATCATGCCAGCGAAGCGCTTGCACTCCTCATGAGTGAGACTGAAGAGGAAGCACATCCTATTGCCGAACGCATACACAGTTACAACACCTTGCGCCAAAAACTCACCGAGGAGCTCACCAAACGCGGTCGCGAACTTGTCCGCACTACCCACGATACCGAGAACGACCCGATCCTCTTTGTGCGCGGTGATGGGTGGTCTCCAGGCGTGATCGGTCTCATCGCTAGCCGTCTCAAAGATGATTTCAATAAGCCAGTCATTGTCCTTGGGCAAGCAGGAGAAACATACGTTGGATCTGGGAGATCCGTAGAGACATTTCATATTACGAATGCGCTCCACGAGGTTGCGCCCTATCTACTCAAGTTCGGCGGGCACCCACAAGCATGCGGATTCACCCTCAAGTCTCGCGATGTCTACGACGAATTCTGCAAAGCACTCACAGAGGTCGCTTCGCGTCGCCTCATCGAATCTCCTACTGCACCACCAATACTTGAAATTGATGCCGAACTGAATCTTGATACGATTGACACACGATTAGTGCAAGTACTCCAACAGTTCGCGCCCTTCGGTATTGGAAATACAGAGCCAACGTTCCTTGCACGCGGCGTTCTCGTGATAGAATCAATGGGCATGGGCGCAACGCAAAACCATACACGACTCACACTCCAGCAATCAGATCGCAGTCGCCCGCTGAAGTTCGTCGCCTTTTTCTCTAAGCTATGGCAACGTGTGGAGCGTGGGATGCGTGTGGATGTAGTATTCCAACTTGGCACGAATGAATGGAATGGACGACAAGAAATTGAATGCAAAATTATTGACCTCAAATCCGTATGAAACTGATTACCTACACCGATGGCGGGGCACGCAATAACCCAGGACCAGCAGCATCAGGCGTTGTTGTTCTCACCGAGTCAGGTGACATCGTTGCTGGATTTGGTCGCTGGCTGGGAACGCAGACCAACAACTACGCAGAATATATGGCGCTTATTCTTGCACTCGAACGTGCCAAAGAACTCGGTGCCGATACTGTCGAATGCCGCATGGACTCGAAGCTTGTTGCCGAACAAATGTCAGGCAATTGGCGTGTGAAGGATCCTGGCCTTCAAGTTCTCTTCATGCGCGCACTCAAGCTTTCCCGCGAGTTCAAGCAGGTGAAGTACGTGCATGTGCGCCGTGAGTACAACAAGGAGGCGGATGCGTGGGTGAACAGGGCGCTCGATGTACAGCACGACGTTTCCTAGCGATAAAAAATGACCCCAAAGGTCCGACGGGGTACACCCCCATTTTTCCTAACCGGAAAAATGGGTCTCTAACTCGACCAACCGGACGGTTGCTTCTTGCCTTACGGCTCGTGTGGTTGACTGGTTGGTCTCCGTTGGCCCCCTCACGAACCTTTGGGTTCATTTTTTATCTCTAGGACGTCTGTACTATTCGTCAAAATCCTCGACACCCAATCGTCGACCACCAGCTCGATTATTTTGCAATACGATCATAGCCACGATAGGGGCGATGAGCCAAATGAACCGACCCATGTCAGAGAGGAATACTTGCTGGGTCATAGGTGCAAGCATTGCGATACTTGTAACCGGCAGGAATGACAATACAATGCTTATGAGTAATCCGACGTGCAGCACACTGTAGATCGAAACCTGAAGCCAGTTTCCGTTGCGAGGATTCGCACGGCTGAGTGCTTCAGAAAGTGCGCTACGCGAAAGCAAGAAAAAGAAAATCACAAACGACCCGACGAACACCGTAAATTTCGCACCAAAACCCTGGACATCTACTTGTGCAGTGAATGACCGAAGGAATGGCGTGTTACCTACAATCGCCAATGCCATGTACAACCCGACCATGATCACGATAATACGATCGCGTCCGAGTGACACGCCGTACAAAAATGATGCGACAATAAAAAAAATCCAAATGAAAAGATCCCAGGTCGGAGTCCCCCAGTTGATGGAATGAACGAAGTTACTCACGCTTCCCAAGAAGCTGGACATAGAAGTGCTTCTAGTATACCATGGCACGGACCATGAGCCCAACTTCAACTGTGGTCAGGGAGCGACTGATGTTTACAAGTGACTTCCAACGCCTCGAGATGCACGTACGGAGGATGCACGCGTTTCAGATTGTCGATGCAGCAGTCTTCATCACGGCGATTACCGGCTGCATGGCCGTAGCTGTGTGCATCATGGGAGACATCGCTGTAAGTGCAACTTATGCACTGTACAACATACGTTTCTACTGCACACTCATTCTGTGTGTAGCGGTCGGCATCTCGTGGCACCTCAGGCGATTTGCCTTCCGTTCGCATTTCGATGTTCGGAGGGTATTCGTAACTCGCCTCATTCAACGACTCACAGAATGGAACGATCCGTGCCACACTCGAGAACGCACGATGTTGCTGCACCAAGCACTTCTCATGTGCTCTGCATCACCACACAGAATGCTGGCGAAAGAACAGCTGCTTCGATGCGTGCTCTGCGCTATTGGAATGTGGATTATTCCACACATCCTTTCGCCGGTGTACTGGAACATGTTCTCAGCAGCTGTGCATTCCGATCTCTACAAGCTGCTCTACATCGGCGTCCCGCTCCTCACATTTGTTCCACTTTGGTACGGTACGATTGCGGTCGGCAGTGTCCACCATCAGGCATGGGAGATGACGCCTGATGGAGTACTGCGATATTGCACGCCACCCTCACTGGTGGAGCACACCCAAATCGCGGCGCTACGCACCTCACTGCGTGTGCAATTCTACAATGACGATAGTTTCCAGATCGAGAATCCTCTCGAACAAGAAACGCAGCCTCCGCGCAAGCGAGCGAGCCACCTTCGAGTCGTCAAGTGAGGCCCAGCCACAACCGACCCACCGTTACGTATGAGCGTGGCGGTGGTGTTGTTTTTTTGGATATCATCTAGACAACATCGATACGTTTTGTTAGCTTTGCAAAAGCCCTGACCCAACCCTCAGAGCAAAGGAGGCGACATGAGCACAACTGATCCGCAGCGCACCAGAGAGACGATCGTGCACCAGAATGCACACGGCAAGGTCGTCACGGATACCACGTTCCAATACAGTGATGGTCACACCGAGGAGCACATCCTGTACTCGATCGGCCCCACTGTCACCATTGTGGCAATCATCGAAGGCGCAAAGCCCGAGCTGATCATCGTGAGCGAGTTCAAGGAGGGCATCAACCAGCGACATCTCGCATGCCCCGGCGCCCGCATCAAGGTCCAGGAGCACGAGAACGCCATCTACGCAGCAGTGAGACGTCTGTACCAGGAGACAGGCTACGAACCCCGCCACCCAACACCACGTAAGGCTCCAGGGGTGTGGCTCGGCGCCGGTCCGTTCATGGCACGCAGCTGCAAGGACGAGGTTGACATCGTGCTCCTGCGCAACTGCACCAAAGTCGCAGAGCCAGAGCTACGCCCGGGCGAGCACGTCACGGTCCACCGATACACGCTCGAGCACCTGCTCAAGCTGATCCGTAAGAACAAGATCTCCGATGTGCACGCTGGCAACGCCGTGTTCCGCGCACTCCTGCATCTCGGGTGGATCAAGCTGTGCGTACCGCGCAAGAAGAAGCCGAAGAACCCCCGCAAGTAACGCAACGCCCCACCAACGCAAACGCCCGCAACCATTCTGGAAGCGGGCGTCGGCATTTTTACTTTTGTTAGTATGATTCGAGTTCAGCTTCGAACTCCTCGAGCAACTTTCGCGCCTTGCGGCTCACACGCTTGGGCACTGCAACTTCAACGCGTACATAGAGATCACCACGACCGCCAACACCCTTGCCGCGAACGCGGAATGTGGTACCGGATTGCGTACCATCTGGGATCTTGAGTTTCACTTCTTCATCCACAACTTGGATTTGTGCTGTAGTTCCATTCACCAGTGCAGAGAATGGCATGGTGTGTGCGACATGGAGATCCATACCATCACGCGAGATATGCTCATCTGCTTCAACGTGAATGCGTACGTAAAGATCCCCAGGCGCGCCGTGCTCAGTGGATGCTTCACCCTTACCAGTGAATCGCATGGTGTCACCGTTGCTTACACCGGCTGGGATTTTCACTGTTAGTTCCGTATCCTTACGCTCCACACCGGTACCGCGACAGGTCGTACACTTCTTCTCCGGGATGCGACCAGATCCGTGGCAGTCAGTGCAGGTGGTACGCGTCTGGATCGCACCAAGAATCGTACGCTGCACCTGTGTGATCTGCCCTGAACCACTACACGTCTTACACGTCACAACATTCGAGCCCGGTGCAGCGCCTGATCCGTGACAAGTGTCACAAGACTCACCCTTACGCAATCGAATCGTTCGCTCAATACCGCGAATAGATTCTGCGAAGGTCAGCGTCACATCAACGGCAATATCACTACCGCGTGCAGGACCGCGAGATCGTCCACCTCCGAAGATATCTCCAAACCCACCGAACATCTCACCCAAATCTTCGAAGTTCACATTGAAGCCACCTGGTCCACCGCCGAATCCTCCAAATCCACCGGCGCCACCGCCCGGCATCGAACCATCAAACGCACCGGAACCGAATTGGTCGTACTGCGCACGCTTTTGCTTATCTGAAAGCACTTGGTAGGCCTCATTGATCTCTTTGAACTTATCCTCAGTACCACCCTGCTTGTCGGGGTGGTACTGATGGGCGAGACGACGGTACGCCTTCTTGAGCTCGTCTTCGGACGCGCCTTTATCTACGCCAAGTGTCTTGTAGTAGTCTTTGCTCATTTAGTTCTTGTCGTTCACCACTTCGCCTTCGATCGGACCTTCGTCCTTCTTCGGCTCGTTGGTTGCGCCTGGCTGTGCCCCTGGTGCACCAGCCTTTTGCTCATGTTGATACATCGCAGCTCCAACCTTCTGCGCTGCATCAGAAAGCGCATCAGCTGTTGCCTTAATCTCTTCGAGATTCTCTGTATCCTTCACACCTTTCAATGCCTGAATCTTGTCGAGTACGAGCTGACGATCTGCAGCTACAATCTCGATCTTCTTTTCGTCAGCTTCCTTGAGCATCTTCTCTGAAGTATAGATCAGCGTGTCAGCAATATTACGTGCCTCGATGAGCTCACGCTTCTTCTTGTCTGCATCAGCATTCATCTCAGCCTCACGCTTCATACGCTCGATCTCATCTTTGGAAAGACCGCTCGAAGCCTCGATGCGAATAGACTGCTCCTTGCCAGTTGCCTTGTCTTTCGCGCGAACCTGCAAGATACCATTAGCATCAATATCGAAGACTACTTCAACCTGTGGTACGCCACGCGGTGCTGGTGGAATACCATCGAGAATGAATTTGCCGAGCGTCTTGTTATCCGTTGCCATTTCGCGCTCACCCTGGAGCACGTGAATCTCTACCGATGGCTGACTATCTGCTGCAGTTGAAAACACCTGGGACTTGCTTGTTGGGATCGTGGTGTTGCGCTCAATGAGCTTGGTCATCACACCACCAAGCGTCTCAATACCGAGAGAAAGTGGGGTTACGTCAAGCAGCAAGATTTCCTTACCGAGGTCACCCTGCAATTGTCCAGCCTGAATCGCTGCACCGACTGCTACCACTTCATCAGGGTTCACACCCATGTGTGGCTTCTTACCGAAGAACTGCTCCACAGTCTTCTGCACCAGTGGCATGCGTGTCATACCACCAACAAGTACTACCTCGTGCAAGTCACTCTGCGAAACCTTTGCATCAGCAAGCGCCTTACGACATGGCTCAAGCGACTTCTCCACGAGATCTTGCACAAGCTCTTCGAGCTTCGCGCGGGACAACTTCATGACCAAGTGCTTCGGACCAGAGGCATCGCTTGTGATGAACGGCTGGTTGATCTCAGACTCCATGGTTGTAGAGAGTTCGATCTTTGCTTTTTCGGCTGCCTCCTTGATGCGCTGCAATGCAAGTGGATCCTTGGAGAGATCAATCCCCTGATCCTTCTTGAACTCAGCGAGAATCCAATCAATAATGCGCTGATCGAAGTCGTCACCACCCAAGTGTGTGTCACCATTGGTTGCCTTGACTTCAACAGTGTTCTGATTCGACTCAGCATCATACGCAACTTCAAGAATCGACACATCGAACGTTCCACCACCAAGGTCGTATACTGCAATCTTCTGGTCCTTCGTCTTGTCGAACCCGTAAGCGAATGCTGCTGCCGTTGGCTCATTGATGACGCGCAAGACCTTGAGGCCTGCGATCTCACCTGCATCCTTGGTTGCCTGGCGCTGCGTGTTATCGAAGTATGCAGGTACTGTGATAACTGCTTCAGTAATCTTCTCACCAATGCGCTCTTCTGCATCTGCCTTAAGCTTCGCAAGAATCATTGCGGAGATTTCCTGTGGTGAATACTCCTTGTCACCAAGCACCACCTTCACACCCTCGCCAGCCTTCACAATCTTGTAAGGCAATGTCTTCATTGCACGCTGCACTTCCACATCTTCGAAGCGACGACCAATGAGACGCTTAATGGAGTAAAGCGTGTGTTCAGGATTGGTCACGGACTGACGCTTTGCGAGCAATCCAACCTGGCGCTCGCCGGCCTTCGTCACAGCAACAACAGAAGGTGTGGTGCGCGCACCTTCACGATTTTCAATAATTTTTGGACTACCACCCTCCATGATCGCCATGGCGGAGTTAGTGGTACCGAGGTCAATACCGAGAATTTTTGGCATACGAGTGTTACTTAATTTCTACTTGAATCGTCTTGGACTTCTTCTCATCCATCTTTGGTGCGGTGATCTTCAGAATACCGCTCTCATACTCGGCCTTCACCGCCTCAGCATCGACCTTGCCTGGAAGATGCAATGCACGACTGAAGGAACCAGAGCGCACTTCCTTGCGATAGTAGTTCTTCTCATCTACTTCCCGCTCGCGACGCGTCTCACCGCTGATGATGAGCATGTCACCCTCAACGCGTACCGACACATCCTTCGGGTCAACACCAGCAAGTGGTGTCTCTACCACTACCGCATCCTTGGTCTCATACATGTCGACTGCTGGGATGAAACTTCGTCCTGGAGCCGTTGCAGGCAAGAACGTGTTCATGAGTTCATCCATTTCCTGGAATGGATCAATGCGTGGTGACCATTTGATAAGTGCCATACAGAATGGGTTAGGTGTTATTATTTACGGTCATGACTTTTGCAACGCGTACCACGGTCTCGCCAATGCGATACCCTGGTTGCACGCAGCGGGCAATCTCGTCCTGCGCTGCGCCTTCCTTCGGCTCACTCCCGATCACTTCATGGAACCGTGTGTCCACAGATCCAACACAAGAGATTTCTTCAAGCCCGAGATCGCGCAACGCTGTCGCAAATTGATTCTTGATGTGTTCAATACCTGTGACCCACTGACGAACATTCTCTGGTGCATCAGACGGAGCATGCGCGAATGCCATGAGAAAGTTGTCGTACACTGGCAAGAATGTTGCCGCTGCTGCGTAGATACTACTTACACGCATTTGTGAACGCTCACGCAGGAGATCCTTCTGCAAATTCTCGTAATCAGCCACTGCACGCTTCCACTGTGCGAGATATGATTCACACTGATGTGGTACTGCTGCGTCGTCAGATGATGGATTGTGTGTGGTTTCTTCCATAGCATTACACCTTGAAATAGGTTTCTAAGTAGGTTTTAGTTGCACGCATTGCACCGATCGTTGCGTTGTAATCCATACGCGTCGGGCCGACAATTCCCATCAAGCTCTTGGTGCCACCCTCCCATGTGAATGGGACAAACATAATCGTACAGGAATCACCAAACGGATTTCCGGGGCCAATGTGGAGATACATATCCTTATCCCCAAGGAGTCGGTACAAATCAGGCGCAATATCATCGAATCGATCGAGCAATGCGGTCACATTTTGCACTGTTCCGTGTGCTGCAAACTCAGGCTGGCTGAACAAGTGCGTAAGACCTGTATAGTACGTCTGCTCACGAGACATCACGAGAAATACTGCGGCAGAAAGTGCGTTCGCTTGCTGCTTGGCAACATGCTTGATCGCACGCGCTGCGTCAGCACTATCTGGTGCTTCTGAAAGCACTTCAAGTAAGGCCTCTGGAACCGTGGGCTGCAAAAACTTCTCGACGTACGCACGATATGCGCGCGTGGTCGGAATACGTCCTGCACTTGTGTGAGGTGAAAGCACCATGCCTTCTTCCTCCAACTCCTTCAGGTCGTTTCGCACCGTCGCAGAGCTCACCGATAACCCAAGAAACTCCAAAAGCGCCTGAGAACCAACAGGTTCTGCAGACGACACATAGAGATCCACGATACCGCGCACTAATTCTTCTTTGCGGTCAGCCATACGACATCTAGCATAACGCAAAGTTAGCACTCATGTCAAGAGAGTGCTAACTCTAATAAAATAACTATTTTTAGAGAATAAAAAGCCAGCCAATCACGAGAGCAAGTCCAACGCGATACCAAATAAACGGGGCAAGATTCTGCCGTACAAGCAACGCCATAAACCACCGAATAACTGCATACCCCACAACAAACGATGTAATCAACCCTGCCAAGACCGGCGGAGCAAATAACGCACTTGTTCCGGATGTGGTGGCCACCTCATACGATTTGAGCAGACCCGCCCCAAAGAACGCAGGAACCCCGAGCAAAAACGCTGTTCGAGCTGCCATACGCCCATCTGCACCCATCCGAATTGCGGCTACCATGGTTATCCCCGATCGCGATACACCCGGAAATAGTGCAAGGACCTGTGCGAGGCCAACCCAAACCCACTGCTCAAGACGCCACCGCTCTACCAAACTAAAGCGTCTGGACTGTAATCGCATATGCGCGAAAATCAATGCAAGCGTCCCAAAAATACTTCCAAGCAACACCATGTGCGGTTCGCGCGTGAACTGCTCAATTGTCGCATCAAAAAACAACCCAACAACCACCACAGGAACAGTTCCCAATATAATACCCCACGCAGTAATCGCATGATGTGGGTACTGTTTTGGAAGAAAAAATCCTCGAGCAATCTCGTAGAGGTCTTTCCAGAAAAAAACAACGATTGCCAAGAGCGTACCCAGATGCAGCATGGCATCAAATGCCAATCCAAAATCGCTCCACCCCAACACACGCGGCACAAGAATCAGGTGACCAGAACTTGAGATGGGCAAAAATTCTGTAAGACCCTGAACCGCACCCAATACGATCGACTGGAATAACTCCATACTTACAGCTGACTCGTATCACGCCGTACAATCGCACCCGCATTCCAATCAACAAACACTCGTATGCGATTCCACCACCCAGAAAGCTGTTGCAAGAACACAAATCGACGAATCATCCACAACACCCGCCCCGACAATACAAATCTCCCAACCTCACCCACAGCAAACCAGTCACCGATCGGCATAATATATCCACGCTGCGTAAATGAAAGCGTTTCCATCGGCGAATGGAGCCTTCGCAGCGACCTCAGCACATTACGCGCCACAATGGGAGCAAGTGCCGCTGCAGCTTGGGCGGTCTGTGGAACAAAAGGAATTCCTTCTGTCTTTCCGTCTAATGCCGCTGCATCGCCGAGCACAAAGGTGTGTGGGAATCCAGGAAGCGTGAGGTGCACGGTTGTTCGGACTTGTCCGGAGGGTGTAAGTACTGTTTCAGGCAATACCCCTTGCATGACAGACTGCACACCACTACTCCAAATTGCCGTTTCTGTCAGAATCTTGTCGCCCGATGTGAGTGTAACGCTCTCAGCATCGATAGCTGCTGCGCCGACATCCAGCAACACACGTACACCCAACTGCTTAAGTCGGGCGAGTGCTATCGCAGAAGTCTCCTCCCGGAATTGCGGTAACAATCTGGGTGCTCGCTGCACCACAGTAATTCCAATATCATCAGCATGAATCTCGCGATACAACCCCTGAAGTTCGTGACGTGTAAGATCGGCAATCTGCCCTGCCAATTCTACACCGGTAGGACCTCCGCCAATAATTACAAACTGCAGCTGCGCACGTCGCGTCGCCGCGTGTGTCTCAATGGACGCCTTTTCGAACTGCGTGAGCAATCGATTTCGCAACTGTACGGCATCTGTGAGTGTTTTGAGAGGGAATGTATACTGCTGCGCCCCGGGAACGCCATACCACTGCACCCGAGAACCAAGTGCAATCACAAGCGCATCGTATGTGAGTGCATGTGTCTCGCCATGTGCTTGATATACCACTCGCTTCTTTTCAGGATCGACCTCTGTAACCTCTGCCTGCAAAAAGGTGTCTGATGGACATCGATGGAGAATTTCACGAAGCGGTTGCACAATATGCGACCGTTCCACACTTCCCGTTGCCACTTCGTGCAGCATCGGTGTAAATGTAAAAAAATTATTCCGATCGATGATCGTAATACGAATGTCACCCCCATGCGATGCATGATGTAGCGCGCGGTATACACCAATCCCTCCAAATCCACCCCCAAGAATCACGATATGTTTTTTCATACACTAGACGGTTCGAGCGATACCAATGATCGTCAGGATCGCTGCAATCGCAAATACGATCACAACCAACGCAACACTCCACGAACCGAATCGATGGTACATTCGTGCTCCACCTCGGGAATGAAGTGCCCGTACATACGCTATACAGATAAGTACGGCGTTAATGCTACCAAATACAGCGCCAGCAACGCTCATTGCAAGAATAAAATCGTGTAACCCTGCGACAATTAATGCCACCGGAATTGTAACCGTACACAGGATGGCAATCGCCTTATGAAGATGCAAATCCCATTCAAACGCTCGGCGCATGCTGTACGACGTAGTGCAGAGTGCTCCGAGCATTGCTGTCAACGCGAACATGTTCCCGAAAATATGCGCTATAGGTCCCAAGTAATTGCCGATACCGTGCGTTGCAACTTGTGGGGTTGCTGCACCCATGACACACACCATTGTCCAAGAAAACAACACATACAACACAATAGAGATGCTTGATGCCCAGAGCACTGATCGTCTGAGAACACGTGGGTGTCGCGGGATAATCTCCTCTGCAGTCGCGATAGAAGGCAGCGCCATGAAAGCAAAGAGGATTACTCCATAGGGCATAAATAGATTATGCCATGACGTATTCAATACCGGAGTGAAATTAATATGAGGAACACTCAGCAAAAGCAACAGGAATACCGCAAAAAATACGAGCGTAACAAATATACCATCCATCCGGACCAGTGTCCGTGCACCACGAATCACCGTGACAAAGGAAATAAGCCATGCAATACCCATCCAAAGCACAGGAGAGCTATACGGAACACTTGCACCAAAAAGCAGATGCGCGGTTGTACCGATGCCCAACAGGTACGCGATCATTGCAAAGACGCCAATGCACGCCATGCACGCACCCACTATTTTACCCAACCCAGGACTGACATACTTCCCTACTAGCCCACCGATCTGCATTGGTTCGGGTGTGATGAGTACAAGCTCACAAACCATCAAATGCAATACAAGCACAATCAATCCCAACCCAACAATATAAAGTACACCTGTGGTAAGCCCGACCGCCGCGACTACATATGGAATACCAAGAACCCCGGCACCAATAATGGCACCGAGGATCACGAGTGTACTTGCAAAAAATCGTCGTGTAGAAAGTTCTGTGATCACACGATACCGAGATTACACTCCAACGAGTGAGCCTTGTACGTCACGGTAATAAAACTTGGAGTGTTTGTCCGTACGACCGTTGATACTCGATTTCGTCGAATAACTCGGCTTCTTCTCAAGCTGAATCACGAAGCGCTCCTGGAAACCATTATCAGCAAAGCCGTTTGAAGAAAATGGATACAGGTCTCCACTCTCTACATACCAACGGACACCACCTGCTTCTACAATCACCCCATCTGGCAACACCCCTGACTCTGTGTACTCACTCGTATTCATGGTATATGAGGCAAAGAATCCGTCAGCAAGGTCAACGACACGCGATGCCCATCCTTTACCAAAATGCTTGACCGCAGCAGCTTCGTTCTTTAGCGGACGCAACACACCACCTGTTGTAACAACATAGACACGATTCATTGATGGTGACTTCACCAAGAACGTCCCTGGTCGAACGAGCATAGGCGCTCCCAGTGGAATCGACGACAGTGTATCCAGCGTGACAATCTTTACAGAACCGAAGCCTACAAACCAAGATTCATACACCTTTTGCGAAGGGAAGGCGTGACGTTTGCCATCTGAGCCGAAATAATACACGGTTTGATCATGGGTGGTCTTTGGGTCACCATCATTTGGCAACTTAATCAAATCACCAGAGACCAGCGATGTATACTGTTGTACTTGAGGCTGATACACATAGGGGTTTCCCAGTGTAATAACATCACTCACCACACTTGACTCGATAAGTGATGATGATCGGAATTGCACATAAACAGTTCTATCGCCATTGCCTCCCACGAGGTTCCAAGCAACGGTCGTCTTATATGCAATCCAGTTCGATCCGCTCATGTCAGAACTATTGCTCACTCGCATCTCAGATGCATTCGTCGCCTTAATAGCCAGCGTTACCAATGTGCTCGTAGTACTACTATTCCCCTTATTAATCAAAACACTCATGGACGAAGGTTCTTTTGCTGCAGAATCAAAGAGAATAGTGTCGCATTCTGTAGTCGAGGTCTTTACTGCATTGCGGTAACGAACGCAGACTGTTTTTGTACCCTTGCCAGATGTCAATGTCCACGACTTACTCGGCGTATAATCAACCCACGTCGCACTCGTCAGATTACTACTATTGGCAATCTGCATCTGCGTTGCATTTGCAGCATACAAATCAAGTGTTACTGACTGTGACTTGGTATAGTTTGCCTGATTGTTAATCCGGATAGAGGGATAACCAATATCCTTGTTCTCAACGACAGGTACTGGTGCAGGTGTTGGTACTGGTGCAGGCGTAGCCGGCTGAGGCGTTGTAGACACTGATGGAGGAATAACTGTCGTCACAGGAGCACCCACCAGTACAGGATACCGACCGGACGCATCCGCGGTAATGTACCCAGGTTTGACGTAATTACCCGCACCATCCTTGAGCGCAACATTTTCCAAGATTCGAACTGTCGGCACCGCACCTGCAGTAGCATCAGCGAACTTCAACGTGATTTCTGAGCCGAAGTCACGAATAATACTTGTAAGTGAAATGAGTGGTGCCCCTTGAACAGCTGACCCATCGTAAATACGGAAGATCGCCAATGCCTGGGAGAGCGTGAGAGTACCTAGTCCAACGTTTTCGGTGAATGTAAGCACTACCTGATCATAGCGACCGTTATTGTTGGTATCAGAAAGAAGACCAGACTTCACATGAGGTGCTGCCTTGTCGACAATAGGGAGATTTGAAAAAGCAACAGCACTCGTTCCCTGCATATTCTGCACGCCGCTATTGCTACGCAAAGAAAGAACAGGGCTTACACCATTGCTCGGAGCACTATCACCTGTTCCTAGAGCTCCAGACACACGAAGCACTACCTTGGTAGAACTCTCAACCCCCACAACACTCTGAATTTGCATTGGGCCCCATGTGCCAGGGGTAAGTGTCCAGTCAGAAGGAAGTATTGTTGCCGTCGTGCTCAGTGGTGCATCGAAGGTAACCACAAGCCCATCGATAGTTCCATCCCCTTCAGTATCACCGCTTGCAGAAGTATCCCATATCTCAGCACTTACCACCTTCGGAGCTGCAATTTGCTGTGTCACAGTACCGATTGGCGCAATAGTGCGAGCTGCAACAACGGTTGTAGCACCGGCCTTTGGTAGCACAAGCAGATGCGCTTGATCTGTGGTTACAGATCCTGTGTATCGCAATGTTAGACCTGTAATGGTCATCGTTGCACCCACGCCACAACTCGGCATCGCTGCCGGCTCGAACGAGAATCCATCTGTGGACACAGCAGTAGTTCTGGATGTTGTGTCACCAGACCATGACCCACTGAAAGAAAAAGTCGCACTTCCAACAAAACTCAAACCCGTCAATTGATTACTCAAGGAGAGCTTGAATCCTGTACCAATTTCCCCAGCTGCCACACATTGCAGTTCGAACGAGCCGTAGCTTACTGGCACTGTTCCAACATTCAGCGTACTCGACACATCACTAGTCGTTCTGACTGCAGCACTTGTCGATGCCACAAGCAGCAACGAACCGAGAGTAACAGCCAGCGCCGTGCGCATCGAGGTACGACTGAACATAGAATTTTTGGTTAGAGCACCAACGTCACAAGACGCTGACTAGTAGTTGAGACAATGGATTGCTGGTGATGTGCTCCCCGCTGGGAACTGCAATACTTTGCTCGAAATGAACGAGGAAAGTGTACGCGTTGGAGCAACACACAACGTGTCATTCACCTGTGCATCAATTACATCGTACGTTACATAGAAATCTACGCTGCTTCCGGCAGCAATCTCAACCGGCGCTGTAAACGGTGAACCTGCTGTAAGCGTATAGAATCCAAGTTTGTCATCCATGCGCCATGTCTTTGCAGTAAGTGTCTTCGTATACACCAAGGTGCTTGGCGAAATAAATTGCTTATACACTTTGAGCTCTCGATCGCCAATAGGCGCAAACGTTGCATTGAGGTTCATTGGCAACCCCTTCAGCGTCACACTCGACATTGATGTTGACGAGCTGTTGGACGCACGAAGCACGGCGATTGTCTTGTCATCCCCTGTTACTGCTGCACCCATAGGTGACAGTGAACTCCACTCTAGGTTCACTACTGATGCAGAACTTACTGGTGATTTGATCGTAACTGATGGAAGTGTAAGCTTGGCACTAGACTCTCCACCTGTAACCTGCGTCTTCACTGCTTTTCCTGCGTAATCCACAACACTTACATCCCCTGGTAAGACGTATGGCACAAAGGAGCATCCCTCCAACAATTGCACAAGTTGCTGCTTCGTTACCGAGGCACTTGCAGTGAGCGCAACATCATAGACAACTCCTGATTCAAGCCCACGTGCACCACTGAAGTTCCAAGCAAGTGGCTGATTGTTCGCTGTCAACATCTTCACACCAAAGGGAATGTCTGTATACGATGCAACACGCAGCTCAAAACTTAACAGACCACACGCATTCACTTGTTGTGTATTGGGCAATGCTGCCTTGATTGCTGCTGCATTAATCTTCTTGGACTCCATGCGAACCTTCACGTTCTTCAATGTAACTGCATATGTGCTGTCCGACTTAATTCGGAACTTCGCGATGGTTGCAGTTGGCAGCAACGTACCCTGGCCAATACTCACTTCAACAGGAGTAGCTGTTGTCGATGGCATCAAGTACACCGCTGCTACGGGCGTTGAACTTGGAGTGCTCGATGCTGTTGAAGTCACAGGTGCAGCAACCCCGTATCCTGTTCGCACGTCACCATATGCTGCTCGCATATTTGACGCCGAGGCCCGGAATTGTGCCAAATCACGCACATTGCGCTCGCTCGAAACACCTGCAGCCGCGGCTGCAACACCTACAAGTGCCAAAAAACCTACAAGCGTACCCGCACCCATGCGACGCATGGAATTATTAGGAGTGTGCTTGTGCTGATGATTTCTCATACGAGAATTTGGATGATGTGATCGCATAAAAAGAGCAAGGAATAAATGAATGAATATGCCTAGAGAACACTGTCAAGAATCTGCTTGATCTGGCTTGCAGGAAGCGCACCAGAGAACGGGATCTTCTGACCATCAGGTGTAAGCACAATCGTGTGCGGCGTACCCTGTACACCAGCAGCATCACCTGATGCCGCATCCTCTGATACTGCCGAAGCCTTAGAACCACTGTCCAGGCATTTCGTGAATGCAGCCACATTTACACCAACGTACTGTGCGATCTTTGGCAATTCAGCGAGATCCAAACCATTATTTGCTGGAGTAACCTCGAATACACGATCAATGTACTTCCAAAAAGCAGTGCTTCCGCCCAATTCTCCTGCACATTCTGCTGCCTCAGCCTCCTTCGGAGCCTTCGGATGGATCGATGTCAAAGGATAGTGTCGGTATACCCACTGCACGTTGTCGCCATATTTCTTGTCAGCAAAAACCTCGCGCAACGAATTATGAAATTGCTTACAGAATGGGCACTCAAGATCTGAGTATTCAATCAATGTGATCTTCGCGTTTTTGTTGCCACGAACGTGATCACCATCATCTACTGGCTTTACGGTGATCTCGGTTGGCTGTTGTGTGCCAGGGTCAACGACACCCGGTGCTGCGGCCTGCGGCGCATTTCCGCCTGAGGTTTCACCCACGCCTCGCGTGAGTACTACCGCAAGCAAAATGAAGAAACCAATAGTACAAAGAACGAGAAAACCACCAACGAAGCCAAGCATGGCGCTTCGTTTGTCGAGACCCATCTGATCCAGCATACAAGTGAAATAGTAATAACGGGTACAGTATACCGTATCAGAGGGTGTGTGCACCACAACGAGGGTGTGGATTATTCTTGGCGCAGCGCATCAATAGGACTCAAATTCGCAGCACGACGTGCTGGATAGAGTCCGAATACCAATCCAATAAGTGCGGAGAACCCCACTGCAATAAGAACAGACGAAAGCGAAACCGAGTAGACCCACGCAAAACCAAACGACGTTGCTGCTGCGTAAATACCATACGCGAGAATTGCACCGCCGAGCACACCAAGTATACCTCCGCCTACGGTCACCAAAACTGCCTCCGCCAAAAATTGAAACAGGATCGTGCGTCGCGGTGCACCCAGCGCCTTTCGCAATCCAATTTCAAAGGTGCGCTCAGCAACAGTCACGTACATAATATTCATAATACCAACACCACCCACCAGTAGTGAGATACCTACGAGCGCCATGAGTAAAATCGTAATACCGCCTGTTACGGTAGTGAGAATTGATGCAGCTTCAGCAGTAGTATTCACAGTAAAATCATCACGAGACGGATCATCAATTGCATGATTTTCGCGCAATAATTCCTGGAGCTCTTCCTTTGTTCGAACAGACTGATCTGCATCTTTCATCCTCGCAATGATCATCTGGAAATAGTCAGTACCTAGCAGCTTTTTCTGCATGGTACGCGTAGGGATAATGATCACATCGTCCATGTCTATAAAGAACGCAGCACCTCGAGGAGCTGTTACACCAATCACACGAAATGGCTTGCCACGAATCGAAATGAGTGAACCAACTGCCTCTTGATCGCCGAATAATTTCTCCTTGGCAGTTGATCCCAGTACCGCAACTTCCTGTATTGCTAGTTCTTCTTCGCGTGTAAAAAATCGACCCTCAGTAAACGCAAGTCGATCGATATCTACAGAGCTGTACCCGTATCCGCTCAACATCACTTTCTTGATCTGCCCTTGATAACTGACGGCTTCTTGTCCATTCACCAACCCATATGCAGCAAGAATATTTGGATGTTTGCGCACGCTCTCTAGATCTCGGTCCTTCAGCGTAGTAATCACAATACCCTGTGCCTGACCACCACCATTATCTCCTCCATTGGCACTTGTACTTGGAATTCGTGTCTCAATACTGAGTGTGTCACTGCCAAAGGCATCAAGTTGACCAAGAACTAACCGCTCCAATCCAGCACCTGCCGCAAAAATCGTAACAACAGCGCCCACACCAATACTCATAGCAAGCATCGTCAAGATACTGCGAGTTCGTTGGCGTCTCAACGAGTCGTATGCCTGGCGCAACAATGTTCCAATCAGCCCCTTATTCATATCGAAGCGCTTCAATAGGATTGAGTTTGCTTGCTCGACGAGCTGGAATGATACCGAAGAGCAATCCGATTGCGATAGAAACCACACACCCGAGCACAATTGAACCCAATGTAATTACAGTATCCCACGAATATCCAAGGTATCGAGCGACAAATCCTACCAACGCAGAGATCATGGCGCCCCCAATAATGCCAATAATGCCACCAGAAAGCGTAATCGTCGCAGTCTCTATCAAAAACTGAAACGTAATTGTCCGTGATGTTGCCCCGATCGCCTTACGCAGACCGATTTCCCGTGTACGCTCCTGAACCGCAGCCAGCATAATATTCATAATTCCGATACCACCAACGACTAGCGAGATGGCAGCAATCGCTGCGAGGAAGAATCTCAATGCATCGGTAATTGACGTGAGTGCATCCAATGCCTGGGTCGTTGCGCGCACAGAAAAATCGTCTTCTTCTGGATTATCAATACCGTGCCGATCGCGAAGTATTGCCTTGATCTCTTCAACCGAAGCATCTACAGATTCAGCATCTGCAATCTTCACGCGCATGAAATTGATGTGATTGATGCCCAAAAGCAGCTTCTGTGCCGTGGTAACCGGGACAAAAATTTGGTTATCCTGATTCTGAAATGTGACAGTTCCACGTTCTTCGACCACGCCGATTACTTCAAAGTTCGAACGCTTGATTTTCACGTATTGCCCGACAGGATCTTGATCGGGAAATAACTCCTGCGCAACTTCAGACCCGAGAACAGCCACACGCGCCATCCCCCGCTCCTCGTCACCAGTAAAAAATCTCCCTTGTGAGAACGCCACATCCTCCACAAGCGGGTAGCTTGCTGACGTACCCACGAATGTAGTGTCCTTCTCAGCCTCTCCACCTTTCACCCGATCAAAGCCTTTTACGTATGAAGCAACATACGCAATCGGTTCATACCCAGAAGTGGCAATTGCCTGGGCATCTTCATCTGTCAATGTCGTCACAACAATACCGAACACAGATGCCGGAGGACCATCTTCTTCCGATTTGCCCGGAAGCACTCCCACCAGGTTACTCCCCAACCCCGTGACCTGATCAAGAATCAGGCTCTGAGCCCCCGCACCAACCGACATAATAACAATCACGGACAGCACACCAATAATAATGCCGGTCATCGTGAGGAATGATCGCATCTTGTTGCGAGAAAGCATCTGTAACACGTTCTTGATGTACTCAAGAATCGGCATAGGCTATTTCTTGAGCTCGCTGGTTGCGTGCGCGATAATACGATTCTTCACCTGTTCGTCATTGACAATAAGTCCATCCCGAATCGTAAGGATGCGCTTTGCATGCTCTGCTGTATGACGCTCATGTGTTACAAGAATAATGGTGTGACCAGACGCATTGAGATCTTGAACAATCTTCATCACTTGTAATCCGGATCGAGAATCGAGGTTACCGGTCGGCTCATCAGCAAATATTACTTCAGGATCATTGATAAGTGCTCGCGCAATTGCCACGCGCTGCTTCTCTCCGCCTGACAACTTACTCGGTGTATTTCCGAGACGATGAGACAACCCAACAGAATCAAGCATGGCCTTCGCACGACGCTCGCGTTCCTTCGCACTCACATTGGCATAAAGCAGCGGCATCGCCACATTCTCCAACGCCGTCGCACGCGGCAACAAATTGAACGCCTGGAATACGAACCCCACCTTACGATTGCGCATCGCAGCAAGTTGATCCTCCTCAAGCTTGCTCACATCTTTTCCTTCGAACAAATACTGCCCAGCACTTGGTGTGTCGAGAAAACCAAGGATATGCATGAGCGTGGACTTTCCTGATCCAGACGGCCCCATGATTGAGACGAAATCACCCTTGGCAATGGTAAAGGAAACACCATGTAATACCGGCGTCTCCACCTCTTCATTCACATACACCTTCGCCAAGTCACGTACATCGATGAGTGGCGACATAGCAGGTTATTTCTTTACCGAAAGAATAATACTCTGCCCTTCGGTAACACCAGAAACGATTTCGGTGCGTCCATCATCGGCTCGTAATCCAACCATGACCACCACTTCCTTTTCCACACCGTTCTCAAGCACGCGTACATACCGCTGTGTCTCACGAGTACGCACAGCACGAGTTGGTACTGACAACGCATCTTCGCGTGTGTCTGTCGTAATATCAACGTTGGCTGTCATTCCAGGCTTGATTGGCTTGTCTGTGTCATCGATACGTACACGAACCTGATAATACACAACATCTTGAACCTCTGTGGAACCTGGATCGATCGACAATACAGTACCCATGAGCTCTGTCTCGGATCCAAATGCATCCAAGGTAATACGTGCCTTGTCATTCACAGCCACCTTTGCCACATCAGTCTCAGGAATATCAACAGAAATTTCGTAATGCGGCGAGAGAAGTTGCACCATCACATCACTACTGCTCACAAATTCACCTCGCTTTTTCGCGATTTTCGTCACAACACCATCAATTGGCGCAATAATGATTGCCTTATCACGAGCTGCAACTGCCTGACTTACCGCAGCACGAAGCGCTGCAACATCTACTGAGCGAGGTGGAATTACCTTGGACTCATAGTTTGCCTTGGCCTGTGCATATGCAGCCTCTCGAATTGCAACCGATGCTTGTGCATCTGCTTTTGCCTCGACCAAATCACGTTCAGCCTTATTGAAGGCAATCACATAGTTAGCTAATGAGTTGCGGCTATCCTCAATTGCTTGTTTTGCACTAATTACCGACGTATACTTCGTCGTCACTGCCGCACGGCTGGCTTCGAGCGTTGTCTTCTTCGCATCAAGCGTTGACTGTGTAAGCGAACCAATTGGACGCATCGCCTTCACCAACTCGATAACCGTGTCCATAAGTGCGTTACCAGATTGTAACGCAAGCTCAGACGACATAAATGCTGCATCAATATCAGTATGTGAGCTCAAAGTCGTGAGTGGTAATACCATCGTGCGTGCAACATTCAGCTGCGCCTTGGCCTGCGCATATGCTGCGACTGCCCTTGTTTGCTTCACTGGCTCTGTGATCTCTACATTCAACTTAAATGCCTCGTTCGCAAATGTATTATCGACCGCCAAAATGTTATCTGCTTGTGTCAACGCATCGCTAAGCGTACCGACAGTAGATTGCAATGTAGCAATCGCACTGTCATACTTTTGTTCAACAATTGCACTCGTATCTCCGCCTTCTGCAAGCTTGAGATTATTGCGAGCGGTCTCAACAGCAGCAGCTGCGGTGATCACACTTGCATCCGCATCAACTTTTGCTTGGGTGAGACTTGCTTCAGATGAGCGAAGTGCTGCTTCGTAATATGCGCGATCTTGTTCACTTGCGCCTGCCAACTTCTGATTTAGATTTGCAGCCGCCTGTGCCACAGCTGCAT
>CAZVGV010000002.1:0-86318 GCA_964627055.1 uncultured Gammaproteobacteria bacterium | reverse complement strand
GAGCTTCTTGCGGCCCCACTTGAAGCCTTTGGTCTGCTTGAGCAGCTTTGCGCGCTTTGTCTGGCGCACGGTTCCACGTTTGACTCTTGGCATATTAGTTCGATGAAGGGGTCACCTTACGCTTTGGGGCCTTGCCAGCAAGGTAAGGAAGGGCACGCAAGATGGTCTTGCGCTTCGTCTCGCTCATACCAACATCACGGCGCTTCTTGCGCGTCTGGTTGCCGGTATCGCGGGAGTTGAAGTGGTCCTGCCCTGCGGTGCGGTGCAAAATCTTCTTGTTCTTGGTCACGCGCAGGCGCTTTGCGAATGCTTTGACCGTCTTGAGCTTAGGCATACAATTTGCTTGAAAACTTGCGATACTATACCCGAAAGGGGGAGAACACGCAAGGGGGTAAATCCCTAATAAATACTGGGTTTATGATGCGTCTGACTCAGCAGCATCGTCCTCATCGTCCGATTCTTCCTTATCATCGACCACGACATTGGCCTTGAGGGTACCAGCAACAAGGGCGGTGATCTTGTTGCCTTGGCGCTTCACTTCTTGCTCGATGGTCAGTTCTGCTGATTCACCAAGCTGCTTGATGAAGTCATGCATTACACCTTCGGCAATCTCGCGATGTGCCTGTTCGCGGCCGCGGAGGATCATTTCGATCTTCACCTTGTCGCCACGCTTGAAGAAGCGCAATGACTGTTGAATGCGGATATTCGTGTCGTGATCGCCAATGCGAGCACTGATACGGATACCTTTCACTTCTACAGCCTTTTGCTTCTGCTTCTTGAGGCGTTCCTCCTTGTCCTTCTGGTACTTGAACTGGCCGTAGTCTACGATTTTGCAGATTGGCGGGTTGACCTTGGGGTTGATTTCCACAAGATCATGTCCGTCACGTCGTGCAATTGCAATCGCTTCGTCGGTGCTGATTTCACCAATATGTTCACCATTGAATCCAATAACGCGTACCCGAGGTACACGAATGTGATCATTAAAGCGATAGACTGGTGCCGTATCCACCGGAGCGTAACGACGTTTGCGTGAAATGCGCATTGCGAGAGGGTCTTAGAATATGTGGAGAGTATAGGGGAGAAGGGGAGAACTGTCAATAAAAATGAGGAAGACCAGCACGAAGTCTATCGTGCTGGTCTTCAGTTGTGCTCACCAGGGCGTTCGCAGGATCTGCACCAACTCGGCGAGCGACGTCACCATGTGCGCGTTCTGCTGCGTACTGAACCATGTCCGGAGGTACGACGGCGTGTTCTCGTTCTCGAAGCAGATGATGTGCGCACCGCGCTGCTGCCACATCGCGAGGTCGAGCTCCCAGATGTCGCCGGCGACCGTGAGTCGCTGCGGTGACGCATCGTGTTGCTCGAGGAGGCCGTGCACGAGCTTGAGGTAGTGCGGCCGACGCACGTACACCTCGCGCTTCGTCATGCCTGGCACCCTGAAGGAGACCGGGAAGTCTGGCTCCCACCCATACAGCGAACCATCGTGGTCCAGGTCGAACTTCCGAGCCAGTCCATGTACGAGGTCGTTACTGACCGACTCGCAGACTTCTCGGACGCGGCGCTCGACGTGGTCTGTCTTCGAGTTCGTAACGATGCGGACCCGACTGTTGGGGTGGTTGATGTGTCGGAGGAGATGGTCTGCACCTGGCCGAAACGGAGGCGTGAACTTCGGGTAGCACGCGTTGTAGATCTCACTGATGATCGTCCTGCGCTGGGTCAGGCCTGTGAAGACACTGAGTTGATCGAAGATCATCTCAGCTACCGATCCGCATCGCAGGTACGGATCGGCAAGCCCAGGTGCCACAATGACGCCGCCATTGCGCATGCCATACTCCTCCGGATCCTCCCGAATGAGCTGGAGCTTTGCGGCAAAGGCACCTGCGACCCAGCTACGGTCAGTCTGGAGGATATGATCAGCGATGTAGCTGATGGCGCGCTCCTCATACGGATGCGTGCCGTCTTCATCCCGCGGTTCGCAGTCCGTGAATTGGCCGTCGAAGTCGAGGACAACGAACTCGTCCGGTGGAACCTCGAAAATGTAATCATCGGGGTTCGTGTGTGGTGCGCTATTCCGTGTCATTGGCACTCCTGCCCGTGGTAGTTGAAGTTGGGCGACGCGAGTGTAACACGTGTGTGAATTGCGTCAATCAGTATCGGGTAGCATCATAGTGTCAATTCCATTGCCCACCATAAGAAGTTCAAACGCGCATGCAATATGGCTCATTGCTCCTGGAGTGATCTACCGTGTGCAGCTGGATGATCTCGCTGTGATTACGCCAGAGCAGGTGCATGAGATCCTGCATGTGAGCTCGTCTGAGTTGCGGCATGTGGACAATTGTCGCAGAGTGTGATAGCCTTGCGGCACTAATCGTGGTGATTAGTGCAGAGAACGACTTCAGTTCACGAGGAATCCCGTGCACGAATCTTTTGGTGATATGGCGACGGCGGCGGAGCAGGAGATGCGCATGGTGCTCAAGCGCATCGCAGAAGGCACGCTTGAACAGTTTTTGCACGCGCTCCAGTCCGGGGTGCTGGATTCGCTGTTCGAACCGATCGAGGTGCTGATGCTCAGTGATGAGTGCACTGGCACTCTGCGCAGGCTCGGGTTTATGCAGGTGGGTGAGCTGCTGCGCCAGCAACGGTCATACTACCTACGAATGCTGACACAAGAACTCCTCAATGAGCTGCACCACGCACTCAAGGGGCGAGGGCATGACCTGGGCAGGTTCTACAGCGACCCGGTGAGCAAGTACCTGGGGGACGCGCTTGCGCTGGCGTACGCCGGACGCACGACTGCGCAGATCAGTGCGCATTTGGCGGCGTGCTATCAGTCTCTGCACTGACCGCTGGTGCGACAACGAACGACAGAGCCCTCGGTTCACAACAGGAACCGAGGGCTCTTCATATTTGTGGTGGAGATGGCGGGAGTCGAACCCGCGTCTGGAAGGATGTCCGCATCGAGTGTCCATACTGAGCACGCATGAGTATACGTGGTGGCAGCAGCATGCGTGCGAAGCCTGCCAACACGTTGCACCGGTTATTGTCCTACACGACGCGGTGCGACGTCATGCAGTACACCTCGGTATTACACCGCGTACTCACTAGAGGTATCGTGAGGGCGATGGGCTGGAGCTATTAGGCTGCAACCGGAGCGAATGAAGGCATTGCGAACGCCGAAGCGATCGAATTCTTCACGCGCGAGAATACGTTTGCACGTAGACTGTTTGACGGGGATTAACGAGCGTCCGTCCGCTCGGTATGCTACGACACGTCCATGAACCTCCCATCGAAACCGGGCATCCCCGTTGTTTGATGAACGTGAAGTTAGCGACGTGCCTTCATGGCACGTGCGACCTCACGATCGGATTCACGACGTTTGATAGTGTCTCGTTTGTCAATGGTCTTCTTGCCACGTGCAAGACCGATCTCGATCTTGATGCGACCTTTCGCAGTATAGACAGAAAGTGGCACGATCGTCAATCCATCGCGCGTCTTTTTGCCCAACAAATTCAGGATTTGTGACTTGTGTAACAGGAGCTCACGGGAGTGCTCAGGATCATAGCTCACCGCAGGGTTGCTCTTCGCATAGCGACTGATGTGTGCATTGGTGAGCATGGCTCGTTCGCCACGAAATGTTACAAAGCTTTCGGTGAGGCGCATGCCACCTGCGCGTACGGATTTCACTTCGTCACCAGATAACACAATACCAGCCTCGATGGTTTCGAGGATCTCGTAGTTGAATCGTGCGGTTCGGTTGGTGGCAAGTGTAGGCATACACAATTGTGCAAGCTCACTATATACGCTACACTGACGATAGTCTAGCCTCTATCATATGCGCGAATATTCTATCACTATAAGTACGAAGTCGATCGTGAAGCTCATCGTCACGCTCGCAGTTCTCTGGTTCGCGTACATGATCAGCGACATCTTGTTCATGTTGTTCTTCGCGCTGGTCTTTGCTGCGATCATTGATCCGGCTGCTGACTGGTGTGAGCGCTACCGCATTCCGCGATCTGTCGCCGTTCTGGGTGTTTTCGTATTACTGGTAGGGTTACTTGTACTTATTGGTATCATGATTGTTCCAGCTATTGCAGCACAGGCGCGTGATTTGGTAACGAATCTCGCAGTGCAGTGGGATAGTGTTGCAGGAAATATTGATGCATTTCGTCATGTGACAGGGGAGGGTGGAATGGGTACTGCGCTGCAGTCGAGTATTGATAGCGTACGCAGTTCGTTGCAAGCAAGTTTTGGCACCGTCTTCACTACGATCACGGGCTTCTTCGGTGGTATTTTCACATTCCTTTTTGTGATGGTGCTCTCATTCTATATGGTGGTGGAGCGCGATGACATGCGTCGTGCATTGCGTACGGTAGTTCCTGACCAGTACCAACCATTTGTGAATCGAATTCTCATGAAGGTGCGTGTGATGCTCGCGCAGTGGGTACGTGGACAGTTAACACTGTGTCTTGTGATCGGTGTTCTCACGTATATCGGATTTGCAAGCATCGGCGTGCCGTATGCTGGTGTACTTGCGTTGATCGCGGGGTTGCTTGAGCTGGTTCCGTACGTCGGTCCTGTCATTGCTGCCATCCCTGCAGTATTTTTTGCCTTCACAGTCTCGCCGTTTATCGCGCTTGTTACATTGATCTTCTGCTGGGTGATCCAGTTGCTTGAGAATAATCTCATTGTTCCGAAGATCATGCAGAAGGCTGTGGGTCTCAATCCGCTCATCAGCATCGTAGCAATTTTGATCGGTGCAAAACTTGCAGGTGTGATCGGGGCGTTACTTGCCGTACCAGTTGCTACCGCGATTCTCATTATTAGTAAGGAAATAGCAGCGGGTAATGATGGAGATGACGAGATTCCCGAAGCTGAATCAACGGTTGATGCGTATAGGATTGTGCGTTCGTAATTGTACGAGTCGCATATGTACACTCCGTTCACGAATGCACTCCTCCTCTCACTCCTTATTGGGGCAGGATTGTGGAGTGTTTCTGCGGTTCCTATTGCGTACTGGTTCGTTGCAGCTGTTGCCACGCTGGCAGTACAAGTATTTCTGTTGTTCTTTGCATTATACCCTGCAGGAGGCACACCTATTCGAAGTATCACGATTGCGCAAGCATTGTGGATCACCGCAGGTGCGATTGGGTTGATCCTACTGACTGATACTGCTTGGGTGCAGGTGATTGTAGTGTGCATGTCCGTGATACTACTTTTGATCAACCAGTATCATGCAGTTCGATTCGTAGAGGTACCTGGCCAGCGTTCACGGGTGGTGCTGCTACTGACCGCACGTGTTGTCCAGGCATGTGCTGTATATATGACCACTGCGGTTGGATTGGGAGTTGTTGTTACAATTCACGAGTCTATTTGGTGGGCAATTGGTGCAGTCATGGCTGCTGTCGTAACCATGTTGTATCCATTTCTGCGCCTCGTGGAGCAGCGAGCGCATGTGCGATGGCTTGTTACTATGATGACCACAGTGGCGATGGTAGAACTGGTATGGTCATTGCTTTTGTTGCCAATTGGGTATACATTATCTGCGATCTTTGCAGCAATACTCTACCTGGTTACGACCCATCTTGTACTGCAAGAAACCGGCGATTTGCCGCGCGAAACGCGTCGTACATGGCTGGTAGCAGCGTGTATTGGTTTGGCTGTAACGTTGGTGTTATTCCTTGTTGCCCGTTGGTAACTTTTTACGATTTCTATGGCAGTGCATCCTCCACATCTTCCGACACGTGACGCTGACGGCGCGGTAGTACGCCCGTCGTGGCGCATGCGTGCACTGTTCCTCACTCTGCTTGTTCTAGTTGTGCTGTGTATTGGTGTTGGTGCGGGCTGGTTGCTTCGTAATCGTTCTGTAAACGTGCAGATCATCGAGCGTGCAACTCCGGTCTTCGTGCCACAAGACGCAGCTACGGTCGTAGCACGTATGGATCGCGGAATCCTACGCTCTGTTATTCCTGTGATGAATAGTCGCGCCACCGGGTCTATTAAGGGCGTAACTTCAACGGTATTTGTTGCACGCGATCGCGTAGGTTACGCTGCTGCGCTCACTTCTGATGGTTGGGTTGTCACTACCAAAGATGTGCTCAAGTCATCCGATGTGGTCTTTCTTGTAGACGGTCGAGCGGTTACGGCAGAGAAGGTTGTTGTAGATGTGGCAACCTCACTCGTATTTGCAAAACTCAAGAATGCAGTACTCTCACCGATGACATTGGGACGAGGGGACATGAAGACGCTTTCTGATGTCTCGGCTGTTCCTACGAGCTACGGCATATTGCGTGCAACGATGATCGATGGACTCAGCCTCACGGCGAGTGATGCAATCACGCATGATGCGAAGGTCTATTCTGAATATGGTCTTGCAAGTCCGACGATTGAAGGCGTGGAAGCAGGTCACCCCGTAATTTCTTCGCAAGGTGAACTCCTCGGTGTAGTCACCGCAAAGGATACAACAGCGCGTGCAATGCGATTCATCCCGGCGTCACTTATCGCACCAGTACTCCCCGAACTCTTTGCTTCTGGCAAGATTGTACGTCCACAGTTGCCTGTAACGTATGTAGAACTTTCACAGGCAACGATTCTCGATGACGCAGCACTGACACAAGGCGCACGTATTCTCACTGTGAACGCAAAGGTACGCGATACATTCCCATTGCGTGAAGGCGATGTGGTTACTGCTGTTGGTGGAGTTGCGGTCACGAGTGCTCAATCATTTGCCAATCTGGTGTTCTCTTCTCGCGCTGGTGCGATCGTGCCTATGCAGGTTGTACGCGCTGGGAAGGATATCGTGGTCGATGTGACCATGGTATCAGCACCATAATCACTTGTATGCATCATCCTTCGTACCTTCTCATCCTTGTTTCTCGTTCACGATTCATTCTCAATATTGCATTCCTGGGACTCCTTCTCGCAGTGGTTGTGAGTTTCTTTTTCCCATTGAAGTACTCAGCAGTAGCTGGAGTCTTTGTGATTCCTCGTCAGGGATTCGGTGTTGATCCATATACCGTGATCAAATCTTCGGAGCGTGTCGGTGAGAACCTCGCCCTTGCGATCGGGACGAGTGAGTTCCTCGACCGTGTGCTCGAAGCAGAGCCACGTATCGACAAGACCGTGTTCCCAACAGAAGAGCGTCTGCGCCGCAAGTATTGGAAGAAGCATGTTGAGGCCGATGTAACACCAGGCACTGGACTCCTTCGCATTACCGCGTATAGCACAGACCCGGCACAGGCCATCATTCTCGCAAGTGGTGTCAACAAGACCGTCATGGAGCACGGCATTGAATATGTAGGAGCTCAAGCAACGTTCAAAATCGCGGATGAACCTATTGCCTCGCGGTTCCCGGTGCGTCCAAATATCCCAATGAATGGCCTTATCGGTTTCCTCTTCGGTGCGATTCTCGCATCCATTTTTGTCCTATTTCAGAAGAAAAATCGAGCATAAAACCCGTAGATCTTGACAAAATCATCCCGGCGTGCTAGTCTGCCGGGTTCGGTTCTGTGGCTTGGTGCCATAGGATCGCACGGTTCCTGTTCCTTGCTGTCTCGCGTTCGCGAGCAGCATCAATTGAAGTGTCTATCCCGGCCGCGCGATGTATCGCCGGCCACCACCACGTTAGCCCCACGTACGGGGCAGGAGAGAGCCATGAAGACCCAAGTGTATGGTGTCCGCCGCGGTTTCCTGGTCGAGATGTTCCTGCTCTTCGCGGCGCTCGTCGCCGTGATGCTCTGGAACCCGTGTCGTGCTGCACACGCCGCCCCGCCGGAGCCGCAGCCGACCTGCACCACCGCCAAGGAGTGCGCGAAGATGCGCCGGCAGTTGGTGAAGGAAGAGGCCAAGGAGGCGCTTCTCGTCCAGGCCCGGGCCGCGCTGCGCAAGCTCGCGCGCGATCCGCGACTCGTCGACGTGGTGCTGGCGGGGACCACGGTCGCCGCCGACTCCGCCGCGACCCCGCCGGTCGAGGCCAAGGAAGGCCTCAACCTGAAGGACGCGATCGACGACGAGTGGGACGCCGACCAGGTGTACCGCGCGACGATCGCTCTCGAGGATGATGCGGGCAACTCGGCGCTGCTCGACCCGGAGGAGGTCGACGTCACGCAGCTCGAAATGGTGCGCCTGCAAGAGGCCACCCGAGCGGCGCAACGTAAGCTGGTCACCAACGACGAGACCAAGCTGTCCTACGTGAAGCTTGCGCTCGCCGGGCTCCAGAACACGCTCGCCGTCGCCACCGCATCGCCCGCGGTCGAGCGCTCCGCCACCCCGGGCAAGAAGTCCCAGGGCAGCAAGCGCCGCGCGGTCGCCGCCCGTGCACCCGCCTCTGGCAACGGGGGTGGGACACGGACCGCCGCCGCGTCCGAGGAGCCCGCGCCCAACTGCGCCGTGCTGTGCGTCGACCCCGCGTCGGCCCAGTGCCAGCAGAAGTGCGGCGCGTGGGCGGCCGGCCACAACGGCGGCCGGTAGCTCCACAACCCACCAGCGGATCACACCTCGTGTGAGACGCTGGTGGGCAAACAAACGGCAGAGAGGCAGCAAACACGCGGCCTCTCTTCTGTTTTTTATCTTATTTTAGTGCGTTTGCCCCCTTGACAAAAATTGCTGGAGGTGCTAGTATCACACGTTCGATTTGTTCCATGCGTTACCCATACTACATGGGTGTGAGTAACGCAGGGTACAAATCCGCTCCCCAGGTACCGCGATCCGCAAGGGTCGAATCCGGGAGTGCGCTGTTCTACAACAACCTAGATTGACGCGCGGTGCGCGTCAGGAGGATCTCATGAAGTCCGTAGCCTGGTTCGTGTTCTGTTGTTTCATGTTCGCCGCCCTCAGCGCCTCGGCGCAGGAGGAGATGCCCTCCCGTTACGAGCTGGCGGGGGTCGTCAAGACCTTCGCCACGGGCAAGGCGGCGCCGCCCCTCACGGCGGAGGCCAAGGGGGTCCTAGACCAGGTCGCGCAAGCAGCCAGGGAGCGGACCTGCCTCGCCGTACGCCTCGTCGGCACGGCGGATGTTCAGGAGTTTCGTTCGCAGCATGAGCTGCAGAACTCCAACCTCGCCGACCGCCGGTGCAACGCGGTCAAGAACGAGTTGATGCGGCGTGGCATGCGACACCTCCACATCAACTGCGCGCCGTCCATGTACGACACGCAGCTCAACGATCGGAGCGTAACGGTGTTCTGGGACTTCGACCGCTGCATTCAGAGCGGCATGTACCAGGACATCGAGGCGCTCAAGGAGGCGGTGATCGGTCACGACACGCGCCTCAACAAGATCGACGGCTCGGGTGGTCGCCTTGACCAGGTCGAGCGGCGGGTCACCGCACTCGAGCGTCGTCCGACGCCAGCTTCCCGAGGTCTGGAGTTCGCTCCGATCGAGGGCGGCGTCGGGCTCGGGTTCACCGGGATCGGCGGGGGAGAGCAGTCGCTCTTCTTCCTCTCGGCAGAGATCACGATCGAGTGGAACATCACGCAGACCTTCGGGGTCTACGGGGCGTTCCTCACGGGCGTGGGCTCGGCGGATACGGTTCCTGAGTCGGATCCGGAGGCGTCGGCCGGCTACTACTTCGGTGGTGGCTACGGGGTCTACCTGCGCGGGGAAGGCAGCAAGCGCTTCTTCGTCGGCGGGCAGCACCTCGGGATCTCGACGCACCACCCCGGCTACACCGACTTCTGGCTCCACGCCGCAGTGCTCGGCTACGAGCATGTCTTCGGTGACGACGGGGCGGACGACCACCTCGCATTCTTCCTCCGTGCGGAGGGGTTCGTTGGGAACGCGGTTCCCACGAAGAGCGAGGCGTTCGTCGCCGGCGGTGGGTCGCTGATCCTCGGCGGCCACTTCTAGGAGGGTCTACCTCCGAAGCGCCCCAGGTACCGCGTACACCTGGGTGTGTCTCCTAACAAGCTACGTCAACTGCGAAGCCTCAGTACCATACGGTATTTGAGGCTTCCTGTTATTTTAGGCACTTTTTACCCTTGACAAATTGGGCTAAATATGGTATTCTTTCCTGTTCATTTCGTGATGTTTTGCAGTCGTTCGGTTCGGTGTGAAGCGTACCCTCCTTCGCGACACACCTTGAGCCGGACGTCTGGAAGACGTCACAGCGATGTGAGTCTGACCAAGTTTCATTGAAAAACGAACAAACGTGATGCGCGCAAGGTGCGTGTATCATGCGAGTTACCAGTGAGTGAGGGGCTGTTGCCCCGAGGAGTCTGACATGAAGACCGCGATGGTTACTTGTTTCCTGTTCCTGACGGTCGGCTGCGTGGGCGCTGAGCCCAACGCCGCTGACGTCGGCGGTGGGTACTACCCGCCGCCGAACGACACCTACCAGCCGCCACCGGACAACGGCAGCGACGGGTCGGACGCCACGGACGCCACGGACGCGAACGACGGCAGCGACGGCGCCGAGGACACCTACCAGCCGCCCAAGGAGGACACGGTTCAGACCGACAGCTCCACGGGCCCGCAGGAGGGTGACCCTTGCGACGACGGCAACCAGTGCACGGCCAGCGACTGCTGGCACGACGGGGAATGCGTGGGGAAGGAGGTGAGCTGCGACGACAACGACGCAGACACCACCGACTACTGCGACCCGGAGTCCGGCTGCCACCACGTGGTGGAGCAGCCAGAGTGCAAGGATAGCGTCGCATGCACCGTCGACGTCATCGAGGACGGTGTGTGCAAGCACAAGCCGACCGCAGGCAACTGCGACGACGGCAACGCCTGCACCACCGACTCGTGCAACGCAGCCACGGGCTGCTCGTACGTCACGAAGACGTGCGACGACGGGAAGGAGTGCACCACCGACTCGTGCAACACGGTGACCGGCGGCTGCAAGGCTGTCGAGAACTGTGCGAGCGGCTCCTCGTGCGGCGCGGGCGGGCAGTGCATCGTGGACGTCCCCGAGAACGGTACGAGCTGCGATGACAACAACGCCTGCACGACTGCTGACCGGTGGCTCGACGGTGTCTGCAAGGGCACCGGCACCAAGAACTGCAACGACGAGGATCCGTGCACCACGGACTCGTGCAATGCGGCGACGGGTTGCGTCAACACCGAGAAGGCGTGCGGCGACGGCAAGTCCTGCACGACGGACTGGTGCTCGCAGACCACCGGCGGCTGCGTCCACGAGGAGAACTGCGATGACGGCAAGTCGACCACCGCCGACTCGTGCAATGCGAGCGGCGAGTGCGTCCACACCAACATCCAGACCACGCCGCAGGTGGGCGACTCCTGCAACGACAACGACAGCTGCACCGTGAGCGACGTGATCGTCGCAGGCGGCCAGTGCGTCGGCGTCGCCAAGTGTGCAGCGAACCAGACCTGTTCGGCTGGTATCTGCTACGACTCGGTGCCGGTGAGCCCCTACAAGGAGGTCATGGTGAAGTGGTATCCGACCTTCAACACGTACCACGCCTCGTTCATGGGGTGGTTCTGCAAGGGAGGGACGCTGACCTCGGATGGCACGTCTGCCACGGGGTGCTCCAACTACTCCGAGTGGAAGGAGTTCGCCAAGTGGAACGGGAATCCCAACCCGAGCCAGCTCACGGAGACGTTCTTCATCCCCAAGGGCTCCTGGCTGTTCTTCAACCCGTTGTTCAACCTCACGTTCGAGGGGGCGAACTCGGATTGGTGTGACAGCCCCACCGGCTTCTCCACGGGTGTTTCATGGGAGGTCTGGGTGGATGGGGCGAAGCTCCCAGTGACGCTCGTCTCCAACAAGGCGACGGGCTGCAACGGTCGTGTCTGGATCCCGAACTGATCGGAAGTTCGGAAGTCGGATCAATAATCACGCGCGCAACCGATAGCGCGCACAACCCGCCTCCGGTGTGAGGCGACCGACCGACAGGCCGGTGAGTGTGACTACAGATACTCTGTGGTTCGCTCGCCGGCTTTTCGATTTTTATATGGTGCTCATTCAGCGGTGATAGTGTGTGGTATACTTACGACATATGCACGCGCTGCGCATTACTCGTTCTGTCACCGAAGCATTCGTAGAGCGACGAACTATGTTCGTTTTTTTTGTTGCACTTGTGGGCGTGGCAGTGCTTGAACCGATTACACCAGGATCGTTACCGCTGGTGGTGCTGGTTGCAGCGGCAGTGATTACTGGTCTTGCATTCTATCCGGTGGCAGGAATGTGTGTGTTGGCAGCGGTGATGCCGATGAGTGGATGGGTGATTAACTTCGGTGCATATGACTGGTCTCGACATATTCCGGTGTTGAATACGATTGACGCACCCGCGGCGGATTTTTTTGCTTTGGTGCTGCTGGTGGCGTATGGGGTACGTCTCTTCGCATTGTGGGGAATCCCTGGACGTGAAGAGCGACCGCGGTTGGCGCCACATAGCGTAGTGTTCTGGTTGTTTTTGTTCGTGCAAGTATTGTCCGTTGCATTTGCAACGCGTGAAGGTGCGTTGGGGATTGGGCTCAAGTATGTAGCACGACCACTGCTCTTCATGTATCTCGTGTGGGTGTGGCTGCCATTCACAATTGTACGTACACGCGAGGCACTGGATCGGGTGTTGCGGTGGATGTATGCCGTGGGTGTTGGCGGTGCTGTGATGGGACTTGTGTCACTTCTTTTGGGTGCAGCACAGGGTGGTTGGTCTCGTGTAACACCATTTGCTATCGCGGGTTGGGCACCGTTTGGGTATAACCATAATTTGTTGGCCGAAGTGCTTGTGGTGATCTTGCCCATTGGTGCGTATTTGTTGCATGAGGAGGTTCGTCCAGCGGTACGTCGTTGGTTATTTGTAGGGAATGTACTGGTACTTGTGGCAACCGTGTTGACCTTTGCACGCAGTGCGTGGATCGTGTTGTTCGTGCAATGTGCACTGACATTGTGGCTCATGCGCGATTCGATTCGACGATTGCCGATCGCGCGATTCCGCTCGCATATTTTGAAACTGGGATTGTCATTGTTACTGCCGGTACTTGTCTACATGACGGCGATTAGTACCAGTTCATTGGTTGCAGGAAGCAATGACACTCGTATTGATCTTGCGCGCATTTCGTGGGAGTACTTCCGGAGTAGTCCGTGGTTGGGCCAGGGTCCAGGGACGTTCTTGTCCATTGTGGCAGATACACGAGTGTATGTGATTGAGTATGGTGACCCGCTTGACGCGCATGGAATGTTCCAAAAAATTCTTGCAGAAGGTGGGCTTATAGGGCTTGTGACGTGGGTGGTATTGCTGACGACGTTGTTGCTCTACGGTTGGCATGGTGTACGACGTGCGCGTGGACTTGCGGAGTACCCGCTCGTCGTAGCGCTCTTCGTTGCAGCATTTGGTGCCGTGGTGTATCAGGTGTTCAACACGTCGTATTACTCTGGCAAGATGTGGTTGCCAATTGGGCTTTTGCTCATTGGCACGAATATTGTGGTATGGAAGTACCGAGAATCAAAGTCATTCATCTAATCCCGACGCTGCAGTACGGCGGCGCGGAACGACTGCTTGCAGAGATCGCTCGGTATCACGACCGGGAGAAGTTCGATATGACCGTCGTTGCAACCGTAGCACTTGGACCACTCGTGGACGTGATTCAATCGCACGGCGTGCGTGTGGTGCCGATGACGGCGCATGGACGATGGAGTCCGGCGTATGTGTGGCGTCTCATGCAGTGGTTGCGTCGAGAGAAGCCGGCGATTGTGCATACGCATCTCTTTGGCGCTGATGTGTATGGCAAGGTTGCAGCATGGCTGGCCGGCGTGCCGCTCATTATTTCTACTGAACACAATCAGTGGTATGACGAGCCGCAGTGGAAGCATTGGGTGAAGCGATTGTTGTCACGTATCTCTGATCGTATTATTGCGGTCTCTGCATCAGTTGCGGAGTACGCGACGCGGGTGGAGGGCGTGGCTTCGTCCAAGCTTTCCGTAATACTCAATCGTATTGATGTGGATCGATTCTCGCGGTTGCCAGCTCCGTTATTACGTTCGCCACTGCGGTTGCTTAGTATTGGCAGGTTAGAACATCAGAAAGGATTTGATTTGTTGTTACGTGCGTGTGCGCGAGTGCGAAATCCTTGGACACTTACAATCGTAGGTGCGGGATCGGAGTTGTCTGCACTTGAATCACTGGCTGGAGAACTGGGTATCGCTGATCGAGTGCAGTACTATGGTACAACAGACGCGGTTCCTGAAGTGCTTGAGGCTCATGACGTCTTTGTACTGGCATCTCGGTGGGAAGGATTGGGGTTAGTTGTTATGGAAGCCATGACAGCAGGAAGGCCGGTGATTGCGAGTAGGGCAGGGGGTATTGCAGAATTGATCATTGATGGTGAGACAGGAATGCTCGTGGATAGCACGAACACCCAAGCGTTTGCGGCAGCGATCGATCTTGCGTGTGAGGATCATGTGCTTCTTCGTCATCATGCAGCTGCGGCACGTACATATGCGTTGCTTCACTTCCGCATTCAGGATATGGTGCGAGAATACGAGACGCTCTATCTGCGTCTGCTCGCGCGCGAACGCGTATGAAAATTCTTGCGATTCACAAAACATTTTATTACCGAGATGGTGCGAGCACGTATTTTCTTGATGCGATCGCACTCATGGAATCGTACGGGCACACCGTCGTTCCTTTTTCCATGCATCATGCGCAGAATTTGCCGTCCCCGTATGCAGATTTTTTTGTGCCTGAGCTTGATTTGCGTACCGGGAGGACCTTCATGCGGAATGTTCGAGATGCAGCACGTGTGATTTGGGATCGAGATGCAGCGCGCAGACTCGAAGCGCTCCTGGTTCAGGAAGGACCATTTGATATCGCACATGTCCATAATATCTATCACCATCTTACGCCAGCGATTTTGCACGTGTTGCGTCGCCACAAGATCCCTGTACTCATGACGCTTCATGACTACAAGTTGGTAGATGCCAACTATGCACTTGTGATTCCGCGGACGTTCACAGAAAAAGTTGGCGGGGCTGTAGAGCGTGTAGTGCATCAGATCGCACGATCGTATGCACGTGGTGTCGCGCTCTTTCATACACCAAGCAAGTTCATGCGTGAGTACTGTGTGGCAGCAGGGTGGCCGCGTGATCGGTTTGAATTGTTTCCGTATGTTGTTGATGTGGCTGCTATTCCATTTGCTCCTGGAGGTGACGGCTCGGTGTTGTATGCGGGTAGGCTCTCGCATGAGAAGGGGGTGGCAATGGTGGTGCACGCCGTGGCGCAGATTCCTGGGCAACAATTGTATATCGCTGGCACTGGGCCGTTGGAAGGTTCGCTGCGTTCCTATGTTCGCGAACACGAACTGGAAGATCGAGTTATTTTCACAGGTCATTTGAGCAAGACAGCACTTCGTGAAGAGATGCGGCGGTGCAGTAGTGTTGTAGTGCCTTCACAGTGGCCAGAGAATTACCCGTTTGCAGTGCTCGAGGCACAGGCAATGGGGAAGGTAGTTGTCGCGTCGCGTCTGGGCGGTATTCCAGAACAAATTCGGCATGGTATTACTGGGTTTCTCGTAAAAGAGCAGACGCCAGAAGCCTGGGCAGCGGCGCTACGCCACGTACAAGAGTTGCATCCTCGACAGGTGCAGGCACTTGGAGAGGAGGCTCGCAGCTGGGTGGCTCTCTACCACGAGCCAGCGGTTCATTATGAGCGGCTTCTTCATGCGTATCATCAAGCGATGAAAAATCGCTAAAATACGGACTTATCCACAATCTGTTTCCTGTGCTTATTTTAGCCGTTTATGCGGCGTTTTTCTTTTAATTTAGCGTTTTTCCACAGGGTTGTCGCTTGACAAAGCGATGTAAATATGGTATAAATCGCGGTTAATTTCGTATGAAAAATACCGCTAATCAACTGAAGATTGCGATGATCGGGGCCAAGGGCGTGCCTGCGATTTTTGGCGGTATCGAACGTTCGGTAGATGAGTTGGGTTCTCGCCTTGCAGAAATGGGACACCAGGTAACGGTGTATAGCCGTGCATGGTATACCCGCATGCGTAAGCGTACCTACAAGGGGATGCGCATCCAGATCACGCCGACAATTCGCACCAAGCATTTGGATGCGATCACCCACACGTTCTTCTCGACCGTGCATGCGCTGTGGCAGGGATTTGATGTATACCATTTCCATGGTGTTGGTCCGTCACTCTTGTCGTTCTTGCCGCGCATTTTCCGTCCAAGTGCTGTGGTCATGGTGAGCTTCCAGTCCATTGATCGTGAACACACGAAGTGGGGATGGTTCGCACGAACGATGTTGCATTTGGGTGAGTGGGTATCTGTGAAGGCAGCGCACGAAGTGCTTGCGAGCTCACACATGATCCGAACGTATATCAAGCGTTCGTACAACGAGACTGCAACCTATCTTCCCAATGGTGCGTCGCAGCCATGGCCTTCTGTACCTGCAGTGGAGCGTGCATTGATTGCACCGTGGAACCTTGAACCGAAGAAGTATATCGCAGTGGTAACACGCCTCATCGCGCACAAAGCAGTGCATGATGTGATCGATGGATTCATTATTGCGAAGAGTCTCAGTCTGGACCCACGTATGGCAGATATGCGACTCGTGATTGTTGGTGATGGGAGTTATACAGAAGAATACGTTGCATCGTTACGTGAACGAGCGCGTGGTCACGAGGATATCGTCTTTACAGGGTATCAGAGCGGTCTCACGCTTGCTGCATTATTGCGCAACGCATATGTGGGTGTGCACGCCTCACACTCTGAAGGATTGCCGATGAGTGTATTGGAGCTCATGGCATATGGTGTGCCGGTTATTGTGAGTGACATTATTCCGCATCGTGAAGCCATGGGTGATCTTGCGTGGCAGTACCCAGTTGGCGCAAAGGGCGTCCTGGCTGATCGGATTATTCGTGCAGTGACTGAGCCGGCATGGGTGGCACTGGGTGCAGCATATGCCCGCCAGCGTATTGCACTGCGTTATGACTGGGATACACTCGCGCAGACACTGAACAAACGGTACGTAGCACTCGCAGGAATCGTTCTTCAGAACACCAAAAAAGCTTCAATTTCAGCGAAAACAAGCGAAATCAGTGGCTAAATCCACTGATTTTGCTATACTATGGCACCATACGCCCTGGTTGGACCGGATGTACACAGGTGTAACACTTCTCGACTTCTAACGTCATCTTAAGATGAAGGACGCCATTAAAGAGAAATATTGGCTCTATCGTGCGCAGACACGCAAAGACCCACAGGCCTATGCGCAGCTGTATGACACGTATGTGACGTCCATTTATCGGTTCGTGTACTTCAAGGTAAATAACCATGAAGATGCTGAGGATCTCACCGCAGATGTATTCCTCAAGGCATGGAACTACATCACGGAGCACACGGACGTTCGTTCATTCCGCGCGGTTATCTACCGCATTGCACGCAACCTCGTGATCGATCTCTATCGACGCAGAGCGACGCGCAATGAAGTGACAGGGTTCCCAGACGAAGAAGAAGACCACCCTGATGATCGCATGGCACACCTCTCTGATAAGGGATCTGGTGTGAGAAAAATCGAGACCGAGCATGATCACCAACAGGTGCTCGATGCCATTGCACAGCTGAAGGAAGAGTATCGAGAAGTCGTGCTGTTCCGATATGTTGATGGGCTCTCTGCAAGTGAAGTAGCAGAGATCCTGGGCAAGTCCAGTGTCGATGTGCGTGTTACCACGCACCGTGCCATGAAAGCACTTCGCAAAGTTTTGAAGGTTGAGTAATCAATCCTATGACCCGCCGACAGTTGCGCCACAATTTACATCAGCTCAATGACGTTCGTGGAAATATCAATCCACGTGCGGCGTTTGTGCATGCAACTCGTGCGCATCTTCTTTCTACAGTTACGAATTCCGGCACAGCGCCACGCGTACGCATGTTCTCATTTGCGAACATGTGGTTGTTACTTTCTATCTTTATTCCACCACGCACGGTGTATGCGGTGGTGCGACCAATTGTGCTCATGGGTCTTGCGTTCGGTATTGCTACAGGCTCTTGGGCAACCGGCGCATTTGCTTCGTTGAATAGTGTACCAGGTGACGTGTGGTATCCAGTGAAAATTGGTATTGAGAACACCACCGTTGCTGTGGTTGGAGCTACACAAGGAACTTCAGCAAAGACCAAGTTGCAAGCAGAGTACGCAACACGACGTCTCGATGAAGCGCAGAAGGTGATTGCTGAGCCAGAGAAGGCGAAGGAAGCGGTACAGCGATTTCAAGAGAGCATGACAGAAGTAAATGCAACCCTTGAGGCGCTTAAGAGCACCGATGCGGCAGTCGCTGTCGAGATTGCGAAGAGTATGGATGTACATGCGACACGGTACTTGCAGCAGATCGATCAGGTGAAGGTGTTGGCTGAAGCAGCAGGGGACGCAAGCGTGAACGACGCCATGAAGGCAGCGGAATTCGCAGTCGTTGCAACTGGTGACAAGACAGTAGAAGTATATGTCGAGTCACTAGCGCAGGGGAGTGCTGCAATTACCAAGGCTGAGATCAAGGAGATTGTAGACAAGAAACTGTCACAGATTGAAACTCGTGTTGCAAATGTAACCGAGGATCTCAATGGAGCTGTGAAGTCTGTACAGACTGTACCGTTGCAGCCAAGCATGGTTGCAGAGAAGTCCAAGGTGATTGCACCTGCTATGCAGGTACAACGCAAGACTGAGGAAGTTCGTGAAGCGCTCGCAAAGACCAAAGTACTGTTGGAGGCTGACAATGTGACAGCTGCTGCATTACAGATCAAGACCTTGGTTCCAGCAACCATGGAAGTAACTGCGCAGGCACGTATTGTACAGAAGGCTGCTCAGGAAGTAGACATTGCTGCAAAATTAGCTGCGCCGGTCGAGAGTGCTGATACGCCGCGTATCGAAATCCCGTCTGCTGCGTCTACTACCGTAAGTAGTAGCGTGAAGATTCCAACAACCACTATTGAGGTTCGAGAGTAAGAGATATACGCGCTGCCTGCCGATCTGGTAGAGATGCCAGATGCGACAGGTTCGTGTGTATCCCTTTGTCTAACGATAAAGAGATACCGAGGACTGTGACTCACAAGGGTCGACACCGCGCACGTGCGGTGGTCACAGGTAAGTGCAATTAATAGAAAGTAATCATTCTTATGACAGATGCAGTGAGAATGGTGAAGCAGTCCGTTACATACGTAGTAACAACCGCGACGATTCTCTGGGCTGTTGGATTTGCAGCAATGGTAGCCCCATTGACCGCTTCCGCAGCAACCATGACGAACGGCATGCTTATCAAGCGTGCTGACCTCTCGACGGTGTACTACTTCATGAACAACGGCCGCTACACCTTCCCAACACAAAAGACCTTTGAAGCTTGGTATCCAAACTTCAACGGCGTTACAGTGGTATCAGCTGACGAATTGGCAGCAGTTCCACTCGCAGGAAACATTACGGTTCGCCCTGGTACCTTCCTCGTGAAGATCACGACGGATCCAAAGGTATACGCAGTAGAGCCTAAGGGCGTATTGCGCTGGGTAAAGACCGAAGCAGTTGCTAAGTCCCTCTGGGGTGCTAACTGGTCGAAGATGGTAATCGACGTACCAGATGCATTCTTCACGAACTACACCACTGGTGCTGAGCTTGCTACCGCAGGCGTATACCCAACGGGTGCAGTAGTGATGGACGGTGCTTCTAAGTACTATGTTGAGGGCAACACAAAGCGCATGATCAGTGACGCAGCATTTGCTGGCAACCACTTCAACTCGAAGTTCGTTGTAAGCGGATCTCTCGCTGGTTTGACCGCTGGTGCAGCTCTTGGCGACAGCGACGTTGCAGACACGGCACAGACCGGCGGTAAGCCAGTTTCGCCAACAGCTCCAACGACGTTGACCATCTCGCTCGACTCCGCTACCCCAGCTGCTGGATCCGTTGTGGTTGACACAACTTCCGGCGCTACGCTCGGACAGCGCATGGCCCCAATGACGGCTGTTCGCTTCTCCGCAGTTGGTGCTGAGGCTGTAGTAACAACTGTTACTGCAACTCGCACAGGTATTTCGAAGGACAGCGATGTTGACGATGTATTGCTCATGGACGGCGAGACCATTCTCGCAGAGTCTTCTTCCATCTCGAGCGGTAAGGTAACCTGGACCAACTCGAACGGTATTTTCACAGTTCCAGCTGGCCAGACCAAGACTGTTTGGGTGAAGGCAAACATCAACAAGTCGGCAAGCACTGGTACCACTGTCGGTTTCACCGTCAATGGTGCTGAAGTGAAGTCTGGTGCAGCATCTGGTTCCGCTGTTGGAAACAACATGACGATTGCTACGGTCACTGACCTCGGCTATCTCCAGGTTGCAACTTCGTCCCCAGTATCTGCTACCACGATGGATGCAAACGCATCTGCAGACAAGGAACTTGCTAAGTTCAAGCTCCTCGCTACAGATCAGAACCTTCTCGTGAAGCGTATTACCTTCACCCAGATCGGTTCGGTAAGCGCTGCTGACATCAAGAACATCAAGTTGACTGTTGCTGGCACGCAGTATGGTGCAACGTACGCTGATCTTGGTAACAACAAGCTCACGTTCGACTTCTCCAGCTCTGCAGATGGTGGTCTCAAGATCACTGCTGGTCAGTCCAAGTTCTTGGACCTCTACGGAACAGTAGTTGGTGGTACCAACCGCAACTTCCAGTTCTCGGTTCAGGAAGAAACTGATGTAACCGCTTGGGATCTTCAGTACGGTGTATACGCTCCGGTGGTAACCCTCAATACGACGGCGTTCTCCATCCAGACCACCGCACAGACGACGATCAACACGGGTACCCTCACGATCACTCCAGCTACTGAGTCAACGAAGAACAACATTGCGACTGGCGCTACTGGCGTCAACCTCGCAACGTTTGACCTCGTTGCTGCTGGTGAAGCAGTGAAGGTAGACAGCATGTCTCTTTACCTCGCAGGTTCGTCCAACAACGCGTACAAGAACGTTAAGCTTTTCCTTAACGGTGTACAGGTTGGTACAGCTGTAGCTTCTTCGACCTCTGGTGACAACACCAGCTTGGACGCTGACTACACCTTCTCCAACAACTTTGTTGTAACACCTGGTACGATCGGCAAGCTCGTTGTAACTGCTGACACGACCGATACGTCGGTTGTTGCTGGCGACACAGTACAGGTTGTCCTCCGCGCTGGCTCTGCTAACGCTCAGGCTAAGACCTCTCTTACGTCGATCAGCACGGCTTCTGCAACAGCATACAGCCTTACCTTCGCTTCCTCGGTTCCAACTTTGTCTGAGAACTTGACGGTTGCTGATGGTAGCTCGGTGAACCCAACCGCTGTTTCGAGCACCAAGAGTGCACGCATCAGCTCGTTCGTGGTCAAGGCTGGTTCTGGCGAAGGTGCAAAGATTACCAACATCACCGTTAAGGCTGATGTAACTGGTGGTCTCTCTGCAGTCTTCTCCAACCTCCGCCTCCAGCACAATGGTGCTGACATCGCGGGCGTTAAGGGTACGTTGACCACAGGCGCATCCGACACGTATGACTACACCCTCACAACTCCAGTTGTGCTCGCAAAGGGTGAGACCTACGTTGTTGATGTACTTGCAGACGTAACCGGCGGTTCGAGCGCAAACATCAATGCTGACACGAACGGTATTCTCTACCCATCTTCAGTGTCCTACCAGACACTTGAGACGTCTCAGAGTGGTACCGCTACGATGTCTGCAGGTCTCCAGAACGTATACGTTGCTTCCTCTGGTTCTCTCACCGTTGCAGTTGCTTCAGACTCTACAGCTGAGCACTACGTAACGATGGGATCCACTGACGTTGAACTTGCTCGTTTCAAGTTCACCGCTGGTAAGGAAGAAGGCGTAACGATCAGCGAGCTCACTCCTTCCATGTTGTCGTTGATTTCCACAAGCACCACTGGTGTTATTGGAAACATCCGCCTCATGGACGGTGACACGATGGTTGGTTCCGCAGTATCGTCCCTTGCTACCGCAAGTGCTACGTCTACCGCTTCATACACCGCGACTGCTTACGCTACGTTCACTGGTCTTAACTTCGTAGTTCCAAAGAACTCGAGCAAGACCTTGCGCGTCGTTGCAGACATCACTGGCGCTCCTGATACATTCTCGAGCTCCACGTTCTTCATGGGTATGTTGTACGGCTATGACAGCAGCAACACCGCTTCTATCGTTGCTCGTGGTGCAGAATCTGGCGCTTCGATCACGTCCTTCTCGGGCTTGACGTCCGCTACGATGTACCTCCCAGCTACAAAGAAGCACCCTCTCAAGGCTAACTTGAGCGTTGCTCACGCTTCGGACGCTCCATCTGGAGCAACTTCGAAGGGTGACGACAAGGTCGTTGCTAAGTGGGTATTCACCAACCCAGCTAACGTGAACAACCAGTCTGCTACAATCTGGCGTCTCAACCTCAAGATTGATACGTCGATCTCTGCAGCTGCAGCTCACGCTGCTCGTGAGGTGAAGATCTACAAGGACAGTGTTTCCTCGGGTAACCTCTTGGCTTCCACTTCGTACGTAAGCACGTACACAGCTGGTGACCTCGGTAGCTCGTCGGATGACACCAACTTCGACATCATGTCGACCCCACTTGAAATCCCATCTGGTTCCAGCAAGACGGTTATCGTCACAATGGACACGGATGACGCAGCTTCCAACAACACACTTACTGTAGGTCTCTCTGTCGGCGGCACCGCTGGCGGCACCGCAGTTAAGGGTATTGGCTGGACTGATGGTTACACCGCTCAGATTTTCGACCTCAAGCCAACAGCTTCTGGTCTCGGCGGCTTGCCATTCGCTGGTAAGACTCTTACCTACTAATCTAGGGAGTAGTCGTGGAGTCCTCGCAAGAGGATGACACAGCGAAAAAGCACAAACTCCCCGGGTAACCGGGGAGTTTTGCTATTGACGCACAACGAAACGCTTAACAAGCAGAGCAATGAAGGGTATGATACCGTGTAGTATTTTCTATGGGAATTTTTCTTACTCTGATCGCAGTGTTGGTGCCGTTGTTGATTATACCGGGCTTACCTGAGCCGTATATAACTGCAAAAGTATTGGTATTGATCGCGCTTCTTGATATTGGGTATCTCGGAGCAATAGTAGTCCGGTTGCGTCAAAAGTCATTACAAGATGCACAGTTGGGTTCCGGTGTTTTTGGGCTCATGGTCAGAGCGTTGTTGGTTGTATGGCTCGTGCTTTTGGGTGCGCTTTCAGTACGGGGTGAGTATCTGGGCTGGGGATCGTTGTTGCGTGCTAATGGGTGGTGGATTTGGCTCCACGTCTTAGTCGTTGGAACAGATGCAGTCCTTCTCCTCACAGATGTTTGGCGAACAAGATTGTTGCGCGTTATAGCTAGTATGGGAGTAGTGGTTGCAATACTGGGATGGATTGGGAAGGTGGCACCTGGGTTGCCCTGGATTGGTGTGACAGGGAGCATGGTTTCGACAATGGGAAATGCGTCATTTCTTGCAGGGTATTTGCTCGTAACTCTTGGAGTAACAGGAGTGATGTACACACGTACACGAGCTGAAGTGCGAGGGTGGTGGATTGTTGGTGCGATTGTGCAGATGAGCGCGATAATCGCAACTGATAGTCGTGCAGGATTGTTGGGTTTGGTATGTGGATTGATGATTGCAGGAGTGTGGATGGTGCTCCATATGCCCAAGCCGCGTGGTCGTATAGTGGGAGGAATTCTTGCTCTCTTCCTGACAGTGTTTGTTGCTGTACAGTTTGCACCAGCATCGTGGAACCTTCCCCGCGCTGTGCAAATTGCTCCATCAGCAGTGACATCACAGACTCGGTTACTTCAATGGAGCATTGCCTGGAATGCCATGAGAGAAGAACCAATGGGCTGGGGTCGTGGGGCGTATCCAGAGGTGTTTGCGTCGCAGTTTGACCCCGCAAGTCTTGTGCATGTGGGGAGTGAGGCATTCAATGACGATGCACATAATACGCTCCTTATGGTGGGTGTGGAGACAGGTATCGCGGGCATGATCATCTGGGGCATGTTATATCTTGCAGCTGCAGTGCTCGCATGGCGTGTGTCACCTTGGGCAGCAGCCATGGTTGGTGCCTACTGTGTATATCTTTTCTTTACCCCTGAACAGCCAGTGGTAGCGTCAATTTTCTGGATTAGTTTTGCAAGTATTGTTGCGGTACCAAGAACGATTGCCATGCCTGTAACACCAAAACAATTGCGTGGTTCCCATCGGCTCGTTGTAGTAGTAACAGGCATTATTGCTGTGGTTGGTGGGGTGGTTTGGACTACGCATGCATCGGCATTTGCCTCCTATGGTGCTGCGGAGCAGGCCCGCGCGTCGGGGCGTTGGTTCCCGTGGATGGACATAGTGACAAAGATTGGAAATGACGAGGTTCCTGCGTCATGCCAACTTTGGGAGAAAGCGATGCAAACCTGGATTGCTGTTGCAGGGAATGCACAAATGCCAGAAGATATCCGAGTACGCACTGCGCAGCACCTAGAAAAGCGCGCTGATGCATGTACAGAGAATCAGCAGAGATTCTATCGCACATATTTGTTGGCTCAGTATTATGGTCAGCAAGCCGTGCGCAATGGAAATGAGTGGATTGTCCGCGCACAAGATATGTTTGCGCGGGCACAATCGTTAGCACCTCGGCACCCGTATCCAGGCTATGCAGAAGGGCAATTTTTGATTGAAATTAATCGTGTACCAGATGCAATTGTTCGGCTTGAACAGGTGCGTGCAGCCGAACCTGATGTACGCGAAACATATGTGTATCTTTATTTAGCGTATCGAATGGCCGCTGATACTGAGCATGCGGAGGAAATAAAGCAAGAAGGATTGAAACGCGGTGTAGTATTCCCAGCACTATGAGTACAAACCTGTTGCGTCGCATTGTTCGATGGTGCGGTCTCGTGCTTGTATGGGCGCCACTAGCATACCTTCCGATTTCATTGTTCCCTCTGTCGTACGTACAGGCAGTGGTCGTGCAGGTGATTGTTTCGGTACTGGCAATTGCAGCAGGATGGGTGTGGTATCGTGAACCTTCATTGCGATTGCGATGGAGTCCGTTGAGTATTGCGGTGGTATTGTTTCTTGTTGGACAGTGGGTGTGTGCCTTTGCGGGTGTTGATTGGTGGCAGAGTGTATGGGGCGACATGGCACGAGCTACTGGATTGTGGTATCAGACCCATATGGTAGTGGCTGCACTTATTTTTGCCTCACCACTTTTCACACCAGCAGCACGGTTGCAGGTTTTGAAATCAAGTTTGTACGCAGCATGCATTGTTGCAGCACTTGCGCTTGTGCAGTCGTCGAATCCTGATCTGTTGCCAAATGTCTCACAGCATCGTGTGGGGAGTACCTTGGGTAACCCGGTGTTGCTCGCGTCGTATTTGTTTCTTCAATTAGGCATCGCAGCAGTTGTCGCGCTCTTGGATCGTCGAACGATGCGAGGCGTTGTGGTTGTGTTCGGTGTACTCTCGATTGGTGCACTTGTGTTCACTCAAGCGCGTGGCACCTATTTGGGACTTACCACTGGTGTAGTGGTGGCCACGTTGGTTTGGGTTTTGCTGCGTAGACAGCTCATTACGAAGCAGCGCATTGCCTGGGCTGCTGGTGTACTGGTTGCTGTACTGGGAGTAATTGCTGTAGTTGGAACACAATCGATTGCTGTGCAGCAGTGGGCACGTGGTCTTTTGGGAACTACAACGCTTACTACACGTCTCATAAATTGGGGGGTTGCTTGGGACGGATTTGTGGCAAGACCGCTGACCGGTTGGGGGCCTGAAAACTATCGACGAGTAAGCGATGCGTTCTATAACCCAGCACTCTCTGAAATCGCGTTTGTGGAGTCCTATGTCGACAAACCGCATAATCAATGGCTGGAATTGTTGGCTACAAGTGGTGTAGTGGGTGGAGTGCTTTTTCTTCTTGTGGTGGCAATGCTCGTTCGTGCGGGTGTGCGACGGTATCGTGAAGGTGTATGGGGTGCACGCATGATTGCAGTGCTTGTGGGGATTGGTGCGGGTCATGTGGTACAGATGCTGTTTCTTTTTGAAAACGGGGGGACATACCTTTCTATTGCGTTATTGGTAGGATGGGTGCTTGCACAGGAGCAAGCGGCGATTGCAACTGAGCAACGAACTGCGTGGAGAGTGACACGTCCTGCAGTATGGGCGGTAAGCATTGCTGTTGGTGTTGCTATGCTTATGTTGAGTATAGTGCCACTGATTTCTTCCTCGCTCACAAACTATGCACTGCAGAAGTCGTACGTCGGTGATTGGAAGGCGGCACGAGTATATTTGCGTTACGCCTTTGATTGGTATACACCGTATCAGTTCGAGCGACTGCGCTGGAGTGCGAGTGCGGTACTTGATATGGTTCCAGCATTCGCTGCTGACCAACAACTCGCATCTCTCTCGCCAGAGGTCCGTGGATGGCTAGATCGTGATGTACAATGGTTGCGCAGTGAGATTGACGCACTGCTTGTTGCATCACCACGCACCTTTTTGTTGCTGAGCATGGTGGGGAAGATGGAATACCAAATAGGGGCACTCTACGGAGACTCTGTTGCGCTTGAACGCGCCCGTTCATACTTCAATGAGGCTACAATGTTGAGCCCTACTCGTGAAGAAGGGTATTTGTTACAAACGCAGGCGCTCCTAGGTCTTACACGATATGCTGAAGCAAAAGGAGTGATGGAAGGGGCAATGCAGCACGTGGGGAATACAGCGCTGGTTGATTGGTATTACGGGTTTGTATTGCTCAAGGATCCTGTAACGGTGGATGAAGGACTGCGGTATATTGAACGAGCTATAGACAAACGATTTGTGTTCGAATCAGCGACACAGGTAGAGGCGGTGACGACTATTCTCGTTGAGAAGCAGCGATATGAACGATTGGTGCAGCTCTATGAAATTGTAGTGCAGCAATTGCCCGGTGATCCTCTCTGGTGGTCGCGCTTGGCATTGGCATATGGCAAGGTGGGGCGAGTAGCTGAAGCACGAAGTGCTGCGTTGCGTGCTGTTGAGATAGATTCGTCCTATCGACAAGGTGCAGAGGAGTTTCTTAGGGAATTAGACAAATAAAATATTGGTATGTCTCATCGATTCATGACGCGCGTGTTGCAGGTGGGAGTCGCCCTTGCGTTTATCACACCACTTATTGTTACACCGACTTCGTATGTATTCCCGTTTGTAGTTCCGAAGGTGTTGTACTTGCGGATTCTTATTACACTCCTGACACTCGTTTATGGATGGTATCTTGCTGTGTATGTGAGTGAACGTTCGCAGTTGCGCCGCTCTACCATGCTGTACGCGGTACTTGGGTTTGTTGTTGCAGGTATAGTTTCGACAGTGTGGAGCGTGGATGTGCGACGTAGTCTTTGGGACAATCACGAACGCATGTTGGGATTGTTTACTATTCTGCATTATGTCGCGTTATATATTGTTGCGCGACATGTGTTCCGGACATGGAAAGAATGGCGAGCGCTTTTTATCTGGATTTTGGTCGCGTCTGTTCCTTTTGTGTGCATCGCGTGGATGCAGGTAGGGAATCCAACCTTGCTTCTTAATGAGGGGAGCGATCGTGTGCGTTCGACGCTTGGAAATACGATCTATGTGAGTGGATATGCGCTTTTTTTGGCACTGATCGCTGGGTTATTGTGGGTGAAGGAACGTGGAAAGAATTTGCGTCTTGTGTGGATGGTCAGCGGCGTTCTTGCTCTTGCTACCATCTTGCCGACGAAAACCCGTGGAACGATGATCGGCGTTGCGGTTGCAGTTGTGGTTGGTCTACTTATTGTGTTGCTTCGTAAGGAAACCCCTAAACGTATTCGAACGTGGACAGGTATTGGATGCACACTGTTTTTGTTGCTGCTTGGTGGACTATGGGTGGCGCGCGATACTGCGCTTGTGGTGCAACAGCCGTTTTTGAATCGCATGACGCATCTGTCGCTTACAGAAGGTACTGGTAGAACGCGTATTATGACCTGGACACTTGCCATGCAAGCATGGAAGGATCATCCGATCCAAGGATGGGGACTTAATACATTTTATTTTGCGTTCAATCAACATTTCAATCCTGAGTTTTTACGGTTTGGTGATTCAGAAACCTGGTTTGATAACGCGCATAATATTGTTTTTAATACACTTACTACACAGGGTGTTGTCGGGCTTAGTGCATACTTTGCGCTATTTATCTGCGCATATCTTGGTGCGGTTCGTATTGGTCGAGAGGACTGGGGTGAATCGCTCGCGCTTCAGCTCTTTTTAATCGCCTACTTTGTACACAACTTGTTTGTGTTTGATAACGTCACTTCGTATCTCGCTTGGTTCATCTTGTTGGCCTATATTGACCGACGAAGTGCGTTGGGTGAAGTGGAGTTGCCTCGTATGCAGCCAACGCGAGTTGCTGCTTCGTGGCCGGTTGCCGTGCTTGTCGTCGCCGCAGTTGTGCTGCTGTATCAGGGAAATATCCGCACATCTCGTGCAAATACCGCAACACTTGCTGCATTGCAATATCTCTCTGTGGCACAGGCAAATCCTAATGTGCAGCGTTCGGTGCCATATATTCGCGAGGCTATGCGTCAGTATGCGCAGGCCAAGACGTATGACTCGCCTCATGACGATGATATTGTACGTGAGTTTGCAACAGCACTTCTTCGTATCCTTAATACATCAACTGACGCAAATGCAGCGTTGGCGCGTGCCGTGTATAACGAAACCTACGCTATTGTACTTGCGGATCTTGAACAGCAGCTGCAAAAACGTCCATATGAACTACGTATAGCGATTTTGCGTGCGCAACTGTTGCAGCAGGAAGCGATCATTACTAATAATGCTGCGAAGCAGTATGCAGCACTCCAACAGCTTGAGGAGGCACGATTACTTTCTCCGAAGCGTCAGCAACTCTTGTACGAAGTAGCTCAGGCGCACCTCGTGTTACGGAACAAGGTCGCAGCAGAGGCGGCAATGCTTGAGGCGATTGCTCTTGATCCAAGTATCGGGCAGTCATATTGGAGAGCGGGATTGTTGTATACTGCTTTTGATGACGCCACCTCCTCTGTAAAGATGTTCAAGGACGCGACAACACGTCGACCAGAGACTATGACTGAAATGGCGAGAAAGACTGCTATTGAAATGGCCAAGCGAGTGCAAGATCAATCACTCGTTACCTTTTACGAGAAGCTTATCCGTGATTAGCGCGAGATACCGTTCTTTTGTCGCATCTTGCATACGGTTACGCGAAAAGTGTGCGGCAGGAGACGTGGTGTTTTGCAATGCTGCTTGCAGCGCTTGTGCTATAGCCGGGGCGTGAGCAGTTGTGAGGCAGGTCGCAGTTGCTATGTCCTTGAGAATTTCAGCACAGCCACCGACAGCACGTGCAACGATGGGGATTCCCGCAGCGCGGGCCTCTAAGAGCGCATACGGATATCCTTCCTTATGGGAGGTGAGAGCAAATACATCAAAGCCACGCAGGAGTGTCGCTGCATTGTCAATCGCCCCGAGAAAAAATATGCGGTGTGCACAGGCTAGACTTGCCCGCAGACGTTCAAGTGCTGCGCGTTCGTTTCCTTCGCCGATGATGATACACAATGCGTCTCGATCAGTGTGTGCAAGTTCTGCAAAACTCTCGAGGAGTAGTGCGTGATTCTTTACGTGGTACAGATTGGCGATCGAGCCGATGACGTGTGTGGTCGGCGGTATAGGCACACCACACCTGCGACTGAGTTCGCTGCGTGCGTCTTTGCGCGAGAGGAATGCCGGCTCTTCGATAGTATGTGGAATACATGCCAGTTTCTTTTCTGGGATATGAAATTGGTCGTGAGCAATCGTGTAGGAAGCTACATCTGGACAGATCACAAGGTCAACAGATCTCGTTGCGATGCGTTCGAGTTCCCGGTAGAACAGAGCTCGTAGAGTAGAAAGTGGTTCAGTGTGCGTGAATCCATGTATTGTAATAACACGACGAACGTTGCTTCCAAGGAGGGCTAGAGACCCGATGACTGAGGCCTTGGCACTGTTACAGTGCAAGATGGAGATACGGTTGCGAGTGACGAACTGACGAATCTCTCGTAGTGCGCGGAGGTCTTGCCATGGAGCAATTTCTCGGACGAGGTGTGTGAGTTGCTGTACTTCAATAGGTGTGGCGGGGTGCGTAGCATTCCATGCGGCAAGACGCGCTTGTAATTCCGTACCTCTGTTGGGCGATCCAACACCAACAATCACTCGCATTTCAGGGGCAAGACTAGTGGCGAGATCAAAGACATATCTCTGCGCTCCGCCCCAGTGTCCCTGCGTTATGAGAAGACCTAGTGTGATGCGAGGAAGGTTGGCAGGTGTGGCGCGCATATTTTGTTTACTTTTGCCAAGAAATGTGGTGTAGTTAGCATCATACAGAGAATCAAGTGTCTATGCAAAAAACCATTGTGGTCGCAGGTGCAGCAGGATTTATCGGTACTCATCTTGTTCGGACACTTTTGGAACAAGGACATCGTGTTATCGGTGTTGATTCATTGATTACTGGTGATACACGGCGACTGCGTGGACTGCGTGCTTCGGGGAGATTTGTATTCAAGAAGCACGATATTGTACGACCACTCAAAATCAGTGAGCCGGTACACGAAATCTATAACCTGGCGTGTCCAGCATCACCAGCACAATACTTCGCACGCCCATTTGAGACTATTGCAGCGAGTGTTGATGGTGTAAGACAGTTGCTTGCCTTTGCACAAGCAAAACAGGCAACGTTCCTCCATACTTCAACGTCGGAGGTCTATGGAGATCCTGAAGTTCATCCTCAAGCTGAGACGTATGTTGGTGCCGTGAACCCTATTGGTCCCCGTGCTTGTTATGATGAAGGGAAACGTCTTGCCGAGACCGTATGCTTCGAATACGTTCGCCAGTATCAGGCACCCGTGAAGGTGGTGCGCATCTTCAACACGTACGGACCAGACATGGCGGTGGACGATGGACGTGTCGTGAGTAACTTTATTGTTGCAGCACTTCGGGGGGAGTCTATCCGAGTGGATGGTGACGGTTCCCAGACGCGCAGTTTTTGTTATGTGCGTGATCTGGTAGATGGTTTGGTTCGTATGATGGCTAGTGCCCCAGCAGTGCATGGCCCAATCAACCTGGGAAACCCGTCTGAATGTACCGTACGCGCGTTAGCAGAAGAGGTTTTGGCTGTGACCAAGAGCACAAGTCAGATTGTGTGTACAGGTGAGTTTCGTGTAGATGATCCGCAACGTCGACAGCCTGATATTACCCGTGCACGTACTGAGCTCGGGTGGGAACCAACCGTGCCGCTTCGTGAGGGACTGCAACAGACCGTAGCTTATTTTAAGAAAGAATTGCGTCGCTCTACTCATTCCTAACGCGTATATGTCAGTCGCATCACGGGAGGCAAAGAAAACAGTACTGATTTTTTCCACTGCCTATTTGCCACTTATCGGCGGAGCGGAGATTGCGGTACAGGAAGTGACTCGGCGTATCCCAGAGTATCGATGGATCCTGTACTGTGCACGCATACGTCCTGGATTGCCGACGTTTGAGCTTGTTGATGGTGTGGAAGTCCATCGCATTGGATTTGGTATTCCAATGCTCGACAAATTGCTTTTGCCTCTTGTGGCTCCACTTGTCTCATTGCGACATACAAATGTAGCGATATTGTGGGGGATTATGGCCAGTTACGGTGGGCTTGCAGCTCGAATTGTTGCGAGTTTTCGCACCGCCACACCGTTTGTATTGTCAGTGCAGGAAGGGGACAGTGAGGAGCATATTCGTCGTGCGTCTCGTGGGTTTTTTTGGTTAGTTCGAGCTGTCTTTCGTCGTGCAACGACTCTTCATGCTATTAGTGAATCCTTGGCAGTGTGGTCGAAAAAAATGGGGTATAGCGGTTCGCATTGTAGGGTAATTCCTAATGGCGTTGATGTTGCGCACTTTGCAGCCGAATCTTCATCGCGTTCCGTCATGCGAAAGAAGCTGGATATTCCTGAGGATGCATGGGTGGTGGTTACAGTATCCCGCTTGGTCGAAAAGAACGGAGTTCGTGATTTGATCGAAGCCTGTTCGATGCTCTCAGAGGATACGCATCTCATCATCGTAGGAAGCGGCGGACTTGAATCATCGTTGCGCCGTGCGGCGGGAACAATCGCAAATCGTGTTCATTTTGTTGGCGCTGTTGGGTACCGCGAGATTCCGCAGTATTTGCATGCGGGTGATGTATTTTGTAGACCTTCGCTTTCTGAAGGACTTGGCAATGTATTTTTGGAGGCGCAGGCAGCTGGGCTACCGGTTGTTGCAACACCAGTGGGGGGGATCCCAGATATTGTGACACACGAAAAGACAGGACTCTTCTGTGTTCCAAAGAGTCCAGACTCGATTGCGACAGCGATCAGTCGATTGCGTGATGATGAGGTGCTTCGTTCTTGCATAATCACGGCAGCGCGTGCGCATGTGCAACAATTCGATTGGAATACTATCTCACGAGATATGCAACAGTTGTTGCACGATGCACGTGGGACGGGTCTATCCACAGAAAACAGCCGGGAGTGATGAGTAGTAGAGTGGATTGTGTGGTATACTTGTACCATGCATTCAATCAAAAACGTATGAGTCTGAGTACAGAAACTGGGCACGGATTGCGCGCAATCGGTGCTATTATTGCTTTTTGCGCGTTGCTGCTAAGCACATCAGGAAATGCCCACGCTGCGACTAAGACATGGGATGGAAGCGGCAACATGAGTACTGCTGCAAACTGGGACAGTAATACGCTGCCAACAGATGGGGATACCATTCTTTTCAATGGCACATCAGCATCTAACGCAACCTGGGATTCTACATTTGCCTCAAGTTATAGCAACCTTGTTGTGCGTGTTGAATCTGGGTACACAGGCACAATTACGTTGGGCGCCAGTGCAACCATTGCGTCTTCCACAATTGCCGCAGGCACATTCAACATCGCGACGCATACGTTGACAGCCAATGGTGCAATGACGGTCGCAGGTGGAACAGTGACAACTACATTTGGTAGTGGTACAGAGGTGTTCAATGATGATTTGGTGCTCAACTCGGGTACGTATTTGCCGGCGAGTGAAACAACCGTTAAGGGTGATTGGCTCATTAATGGGGGTACCTTGGTGCTCAATGAGGCACACATGTACGCGTTGACTTTTGCGGGTACATCAGGTGCACAGACATTTAGACCCGGTGCTTCGAGTGGGTATTGTGATGTAGAAATCAACAATACAACTGGTGGATCTACAGATACTGTATTGGTGGATACAGATGCACTTGCGGTCTACTGCTCGCTTACGATAACCAATGGAGTGCTGGATATGCAGACCAACAATATCCCATTCCAAATGATGAGCGCGATGGTAGTGGCTGACGATGCGGATGCGGGACTGATGCTGGGTACTGGGGCAGTGACGTTTGATAACAATATTCAGATTGGTGCAAGTGCGTCGTTGAGTACTGCGAGTACAACGTATACTTTTGGTCCCAATACTGCGAGTACGTACTATGTGACTTCGACAGTAGATCACAAGTTCAATGGTACATTCTTGATCGAAGGCTCGTGCAGTGCTGCGAACACAGTGATCTTCTCAGGTGGACTTGGTACAACACACTTGCGCGTTACAAAAGGAATTGCAGATTTTCGCACCAAGAATGCGCAGCTCGATGCGGATGGAACAGTGCTGCTCGATAATACACAAGCAGGTACGTGTGCACCGGGCACCTATCTCGCACTCAAGTGGGGTACTGGTCAGTTCAATGTAGGTGGTAACTTTACACAGAAAATTGGGGGTACGGGTGTAACTGCAGGCACAAACACCATAATTTTTGATGGTACTGGAGACCAGTTTGTTTCTTCGACAGCTCAGTTCGATGATGTCCATATTCGCAAGTCATCTGGAACGCTTTTCCCAGGTACAACGTCGGTGGGTTCGTCCCCATCGAATGTCATGTTCTACTGGAACGTGGTGGATGTAACTGTTGCAACTGGTACACTCGACTTCAGTTCAATGAACGTGCCAATGATTGTTTCGGGTGATTTCCTGGTTTCGGGAGCTTCAACAAGTATCTTGCTCCCATCAGGGACTACGGGTGTCTCCTTCAGAGGTAATGCACTCATGACAGCAGCTGGGAGTTGGACGCCAGGAACTGCCACCACAACAATTCTTACTACGGTTTCAGGTACACAACAGTTGGTCGGCGCAAGCGCGGGTACTATGAGTCTAGGTAAGATCGCGGTATCAAGCACCATGATCATTCCGGCTGGGTATTCATTGACCGTTGAGCGTCCCTCGGTGACAACCTCATTGGGGTATGTTCGAGTGGATGGAGGAACGCTCACAATTACAACTACAGGAAGTGAAAAGATGATTGCTGCAGCTGCCAATCAGTACAGTTTCCAGAGCACAAGTACTGTGCGATTTACTGGGAGTGGCACCATTCCAAGCGGTACGGTGTATGCAGGTAGTTTGACACTTGATTCATCGGGATCTTCGTTTACGCTCACGTCGAGTTCGACAGTTATGCGAACATTGACAGTTACTTCGGGCACAACGTTGGTCATTAGTGGTGGTGTGTATCTGACAGTTCCATCTGTTGGAACCATCGTGAATAGCGGTACAATTACCGAAACTGGAATTATCAAACGTCCACACGAAAGTCTTATTTTTGCGAATAGTTCTGGATCAGAACTTACTGCTGTTGCATATCAGAGCAATGGTTCTCTCTACGTGAGTGTTACAGATTTGGATGCGAATTTGAGTGGAACATCGCAGAACACTCTTTCCACAATACGTGTCTACAGTGATGATGGAGATGCTGAGACAATAACCATGACCGAAACTGGAGTAGCTACTGGTATCTTCTTGGGTTCAGTGACAATTCAGAACACAGGCACTGTAGCTGCTGAGAACGGGATTCTAGAAATCTCTAGCTCAGGTGAATTGGAAGTGGCGTATATTGATAGCAAGGATAGCACTGATGCAGCCACAACCACTGTCGCAGCTTCACTTGCAGCTGCATCATCATCTGGAACAGCATTCGGGTCAGGGCAGACGAGCAGTCAACCCTCTGCTCCCGTGATGAGTCTCAATGGAGGAGCAGCCATGACCAGTGTCTCCACGGTCACCGTTGCCTTCCAACCGTCTGGTTCGCCTGTTGAAGTAGCATTGAGTGAAAATCCAGAGTTTATTGGCGGAGTTTGGCAGCCGTATGCTGCAACACTTTCCTATCAACTCAGTAGCCAATTGGGAACGAAGACTGTCTACGCGAAGCTCGCGTATGGCGATGGTTCTGTATCGAAGGTTGCTGTAGCGACAATTGCTCTCGTGGCATCTGCTACTCCTGCTGCGCCACCATCAGAGCCTTCTGCTCCACAGAACACAGTGCCAAATCCAGGGGTGATTATTCCATTTGGTTTGAGCGTGGGGGATCTGGTGAAGGTTGCTGGCAATAGCGCTGTCTACTTCATTGATGCTACTGGCACACGACGAGCATTCCCAACAGAGACGGTATATAGCAGTTGGTACGGTAAAGACTTTAGCAAGGTAAAAACGATTACCACAGCTCAGCTTGCAACATTTGCTCTCGGGAAGAATATGACAATCAAACCAGGCACGTATCTCATCAAGATTACGACCGTGCCTAAGGTCTATGCGATTGTTGCAGAGGCAACATTGCAGTGGGTGTCTACAGAAGCTCGAGCGATTGAACTTTATGGTGCTGGTTGGGCAAAGAAGGTCGTAGATGTTCCCGACGCCTACTTCGTTGATTACACCATCATCCCAGGTACGCGCTAAGAGATCCTTACAAGGAAAGACCAGGCTGCATCTCAGTAGCCTGGTCTTTCTATTATTGACGGTACTGGACAGGCGGGCTAGACTATCACAGATGATGCTCAAGCACGGAGGAAACGATGATTCTCGAGTTTGTTGGTGTAGATCCGAGGCGATGTAATATGCCTGGTTCGCAGGTGGTTCAACTGCTTCAGATTGACTCGGCTGCTGTTCACGCTTGTGAGGTGCACATGTGCGTTCGGTTGCCGTCTAAGTTAGCGATGGATCGCGGACGCGCAACAATTCCCCAGGGAGTTGCACCCCAAAAGGAGTGGCTTGGGAGACACGTCGCACACGGGCTCCTCCTCCTTCATTCTCAGGATGTCGCGCTTGCAGCAGATGCTTCTGTCACATTGCGTATTGACCTTGCGAGCGATTTTCACATTCGTTCGTATGGAAGAAATACGCGGTGGGATGGAAGATCGCTTACGACTTCCACTGGAATTGTGGCGTTGCTGTCCATTACCCTCAATCGTCAAGATCCGGAACGAAAGCGTACGGCAGAGTGGCGACTCTACGAGGGTACTTGGGCCATCTCGGGTAAGCAGCTCCTAAACGGAGGTTGTGCCTATGTCATCACACCCGCAGGAGGGTGACATGATGCGCACGCACAAAAACACGCCTCACGGGTAGAACACCTATGAGGCGATTGTTTTTTTATGTGCAATGCTTACTGTGCCTTTACGCGTCGAAGGCCGCGTTGTGTGCTCAGGTGCATCCAGATAAAGAGTGCGATGGCGATACTGATCATAACCAGTAGTGACTGATGTGGTGGAGTGTCTGCGTACCCCGTCACTGCGTAGCGCAGCACATTGATTGTGTGGTGGATGGGGTTCCACGCGCTAACTACTGACCAAGGATGAGGGAGGTCGGCGATTGGGTAGAATACTCCCGCGAGAAAGATCATGGGTTGCATGACAAACGTTGTAACGAAGGTGAGTGATTCGAAGCTCTTTGCCCACATACCAAATACAACTCCGAGTGAACCAAATTCAAGACCGGTAATGAGAATACCTGCGAGTAGGTACCATCCGTGTTCGATATGTAGTCCAGGTATGAACCATACGGTCGCAAGAATTGCGACGATCATGGTTAAAACTCCACGGGTCATTGCTGCAAGGGTGTAGGCAAGACCGATCTGCCAGGATTTGAGAGGTACAAGTTGTAGGTCAATGATGTTTCCAAGGTTTTTTGCAATGACAAGCGCGTATGCTGGATTGGAAAAACTACTGTTGACCATCATCATGCCAAGTAGTCCTGTATATACGAACGTGATGTAGGGGATGCCATCAATAAACCGTCCGGCAGCAACAACCCCGAAGATTCCAAGGTAGAGCACTACGGACATGATGGGACTTGCGAGAGTGTCGAGAAGAATTTTTTGGAAGCGCTTGACTTCGCGCGCGTAAAGCGCCCACATGCCAGTCATCATACGGAGGTATTCGTGAGCTTAATAAAGATAGATTCGAGTGACGCCGCCTCGGATCGTAATGATTTGATGTTGTCACCGTAGTGCGAAGTGAGGAGCGTCGTGTCTGCCGCGAGGTGACTCATGGGGAATTCGAACGCTGCTCCTACAGGGATAACGCCCGGTAGGTGGGGTACAGTAGTATTGTACAACTCGAAGTGAATTGCGTTTTTCGAAAACTCTTGCTGGATGTCCTTTAATTTGCCATCTTTGATCACTCGGCCGTGGTCGATGAGTGTGATTGCTTCACACAGGTTCTCCGCCTCTTCGAGGTAATGTGTTGTGAAGAGGATGGTAGTACCTTCATTGTTCAGACGACGAACTAATGACCAAATTTTTTGTCGTAAGGTTACGTCGACCCCTGCAGTTGGCTCATCAAGAATGAGAAAACGAGGACGATGGAGAATTGCCTTTGCGATCATAAGGCGTCGTTTCATGCCGCCGGAGAGATTACGCGCCCGTTCGTGCATCTTACCTTCGAGATCGAGGTCTCGAAGCACCTCAATGATACGTGCCTCGCGTTGTGCCACAGGAACACCGTACATGCCACTGAAGTAGTAGAGCACCTCCTTCACGGTAAAGGCCATCTCCACTACAATTTCTTGAGGGACAATGCCAAGAAATCCTTTGGTTCGTTCAGGGTGTGCCACCACGTCTTCACCAAAGAGTGTAAGACTTCCGGTGTCAGGAAGTACCATACCACTGATCATACTAATGAGTGTTGATTTGCCGGCACCATTTGGACCAAGCAACCCGTGGATCGAACCTGGTTCGATGGTTACACTTACGTTATCAACAGCAGTAATAGTGGTTGCGCCCTGTGTGAATGTCTTGTGTACGTGAGAGATTGCAAGTGCTGACATGTGCGTGTAATTATTGGCTGATGGGCGCACCTTCGGTATAGGTGGCGAGATCTGTTGCGGTGACTATCTCGAGATTAGTGAGCGCTATGCGGCGTGCATTGAGCACGTCCATTGATGAAATGTGATATCGTTTGCTTCCGCGTACGAGGTAGACCTTTGGGTCATCCGCCGTCTTGATGAGACGCTTGGGTGAGGTGAAGAGCGCCACGGGTTTCCCATTTGCTTTCTTTGTTTTGTGGTCGAAATCATGAAGCGAGTTCATAATGATATCGTATGAGTATCGATTATGCCTACCATCTTTGAACTCTGAGTCATTAACAAGGAATTCTTTTTTGGTATCGTCATATCCAGCGAGAACTACCACATGATAGGACGAGCTTCCTTGGCGGAATCTATGGCGAGGATTTTGCATTCCGTAGCCATAGTGCATGGAAATAACTGGTCGGCCAGCGCGTAGTTCAGCTTTGATCGCGTCGAGCGTTGGTTCCCAGACAATGGTAGCTTCAGCAGAACTAAAATCATTGATAAGTCGTGCTGTGCGGGTTGCATCTGTATCAATGTTGCTGCCAAACGTCTTGTTCTCCCAGGGGAACAGAGGACCGACAATTTTTTTGGTTTGTGTTGGGGTGAGTTGGAGTGTCTTGTCGTGGAGATAAAACCGTTCAACCATGACAGCACTCACTTCCTCGCAAGCACCGCTCCAAGGAGGTACCCATTTTCCATCAGGTATCTCCCAAATATGCGGTACGGCGAGTCGGACGGTGGATGAAGGTGTGATTTCGGTTGCTGCACGGGTTGTGTCGGTTGGCGCAAAGAGTGCTGCCATACCGAGAAGGAGTATGTGTAATGTTTTTGGGTATGACATAGTTCCTTATATCGTACCATGGGGGACCGTGTTCGGGCCATGGCTTTTTGGTCCTATTCGTTCTATACTAGCGTTATACTCACTTCTATGTTGTATTCAAGTCTTGTCGCACTCGTCGCAATGCTCGTTATTGATCTTTTTTGGATTGGTGTGCTGGCCAAGAACTGGTATGCGACATGGCTTGGCGAACACATGGCGGCCAAGTTCTCGCTCGCACCTGCTGCTGTCTTTTACGTATTGTACGTCGTTGGATTAAGTTATTTTGTTGTACAACCTGCACTTGCCGCATCGTCAGCAGTGAGCACAGTATTTTTGCGCGGTGCATTTCTTGGTTTGATTGCGTATGCGACGTATGACCTGACAAACCAAGCAACGCTACGCAACTGGCCGCTTGCACTTACCGTTGTAGATATGATGTGGGGTGCATTACTCACGGGTGTAGTGGCGGTGATTGCGTACGTAGTGGTTCGCTAATACGGTGTCATGCAAATTCCGCACAGAAAGCCAGGAAAGTGGACGCATCACCAAGGTGATGCGTTTGTGACGCGTGAGAAGTATCAGGAATTGGAGCGGACGCTCGATCGACTGAAGAATGTGACGCGTCGTCAGGCAGCGGCTGATGTTGCGCGATACGCAGAGCTTGGAGACTTTTCCGAAAACGCAGAGTATCAAGCGGCAAAGGGGCGACTGCGTGGGATCAACAATCGCATTCTTACGATTGAGAATCAGTTGCGCCACGCGGTCATTATTGCGCCACGCGGCAAAAGCGATGTGGTTGCCGTCGGATGTGCGGTGACTGTGGAAGCGCAAGGTCGTGAGCGGACTTTTCATATTCTAGGTTCCACTGAGAGCGATCCATCAGCAGGCGTGATCTCGCACATTTCACCGATCGGCTCGGCATTGATTGGACATCGTGTGGGTGAGAGCGTGACGGTGAAGCTCGCAGATCGTGATGTTGTGTATACGATACGATCGATCGCGTAATGAGTGGCTACCTCGTTGGCCTTGCCAAATCTGGACAAAAAACCTAGAATGGCGCCATCTATGAGCGCAACTACGATTACACTTTTTTATAAATATACCTCCATCGAGAACCCGGATGCGTGGGCGGCGGAGGCTCGAAACGTGGCTCAGCGCCTGCAACTCACAGGGCGGTTGCTTGTGGCACATGAAGGGATCAATGGAACCTTTGAAGGTGTTCCGGAAGCAAACGAGGAATTCGTTGCGTGGTTACATGCACAACCAGATTTTGCGGATGTGGATATCAAGCGGAGCGTTGGTACAGGTTCAGCATTTCCGCGATTAGCAGTGAAGGTCCGTAATGAAATTGTGCATTGGGGGCTAGGTGAGCTCGATGTGAATCCGCGTGAAGTCACTGGCAAATATATAACAGCAGAAGAACTGCACGCATGGATCCATTCAGACAAGGAATTCTATATTGTCGACATGCGCAATGATTACGAACAGGTCGTTGGGCATTTCAGAAATAGCTTTTTGGTTCCGATGAATACATCGCGAGATCTCGTGAAGTTGATGCCCAATCTCGAACCGTTGCGTGGCAAAACCATTGTGACTGTGTGTACAGGAGGAGTGCGCTGTGAGAAGGCAAGTGGATTCCTCGTGACGCAGGGTTTTGCAGATGTGTACCAACTACACAACGGCATCGTGACGTACATGGAGAAATATCCAAACGAAGATTTCCTCGGGCAGTTGTATGTCTTTGACAGCCGGATGGTCATGGGATTCAATGTACAGGATCCAGCGCATGTTGTGGTTGGAATATGCGGACGTTGCGGTAGCGCAACTGAGCGGTACATTGATTGCGCGTATCTCCATTGTCGAGAGAAGCGCCGGTTCCTCTGTTGTGATGCGTGTCTCGAAAGCAAAGGAGGATTCTGTAGTGAGATCTGCGAAGGCAAGCACGTGCGCGGTGAAGTGCCGGGTGGACAGGAGGATCAAGCAAAGCGCAAGAAATAACATCCGAGTGTTGACAAAACCTACCTGCTTTGGTAGGTTTTGTTGTCGCACCACAAATTCGTAGTGCTGACGGAGCTCGTACGAGCGATTGGAGAAAGTGATGAGTGAGACCGATCTCACCGGGATGATGAAGGAGTATATCACTTTTCAGGTATCTGCATTGAAGCGGCTGCCCACGATCTGGAAAGCTAAGCTGCTTCGAGCGATCACTGAGGACCTGTCGCAGGAGGATGTGTTCGCCGTACTTCCGGCGATGCTCGCTCGGGTCAACAACTGGTCTGTCATCCCGCACGAGCTGTTCGAAGCGCTCCTGAAGGCGCGGGTGGCGGTCGCGTTGGAGATGGTACTCATCGCTCGTGACCCGGAAGGCGGCGACGCGTGGGTCTACATGACGCGCCGTCCGGACAACGACCCGCACTACGCTGGCCTGCTCCACGTGCCGGGTTCGATCCTTCGTCCCAATGAGGACATCATCGACGTCGCGCGCAGACTGCGGGAGAAGGAGCTCGGCTTCCGTCTGCCGGGGCGTCTGGTGTTCGTGGATCTCCACATGAACCACGATACACGCGGCTCGTGCCTGGGGCTCATCTACCTGGGTGATGTCGGTGTGCTCCCTGTGGATCGGACCAACTGGCACCGCGTGCGGGATCTGGACCGATCGAAGCTCTGCATTCATCACGGCATGAAGCAGGGGGTCGTGGACAAGGCTGAGGGACTCTGGCGCAGTGGCTGTGTGGGTGACTACTCTCAGCTGACACCCTGATCCTCGTCCGGGAGCATGCCGGAACCAACTCGAAGACCTCGAATTGCATCACGCAGTTCGAGGTCTTCATCTTTTTGGAGCATGCCAGTACAATAGGAACACTATGGTGAATCACATTTCTCAGTGGGTTATTGCGCGGTTGTTGTTGTGTGTAGATACCACACGCTACTATCAGCGGACTTTTTTCGATCGCATGATGCGCATTGTGCCAAGTATCGCGGTGGAGGCAGTTGCGTTGCGATGGAATGCGCAGGGCGAGGCGGAGATATTCCTTACACAGCGTGCAGCTGATGAATCATATGCGGGTTTGTGGCACACTCCGGGCAGTCTTTTGCGTAATGGTGAGACATCGGATGATGTGTTTGCGAGACTTGAAGAACGCGAATTTCAAGTGTTGATTGCGTCGAAGACATTTGTCGCAGATGTATATTGGGCTGAACCGCGTGGGTGGATTGATTCACGTGTGTATGTAGTAGAACTTGCAGAAGATCCGACGACGCTACAGACATCGAAATACCGAGGCAAGTGGTTCCCGGTGGATGCGCTGCCGGAGCATACAATTCCGGAGCATACGACGCGGATTTTGCCGGTAGCCATTGAGCATTTTTGCAAGAAATCACACGATACGCATCTCTCGAGTAGTTGATTGACTTCTCTGCCCATCGCATGACAGAATGGCGTTGCTCTATCAGCTTCAAGGAGGAGCGCTGAATGACGAACAATGAGTATCAGTCGCCCAAGCCGCTTCCGTTCACACCGGACGCAGCAAGGGGTGTGTACGAGTACGTCAACCTGGACGATCCATGGATGCAGCGAGCTCGGGAGGTTCGAAGTGGGCTCGGTCGAGGGTGTAACTGGAGTGTGGGTGCGGTACTCGTTCGAGATGACGAAGAACTCTCAGTCGGTGGGAACAACGAGGAGGTGACAGAACAGCCACTCTTCTGTGTTCGACGTGTGCTCGGGTGCCCCAGTGGCGTGGATTACCATCTGTGTGATCTGTGCAGTGGTTCTCATGCAGAACAATCTGCATTGAAGAAGGCGCGCGAGAACCACATCGACGTCAGCGGTGCCACGGTGTACCTGTACGGACACTGGTGGGGCTGCAAATCCTGCTGGGATGAGCTTGTGCAGGCCGGTGTGTCGCGGATGTGCCTGGTCGAGCGTGCAACTGAGCTCTTCGAAGCGCAGCCGTCTACGCGGCAGCCATGGTTCGATAGGGCTGCCGTGTGCGTGAACGGCGAGAAGACCCCCGTTCGCGATCTCTTCACCACAGGTCTCTCACAGATCGGTGTGGAGACGCGAACTGATGGTGTTTCGGTCGACTTCGATCAGGATGCCGTCTGGATCGCTGACCGGTACCGTGTCGACACTCAAGATATGCGCACGGCATTGCGAACCATCAGCACTCGGTTGTTCGCTGTGTTGCATGATCGATTCGCGTGAGCTAAGGAGGCCAATCAACATCTAAGGAGACCTGTACCGAATGCGCGAGGCGTTCTGTGTAGGTCTTCTTTTTTCAGGCATTCGGTACTCTTCGCGTATGTAGTGTACGAAATTTACATGCCTTCCCTGTGATGATTTTTATAGGATTATTTTGTCTTGAAAAATTGCTGTGTGGTTGGGTCGTAGGTGAACTGTTGTCCGTCAACAATGACGTCGATGGGATCACTTTCTTCGTGGCGTCCGGTATTGGGTAGTGTAACCGTAGGGCCAGATGTGGTATTGCCGAAAACAAAGGCCTGCGGTTCGCCTGGGAGTACGAAATACCCGGTGCGCGTACCATCGGCATTTTTGTCACCCATGTGTACTGCGAAGCGCTCAACATTTGTCCAGCAGATATGATGGATCGTAGGTTCGTGCGTCATGCCACTGAACATTTCTTTGTAAATCCAGAGCCCGCGGTTTTGGAAGCTTTCGGAACTCGGAGCACCTTCTCGGGTTTGATCGCACCATGCAATTTTTTTGCCGTTCTCCGGTGTGTATGTGGGATTGGGTGCTTGGGGAAGCGAAGTTGGCTCTGCCATCGGGACACAGCCGAATCCGAGAAGTACGGTGAGTCCGCACAGAATAGCCATAGGTGTACGCATAGGGTGTAAGTGATAGAGAGTTGAATAGAGTATACTCTTCTTTTCTTGTCCTAGACTAACGAGGATCAGTCGCTCGTTACGTGACCATCGGCAACAGTGAGTGTTGTATCTGCCAAACGGCGAAGTGCCGGATTGTGACTAATGAGGATAGCAGTGCAACCCAGTTGTTTTGTTGCGCTCATGATTTTTGTGATGAGGTGATCATCCAGGTGGTTATCGGGCTCATCAAAGATAAGGAGCTTGGGACGTCGCAACAGCGCACGCGCGATGGCAATACGTTGCTTTTGCCCTCCTGACAATGTGGCACCTCGATGACCGATGACCGTGTCGTACCCATGGGGAAGTTGCATGATGGTTTCGTGGATGTGGCAGAGGTTACAGGTGGCAATAAGAACGTCTTCGGTGATATCTTCGAGACCGTACACTAGATTTTCGCGGATCGTACCTGGGAAGAGAAGTGGTTCTTGAGGGAGTGTACCGATCATCCGACGATAGTGAGTTGTGTCAATGGTCTCGAGTGGTTTGTCAGCCACGAGAATGGTGCCATGTGTGGGCGCGTATACGCCCAAGAGTAGTCTGATGAGTGTTGTCTTTCCTGAGCCTGAGGCGCCGAAAATACCCGTGACGGATCTTTCGGTAATCGAGAATGAAATATCGTGTAATGCAAAGGATGTACCGTAGGAGAACGAAACCCTGTCGAAGATAATAGGGAAACCAAAATGTTGATGGAGCGTGGGTGTTGGTTTTGAAGGTGTTTCGGGTTCTAAAAGTGGCAGGAGCAACCGGCATGACTCTGCGCCTTCTATGAGCATAGGTATGCTTGAGATCACGGTGCGTACTTGGGTGATCATGATATTGAGCGCAGCGAAAAACGACAGCACAGAACCAAGAGTTGTTGTGCCTTGGAGTAACTGTATTCCTCCAACAAGAAAGACGATGGATCCACAGAATACTACTACGTTATTCTGTACGGCACTGTACACTGCTGCAGTCCATGCCATGTGCTTTCCAGAATGTTCGAGTGCGGTAATGTGTGCTTCTTGTCGCTGTTGCTCTTGTGTGGTAGCTGCTGAAAGCGTGATGAGCTCATTAAATTTTAAAACAAATGATGTACCGGCGCTGAACGAGGTAAAGTCGGTATGGAATTGTCGGACATTTTTGCGTACACGTTTGCCCATCATTCTTCCAACCAGGTACACCAAGGGAAGGCAGAGCATGATGATACTAAAGAGTAGGGTATCGAGATAGAGCAGCACCGCAGCAATACTCGTAGCGATCAACAGTGCGGGGAGAGTCTGTGCAAGAAAGGCATTGGTTACGCGGTCGAGACGTTCGGTGTCTTCTACGATACGCGAATGTACTTGTTCAAGGTCTTCCGTGGCGTAGAAGGAAAAGTGGAAGGAAAGGGCGCGTTCAATAAGGCGGCGACGTATTGTAGCAATGATCGATTTGCTTGCGGCAAGTGTTGCATATCGATGGATGAGCATGAAGACAGTGCTGCATGCGAGAAGGAGTACACCCAATGCAAGCGACCAGAACAATGCAGGAGCATCTTTTTGGGGGAGTGCAGTGTCTAGGACATTTTTTGTAATAATGGGCAATGGTACGAGCACACCGATTTGTACCACCGAGAGAAGCGCACTGGCGATGATGAGTTTTTTCTCGTGTGAGAAATAGCGAAGATAGGTTCGAATGATACTTCGGTCTTGGGAAACTGCTGGAGATTCGTGGGCTGCCTTACCAAAGATATGTTTGAAGATGCGCGCTGCGCTGCGTGCATAGGGGATACGTGGTGCGTGGTCATAGAACATGGTCCGTCCAATCTGTCGCAGTGTGGCGAATAGGAGGTGGAAGTCGTGCGTTGGGATGGATCGCCAACAACCGTTCTTGTTCCATACCCAGTGCCAGATCGTGTGTTTGTCGCCAGTGCGAAAGGCACGCACGATGTCGCGTGCGAAGTGACGCACCTCGGTAACGGTTTTTGGCGGTGGGAGGAATCGGATATTCCCTTCGAGGTATTGGCGGATTGCAGGAGCAAAATCAATACCGCCTAGTCGAGACAGCGCAAACCATGCATGGGTGCGTAGATCAGCTTCGACAATGTATAACGCACCACTGGTGTGTTCGCGCATGAAGGTAAAGCTGCAAAATCCATTGAACGACAAGAGAGAGCCAATGCGTTGTAACACCTGGGTCAGTCCGTCTATTGGTCCGTATTCGCGTACACAGGAAATATCAAATTCATTCCGCACGTTTTGGGTAACGCGAGCTGGTGCATAGGTGATGAGCTCACCATTGCGGTACAGTGCCTCGACTGAAATGTTGTCACCTACAATATAGTGCTGAACAAGAAGATTGTGTTGTTGATGTGGAGCGATTTTTTCGTAGTTTTTTTGTAATTCCTCGGCGTTGGTACAGAGGAATAATCCTTTGCCACCACCACTGCGATCAATTTTGAGCAGGAGCGGGTAGGATATGTCGCGCGCTGTATCAGCGATTGCTGTGCGTTTGTTGTGTACGGCAAATGGTGGGGTGAGAATGTTGAGTTGTTGGCAGAGAATAGAGAGTGCTGACTTGGAGCCAACAATGGTACGGTACGCCATGTTCGTAAGGGGTAGTACCTTGCGAGCAAATTCTTCGCTTGCATAATCTTGAACGATGCATAGAGATGCATCGTCGAGCAGAACAATCCAGGAATAAACGTCGGACTGCGCTAGACGACCAAGTTCGGCAACAAAAGCTTCGGGATCAGAAGTACTGGCCCGGTGCCATGTGGAGATGTAGCGGCTTTTCGAGAGCCACGATTCCTTGGAACAGAATACATCAATAGTACAACCAGCGCGGTGAAATAGTGATGGGATTTCTCCTGCTACATCGGTCGCTTTGTAGTCTATAAGAAGTACTCGGTACGGTTGGATCAGCATGTGGATTCGTGTGTCGTTTCTGGTAGAATACGTGTACGCTACAGTTGAGTATGCGGCATGAAATTTCTGAGTACTTTCAGGGCAAAAAAATTACCATCATGGGCCTAGGCCTCCTGGGCCGCGGTGTTGGTGACGCCGCATTCCTGGCTTCCTGTGGGGCTGATCTTATCATAACTGATCTCAAGCTGTCACAGGAACTCCAACCTTCTTTGGATGTGCTGTCCGAATACGAAAATATTACCTACACATTAGGTCAACATCGGCCCGAAGACTTTCGTGGACGAGATATGATTCTGCGCGCCGCGGGAGTTCCTGAGTCCTCGCCGTATCTTGCGGAGGCGCGTGCACAAGGTATCCCGGTGCGTATGAGCGCAGACCTCTTTGCTGAGCTATCAGGACTACCAATTATCGGTGTGACTGGTACGCGAGGCAAGACCACCACGACTACCATGATACACGCAATACTTGCTGCTGCTGGAGTGAAGGTGCTACTTGGGGGGAATATTCTGGGTGTTTCGACACTGGCGTTATTACATGATGCAGATACGGCAACTGTCGCAGTGTTAGAATTGGATTCGTGGCAATTGCAAGGATTTGGTGCGTTGCATTTGAGTCCGCACATTGCAGTGCTCACGACATTTTATGAGGATCACCAGGCCTACTATCGAAATGACATGCAGCGGTATCTGAAGGATAAGGCTCAGATATTTTTGCATCAATCTACGCAAGACACGCTCATTGTAGGTGCGCAGGCATTACCTGCTATCGCAACACAATACCCCGAGACGGTCCAGCGAGTTGTGTGTGCATCAGCAAGAGATGTTGCTGATTGGCGCTTCGTAATTCCTGGTATGCATAATAGATATAATGCTGCCTGTGCGCGTGCGGCCGCAAAAGCATATGGTATAGATGATGCAATCATTCGTCAGGAGCTAGAGGCATTTCCAGGAGTGCCGGGACGGCTCGAGCTCGTAGGAGAAAGACGCGGTATACGTGTGTACAATGACACCACTGCAGTTATCCCAGAAGCAACCTGTGCTGGGCTCGAAGCATTGGCGTCTACGCCGATCATTCTCATTGTGGGTGGGGGTGACAAAGGAAATAAAATAGACGCACTCATCGCGGCAATGCAGCGCTACACGAAGCACGTGCTCTTACTCCCCGGAACCGGTTCAGAAGTCATTGCCAACAAAATACCTCAGGCTGTTCGCGTCGATTCTGTTCATGCTGCGGTTGCAGAAGCGCTTCGTATCGCGGTACCTGGGGACGCGATACTTTTTTCTCCAGCATTTTCATCGTTGGGAAGCTTTCAAAATGTATTTGATCGGGGGGGTCAGTTCATCACAGCTCTTGATACGCTATGGATGTCCTGATACAGCAGCATGCAAAAATTCTTTGGGGCTATCTTTGTCTTGGGCAGCCATGCGTTCCTATGGATGCGATTTTTGCTTTAGGATCTGATGCAACGCGCGTAGCAGTCCGGGCAGCGCAGTTATGGCATGAAGGGTACGGGAGTCACGTAATAGTCTCCGGAGTTTCAGAGGGATATCGATATGCATCAATAGTACGTGAACATGGTGTGCCGGAGCATCGGATCATTGTAGAACCTCTAGCAACTAATACAGGTGAGAATATAAAGTTTACAAAAAAGCTTCTTGCAGAGCATGGCTATACCTTTCGTTCCTTTGTACTTGTTCAAAAACCGTACATGGAACGTCGTGTGTATGCAACCTTTCGTAAGGTATGGCCAGAAGCTCGGTGTTGTGTCACTTCGCCACAGATCCCGTTTGAACAGTATGTTCGAGACGAAGCAGCGCGCGAACAACTCGTACACTATCTCGTGGGTACGCTTTGTCGAATACAGACGTACCCCGCGCTGGGATTTCAGACGGAACAAGTTCTGCCTGAGGATGTACTGCAGTCATACCAATGGCTCTGCGCTCACGGATACACCAACACCCTGCCGACGGAGCAGCGTTGAATGTATGTAAAAAAAGAAGGCGAGGCATTTCGCAATGGCAACAGGAGAGGATCAGTACCTGTCACGCGAACGTGTCTTACCTTCTTTTTTACAAATCTGCTCCGGGACCTGGATTCGAACCAAGATAGCATGCTCCAGAGGCATGAGTCCTACCATTAGACGATCCCGGAAATATCTACCCTACGACTTGGCCATCGAACTCTGCAGCAAGTGCTGCAGCTTCAGGGCTAACTTCATCAGGCGTACTCTGTTGTACCACAGCAGCAGAGGAGCAGTCAAGGTCGGCGCGTTCTGCAAAAAACGTGGCAAAGAGGTTCTCGGCCATGACTTTTATCTTAGGCTCGCGGAGCTTATCAGCATGCGGTGCGAAGTTGCATGTGAGACGGAGTTTGTTGCCTTCAATGGCTGTTGGCTGCGCCATGCGTAGCAATAACATGGTAGAGGGGTTCTTCTCGCCTACGAATTCCAAAAACTTATTCCAGCGTGAAGTAATATTCTCCACGGTGAGTGTCAGGGGGCCGTTGGAGTAGGGAATTGATTCACTGCTGTTTGTGGTTGTTGTCGATATTTCTGGTGGAGCAGGTGGTTGTGGCGCGGGAGGCAATCCTGCACGTGCACGAGACGGCGCAGCATCTGCTTGTGCGGGTTGTGGGGGTACAACTGGCATGGTTGGCGCTGATCCGATTGGCTGGGTGGTTGTGACCGGAGTAACTCCATCGCTACAGAGCTCCACAATCGCGATTTCTAGTGGAAGTTGGGGGATTGGCGCGGTGTTGATATCGATGCGTGCGGCCATGAATGATGAAAGTGCCGTGGTGATTCGTGTGGGGTTGTACGTCTTTGCGAGAGTTGCCAGACGTGCGAGTGATTCCTCATCAAACCGCGCACGTTCTTCCTCCATCATTGCGCGGTGCATGGCAAGAAGTACCAGACGAGTGGTGTCGATGAGTTGTGTTGCAAAGCCATGAAACTCGGTGGCATTTGCCGCGAGCGTATCGAGCACAGCAAGTCCAGCCTGTGCATTTCGCTGTGCGATAGCCTCAAGAATGGATATTGCTTCCTTATAAGCAACGCGAGGCAAGATGTGCTCACACTCTGCCATTGTGATCGGTCCGGTGGTGAGTGAGAGCACTTGACCCAAGAGACTTTCTGCGTCACGAAGACAGCCGTCAGCGTTGCTGGCGATTTGTGCAATCACGTCTGATGCGACTTCACGAGATTCAGCAGTAATAATCGTACGAAGCTTTTCGACGATGAGTGCGTGGGGAACGCGACGGAACACATATTCTTCGCAGCGAGAGCGAATCGTCGCAAGAAGTTTGTCGATCTCGGTAGTAGCAAGAATGAACATTGCGTGCTCCGGTGGCTCCTCGAGTGTCTTCAAGAGCGCGTTGAACGCACTGGTAGAGAGCATGTGGACTTCATCGATAATGAAGACCTTATATCGAGATTGCGTGGGGAGGAATCGTGCGTTCTCGATGATGTGTTCGCGCACCATGTCTACGCCGGTGTGACTTGCGGCGTCGATTTCAATGATGTCGATTGCCTGACCATTGGTGCATGCGATGCACTGAGGGCAGGTCTCGCAGGGCTCTGCTGATTCACGGCGTCCCGTACAGTTCGCTGCCTTCGCAAGCAAGCGAGCGGCAGTAGTCTTGCCTACGCCACGAGGGCCGGTAAAGAGATATGCGTGCACGAGTGCGTTGCGTCGTAATTCGTTGGTGAGTGTGCGAACCACATGATCTTGACCTACAACATCAGACCAACGACTGGGGCGGTATTTGCGGTAAAGAGTCTGTGCCATAGGAATGTGGTTTTATGGTTGGTGGAAAATGTACTCAATTGCTGCCCATGTGCTGAAGCTATCGCGTGGTACTAACACCACAGCGCTATGCCCGTGTGCTCCGCGGTGGTAGGTGACAGCTGCAGTAAGTACACGGTATTCTGCTTGCTCTGTTGCAACAGTAAATGATCCATCTTCGTGCTTTACGAGTCTGCCCATTTTGCGATCACGTTCCACTGGGCCGATTTGCTTGTACATGAGCTCGCCCGTTGGGAGGACTGTAACCTTGAGGAGGTCACCTTCGACAAGCTTGGACTTGGATGCGTAGTTCACGGGCACGGGATAGGTCTGGCCATCTGCGCCGATCATGCCTTCACCGTTGAAAACACCTTCGTGAACCGTGAACTCTGTTGTGGTTGTCGTAGGTGGTGTGCTGTGTGTGGTAACTGGTGGAAGTACTGTTGTGGAATGTGACACTGGAGGGTCGCTTGCAAGTATTTCTCGCACCTGGGTGAGTCGTTCTTCGATCTCATGGACGAGTGTGCGAATCTGTGCAAGGCGGTCGACGTGCTGCGGCTCGGGTGCAGGTGCTGGAGTTGGTGCGGAAAAATCTGGCGCAGGGGTATGCACGGGTTTGTCCGGAAGCTGTGGAAGTGACAGGCTAGAAGAACGGCTGTGCAACAAGTTGCCAAGCGAATCCATACGACATGCATTAAAGAAGAAGCGGGTACACTACGCAGCTGCTCACGAAATGAGCGTTACAACTTTGCTTCAGTTAGTGGTTGGGCAGGAAGGGTGAGTGTGCCTAATTGGCTACGTTCGAGAATATCTTCCTCCACCGTGGCACGATCACGACCGAACTTGAGACGCGAGAGTTGCTTGAGCATTTCTGCGTATTCGTTGTTTTCTGGAAGTGGTGCGGTCGTAGCCATATTAAATGGCTTTGCCGCGGTGTTGTCAATGAGTAATTTCACGTAGGCTGTGTACTGTTCCACATTGATGAGGTCGTATGCAGAAAATACCGGTGCAAATTCCTTTTGCAGTAACTCGGCATCTTCTGGGCCGATGCGAAATGCTGCCATCGTACCGACGTTACCGAGAACCGCATCGCGAATGGATGTATCATTTTTGCCGCCATCTACCAGCTGTCCCATGTATTGATGCGCAATGGTCAGGTTGAGACGATACTTACGTGCTTCAGAAAGGATCGTAGCGATGGAGTCGGTAATGAAATTTTGGAATTCATCGATGTACAAGTAGAAATCATGGCGCTGGTCCTCAGGAAGGTCGGCGCGAGTGAGTGCCGCCATCTGTAACTTCGCCACGATGATGAGACCCAGAAGTTTTGCGTTCACTTCACCGGTGGTTCCTTTCGAGAGATTCACGAGGAGGATTTTTTTGTTATCCATCACCTCGCGGAAATCAAATCCAGAGCGGGATTGACCGATGATGTTTCGCAGCATTTCGTTTTCGACGAATCGGCCAACCTTGGAGACCAAGTATCCGAGCATTTCAGATTTGTGGAAGTCCGAGGTCTTTGCCATTTCCTTTTCCCAAAATGAGCGAACTACAGGGTCTTTGAGCTTCGCAATCCAAGTCTTTGCGTACGCCTCGTCAGAGAACATGCGAGGAATTTCGGCAATAGTGCCAGGGTTCTCTACATCTGCCATAAGTGTGAGCATCACGTTGCGCATTTGATGCTCAAACATTGGGCCGATCATTTCAGGTGGGAACAGCTTGTAGAAGATGGCAATCATTTCCTGCACCACAAAATCTTTCTGGTCCTCTGAACGTGCTTCGAGCATGTTGAGGCCGATCGGTCGGTCGAGGTCTGATGGGCAGAAGTAAATGACGTCATCAATGCGATGCTCAGGGATATTGGCGAGAATGTGCTGCACGAGGTCACCGTGTGGGTCGACTACGCAAACCCCTTCTCCGTTGTTGATATCTTGAATCGCCATGTTCTCGAGGAACACGGATTTACCAGATCCTGACTTACCAATGGTGTAGAGATGGCGACGACGGTCAGACCGCTTGATACGAACTTCGGATTCTTCGCCGCGGAATGTCACACGTCCGAGGATCAGTCCTTCCTTCGGCATGTTTTGTGGAGGAGCTGCCTTGCGCGCACCGAGCCAAACAATATTCGGTGTTTCGATTGTAGGGAGTGGTAGATGCCAGAGCGATGCCATTTCTTCTGTGTTCAACACGAGACGACGACGAGGAGCGAACGCACGGTAGATGAAGTCTTCAATGACGGTTGACTGCATGCGTGGCACGAGTGCCTTGAAGGAGTTTCCGTACGAGTAATTGTTGAATTGGCCGAAGGCGCTGACTATTGTATCGAGGTATTGTCGTGCGGAGTGATCATTTTCTGCTGCGACGATAACACGAATGTTCACATCAAGTCCGGCTTTTGCCATTTTGGAGTCAATACGTTTTACCATTTCGTCCTCAGAAGCGGTCATGTGGTAATCCTTGGGAGACTGTTCTTGCTTGTTGCCTGAGATCATGGCGCTTGCAACACTCGTGATCGAACCAATGCCATCGTTGTGTTGGGTGAGGTATTTGCCTTTTTGGATGAGCTTAATAATCGCCTTTGCACGCTTGCGCCATGTCTTCTTGCTCGAACGAACGACAAATTGAATTGCCGCACCGTCATTCTTGCCGATTTTTGCAAGCGGATTGGTGAGACCGGAGAGTGGATCGCTGTCGAGTTCACGGAAGGTCTTGATTGCAAATGGGAACTCGCGTGTCATGGTGACGTAGGCGCCAAGGATGGAACTCTTCGGGGAGAAGAAATTGTAATCTTCTTCGCGGTCGATCTGTGCAGCAGGGAATTGTGCGTGAATTTGCTGGATTAACAGCGATTCGAGAGTGCGTGGTACGACACAGTAGAAGTAAATATTTCCGCCACGAGATACGATTTCGAAGCTAACATGATCCTCTCGACCGTGTAGCCAAGCCAGGAAACCACGCTGTGCACGCAGTCCGCCGACGGTCGCGAAGATCGTTTCCATTACTGCGATGTCCTGGCGGAGATATTCTACGCTTTGTGGTACACCGGATTGCTGTGGTTGATCTTTCTTTTCTTTAGGCACGCGGATGAGCAGCGTGCTCATCGTGAGGCTTACAGCACGATGATGGCGGGTACGCAAAAAAACACGCAGCAAAAAAAGTGCACCAGCGGCCATGAGCAGTGATGCAATGGCAATCAAGGTGTTGATCAAGAGATCCACTGCGGTAAGTGTCTGTGAGGGTTCCATGCCAAAGAGCGTTAGTGAAAGCTAAAATTGTCCTCCAAGGAGCAAGATTTTTTCTGCCTTTATTTTCGATTCTTTTTCGAGGAAAAAACGATTGACTCCTGGGATCATACGGAGCCATCCACTGATGAGTGCAAGGATTTTCTTAATATGGACTACGCCTGATTTGATAATTTGGCGAATGGAAGCAGTGACGCGTTCTCCTTCGGTTTTGAACTTTTGTTGCTGCTCGGGGGTCATGGTTGCAAACGATTCTGCGAGGTTCTCTTCAAGGATTTTTTCAATGTCACGTGTGAGTGGGTCTTTGGTGGAGGGTATGGATTGCGTAGGAGCAGCAACGGGCTGCTTCGACGCGGTGTCGATGTGGGAGTTCGGGATGGAAGTGATGTGATCAGCGTGCAGTTCGACTTGGAGCGGTTCTGACGCTTCAGTCTCAGGCTCTGATGTACGAGCGTCGGGAATCGCGTCCAAACGTTCTGGCATGGACGGCTGTTGCTCGAGTGGTTCGTGCTTTGGGAGAGTCTTGAGAACGTCTTGCATGGATGGCATACGCAGACAAGTATAGCACAAAAAACACGAAACCCGCACAGCAGGAGGCGTGCGGGTTCGGGTTCGTGACGTGGAAATTATTTCTTGCTCAACTCTTGACCATCCTTTGTATCCTTCACGACATACCCGCGAGCGAGGAGCTCGTCGCGAAGACGGTCGGAGGTAGCAAAATCGCGACTATCTCGAGCGAGTGCTCGCGCATCAAGAATTCCTTGGATATCTGGAGAGATGGTGAGTGTCGTTGTCGCACCAGCAAGGAATGTGGCAACGAGTGCGCGTAGCCCGAGCCCGAAATACGTGTCATCAGCGACAAAGATCGCTTCTGCGGTATGTGCATCAACCGTTCCTTTTTTGCCCACTGTCTTCCAAAGAAGAGCGATGGCCTTCGGTGCATTGAGATCGTCTTGCAATGCAGCAGTTATACTCTTGATGAGTTGGGGATCAGTCTTTGAGGTTGCTGGAGCTGTTGCAAGTCGCTCAACAAGGTTGCGCAGTCCTGCAGCAGCTGCTTCAACAGCTTCCCACGAGAATTGAAGCTGCTTGCGGTAGTGTGTCTGCAACAAGAAGTATCGATACGCAATAGGGTCGAGGCCTTGCGCACGAATATCGGCAATACGCAAGAAGTTGCCTTGTGACTTTGCCATCTTTGTATTGTTGATCTGGAGGAATTCTCCGTGCATCCAGAATCGTGCGAATGGCTTGCCTGTAGCAGCCTCGCTTTGCGCAATTTCGTTCGTGTGATGAATTGTGATGTGATCTACGCCGCCACAGTGAATATCGAGCGTTGCGCCAAGGTATTTCATGGCCATCGCCGAACACTCAATGTGCCATCCTGGGAATCCAACGCCCCAAGGTGAGTCCCATTCCATTTGTCGCTTCGACCCTTCTGCGGCAGAGAACTTCCAGAGTGCGAAGTCTGTGGCAGTACGCTTTTCGTCGCTGGCACTTACGCGCGCGCCTTTTTGTAGTCCTGCAAGGTGCTTCTTGCCCATGAGTACGCCGTATTTTTTCCAGGTGGATGTATCGAAATATATCCCATCACTTGTGCGGTAAGTGTGACCAGCTTTCTCGAGTTTTTTTACCAACGCGATTTGTTCTTTGATGTGGTCAGTCGCCTTGGTGTAGTGCAGTGGTGGGAGAATATGGAGCGCTGCGACATCGCGCATGAACTCGTCAGTATAGAACGCAGCGAGTTCCCAGATATTTTTGCCACTGGTAAGCGCAGCGCGTTCCATCTTGTCATCGCCGTCATCAGAGTCGTTGGTCAGATGGCCAACATCAGTGATATTCATAATGTGCTTCACGCGCAGGCCGCTTCCTAGAAGTGTGCGTTTGAGCAGATCTTCAAATACAAAGGTGCGCAGGTTACCAATGTGCATGTAGTTATACACGGTTGGACCACAGGTGTAGAGCGTGACAACGCCCGGCTTCTGGGGGCGGAAGAGTTGCGTCTTGCGCGTGAGGGTGTTCCAAAGTCTGATAGGCATATGTGCCATCCTAGCATCCTCGCACAGCATGGGCAACGTGTGGTATACTCTCTCCCGTATGGGACTTTTTGCCAAAACAAATACCAATGTTCTCGGTGTGGATATCGGTGCTCGTGGAGTAAAGATGGTGGAACTGTCGAAATCCGGGACACGTCCGCGTCTTGCGACGTATGGTATTGGGGATGTTTTTGATGCGTCGGTGCATCAGCGTGCTGGGTCAGCAGAAGAGGAGGCACGTGCCGTTGCACTGTATGCACAGCGATTGCGCAAGGTGTATGACGCCTGTGGAGCACGTGCAACAATAGCCAGCGCGTCCTTGCCAGTTTCGCAGGTTTTCAGTGTTGTGGTGCGTGTGCCAGAGTCTGATCCTGAATCGATGCGCGCAGCAGCGCAAGCACAGGCAACAAAATTACTGCAGTACGATCCAAAGGATATTGTGCTCGATACACGTCTTATGGACGAGCGCATCGCAGACATGTCTGGGGACAATACATCGGCTCGAAAGTCGAAGACGCGTGAAGTGTTGGTGATTGCTACATTGAAATCTATTGTTGAGCGGTATAGCAAGATCTTTTATCAAGCGCAGATCTCATTGGAGAGTCTTGAAACCGAAGCTTTTGGTTTGATCCGGTCACTTGTTGGTACGGATCCTGCAACGACAATGATTGTAGACATGGGTTCGAAGCGAACGAATTTCTTCATGGTGGAGCGAGGTATTCCGCGTACGCAGCGAAGCATCGAGATTGGCGGTCTCACGATCACTACACTCATTCAGGATACGTTATCACTTTCGCAAGAGGACGCAGAGCAGGTCAAGAAAGATCTGAGTCGGTCTTCGTCTCCAGAAACACAGCGAGTCATGCGTGAAATGCTGGAGCGAACGTTGCAACCCATTGTAAAGGAAATGCAGTACGGATTCTTGCTTTTCTCAGAGCAGGTACAGCGGGAGAACGCAAAACCTGAGCGCATTATACTCACAGGTGGTTCTTGTGGTGTTGCACAATTGAGCGAAATGCTTGAAGATCATTTTTCCATCAAGACGTCGATTGGTGATCCATGGGCGCGAGTACTGACCCCATCAGCACTCAAGCCAGTGCTTGATTCCATTGGGCCACGTATGAGCGTGGCAACTGGACTTGCGCTTCGGCTTGCGCTGTAATAGGGGTATGCCCCGTCACCCACGACCAAAACCAACGACTTCAGCCCCAGTCGAGCCACCAGCAACGCGACGCGTATTGCTCGTAGAACCAGATCAAATGCTCGCGTCTATTCTTAAGCGAAGACTTGCTGAAGCACATGCGGTTACTGTGGATACGGTGCTCACAGCACGTCGCATGCAGGAGCAGATGGCACGTCGCCAGTATCGGTTGGTACTGGTGGATATGAGTTTGAATGTTGTGTCACTCATTCCACAGATTACGTCGCAGGGTGCACAGGTAGTGGTTACCACACCGAGCGCTTCACCTGCAGATGTGCGTGAGCTTACTGCTGCAGGTGCTGATGCAGTATTGATAACATCACAATATACACCTGATGGTGTTGTTACGTTTTTACGCAAATATCTATCCTGATTTTTATGCAACGCAAACAGCTTGGATTTACGCTTATTGAGTTACTCGTTGTGGTTGCAATTATTGGCGTGCTTAGCACCCTTGCGGTAGTCGCTCTCGGTATGGCACGCGAGACATCGCGGGACAAGGCGCGACTGGCAGATTTGCAGATTATCCATGCGGGACTTGAGCTGTACTTCAATAAGAAGAAAGAATACCCACACGCAGATACTCCACGTACGATTGGGTCAGGCGAGGCGTTGTATCTTTGTGATGATGGTGAAGATGGGTTTGCAAAGGAGGCGAGTCAATGCAATGACCAGGATCTTAAGATACGGATTCCAGTTGCACCAAGCGGCACACGCGAGTATCAGTATGAATCGAAGGAGCCGTATACATCCTATACGGTCCGGGCAGAGCTTGAAGGTGAGGTAAATGGCATTTCTGGAATGGTAACGATCACACCAGCAGGAACGGTGCAGTGAGGTGCGAGTACATTGATTTGAGTCTATGTCTGAACAGGAAGCAAAAGATCGAGCAGCTAAGTTACGTCTCGCCATTGAGGATTTGCGTCATCGGTATCACGTACTCAACGACCCATCGGTAACAGATACGATGTATGAGTCGTTGCTTCGGGAGTTGCACGAGGTAGAAGTACAGTACCCAAGTGTGTATGACGAGCAGTCGCCAACGTTGCGTATTGCGGGTAAGCCGCTCGATGCGTTCAAGAAGGTGCAGCATACGGTAACGCAATGGTCCTTCAACGATGCATTTAGCGAAACGCAAGTCCGAGAGTGGGAGGAGCGTATTGTACGCATGCTTACGAAGGAACTCGGTCAGACGCCGAGTGATTTGTCGTATGTTGCCGAATTAAAAATCGATGGGTTGCACATCGTGTTCACCTATGAACAGGGACAGTTGGTGACTGCTGCAACACGAGGAGACGGAACGATAGGAGAAGACGTGACAAATAACATTCGGACAATCGCGAGTCTTCCCTTGCAGTTGCGTCAGCCTGTGCATCTTGTTGTAGAGGGCGAAGTGTGGCTTCCAGCGCGTGAACTGGAGCGTATTAATACTGAACGTGAAGTTGCAGGTGAAGTGCCGTTTGCAAATCCTCGCAATGCTGCAGCGGGTGCGATTCGCCAGCTTGACCCTGCGATTGCTCGGTCTCGCAAGCTGGACGCGTTTATTTATGACATTTCTGCTGGTGATATCTTGCCTGCATCACAGGAAGAAGAGCTCAGCACGTTAGGGGATCTTGGATTCAAGGTGAATCCGCATCGACAACTCTGTACAACAATTGAACAGGTATTGGCGTATTGGCGTACATGGGAACAGCGCAAGCACGATGAGGCGTATTGGATTGATGGTGTTGTGATTAAGGTGAATCAGCGTAGGTACCAAGAACTTCTTGGATATACTGGCAAGGCTCCGCGTTGGGCAGTCGCGATTAAGTTTGCTGCTGAACAAGTTACTACACAGCTGCGTGATGTGCATTGGCAGGTTGGCCGTACAGGTGCGGTGACGCCGGTAGCAACGTTCGAGCCAGTACAAGTAGCAGGAACGACTGTTACGCATGCCACGCTGCACAACATGGACGAAATCCAACGATTGGACGTGCGAGTGGGTGATACGGTTGTGATTGAAAAAGCAGGGGATATTATCCCTAAGGTCCTTTCTGTGATCGCCACACTTCGAACTGGTGCAGAGCGCGTGATCGAAGCACCAACCCTGTGCCCTGCGTGCGAGACCTCTCTCATTCGCCGTGAAGGTGAGGTGGCGATCGTGTGTCCGAATACCTCATGCTTTGCGAAGCATTCGGAACGATTGCTCCACGCGGTAGGACGCAGTGCCTTCAACATCGAAGGACTCGGCGAGAAAATCATGGTGCAGCTTATTGATGAGGGACTGGTGAGTGAGCTCGCCGATGTGTTCACTCTAGAGGTGGGAGACTTGTTCGGGCTTGAGCGATTTGCAGATACATCCGCGAACAAGCTCGTTGCCTCCATTGCATCGCGACGGCATGTGTCACTCGCGCGGTTCATTATTGCACTTGGCATCAGACACGTGGGGGAGGAGACTGCGTATCTGCTCGCGCAAGAGTTTCGGACGCTTGCGACGTTGCGAGTTGCAACCTACGAACAATTTCTTGCCATTGATGGCATTGGTGAAAAAGTCGCAGATGCACTTGTGGCGTACTTCGCAGATCCGCACGAAATTGCGCGTGTTGATGCGTTACTCGCTGCAGGAGTTGTGGTGGAGGCAGCAGAAGCGCCAGTGCGCAAGACAGAGGGCCCATTTGTCGGCAAGACCATGGTGTTCACTGGTACACTCACGTCTATCACACGTGATGAGGCGAAGGCGCGTGCACGTGAGCTCGGTGCCATTGTCAGCGAATCGGTGAGCAAGAAGACAGACTTTGTTGTAGCTGGTGACGCTGCAGGCAGCAAACTCGAGAAGGCGCAGCAGCTTGGCGTTCGGGTCTTGAGTGAAGTTGAGTTTCTCACGATGGCTGGATAGGCTCTTTTGTCCCGGTACTTCCTGTGTTACACTGGTTCCATGGAATTGACTCCTGACTACATTCGAAAGGTGGCGCAACTGGCCCGCTTGTCTCTTACGGACGCTGAGGTTGAGAAGTACCGTGAGCAGCTTGCGAGTGTTTTTGCGTACATGGAAATGCTCAACGAGGTGGATATCAAGGATATCCCAGCAACAGCACAAGTAACAGGTCTCACCAATGTGTTGCGTTCTGATCGTGTCAACGAGACAGATGCACAGACACGTGAGGCAATTTTGAGCCAATTTCCCGAGCGAGTAGGAGATGCGTTGGTAGTTCCTCCAGTACTCTAGGTATGCGAACGATTCGACAGGTTGCTAACATGCTTGCGGCAAAGGAATGCTCTGCGGTGGAACTCACGACAGAGTATCTTACGCGTAATCAGAAATTGAATACGGTGTTGAATGCGAATGTCTCGCTTGATGAAGAGGCAGCACTCGCTATGGCGCGAGATGCCGACGAGGTGATCGCGCGTGGTGAGGCAACGACGCTCACGGGTGTTCCGTTTGGTGTGAAGGATGCAATTTGCACAAAAGGTATCCGCAGCACAGCATCGGCACATATTCTCGACACGTATGTTCCACCGTTTGATGCAACGGTCGTTGGTCGATTGCGTGCAGAGCATGGCGTGATTGTAGGCAAGCACAACTGTGATGGATTCGGCCATGGATCGAGCACGGAGAATTCGCACTATGGTGTTTCGAAAAACCCTTGGGACGTGACACGTGTGCCAGGAGGGAGTTCTGGTGGCAGTTCGGCAGCAGTGGCGGCAGATATGTGCGTGTATGCGATTGCTGAAGATACAGGAGGGTCTATCAGATATCCGGCAGCGCTTACAGGTGTGGTCGGGTTCAGGCCAAGCTATGGCCGTAATTCTCGCTACGGTATCATGCCGATGGCATCGTCGCTTGATGTGGTAGGGCCGATGGCTCGAACGGTGGAGGATGTTGCAATTGTGATGGAAACCATGGCTGGTATCGACGCACATGATGCTACAACTGTACCGGATGTCGTACCGAAATACACACAAGAAATTGAACAAGGTGTGACTGGGATGCGTATTGGAATCCCCAAGGAATATTTTGGCGATGGTATTGCGCCAGATGTTGCGAAGGCTGTTGAAGAGGCAATCAAGGTGTATACCTCGCTAGGATGCACCGTGCACGAAGTCTCGATGCCGCACACCAAGTATGCAATCGCAGCGTATTATATTCTCGTTCCGTGTGAAGACAGCAGCAACCTTGCTCGCATGGATGGTATGCGCTATGGCGTTCGTGGCAAGGGAGATCTGCTTGAAATGTACAACAGTGCGCGTACCGCAGGATTCCCTGATGAAGTGAAGCGCCGTGTCATGATTGGTACGCACGCGCTTTCGGCTGGGTATTACGACGCGTACTACCATAAGGCGTTGCAAGTTCGTACACGTATTATCGAGGATTTCACGCGTGCATGGGAAAGCGTCGATGTGTTGCTCACACCAACTTCAGCAACGACTGCATTCAAGATTGGCGAGAAGAGCAATGACCCACTTGCGATGTATCTTACCGATGCATTCGTATCACCAGCATCGATTGCCGGTGTGCCTGGGTTGTCGGTACCGTGTGGGTTCGATCGTGATGGGTTGCCCATTGGGATGCAGATTATTGGACCACGCATGGCTGAGTCGCGCGTATTGCAATTCGGGCATCAGTATCAGCGTGCGACTGATTGGCACACGCGTACGCCGAACCTCGAATAACGTTCTATGCCTCGCAAGTCAGCTCCTTCACTCCCGCCACTTCCGCCGCCGCAAGATGCACTGTCTTTTGCGTATCAACATCCATTTTCGCAGTATCGTGACACCTGGCGGATTTTTCGTATCATGTCAGAGTTCATCGAGGGGTATCAGTTCCTCAATTCATTTGATCGTGCCGTGACTGTACTTGGTTCTGCGCGATTGCACGATCCGCATCAGCGCTGGTATCGCGAGGCGCGCGAGCTTGGGAGGCTCCTGGCGAAGAATAAATATGTAACGGTGACAGGTGGCGGGCCAGGTATCATGGAGGCCGCCAATCGAGGTGCAAAGGAAGCACGCGGTGAGTCTGTGGGACTCAATATTGAGTTGCCTCACGAGCAAAAGATCAATCAGTTCGTGCAGAAGTCGACCGCCTTTCATTATTTCTTTACGCGGAAGGTAATGCTCACGGCGCCATCGAGAGCGTTTGTGTATTTTCCGGGAGGGTTCGGTACACTTGATGAACTCTTTGAGGCGTACGACAACATGAGTATCGGTAAGATGCCGACAGCTCCAATCATTCTTTTTGGGCATGAGTACTGGGATCCTATTGTTCGGTTTTTGCACGATCAAGCAAAGGGCAAGATCAAAGCAATCAGTAGCAAAGTGCTCGCGCAGCTACAGGTTGTAGATACACCGAAGGAAGCAATAGCAATTATTAATGCGCAGGCCGAAACAGCTCCACTGTGCGAGCTGTCCCACAATCTGTTTGATTGTGGGAGCAATATCAATTGGCGTATTTTCCGTATCATGGCAGAACTGGTTGACGGATTCGAATTCCTGACGACGATCAAGAACGACATCACCGTTCTTGGGAGCCGTCATGTGTCTACTGCTTCGCCTTATTACGAGGCTGCGTACCATCTGGGAAGAGAGCTCGCTCGTAAGAAGTTCACGGTGGTGAGCAGCGGTGGCGCGGGCGTCATGGAAGCGGTGAGTAAGGGGGTTCGTGATGTGGGAGGGGAGCCGGTTGGCATCACCATGAAGTTCAATGGAGAGGAGCAGGTGAATCAGTACATTCACAAGAGCGTCTCATTCGAATTTCCATTCACGCGCAAGGTTATTCTCACTGCGCCAAGCCAAGCCTTTGTATTCTTCCCAGGATCTCTGGGTACGCTCCATGAACTTTTTGAGTTGCTTACGCTCCAGCAGAATAACAAGATGGCGCGTGTTCCTATTGTGCTCTTTGATACGAAGTACTGGGGACCGATGGTGCAGTTTTTGCGCGAGTCACTTGCAGATACGTATCATACAATTTCGCCTGCGGATCTGAAGTTGATCACTGTTGTTGATAGTATCGATGCCATTATGGCAATTGTTGGCAAACAACCGAAGAAAAAGAAAACTCCACGTGTATGATTCCATACTTCGCATGGTATAGTGTATCTCTTGGGCCAGTAACGCTACACGTGTGGGGGATGTTCGTGGCCTTAGGGGTTCTTGTGGCATTGGGACTCATGCATGTGCAAGCAACACGCGCTGGCAAAGGTGCGGCACATTGGGTCGACCACGCAATTGCAATTATTGTGGCGGGATTCTTGGGTGCGCGACTTGGTCATGTCTTTTTTTACGAACCTGGTACGTATCTTGTTGATCCGGTAGAGGTATTGCGTGTGTGGCACGGCGGTATGTCGTCGTTGGGTGGATTTGTCGCGGCAGCAGGGTACGGGGTGTGGAGGTTGCGTCGAGCGAAGGTGGACGTGCATGCATTTGCAGAAGCTGGAGCGCTCGCACTGCCGGTGGGCTGGATGGTTGGGCGTATAGGATGCTTCTTGATTCATGACCATCCAGGGACACTAACGCATTTTGCGCTTGCCGTGCGTGAGCCTGGCGCATGGGGTGAGGCAGGGTGGGGAAGACATGATCTTGGTCTTTACGATGCCATCGTTGCAGCTGGGATCGCTGTGGTGGTGCTCGTGTTGCGCTGGCGTGGTTGGCTGCGTGGACGTCACATGCTCGTGGTGGTGGCACTGTACGCTGTGGCGAGGTTCTTCCTGGATTTTTTGCGGGCTACTGATGTGCCAGGAGCAGATGTACGATATGGCGGATTTACACCGGCGCAATATGGGTGTATTGCCGCACTTGTCTTCGTCATGATCTTCTGGTATAAGAAAGAAGCTACAAAATCATAAAACGCTGGAGGATTCGCCTAGTGGTCTATGGCGCCAGCCTGGAAAGTTGGTTTGACCGAAAGGTCATCGCGAGTTCGAATCTCGCATCCTCCGCCCATTTTTTTATCATCCTATGGAATTGAACTACGCCATGATTGTGCTTGCTGCTCTCGCACAGTTTGTTTTGGGTGCGCTTTGGTATTCACCGCTGCTCTTCGGTAAGTGGTGGATGCAAATCATGGAAGTTACACATCTCTCCAAGGAGGCACTGCAGAAGATGCAAAAGGATATGGCGCCATTTTATGGCGTGCAATTGCTCATCACATTGTTATCTACGTTTGTGTTGGCCATGTTTGTTAAGTATCTCATGATGGCGCAAGTAGGGTTCCATGCGTACGGAGTAGCGGGCTGGGTATGGCTTGGATTTATTGCTCCAACACAGATTGCCTCGGTGGTCTGGGGTAATACCAAGCGCGTCTATTGGATCAAGCAGATATTTGTTATGACCTCGTACCAGCTCGTGGCCATCATGATCACTGCGTACTTGTTGTCCGTGTAATTGACATCTTTGCAAAACGCGTGTAGGATCATTCCCTGCACGCATAACGCGTTGCAGATTGACTTCGGAGGTGACATCATGGCGAGCAATCGCATGTTGTGGATCAATGAGAACTGGTGGGAGATCCTGGGGTGCAAGGGCGAGCGGGTTCAGGATGTACGTGATGGTGTACATGTAGGATGGCGGCTGTTCCTCACCGATCTGAGTGGACACCGTTGGGAGCGCCGACCTGCACACACCTCGGTCACGGACCCCGACTTCGTTCAGGACGTGACGACGCATCTGTTCATACCGCACGTGAGTCTGTACCATACGCTCGAGAACGTCCGTAGGGTCGTGCTCTCGCCGCTTGAGGCGCTGGTCATGGTCAACTCAGGTGTGCAGCAAGGCGTGATCACCGCGGCCACATTCGCCGCAGCGTACAACTACGGCGAAGATGTCCAGATCAACGCAGTCTCGCTCATCTACCAAGGCACGGAGATCATCCGTCCCGTCTCGATCGTTTCGGCGCTGAGAACGCCGGGTCACGGGTACCTCGAGTTCAACGCCCTCTGATGCCATCTTGAACACCGCTGTGCATACTGTGCAGCGGTGTTCGTGTATCTGATGCGGCTTATGCTATACTAGCTGACAATTGATCGGTCTCTATGATCAAAAATTTATTGCGTCGTGTAGCTGGTTCAGAGTTCTTGCGAACAGCAGAGGAGCGAGAGCGACGTGAAACAAGCGGCTACACAGAGGCGGGGGCAGAAAGCACTGCAGGAACAAAGCATCCATACGAAGATGCGTTTTTTTGTTTGAACGACGTTGAGAGTTATGCAGTATTTGATGGCATGTCCACATCGCCACGAGGTGATAGAGCGGCAAAGATCGGACGTGATGCAGTCAAGGAAGTGCTTGCCAAGCATCCTGTAACCATCTCAGTTGAAGAGACGGAACGATTGGTGATAACAGCTATCGCAGAAGCAAATGCGCGTATTTATCGAGACGCAATTGTCAATGGATGGGTGCAGAAGGATGCACCAAATCTCTCGAAGAATCTCACAACGGTCGTCGTACTTCGAGTATGTCGTCCTCCACATGAAGCGCCGTGTGTCGTCATCGGTCATATTGGTGACAGTCGAGCGTATCTCCAACATGAGGATGGTTCGCTAGAGCCCCAGACCGTGGATGATAGTCTGCTCCAATCCGTGTTGCGATCTGAGGGACGTATTCGTACAGATGATGATGCAATGGAGGTGCAGCGAATGTTCAGTAATGTCACTGATCCGAGCACGTTGTCAGAAGAAGATCGGAATCTCTATAAGCAGCGAAATGTTACAACGGAGATGGCTGGTCAGTCACTAGATACGACGCCGGTTATCAAGACAGTATCCCTTGAAGGGATGCAAGGATTCTTGCTTGTGACTGATGGTGTGTCTGATAACTTTACTGAAGATACCATTGCGCAGAAGTCGCAACAGCGTACAAACGAATCTCCAGCATCTGTTGCACGTAGACTCGCACAAGACGCACATGCGTGTGGCATTTCTGGAAAACCAGGAGCAAAGAATGATGATGCCACGGCAGTGTTTGGTAGATTCTTGAAGCGTGGCAATGCACCAGAACAACGTCGTGATGAACCGAATCGTCGTAGCAGTGTTGATACGGGCGATCGCGCGGTGGTGGTGGATGTTGAGCCCGATCGTGCGCAGCAGTGGAGTAGGAAGATCGAAGCGACTGCTACATATAGCGCATTATATCGGGTGATCCGAGAAATCGGCGTTCAGGATATTGATGGAAAAACGTTCAATCCTGAAGAAGTTATTGCAGCTATTGAGCTTGTGAATCTGCAGCCAAACCGAATCAAGCTCGTGACCCGTGCGTACGGCATCCGTAATCACGTGCAGCATTTCACCGAAATTCAAGCACAGTTACGTGCAGCAAAGGCGGCTGCCCCAAAGACTTCTCCGAGAGAGCGTCGATAATCTATTGCGCGTGCCCATGTGCAGCACTTGCCCCGGCAAGTCTTCCTGTGGCCCAGGATGCTTGGAGGTTGAATCCGCCTGTAACACCGTCAACATCAAGCACTTCACCTGCGAAGTACAGACCAGCTTGGAGTCGGGATTGCATGGTTGCTGGATCCACTTCGTCCAGGACTACACCACCTGCCGTGACGAATTCGTCGCCGGCCCGGCGAGAGAGAAACGTAATTTTTAGGTCACCAGAAAGCAGGTGTACCAGTCGCTGGCGCTTTTCTTTTGTAAGCATCGCGAGCGTCGTCTCTTCGTGAAGAGCGGCGAGCGTGACAAGTGTTGCTGCAAGACGACGAGGTAGTTCGGTGGCAAGGAAGGTTAGAACGTGGCGACGTCCATTCTCTTGGATAGCATCGAGCAGGATCTGGTCCCACTTCTGAAAATCACGATCAGCCATGGGTGACCAGGAGACATCGAGTGGTTGTTGTTTGGTGATAGTCGCGAAAGCGATGCGCGAAGAAAGTGCAAAGGTACTTGGGCCCGAAACGCCAAAGTGTGTGAACAGCATCGGGCCATGCACGCGATGGCGCACGCCATCGACGGTCACAGTCCAGAGCGCGTCAGGCATGCTGAGCCCCGTGATGTCTTTGCACCATTGCTGCGCAACCTCGAAGCTGTTGAGAGATGGCCCAAGTGGTGTAATTGTATGTCCAAATGCGCGCGCGAAATCGTAGCCATCGCCAGTAGAACCTGTGTGACGATACGCATTGCCGCCCGTGGTAACGATCACCGCATCACACGCGTACTCACCTGAGCTTGCATGCACCATGAACTGGTCGTCAACGCGCGAGATTGATTGCACACTATCTTTGAGATGCACACGCACATCATGTGCTGCGAATACGCGTTCAAATGCTACAACCACATCGTGTCCATCATCACTTACGGGGAACACGCGCAAATCTTCTTCGCACTTGAGTGGTACGCCGTGTGACTCAAACCACGAGCGTACGCGTGCCGGAGCAAATGCTGTGAGGGCGGGAGACAGGAATGCTGCACCGCGCGTGTACTTTGTCATCAACACCTTACGGTCTGTGATGCCAGTCGTGACATTGCATCGACCGCCGCCGCTGATAATCACTTTGCGACCGAGCTCAGGGTTTTTGTCGAAAAGATGGACCACACAGTCGGGCTGGGTCTCGAGAATTGTCGCAGCTGCCATCATGCCAGCTGCGCCTGCGCCGATAATGGCGATGGAATGCACGGAAGTAGCCATAGGATGCGACGCATGGTAGCATTTGGATGGCAACCTAGCAACTTGCCACCTCGCGTCAGACGCGGTAGGGTGGCCCTTATTTCTTAGATACCTTGGTATATGGCAAAACCAGCAGCAGGGAACATGGTGCATGTGCACTACACCGGCCGCCTCGATGACGGTACAGTTTTCGACTCATCACGCGAACGCGATCCACTTACATTCACCATTGGATCGGGTCAGGTTATTCCAGGATTTGAAAATGCGATTACAAGCATGGAAGTGGGTGAGAAGCGCGAAGTACGCATTCCAGCAGCAGAAGCATATGGCGAAGCGCGCGAGGATATGATTGCTACATTGCCCAAGGCACAGTTCCCAGCGGACGTTGCTGTGGGGCATCAGTTCCAACTCTCGCATCCTGAAGGTGGAATGTTGCGTGTCACTGTGAAGGATGTGACTGATGACATGGTTACGATTGATGCGAATCATCATCTTGCAGGTAAGGATTTGATTTTTGATCTTGAGCTTGTGAAAATTGGTGAGTAATCCCGTATGGTAGAGTCGCGTCGTCAGATTTGGGATCGACTGTTTCCGGACGCACCTGCGTACCGGTTTTCGCAGTGTGAGAAAGCGTTGTTTACATCGAGCATGAAGAGTTGGGCTGATGTAACGGCGCTCCCCAAGGATGTGCGCGAGACACTCGTTCGTGAAATGCCATGGTGGAGTGTGCGCCCATTGCATATCTATAAGAGCAAGCGTGGTGACACATACAAGGCAGTTCTTGTAGGAGCAGATGACAAACCATTCGAGACGGTGCTCATGGAGAACGCGCGTGATCAGTGGACGATTTGTGTTTCGTCACAGATTGGTTGTGCGATGCGGTGCACCTTCTGCGCCACGGGCAAGATGGGACTCAAGCGCAGCTTGCTTGCGGATGAAATTGTCGATCAGATGCGATTCTGGCGCAAGTTCCTCGCGGACAAGCCAGCACTACCGCAGCGTATCAGTAACGTAGTGTTCATGGGGATGGGTGAGCCGCTGGCGAACTACGAATCGGTAAAGAGTGCGATTACGCTGTGGTTACGCGAAACCGATATTGGTCCGACACATATCACGGTTTCGAGCGTGGGAGTTCTCGCACAGCTTGAACGGCTTATTGATGATCCTGAATGGCCACCGGTGCGCATTGCGATCTCCTTGCACAGTGCGAATCAGCAGCGCCGAGAGGAGATCGTGCCTACGACCGTGCCAGACTTCCTGAAGAAATTGGCCGCCTGGTCACATCGATACCAGAAGCACCATGGCACACGACGTCATCACGTAACCTATGAGTATGTGTTACTTGAAGGTGTGAATGACACACCAGAAACAGCACGAGAACTTGCGCAGTATATCCGTACCACCGGAGTGAGCAAGGTGAATGTGATCCCATGGAACCCTGTTGCGCAAATCGCGTTTACCAGATCAACAGCGCCGCATATTCAGCAGTTCACTCAGATTCTTGAGGATGCAGGTGTTGAAGTGACGGTTCGCAAGACGATGGGTGACGATATTGATGCAGCGTGCGGTCAATTGGCGAATGCAGATGTCTCCTCAACACAAGAAGTATGAGTGAAGAACTGATTGATTACGTGAACGAGCAAGATGAAGTCATTGGCGCAGCGGCACGTACTGAAATTTATGCGCAGAAGTTGCGCCATCGTATTGCACATGTGTTCTTGTTCGATCGCGAAGGCGCTATTGCACTCGCGCGGCGTGGCAAAGAGGTGAGCTACTGTCCTGATCACTGGACGTCGACTGCAGCGGGTCACGTTGGTGCAGGTGAATCCTATGAAGAAGCTGCGCGACGTGAAATGCAAGAAGAGATTGGTGTGACAATACCGTTAGATGCGTGTGGCGTTACGCCTTTTATTAAGGAAGGAACTGGCCACCACAAATTTCTCGGTACATTCAAGGCGGTGTACGAAGGTGTATTTGTGTGCGACCCGCTTGAGGTACAATATGTGCAATATTTCTCCCCAGCGACGATCCGTGAGATGTTGGCTGCAGGCGAACCGTTTCATCCAGAGACGGCAATGCTGTTGAATCACTATTTTCTATAAGCTATGGCACAAGAGTCTATTCGATGTCAGAGTTGCAGCCTGCCAATGGACCCAGGGTTCTTCGGAACGAACGTTGATGGAAGTGAGAACCATGAGTATTGTCGATTTTGTTGGGAGAAGGGTGTATTTGTAGAACCTGAACTTACCCTTGCTGGGATGATTGAGAAGTCTATGTCGCACATGGTACGTGTTCTGCAATTTCCTGAGGCAAAGGCCAAGGAGCTTGCCAATCAGATGATTCCCACACTCAAGCGGTGGCAGTAAGACCACAAAGAGTGCTACTATAGATACGTAGTATTTTTTGGCGTATGCAAAAAACATCAATGGGTGAACAACTCGCGTGGTTGCTAGGTGGCGCAATTGTGGTTGTTGGATTCATGGTATGGCTTGGAAGTCGCACTCCTGATACACCGCAAGGGCAGCGAGATATGAGTGCTGTTGAATCAATGGACCATAGCTGGGGTCCAGAGAATGCGGCGGTAACCATCGTTGAGTACAGCGATCTGCAGTGCCCAGCGTGCGCCAATTATCATCCAGCATTCAAGCAGTTGCGCGTGACACATGCTGACAAGATTCGATTTGTGTATCGGCATCACCCGTTGTACGAAATCCATCCACTTGCAGATCTTGCATCGCGCGCAACGGAGGCAGCTCACAAGCAGGGGAAATTCTGGGAAATGCAAGACAGGATCTTTACAACACAAGCAAGTTGGACTGCGTTGTCTGTGGAACAAGCGACCGACCGATTTGCAGCGTTTGCGAAGGAACTGGGAATGGATGAAGGGCGGTTTAGAAAGGATATCGTAGCAGATGACGTGGCAGCACGTGTCACGCGTGATATGGCTATGAGCAATCGCGCGGGGGTGAGTGGGACACCAACCTTCTTCATTAACGGTTCAGTAGCATCACTTCCAAGTAACTATGCTTCACTCCGATCACTCATCGACGGACTCCTCACAACCACAAGCTCCTCAACACCAACGAAGTAGACACCTGAGTACGCTTGCGATGGCCCTAGCTGCTGTGGGATTGGCAGATGCATCGTATCTTGCCTCAAAGTATCTTGCAGGTGGTCCGGTGCCTTGTGGAATTGGTCAGGGCTGTGATGTGGTAACACGAAGTTCATACGCAGAAATTGCTGGTATTCCGGTCGCATTCATCGGCGCCTGCTGGTATCTTTTTCTTCTCGTGGGTTGGTTCGTTGCTCGGGAGTCGAAGATGCGATGGGTGACCACCGTCGTTGCGTCCTCTACGCTTCTTGGAGCAATGGCTTCCGCATACTTCGTGTATCTCATGCTCGGGGTGTTGAAGGCGGTGTGCACATACTGCATGCTGTCAGCATTTATTAATTTCACGATGCTTGGCATCGGTATTGCTACCCTTTATGCAGTTCACTATTCCAGCAGAGCTCCGTCTCACCAGTAAACAGGCGTTGACGCGCGTTGGGTATCACGAATTTGTTGATCCTAACACGGGTAAGGTTAGTTTTATTCGTCGTTTGGGAACCGGATTCTACCCACGGTTCCATGCCTATGTAGAGACGCAAGAGAATGGAGGACTTGTTGTGGACATGCATATTGATCAGAAGCATGCCTCGTATGAGGGCACTGCAGCGCATAGTGGTGAATATGTTGGACCGCTCCTTGATGCAGAGCGTGATCGTATTCTGAGTGAATCACAAACAAGTACGAAGGCGTCACTTCATATTTCTACGACCTCAGAAGCACCGTCACAGTTATTGCAGCCCAAGCAGTCCTTGCGAGATAAGATCGGTATTTAGGGAGTAAATGCTATTGGTATGCTGTTGTGGTACGTTACGGCACCATTTCGTGCGCTCACACCGCTATTTCGGGAATCTTCGTTGCGTCGTGTTGCGGCCGTGCCCTGGGTTCTCACATTGATCGTGATAGCGCTCTCACTTCGGTTTGGCATCTCTGAGATCAGCCAACTTGTGCATGACGTGATACAGCTTAGTGGTGTGTGGGCTGTGCTTGCTGCTGCAGTGCTTACGATCATGCTCGTTGTGAGTTTTGTATATTTGTTTGTCGTACTCTTGGCCATTATCTCTGCGCCATTTAATGAAGCATTGTCTGATCGTGCTGAACAGTATTTTCGGCCTGACGACACCCCTGAAGGGTACACTGCTGAGGAGCGTCGAAACCGGCGTAATCGCACAGGACGAGTACGGTTGTTCTTGCGTGTGTATCTATATGCGATTCGTACGGAGATACTCAGGCTTGTGATCTTTGGACTTATTATGCTCGTACTCTTTGTTGCGTCGTGGTGGAGTGGTGGGCTGCTTTTTGTACTTCTTAATGGTATTGTATCCCTTTTCTTTCTTGTGTATGAGTTCCTGGAGTATCCCATGGAACGACATGAATACACGTTTGTGCAGAAGCTAACGTTTATGCGCAGACATGCGTTACCTTTGGCTGCGTATGGTGTTGGGCTGGCGGCATTTCTGCTCATTCCTGGCCTGAATTTGTGCTTTATTCCTGTGGCGGTGATTTCCGGAACTGAGGTGTTCTTGCGTCACGCGCCCCGGTAGCGTAGGGTGGGTGCATATGGATGATGTACAGCTTATCAAAGACCGCATCGACGTGGTTACCTTGATCAGTGAGTACGTTCCGCTCAAGCCTGCAGGCGCCAATTGGAAGGGTGTATGCCCGTTTCATCGTGAGAAGTCGCCATCATTTATGGCGCATCGCGAGAAGCAGATTTGGCACTGTTTCGGGTGTGGCAAGGGGGGCGATATTTTTTCATTTTTGCAGGAGGCTGAGAGCATGTCCTTCGGTGAAGCATTGCGGGTACTAGCAGAACGAGCAGGTGTGACGCTCACCAAGCAATCTGGAGTAGAGCGTGGTGGGGATCGTGATGAGCGATCTCGGTTGCGTGAGATCCTGACATTGTCACAGCATTTCTTCGAGAAGGTGCTACATGAATCCAAGGCAGCGCAGCCAGCGCGTGCTTATATTGAACGACGTGGTGTTACGCCAGAGACTGCGGCGCAGTTTCATCTTGGGTACATTCCAGACGGCTCGGTTTGGACTACACTCACGGATTTTCTCACGAAGAAGCGTGGGTACACGCTTGAGGAATGCGTAGCAGCCGGTGTGACGAAGAAACATACGGAATCTGGGCGGTACTATGATGTGTTTCGTGGTCGCGTCCTGTTTCCAATTTGGGACATGCAAGGAGGTATTGTTGGGTTCACTGGACGTCTTTTGCAGGAGCAAGAGGGTGTGGGGAAGTATCTCAATACTCCAGAAACAGTTCTCTTCGACAAGGGGCATATTGTATACGCATTAAATTTGGCAAAGCAGGCAGCAAAAGAAGCTGGGTTCTTTGTTGTGGTAGAGGGGCAAATGGACGTGATTAGCTGCCATCAAGCAGGAATGCGAAACGTCGTTGCAGCATCAGGCACTGCATTAACCGCAGCGCACGTGGCAATGCTCAAGCGGTTCGCTCCGCAAGTGCGAATGGCGTTTGATGCAGACGCAGCAGGCGAGCGAGCCGCGAAGCGTGGTATTGATATCGCGATTGAAGCAGGGTTGGATGTGCGTGTAATTCGTATTCCCGAGGGCGCAGGCAAGGATCCAGATGAGTGCATCAAGAAGGATCCGAAGGTCTGGGAACAAGCTGTTGCAGATTCGCAGCCCGTGTTCGCATATTATATTGATCGCTATGTGACACCCGCGGTGCGTAAGGATCCGAATCAATTGCGCGACGCAGGTGAATTACTGGCACGCGAATTAGCACGTGTACGGGATCCGATTGTGTACGACTTCTGGTCACAGCGAATTGCAACAGCCCTTGGGGTGAGTGGTGATGCGATTGCAAACAAGGTCAAGCAACTTCAAGCAACAGCTCACCCATCTGCTGCACGTGCACCATCTGCACCTGTGCAGGTCACGGTTGCACCAGCTCAGCCTCGTACGAGGTACGCACTTCTATCAGAGTATGTGCTGTGTTTGTTAGTACACACACCAGCCTTGCATTCGCGTGTGCCACTGGATGCGCGCTGGTTTTTTGGCGAGGAAGATCGTGCCCTTTACAATGCCATTGCCGGTGGGTATACTCATGATCGACATGACAGCGTTACAGCCCATCGTATAGACGTACTGCAGCTTCTCTCTGAGGAGAAGTTGTTTGCTTTTTCTGCACGAGAGCTCGGGGAGGAGTATGACGCTGCTGTGGAGCGACTGCACCAAGAATGGCGTGCGGCAGAGCGTGCGCGATTAGGTTCAGAGATCCAGCGCGCACAGGAGCAAGGAGACGCCGCGTTGGTTGCACAATTGAGTCAGGAATTTCACCAGGTTACCAACCTATGAAAAAGAAGGTCGCTCGAACTACAATTCAGAAGAAAAAACCTACACAAGCTTCCAAAACGAAGCGTGTGACGTCCGTCAAGACACAGGCTGCGCGCACAAGAACCCACGCACGCCGATCACCGAAGTCAGTCACCCCTCCACGCAAAGGAGTAGGTGCATCCAAGACCGCGAGCAAGTCTCGCGTGGTCGTGGAAGAACGAACAGCTGCGACACGCAAAGAACCGACAACGATGCCTCCATCACGGGAGACGATTGACTTGTTGCTTCGTAAGGCTCGTGTTCGCGGGTTCATCACTGAGACCGAAGTTTTGCACGCGTTCCCGTGTCTTGAAGATTACGTTGAACACTACGAAGGATTCATTACCGAGCTCGAGCGTCAGGGGTTGTCAGTAATTGAGACCCAGGATGGATTATTGAGTGTGTCTCGCACATCATTGCTGGGCAATCGTACACCTGCAAAGGGGAAGGAGCCCAAGAAAAAGGCAGCTCCTGTTCGTGTGGTTCGCACCGATGCTGATGAAGATAATTCATACAGCGAAGAGGAGGAGCCAGAGGAACCAACGAAGAGCAAGAGTGAGAGCAAGATCGATGAGATCACACGACTTACTCGTGAGTTCGATTTTTCGGATATCTCCGCAGACTCTATTCAGATGTACTTGCGTGAGATCGGTAAGATCCCATTGTTGAACGCCGAGGACGAAGTGGCACTTGCCAAGCGTAAGGAGCGCAATGATCGTGAGGCAGAAAAAGCATTGATCGTAGCGAACCTTCGTCTTGTAGTATCGATCGCGAAGAAATTCGTTGGTAAAAATCTCACGCTCTTGGATCTCATTCAGGAAGGAAATATCGGTCTTTTCCGTGCGGTGAAGAAGTTCGAACATCGCAAGGGATTCAAGTTCTCCACGTACGCAACGTGGTGGATTCGTCAGGCAATCACGCGTGCACTTGCCGATCAGTCTCGTACCATTCGTATTCCAGTGCACATGGTGGAGACCATCAACAAGTTCCAGCAGATCCAGCGTCAGCTCCTGCAGGATTTGGGACGTGATCCAACACCAGAAGAAGTGGCTGCAGAAATGGGCGAAGATGTGCGTAAGGTCCGACACATCATCAAGATTTCACAGGACACTGTGTCACTGGAAGTATCGGTAGGTGAGGATGATGACGACTCGAGTCTCCAGGACTTCATTGAAGATGTGAAGAACCCGGCACCAGACCGCGTGGCTGGACTCATGCTCCTGAAGGACTATGTCCTCCAGGCGATCAAGGAGCTTTCGCCACGTGAGCAGAAGATTCTCGAGATGCGATTCGGTCTCTCAGATGGCATCGCCCATACACTCGAAGAGGTGGGTAAGGAATTTGATGTTACTCGTGAGCGTATCCGTCAGATCGAAGCCAAGGCGTTGGAGAAGATCCAATCCATGCCAATCATTGATAAGCTAAAAGACTACTAATCTCGTACATTGTCTATGGACACCCCAATGTCTCAGACCCCTGTGCCGGAGCATGACACCATGTCCATGCCGCCAGCAGCAGAACGTTCGTTGGCAAGCAAGATGCTAGTGCCATTGATTTCACTTGTGGTTGTAGCTTCAATTGCGATTGGTTTTGCCTATTGGTGGACCAATCGAGCAACCGATGGCGCAGTGGCTGTAAGTAGTGATCCGAAAGAGGCAGTGATTCAAGGAATCGAACGATTGATCGCGTCAAAGGATGGTGCATTTGAGTTCACAGCAGCAAAAGAAACGTTTGAAGCGGTTGATGATCGCCCTACAACACAACCAGATGGTTTGGCACCGATCTCAGAAGCAAATGGAGGATTGTACGATGGAGTACAGGTTCGGGTGTCTGGCGTCTTTGCAATGACGGGACCAACCACGACGCAAAGCAGTCTTGACTTCGATATCACGGGCAAGGAGCTTGGATTCCAGATGATGACTCGATCGTTCGGTAATGATATCTTTTTGCAGTTGGCCAAGTTCGATGTGAAGCAGGGGTTGCCTGTTAACCTTTCGCCAGTGCTGGGTACCTGGATCAACATTAATGTACAGCAGGCGCTGAATGACTTTGGAGCTGGACTAGGTGCTGTTGCAGGTTCGGAGAATGAAGGAATTCTCAAGATGATTGAGGCTCAGCCTACCCGGTTCATCGTCACAGACTCTGCTGTGTATGGAAAGATCATGGGCGACGTACTTCGTCGTCATGATGTGATGACAAGCACGAAGGTGAGTGAGAATGCGTATCGCCTTGAGGAACGACCTGGGATCACAGAGCAGCAGACTGAAGCGTTGGTGCGCGATGTTGTAAAGAGTTTTGTGCAGCAGTATCTTCGTGATGTTGACGCAGCGATTGTAGCTACTACGAAGGCAGGTGACACGAAAGGTGTTGAACAGCTGCGAACGTATCGTGCAGATCTGGTGAAGGAAGTGGGTGAGGATGGTTCCAAGGGTGCAGACGAGGTGATCAAATCCATGGAGCAGGATGGCGAAGCAGCAACGGCTCAGGTAGATAAGGGACAGGAAAAGACGGAGTTCATTGTACAGGTCAATCAGCGAACCGGTGTTGCAGACGCACTCGTAATACAGCCAGTAACAAGCTACATGGGCAAGGATTTGCGCGCAGTTCAGCCTATGAAGCTGACATTCACGAAGCTCAATACGGGTATTCGTGTGGAGCGTCCTGCAGCGTTCAAGACCGTCTATGAAATGTTACCTATTTTCATGGGGATGTTGTCAGGTGCAGCAGAACTAGAAGAGACAAAAGAGTAATTGACAGTAGCGTGGGGGATCGGGTACACTGGTCCCGTCCCCCAGAATTCCGAGGTAGCTCAGTGGTAGAGCAGTTGGCTGTTAACCAATTGGTCGCGGGTTCGAGCCCCGCCCTCGGAGCCATCCAAAAACATCCGGCAACAGCCGGGTGTTTTTGATTTTTGAATCAATATGCTTTGACAGAAGAGCAGATTTGTGCTATGAATCTCACATTCAGACGTGCGTTTGAATGTCCGATGTCCATGGAGAGATAGGAGGGGGCAACAATGTACATGACGCATGCGATGAATTCCGTCGAGACGTTGGTCATTATTATGCGGAACGCCACGGAGAATCGCTTGGCGAACCGGTGCTTTCGCCGTAACAAGATTCCGAAGGCTGGAATGTTCAGGCATTGGCGCTCGGCGACGCAGCTTTTCCAAGACACGACGATCTTGGAACGGTTCGTCGGCGAGGTGCAGCGGTGCTTGAGAGAAGAAGCGATCGACGGGAGCGGCGCAACCTTCAGCGCGATGATCGTGTGCCCCGACCCTGTCGGGTGGGCGAGCACGGCGCCTCGTGGTGACTTCAGCAGCGAGCAACTTGAATACTTCAGGATCAACGATCGTGCACAGGGGTTTCGAGTTCGGCCCGAGTACGATGCGCTGCGCGCACCGCTGACGAACACGATCACGTTCGTCTACGAGCTCAAGATCGAATCGGGTAACCCGGTTGCGGTGATCCACTCGCTGTACCCCGGGAAGGACATCGGCGAATTGCGGGGAGACGTGTCTGCTCGTGAGAACATCGTCTTCTTCGACTGGGACCACCCTGGCGCATGACCAACTGACCCCGCGCGTAGCGTACACTACGCGCGGGTGTTCATTTTTTATGCCGTGCACTGTCAGTATGAAAAAATCTGGGGATAGGGTATTCTGTTGGTACGAATGTCTATGGCAAAAATCGTTCACACACTGCCTGGTGATATGCGCGAGGCATTGAAGATACATGAGCGTGCTGAGGCTGCGTGGGCGACGCTCACACCCTTGGCACAAAACGAGTGGATTTGTTGGGTAATCTCTGTGAAGAAAGCCGAAACCAGACAAGAGCACGTCACACGGTTGGTTCAAGATCTCAGTGCAGGGAAGCGCAGGCCGTGTTGCTGGATTGGGTGTATTCATCGAACTGATAAGGTAATCAGTCCATCGGTGCGTGGTATTCTTGCAAAACGAACTAAAAAATCTTAAACAACTGTACTGTAATCGCTATGGAATGGATCGTATTTGGAGCAATCGCTTTTATCTTGCTGGTGAGTATCCGTCAGGTTGATCAGTATGAGCGTGGTGTGAAATTCACCATGGGTCGATTTACGCGTGTCGTAAATCCAGGGTGGCGTATTGTGTTGCCAATTTTTCAGTCCATGCGCAAGGTAGACATGCGTGTGAAGGCTGTGGATGTGCCGTATCAGGATGCTATTACGAAGGACAATGTTTCTGCGAAGGTCAATGCAGTGATTTATTATCGGCTTAATGACGCGAGCAAGGCCGTGCTTGAGGTAGAGAATTTCTGGAACGCAATGATGCAGCTTGCGCAAACGACGATGCGCAATGTCATTGGTGAGCTGGAGCTCGATGAGTTGCTCGCAAAGCGTGAGACCGCAGCAGAGCGTATTAAGGCACATGTGTACGCAACTGCTACAAGCTGGGGAATTGAGGTAGGTAGTGTGGAACTCAAGGATATTTTGTTGCCCGAGGAAATGCAGCGTGTCATCGCAAAGCAAGCTGAGGCTGAGCGTCAGAAGCGCGCTGTGATTATTGAAAGCAGCGGTGAAGTGTTGGCAGCTGAGAACCTCAGTCGTGCAGCTGCGATGCTCGCAGGTTCGCCAGGTGCGCTCCATCTCCGTACGCTCAACTCCATTAATGACATCAGCTCGGACAAGAGTAACACTGTAGTGTTTGCTGTGCCGCTTGAGGTGTTGCGTGCGTTCGAGGGCATGAAAATATCAAAAGGCTAGTGTATGAGCATGCAAGAAACTAACGTCGCATCAGCAACCAAACATTTATCCGATATTCTTCGTGATGCGTTGCTCATGCAACCAGCAGAGAAGATCCTTGTCATTTATGACACGACTGCGGGACTCGCACAGATCTTGGTAGAAGCGTATCGTGCTGCTGCACCGAATGCTACATTTGTTGACTTTGCGACGGTGACGCCGGAGCAGGTTCGTGCAATGTTTAACGACTGCACACCTGGTGATTTGATTGTGCTGGTGCAATCTACTAATTTCAGACTCAACGAATTCCGATTGCGTATTGAGCTCTTCGCGCGTGGACTCAAAAATATCGAGCATGTGCATCTCGGCCGCATTCCTGAGGAGCAGTGGGCGCGATATATTGAGGCGCTCTCGTATGATAAGGATTACTACCATCGTCGCGGTCATGCACTGAAGGCAATTCTTGATGCAGCGCAAGAGATCGTGGTGGAGTGTGATGGCACGAGACTCGAGTACAAGAGCCCAATGGAAGATAGTAAGCTCAACATCGGCGACTACACCAAGATGAAGAACAAGGGCGGCACGTTCCCGATCGGTGAAGTGTTCAGTGAGCCAAAGGATCTCACGAAGGTGAATGGGTCTGCGCGCATCTTCGGGTATGCAGGAGATGACCATCGCGTGCGCATTGTGGAACCGTTTTTGGTGCAGGTTACAGACGGCATCATGACAGCACCGGATGCTCCAGCGGAATTCCAACACATTCTCGAGCTCATTAAGTCTGATGAAGAGGTGTATGTACGTGAGTTCGGTCTTGGCCTTTCTCGCGGCATGGGCAAACATGCGATGGTGAGCGACATCACCGCCTTCGAGCGTCAGAAGGGGTTACACTTGTCACTGGGTGCAAAGCACACCATCTACAAAAAGGAAGGTATGCATCGCAAGAAGGGGCGGTATCACATTGATATCTTTGTTGATATTACCAAGATTACGGTAGATGGACGCGTGATTTTTGAGGACGGAGACTTCACAGTATAGGTATGGTCTACCTCATTGGTGGCGCGCCACGCGTGGGCAAAACGATTTTGGCTCGAGCATTCTCTCGTGCGCACCGCATATCGTGGATTTCTACTGATACTCTGGAGGTTATAGCGGGGGAATACATGTCACAGACCGTCTGGAATCGAACACATCCATATTCGGTGGCGCGGAGGAAGCTTTCGCACGCGCAGTTTTATGAACAGCTTTCAACAACAAAAATAGTGTCGTTGCTGCGTGCGCAGGCACGAGCGACATTTGCGGCAATCAGTATGCTGGTCGAATCGTCTCTCAAGGATGGTGTCGACTACTGCATTGAGGGATACCATGTTGATCCTGCGACGGTTGAGAAGTTGCAAAAGAAGTTTGGCACGAAGCATATCCGCGCGGTTTTCCTGGTGAAGTATGACGTAAATCAATTTGTGCAGGAAGTACGTGTACACGCTGGCCCTAATGATTGGCTTCATCAGGTGGATAAGAAAGGTGTAACCTTCGAACGTGTGGGAAAAATGGTTGCGCAGTACAGCGCCTTCGTCACCCGTGAGGCAGAGGCGCGCAATTATACGGTAGTATCCGTCGACAAACAGTTCAAGAAGGCGCAAGCAGAGGCAATGCGGTTGTTGGAGAAATAGGTTGAAGTGATGAGTATCGCGTGTAGATGATTTGTGTCCGCATCGTGTGGTATACTGTTCCCAAACATAACCCATCAGTATGGCCAAGGGTAACAACGCGCGCGAGAAAAATAAGAACAAGAAGAAGCCAAAAGCTGCAAAGAGCAAGTAAACGCTGCGTCAAAACGTAGCGTTATGCCAGAGATCTTTCCAATATCGCAGACACTTGTGGAGTACACGGAAGTTACACTTCCGATTTTTGCTGTACCAACGTCGCATCAGGCAGTATTGCTTCGTGGTGAAACTGACATAGATTCGCTCATCGCAGCGATCAACACATTGCACCCGCGTGTGCGAGCGCTTGCCTACAAGCCGCAAGACCGGGATGAGGCAGTGTTGTTGATCGATAGATATAATCCTGCAGAGTGGGTGCACCCGTCATCGGTAGTCAGGATGCCTGCATGGACTGAAGAAGAAATGCGGTCGTTGGAGCACGTGCGTGCAAAGGATACGAATGTTCCATTGGTGTTAGATATACACGCAATATGGCAGAGAGCTCTGGAGTCGCAGGATCCGATACACACGTTTTTGACTGAAGTATACGGGCACAATGGACGTGAACGAAACGTGACAGTGGTTGGTACGTGCCCTATGCTTCCGGCGATTCTCGCTATTCTTTGGTTTGTAGAACAACAAAGTACCGTCACAGTATGAGCTTTGACCCACGCAAACCACGATCGTCAGAAATGGAGCACGGTGAATCACGCACTTTTGGGCGCGAAGAATCGCGTGTTAACTTGGAGGAATTGCGACGAACGATTGAGTCGCAAGACCTACCAGTTCGTGATCGATTGCCTGAACTTGTACAGGGATTAGTTGGTAGCGTGGATCGTAAAGGAATTTTTTTATTGCAGGGTGAAACTGGATCTGGTAAAACCGTTTACTCTTTCAGTGCTGTACGAGAAGCACTGCGTGAACTCGGACTACCTGACAAGGTGGTTGCGATGGAGCCCAAGAAAGATGCAGCGGAGGAAGCTGCGACTGCACATGCAGCAGTTGCGGGTGAGAAGACGATGGGTGGCGCTGTGGGTTTTGCGACCTCAGAGGTTCGTGGTCTTCATGCATCGAGTGCGGTGCGTGTGGTGACTCCTGGAATCTTTATTCGATATTTGCAACAAGGAACACTGACAAAAAAAGATGTTGGTGCTCTTATCATTGATGAAATTCATGAGGGCAGTATCGAATATGATCTCACCTTCGGACTCATCAAGCTCATGCAAGAGCGTGGTGAGTCGCCGTTGGTGTTGATGACCAGCGCAACACTCAACAAGGAGAAGTTTCAAAAATTTTATGGCGTTGATGATCAGGACTTCATGTCGGTTGAGGGGAAACCTCATCCGATCACGGTAGAGAACGCTGATCCTGACCTTCGTCTCGATCAAAATCCCGATGGTGAGGGGTACCTCTTTGCGACAGCAACGCGCATTGTAGAAGAGGCACAGCAGCTACCTGAAGGAGACATTCTTGTTTTTCTCCCAGGTGTGTATGAAATTCGTGATGTGCACCGACGGATTCAGAATCAAATACCGCAGCATTTTGAAATCAAACAGCTTCACGGGCAGATTGAACGCCAAGAGCGACAAGAAGTACGTCGAGGAAGCCGTGCTGGTGGGCTGCGTCGCATCATTCTGTCTACCAATGCTGCCGAGACATCGGTAACAGTTCCTGGTGTGCGTTCGGTCATTGATACAGGTCGCCAGAGAATCTCGCAGTTTAACCCCGATACTGGTGTCAAGGAAATACGGACCGTATTCATTTCGAAGGCGCAGCGAGTGCAGCGCATGGGTCGTGCTGGGAGAACAGCGCCAGGGCGATATCTCGAAGTGTATGACGCAAAGACATTTGAGTCGATGCCCTCTGAACCAATACCTGAAATCAATCGTGTTGATCTCACGCACCTTGTATTACAGTTGAAGGGGCAGGGTTTTGAGCCAGAGACGTTTCCATTTTTTGAACAACCGAACCCGGAGAAAATCAAGTACGCTGTGCAGGAGTTGAAGCAGCTAGGTGCGCTTGATGAACACGGGGTGATCACTGATTTAGGAAAGGAAATGAGTGATTTGCGATTCGAACCAGGATTGGCTCGCATGGTTATTGAAGCAAAGAAATCTGGGTGCACAGAACAAGCACTTGTGATTGCTGCATTTGATCGCGAGTCAGATGTATTTGTAAATTTGAATGAAAACACAGAGCGGGATCGAGAACGGATACGACGACGAAAGCGATTCGACAATGGTGGCTCGGACTATCTGCAGCGCCTGCATCTATTTGAGGAAGCATTAGATCACGGGGTCATTCAAGCATCTGCTTGCGACAGGACACCACTGGGTCGTGAGGCGACAGACCATTTCAATCGCTGGTGTTATGACCATGGTCTTAAGGCAGATGCACTGAAGCATATTGCCTATCGACTGGGCGATTACGCCATGTATGCGAATGTAGATCTGGATTTGAGGAAGTTATATCAGACACTAAGAACTTCGTCCGACGATGAATCTATTAATCGCGTGATTGTCGCTGGACATGCATCACAGATTTATTATTTGGATGATCGAGTGCGTTCTGGGCGTGGCGGTGTATACCGAAGATTGGGGGGTGACCAGGTAGTAGAGATCTCTGCGTATTCGTCGGCGTATTCTCTGGAAATGTTGCCTTTTCTCATCGTGGGATCAGTGCCGCAGGAAGTTCCGGGGAGACGCACGCCTGTAATTGATACCGTGCATCCGATTTTGTTAGAGACACTGGTAGATGTACTTCCACAATCCATTCAACGTGGGGATGGGAAAGAGTGTAGGTTATTGCTTAACGCACTCGGTGAAATTGAAGCTAAAATTGTGGTGTATGCGCCTGGTACGCGCAATGAGCTTGGCCTGGTGTATGAGCGTGCTACCGGACCAGAGGCTACGAAGCAGCTGGCAGTCGAACTGTGCCGCGGTGCGAATGAATTTCTTGCGCCGAGAAATAGTGATGCTTTGAAGCGAATTCATGAACTGGCTGTTCGGTCGCATGGAAGAGTCACAGAGCCTGACCTAGAGCAGTGGTATAGTGCGCGTCTTCGAGGAGCAACATCACTGCATGAAGTTCGAGCTATTGAGGAGCAACTCCTTCTGCGTGTGGAGGATTTTTGTGACAAAAAAATGGAAGCTGCGATTGACAGGGTCTGTCCGTTAACAGTGTCGATTCCAGGTGGTGCCATGCGTTCTGTAACATATCAGCTCGCCAGCGAAGGAACTGCTACTCCCGTAGCGGTTGTGGCTGTGATGCAGGGTGATATCGACAAGATCGCAATTGATACATTTGATGGGATCATTGGATCAGCGGCATTCCCAGTATCAATTGAGCTTGCTGTAGGCTATCGTAGTCCTACTCCAATTGAGCAGATCGAGGCATTGAAAGATAGTCTCGAAACACCTCGAATCGATGAAGTGTTTCGTACATTTACGTATCGTTTCGAACACAAGAAGACCGTTGATGTTTCCTTTGACACTGGCGTGATGCCGACTATCGAATCACTAGGTCTTACTCCTATTGCATTTACGAAAGATCGTCGTGGAGGGGGTGTGTACGCATATCCAGCACTTCGTTTGGCACCTTCGAGGTATGGGTATTCTCTGCAGGGTACAGTGGGAGATCGAAGTGTAGAGATTGTGTACTTCAAGAACAAACCAGAAGCTGATCGTGCGACTGTAGCGTTCCAACAGGAATACAGTGCACAGCAGGAGTTCCTCGCACGGGAAAAAAAGCGTGATGTAGATTTGTTGGAGTTCAAACGTCTGGAAGGGGAGGTACAGCGAGCAATACAAGATTGCACTGATGAGCCGGCTCCGGGTGAACCATCGATATACGCTTCTCAATCGGGGTTTGCAGATCGGTTTAGGGCAGCACAATTGGGTGTATATGACCGAATGCGGAATACCTATCAGCACGCCGATGCGCTGTCTGGACTTGAAATACTACGTGAGATCCAGAGTGTCATCCAGCGTCGACGAGAATATGCAGTGTCCGAAGAAGGCGTGGCGCATCTTGCAGAAAATCTGAAGCAAAAAATGTCTCAGATGTTGGATGATTTTGGGTATTTGCGCTATGGGCTCACCGCGAACAAAGCGCAAGAGTTACGGGATTCATTTGTTTTGGCGAATGAAGATCGCCAAACAAGCACGGCGCAGGAGATGCCAAGAGTCCGTACATTGTTCAAAGCAATTGAGACTGAGTTGAAGGGGTTATACCTGGTACCTGGTGGGGAAGCGGCAGTTCAGTACGGACGTTTGCTTGCAGATCCTCGCACAATTCGATTTGTTGTCCGCGATGGGAAATTTGTACGAGCAGAGTATCCAGCTACAACTGTAAAACCTGTTGCCATCGACAGACAGATGACGATCACCGAGGGCGAGCGTGAGATTTATATTATGAGGAATACGCTTCACGTTTCCAACAAACAAGGGGTGAAGTCAGTAACTCAGTTTCCGCTTACTGATGGTACGTACGTGATTGATAAGACTAGTAGGACTTTGTTTTTGCTTGGGAATAACAGCAAATCTGCGCCGAAGCAAGTGTACGCTACGTACCAGCCTGAATCACATGTTTCGTCTGATCGCAGTAGGCGTCCTTTGCTTGGTGGGTATGGATCTCAAAATGGATTTGGATCTGCGCCGCGTGTCAGCCAGACCAAGTCGGATGCTCTCAAGGTTCCACTATTTAATCCAGAGTCGGTTCCAAAAAAAATTCTCCGAACCGTGTTGTAGATGATGGTAAAGAGGAGGTATAATGCAGTTCCTCGTGCCCACATTTCATTGGCGCTGAGAGCAAAAACTATGCCACAACTTCAAGAAGTATTTGATCGAATGCAGGGAGCAAATAAGAAGCGACGCGAGCTCATGTCGATGTACAAAGAGTCGCTGCACGCGAATAAGGAATATGAGGATATTTGCGAAAAGATAGCGAACCTCCGCATCAAGAAAAAACAGATTGAGAACACAACACTAGAAGATTTTGGAAAAGAGTTCGAGCAGATTGAATCGCTGAAGGTCGACACAAAGTCAGATGCAGAGCTGCTAACAGACATTGCGATTACCCAGTATACAAAAGGGGAGACGGTGGAGCTCAAAGACGAATACGAGAACACGTATGAGCCCAAGTTCTCCGTGCGATTCAAAAAGAAAAAGTAACAATACATTGGTTGACATCTTGTGCTTGAGTCCGTAGTCTACGCACAGACTTCGACGTGGTTGTTGGAGTCGATCTCTGAAATCGAATACACGGGAGGTGTACGATGGCGTCTACGGGTCAAGGAGATGCTTCATCCGCAGCTGACGCGGTGAAGCAAGGAAGGGCCATTCGAGCCCTCATGTGGTTGGTCTACTTCGTCCAGAAGATGGGCAACCACAACGAGGGTGTTTCGAAGGTTCCGGTCAGCAAGGCGCTCAAGACGGGGGGGCTCGATGAGCAGGCTGCTGGGCACTTCATGATGATGTCCAACCTGGGCTGGACTGTGAAGGCGCTCCTAGGCCCCATCGTCGACAACCTGCCGATTTTCGGGTACCGGCGCAAGGGCTGGCTCATCCTCGGTTCCGTCCTTTCGGCGACCGCCTGGCTCGTCGCATCCTTCTTCGGGGACGGTTCGATCACAACACTGCTCTACACGCTCATCATCGTCAACCTGTTTGTCGCGATGACTGATGTCACGACGGACGGCATGATGGTGGCGAAGAGTCGTGAGTTGGAAGGTCTCGGCGTCTACCCGGAGGGTAAGGCATCCGATGCGCTCCAGGCAACGCAGTGGAACGGCGCGTACTTCGCGGTTGCTGTGAGCACGGTGCTTGGAGGCATCATCGCGCAGTTCTTCTCGATGAAGGTTGCGGGGGTGGTCAGCGCCTCCATGATGCTCGGAC
>CAZVGV010000001.1:0-91648 GCA_964627055.1 uncultured Gammaproteobacteria bacterium | reverse complement strand
TACTTGTTCAATCACAAGCAGTTTGACAAGGCGGGTCAATTGTTTAACAAAGCTTCCTACCCCCTCGATCAATTAAATACCCCATGAAAAGTACCATCGCAACCTTCATGAGCTCTACGGGCTGAAACGAAAACCCGGCAATTGAATACCAACTTCGTGCACCGTTAATCACGCGACCAAAAAGCAATACTCCAACCAGAAGCACAATACCAAAACAATAGGCTGCAAGACTATACGACCTCCATGCCGCAGGCGGTAGTCTGCTGGCTGCGATGAAGAGGCCAACAGCAATCCCCGCTGCGATCAGCTGCGTTGCTGCGGCCGAACTCCCAATGCCGCGACCTACATCAATTCCGTAAATAACTGATAATCCAAACGTGGTCAGAACAAGCATCGACAACAAGAGCACCCAATCTGTACTCGCAAACCACGCTCGAATTCGCGCAAGCAATTGCTCCACCATCCTTCTACTATTGCGGCATGTATGCCGAATCGTCAAACACGTTCACGATCGGAAGAATTTCTACGTCTGTCGCTCCCAGATTGTCTTTGAGAGATCGCACCTCAACTGCTCGTGTCTCACCGGACTTGAACGATCGTACTTCTGTCCGCTCAATTGAACGCAGTGCACCATTTTGCATAAAAAGTACGTACACCGGGACTGACCAGTAATTGTACGCAGTTGCATTTTGCATTGAGAAGGTTACTCGATTGGAGCGAATGGTTGCCGCAGCACCCACCGTCGATGAGCTGGCAACAATCGTGGGTGACGCTATCTGATCTTCCACGGTTGTACCCACCATTCCTGCTGTATATATAACCTGTGTAACCGGAAAGAGCATCCGCTCGGTCACAAATGTCACGGGATCCTTCGCAGTCCGCGGTGAAATGTGGCTCCACGCGATCTTCTTCACGGACAAGAAAGCACCTGATGGCCGTAAAGAAGTTTTTGTACCCAACGCGGCCACGATTTGCTCTTTATTCGGTAGCAACGTAACGGTTGCCTCAGGTGTCTCGGTGTCGTTGTACTCGAATGTATACGTCAGTGTTGCATACCAATCCGCGTTTGGGTTCACCGCACGCACCACAAAGTCATACAAATCCCCTGTTGCTGGCAGCACATCAGCCACGCCGAATTGTGGATCACTCGGGGCAAGACTCTCGTGATATTTGGAGAATGGTACTGCAGCCGAGAAAAGCCGTAGTGTTTCTTGCTGATCCTGTTTCTGTCCGCGAAACAAATATTCCCCGATCGTGTACACACCCAAACCAATACCACCGACACCGACGATCAACAAAAACACGATCAACACGTTCCGAAAAAATTCCTGCTTTCGTGTCCACCACTCACCAAATCGCAACTGTCCTGTCGTCAAATTATCAGAGGACGCAGGGCGGTACTGTGTGTGCTGACGAGGGTCAATGGCCATAGAATGTCTCTAGTATACAGCACTCGAGGGTCACACGTATACGGCCACTTGCTGCAGATATTCAACGAGTGGTAGGATACACCCCGTAACGCCACCCTCTTATGGCCACTCCAAAACCTTCAGCAAGTTACGATTCAAAAAACATTCAAGTCCTCGAAGGACTTGAAGCAGTACGCAAGCGCCCGGGCATGTACATCGGCTCCACTGGTGTTACTGGTTTGCACCACTTGATTTGGGAAGTCGTGGACAACTCGATCGACGAAGCCATGGCGGGCTTTTGCAACCGCATCATCGTCACACTCAATGACGATGGATCCGTAAGTGTTGCTGACAACGGCCGCGGTATTCCTGTTGATACGCACAAGCAGTACAAGGTCAGTGCACTCGAACTCGTACTTACGAAGCTCCACGCCGGGGGTAAGTTCGGCGGTGAAGCGTCTGGCTACAAGGTCTCCGGTGGTTTGCACGGTGTAGGTGTTTCGGTTGTGAACGCGCTCTCAACCTGGGTACGAGCTGAGGTAGCACGCGACGGCAAGCTGTGGCAGCAGGACTACAAGCGCGGTGTACCACAGGGCAAAGTTCGCGAAACCGGCAAAGCGAAGGAAACAGGTACCACCATCACCTTCCTTGCGGATGATACGATTTTTGAAACTACAGAATTCGACTGGACGACCATTCTTGATCGCATGCGTCAGCACGCCTACCTCACGAAGGGCGTCGAAATCCGCATCGTCGACGAACGCAAGAAAGACGCGCGCCAGGTGTACGTATTCTACTTCTCTGGTGGTATCAAGTCGTACGTCACCCACATCAACCACACGAAGGAAGTGAAGCATCCGACGATCTTCTACACTGAGAAGGAACAGGACAATGTGCAGGTAGAGATCGCGATGCAGTACACCGAAGACTACAAGGAAACCGTCTTTGCATTCACCAACAGTATTCTCAACCCAGAAGGAGGTACGCACGTACAAGGGTTCCGCAACTCGCTCACCCGCGTACTCAATACCTACGCGCGCAACAAGAACATCCTGAAGGAAAAGGACGAGAACCTCACCGGTGACGATGTGCGCGAAGGCATGACCGCGATCATTTCAATCCGCGTTCCAGAACCACAATTTGAAGGACAGACCAAGGCGAAACTCGGCAATCCTGAAGTGAAGCCAATCGTCGAAACCGTTTTTGGCGACGCACTCATGACCTATCTCGAGGAGCACCCTCGAGACGCTGAAGGAATCATCGGCAAATGTTTGCTCGCTGCTCGCGCACGACGCGCTGCTCGTGTGGCTCGCGATTCCGTATTACGAAAGGGCGCACTGGATGGATTCACCCTTCCAGGAAAGCTCGCAGACTGCTCATCGCGTGAACCTGAGAACTCTGAACTCTACATTGTAGAGGGTGACTCTGCAGGCGGCTCCGCAAAACAAGGCCGTAACCGCGAATTCCAGGCAATTCTTCCATTGCGCGGTAAGATTCTCAACGTAGAACGCGCACGACTCGACAAGATTCTTGCGAATAACGAATTGAAGTCACTCATCATCGCACTTGGAACCAACGTCGGTGAAATGTTCGAGATCGAAAAACTCCGCTATCACCGCATCGTTATCATGACAGATGCTGACGTGGATGGTTCGCATATTCGAACCCTCCTCCTCACACTCTTCTATCGCTACTTCCCTGATCTCATCACCCGTGGTCACATCTTCATTGCACAACCACCGCTTTACAGTCTCAAGTTCGGCAAAGAAATGAAGTATGCGTACAGCGACGACGAGAAGGTGCAAATCCTCGACGAACTCGCTCGCACCAAGTCTGCTAAGGCAGCTGCGAAGGCTGCTGAAGCAGCTACCGCTTCTGGGGAAGAACCCACAACTGAAGCACTCGCTGGCGGCGGCGAAGAAGAAATTCTCAAGATCGGTGGCGTTCGCGTCAACATCCAGCGCTACAAGGGTCTTGGTGAAATGAATGCAGAACAGCTCTGGGAGACCACCATGAATCCCGAACACCGTGTCATGAAGCGTGTGACTGTCGAAGATGCAGCAAAGGCAGACGAGATCTTCGATGTACTCATGGGCAACGACGTTGCGCCGCGCAAGAAGTTCATTCAGACGCGCGCAAAGTCTGTGCAGAACCTCGACATCTAATCCGCTCGCATGCAGCGCATCACGCTCATCACAATCGGTGCTCTCAAAGAATCGTATTGGAAAGAGGCGCAAGAGGAATACCTCAAGCGCCTCTGTGCTTTTGCGCGTGTCGAAATTATTGTTATCCCTGAGACACCACTGCGCTCCCCTGGCGAACGCGACGCGGTGCAGCGTGACGAAGCCGATCGTATTCTTGCACGCATCCCCGAAGCCGCACGCGTTATTGCACTCGACGAACGCGGCGCGCAGGAGTCGTCACCTGACTTTGCGAAGACACTTACGAAGTGGACTGCTCACGGCGAACCGCTCGTGTTCATTCTTGGTGGGCCAACAGGGCTTCATCAATCTATCCGCGATCGCGCTTCGGCAACCATCGCCCTTTCCGAAATGACGTTTACGCATCAGATGGCGCGCGTATTTCTTCTCGAGCAGTTGTACCGCGCGTACATGATTGCGCGTGGGCAGGCGTACCATTACTAGACAACTACTCGTCGCACGGTGTGATCCACACGCGTCATAATCTCGTGCGGGATACTACCGACGATTCGACTGACATTGAGCAATGAGTTCGGTGCTTCTTGATCATTACTGTATACAATTACTTCATCTCCAACTGCTACACCCGGAACTGCAGACACATCGATACACGTGTAGTTCATGCACACACGCCCCACGATGGGACAATGCACACCGCGAATCGTCACGACACCGACATTACTGAGTCGTCGTTCCACCCCCTCCTGATATCCCGCTGGAATAACCGCGAGGTGTATATCTTGCTGTGCAACATAGGTTGCAGCATAACTTACAGGCTCACCTTTTTTCACACGTCGCAACGTTACGATCGTGGAAACGAACTCAAGCGCCGGGAGAAAGTGCGCATAATTTTTGTGTTCACCACCTGCAATGCCGTAGAAGGCCTTGCCTGCGCGCGCAAAATTTCCAGCTGCATTGTGCTCATGTACGATCGAGTTACTTGCATCGATGTGCATGAGCGGAAATATAATTCCAGCGTCGCGAAACTGTGCAATGACACGCTCCCAGCATGCGAGCTGTCGACGCGTTAGCTCGCTCTCTGGCTCACGATCAGCATCTGCAAAATGAGACATCACGCCTTCGAATGTGTGCGAGGGATTACTCCGAATAGTCTCAATGAGCCACGGCACATCTTCAACATCAAACCCCTCGCGGTTCATCCCTGTATTCACAAAGAGATGCAACGGCGCACGTGGCTGCGTCGCGAGCAGCGTCTCGAGCGATGCACGATCCGATGCCACGAACGTGAACGGATATTTTTTCTTCTGTAAATTTTCTGGCGCCGTGAACCCCATCACCATGACTGGTACACGAATCTTGTGGTCCTTGAGAATAAGCGCTTCGTAGGTGCTGTCCACGATGACATACGGCACGTCGAGCGACTGCGCCACGCGCGCGACTGGAACGAGTCCATGTCCATAGGCGTTGCTCTTGAGAATTACTCCCACCGCCTTGTCCCCTGCCAAGAATTGTACTGCACGATAATTGTGCTCCAGTCGGCTAGCCGAAATTCGTGCTTCGTTGTACGCGCGATACGACCGCCGATGCCCGGGAAGAAATGCAAACATATGTATTCATATTCCCACAAAACAGGCGCACACACCACCTTGACGCCAACTGCCACCGTGCTATACTCGTCCCATAACGCCCCGAAAGGGCTTTTTATAAAACCTTCGCTATGGCGAACGTCGTCACCGATTACTTCCGCAACTCATGGGAAGAGCTCAAGAAAGTTACCTGGCCATCACGTGAGCAGACCCTCAAGAACACTCTTATCGTACTCGCAATGTGCGTGGGATTTGGTATTCTCTTTGCGCTGCTTGACTACTTGTTCCAGTATCTTTTGACCCTCGTTATCTAAAAAACCGTTCATTTCGCATCGCCCTATGGCAAAACAAGAAAGCACAGCCAAGCTCGGCCGCCGCTGGTACGTCCTGCACACCTACTCCGGGTATGAAGAGAACGTAGCACGCAACTTGCAGCAGCGCGTGGACTCGTATGGCATGGAAGATAAGATCTTTGCGATCCTCGTCCCTACCGAGAAGAAGATCAAGATCAAGGCAAACAAGCGTGTAACCGTTGAGGAAAAGATTTTCCCTGGCTACGTCATGGTTGAAATGATCGTGACCGATGACTCCTGGTACGTCGTGCGCAATACCCCAAATGTCACAGGATTCGTAGGGTCTGGAACCACTCCTACCCCAGTAGACAAGAAGGAAATGGACGCACTCATGAAGCGAATCTCCGCAGACGAACCGAAGTTCAAGGTGGATGTAGCGGAAGGCGCGGTCGTACGCATCGTAGATGGTCCATTCAAGAACCTTGAAGGTAAGGTGGCGAACATTGACGAAGCTCGCGGTAAGGTGAAGGTACTCGTGTCCATGTTTGGTCGCGAAACGCCGGTCGAACTTGACTTCTTGCAAATTAAAAAGGTTTAGGCTACACTAGCGACACTCATAGCAACCGTATGGCAAAGAAAGAGCTCACAAAGGTAAAATTGCAGATCGAAGCCGGCAAGGCCAACCCAGCACCTCCAGTAGGTCCAGCATTGGGTCAGCACGGCATCAATATTCAGCAATTTTGCGTACAATTCAACGATCAGACCCGCGACAAGATGGGTTCGGTGATTCCAGTGGAAATCACGGTTTTTGATGACCGTAGCTTCACCTTCATCCTCAAGACCCCTCCTGCTTCGGACCTCCTCAAGAAGGCCGCAAAGATCGAAAAGGGTTCAGGCAAGCCTCTCCAGGAGAAGGCAGGCAAGATCACCCAGGCTCAGCTTCGTGAGATTGCGCAGACCAAGATGCCTGACCTCAATGCCAACGACATCGACGCAGCCATGAAGATCATCGCAGGTACGGCTCGCCAGATGGGCATCACGATCGAAGGCTAATTTCAGCGAATTTCCAGTTGCGCAAAAACCGAGACGGTGTGGGGTTGCGATACATCATGGCCGCCCCACCACGTCTCGGTTTTTTGTGCATATTGACAGAACAACAGCGTCCTTGTAGGATAGTCCCATCACTCATGTGGGAGTCTGTCGCCCTCGAGCACGGACGTTGTATACCACGTAACCAATTTTTCTATGGGCAAGCGTACCAACGCCGCTCTTGCGCAAATCGACAAGTCTCGCACCTACAGTGTGAGCGAAGCAGTAGAATTGCTCACGAAGATCGCTTCCGCGAAGTTCGATGAGTCTCTTGAAGTACACGTACGCCTTGGTATTGACCCAAAGAAGGGTGACCAGCTCGTGCGCGGTACCGTTACCTTGCCTCACGGCACCGGTAAGAAAGTTCGCGTAGCCGTATTCGCGTCTGAATCACTCCAGGCTACAGCGAAGGAAGCAGGTGCTGACCTTGTAGGTGGCGAAGATCTCATTGCAGACATCAAGAAGTCTGAGAAGACTGACTTCGACGTTGCTGTTGCAACGCCAGACATGATGGCAAAAATGGGACCTATCGCGAAGATCCTCGGAACCCGCGGTCTCATGCCTAACCCAAAGAACGACACGGTGACCAACGATGTGAAGCGCATCATCACGGAACTCAAGAAGGGTAAGGTTACCTTCAAGAATGACGACACTGCAAACTTGCACCTCGCTGTAGGTAAGGTATCATTTGGTAAGGACAAGCTCGCAGAGAACGTGATCGCACTCCTCGACGCAGTACAGAAGATCAAGCCTCGTACTGCGAAGGGTACCTACATGAAGACGATCGCCCTCACCACCACGATGGGCCCAAGCGTTCGCATCTCCGCGACCCTCTAATACTCAACGCACAATTGCTATGGCTGCAAAACCTGTATCTCAATCAGCTCGAGACGATCAGGGTAAAGCGCCACAAACATCCAGCTCTCCATTTGGAGTCTGGATGTTTGTTTTTTTGGCGCTTCTCGTTGTTGGTACTGTGTACTGGATGACGAACCGCTCCCAATCTTCTGTGGAGCAGGAGCAAGCTCAGCTCACCCAAACCAACCAATACCTCCAGAATAAGGTTACACAGCTCGAGAATGACCTCACAGACCTCAAGGGCACAGCACAACAGCAGCGCGAGAAGCTGAATGCGATCCCTGAGTCTATTTACCGCATTGAGCCCTTTGGCAACAGCGACCTCCGCATTTCCCGAACTGCGATTACCGAAGGCAAGGAAGAAGTGCTCGTTGCAAGTGTGAAGTCCGCAGCGGGGTTCACAGGAGCACGTGACGGCGTCGAACTCTTCGTTGCGCTCCCAAAGGAACGCACAATTGTTGTTCGTCGCTTCCGCACCGGACCAGGTGCAGACGAGGCACTCCCATTCGACTATTGGAAGTTCGACACTGAGACTGCGAAGTTCACTGAGTACACTGACATTAACGATCTCAACAAGAACCACCTCAATGTCGCTGTACTCCCCTCACCGAGCAAGCGACTCATTGCCTTTGTGAATCTGGATGAAGAAGGAACTGGTTCTGGGTCGTCTCGTCATGTCAGCCTTCTTAACGTTGTCAGTGGAATATTCAAGCCAGCTGCAATTACTCTCGACGAGGGGCAAACATTGAACGCACTCTACACCTACCCTAGTCTGAACTATTCAATTAAATGGGAGTCCGAAGATACCATCACGTACTCGGCATACGATCAGACAAAAGCAGACACAAAAACTCGTGCAGAGAAACCACTAGTGAAGAGTGGCCAGACGACCGTAAAATAGCGCTGCTCCCGATTCAGTACGACGATCTAAGCGTCGTACTGTTTTTGTACATATTTGCAACCAATCCAGATATAAAGAATGAAATGGTGTGACGTGTTTGCCTTTTCAAGAAAGGATGAGATAGGATGGGTTCGTACCGAATCGTTTGGTACGAAATCGAAAAGGAGACCCTGCGATGCAAACATTCGAGAATGGAGATACACAGGCGCGACTGATCTACGCGGGACGTAAGGAAGCAACTGGTCTGTGCATCTACGTCCTCGTTGATGACAACGCGGACAACATCGCTGTAGTAACGCACGAAGAACAAGTGCTCATGGCGATCACACAGCTCAGCACGGCCGATGAGAACGGTAACGTTGCACTGTGCCCCACCTCTGCGGAGATCCTGCGCAACAGTGTCACATCTTGCAACCTCGACACCGCACCGTTCTGGCATGCCACATTCATCCCTGCCGACGCAGATCAACCCGCGCAACTGCTCTTCGTCAACGCCGACGGCGAACCGTTGCTCGATGGCGACGATCTCCCATCTGTTTCGCTCACGCGGGCGCATGCACGTTGCGTGCTCCGTTCCATGCTGTCGTTCGATGTCGCTCTTGTGCAGTACAGTGCACAACCATGCCTCGAGGCAATCGCAAGCTTCGCACTTCCGGAGTCTATGGCGAAACTCACACCTGCGGGGGTAGAGAGTCTCCCAGGTGCCATGCGTCTTTGCGACGATAACGGCCACCCGCTGGTCTATGTCATCACCTTCTGGGGCATCGAGAACCACATCGATCCTGCCGGGATCAACCAGATCCTGGCGATGCTACCCAAGAGCGGGCTGCCACGACTCCGTACACACAATGACGTGCTGCTCTACAACGCACAGGCCAGCGTGATCGGACATCAACGGCTCTCGACACAGACTCCTTCCTCGATGCTCCAGTAGTCCTTCCGACACCAATCACCACCCCCAGAGCCTCCTCCGCAACCGCGCTGGAGGCTCGACTTTTATACGGGTTTTGGGTCTTGCGTTTTTCCCGGGCCTCTGGTAGCATAGCAGCGTTATCTGCGGTAGTAGTTCAGTTGGTAGAACGTTTCCTTGCCAAGGAAAAGGTCGCCGGTTCGAATCCGGTCTACCGCTCAGCAATACAAAAATCGCCTCCCAAATTGAGTGGCGATTTTTGTTTGAGACAGGTATACTCTCACCATCTATGTTTGTTCGGACTCTACGCGCTATTCTCGTTTTCGTATGCATCCTTGGGGGGCTCACTTGGGTTATCATGGCGAACCCTGTACACGCACCAGAGAGCTCGGGGTCGCGCAACTCACTTCCTCCAGATCCGACGCATATTTCTGGTCTCGTGGTTACACCAGTACCTGAAGGAGCTCGCGCACGATTGCGCACGAGCTCAGAATCGATGTTTCTTTCCCAGTGGGCTGCGCAGTGCACACAATGCATGGTGATCAATGGATCCTACTTCGACGAGAATAACCTGCCAACCGGCTATTTCTCTGTCGGTGGCGTACGCACAGGATCAAGTGCCTATGATCTCGACCGCAGTGGCCTCATTCGCATTGATGCGCAAGGTACTGTGAGGATTGAAGATCTCGCGAAGGTATCTATCGATTCGTTGCTAGCGACAAAGGACGGTCTCCAGAGTTACCCCATCCTCGTAAAGAACTACGAACCAGCAGTAAAGGAAGACAGTGGCAAACGCGCTCGCCGAACCGCTCTCGCGATCACCCGGGATAACCAACTCCTTATCATCAATTATTTCGGACAGATCACGCTCTACCAATTCGCACGCGAAATCGCTGGCGCTCTCAGCGGTGACCAGCAAGTACGTATCGCACTTAATCTCGACGGCGGTCCTTCAACTGGCCTCGTGATTCGCGACATGACATTCCCGGACGGCAAGAAGTCACTGACGTACGACTCGATTACGCCCGTGCCTAATATCATTGAGTTTGTGAAATAAACAAACGCCGCCCAAAGGGGCGGCGTTTGTTTAAGGAGTGTTGCGGGGGGCGGACTTGAACCGCCAACCTCCAGGTTATGGGCCTGGCGAGCTGCCAATTGCTCTACCCCGCGATTTATGTATTTCTCAAGCAGCTCTAGTGTAGCGTAGGCACCCTTACCTGTCAAACCTGCAGTGCGCGGGCAGCTGCAACGATTGCAGCAGTCTCAGCGCGAAGGGTCGCGTGTGCCAACAGTATAGGCTCCCATGAAGCACGACGTAGTTGTGTGCGCTCCTCCTCTGACCACCCACCTTCCGGACCAATCGCAATAACACAGTGCGGCGCGTTAGCCAGAACAACGCTCGATGTCGTTGCATCAAGTTCACACCAAAATCCTGATGGCTCTTCTCGCAGAAGGTCATCAAGCGTCATGGGCTCATCAATCACAGGAAGGAAGGCCTGACCACTTTGTTCAACTGCTTCGCGAGCAATCGAGCTGAGTCTATCAAGATTGGCACCGAGCTTCACCGTGCGATCTGTGCGCAATGGAGTAATTCGTGTGACACCAATTTCTGTGACTTTTTGGACCATCCATTCGAACGTGTCGCGCTTGGTAATAGCAGCCGCAATACGGATGGCGCGAGTCGGCGCTAGCACACGTACCTCGTTGATGACGGTGCACACTATTTGTGTTCGCTCGATGGCACTGATCGTGCAGACTGCGCGTGTCCCATTCCCATCACCCAACACAATGGTGTCACCTACCCCCAATCGCAATACTGACGTGATTTGCTTGCAAACCGCGCGGTCTTGGAGATGAATTGTACCTTGATGTGCTGCGAGGTCGGTAATGAAATAGTGTTCACGCATACCCATGCCGTTTCGAGGTATTTATGACACCCAGAGTACCGAACTTGACAGATTCGTGCAATCGTGATCAACTAAAAGAAGAAATTTCAATACTATGTGTGGTCACATCTACACAATTTATCGCAAGGATACCCCGCAGTTTGCTGGTGTTCTTGTCGCGTCACGCGGTTTCCGCGTTGGCCGGGATTGTGTTCGTGAAATGACTGCATAATTGCATTTTCATCATTTTCCACGAAGAACGTCTCGGCCAGATACCGAGGCGTTTTCGTTTTCGTCTGGGTATCAGGATTCCGCCACACCAACAACCACCAAGGAGGCGTTCCATGACAATTCACACGACCATTCGACTCTTTCTGCTGCTTACGTTCCTTCGGGCGTTCGGGGCTGGGATGATTTTCCCTGTCTACGTTCCTTACTTGCTGCACAACGGTCTCACCATCTTCGAGGTGAGCCTTGTGAACTCCGTCTTCTTCTGGGGGCAATTCCTCTTCGAGATACCAACAGGCATTCTGGCGGACAAGTTCGGACGCAGAGGCTCTGTACTGACCGCCTGGATGATGAACTCCATCAGCATGCTCCTGTTCGGATTCAGCGGATCCATGCCATGGTTCATGGCTGCAGAACTCATCGACGCAGTCGGATGCACCTTCGCTTCGGGAGCCTTTGACGCCTGGATCACTGACCAGCTTCGTTCGCTTGGACACAGCGAGCGTATGTCGAAGCTGTTCGCCAAGTCTCGATTCATCGAAGCGCTGGCAATCTGCGTAGGCGCACCCATTGGTGCCTTGCTCCTCCAGTGGTCTCCTCAGGCGCCGTGGATTCTTTCCGCGTGCGCAACCTTCACTGCAACTGGAGTTGCTTCGTACATGATGCACGAAGACCTTGGCTACAGAGCAAACGCACATGATATGGGAACCCCAGTTCACCCCGCCGATTCGATGTTGGGGGCACTACGATGGAGTTTGCAGAATACGCAACTCAAGTACATGTTCATCGTCACAACGGTGTTCACTGCAGCAATCGCAGTTCCTAATATTCAATGGGTACCACTTGTACAAGAGGCTCTCGGAGGAGAACAGTGGAATGGGGCATTCTATGTCGCAATCACGCTCTGTATCATGTTTGGGCTGAAGGTAGTAGTGCCGCGCGCGCTCGTCTTCGCAGGCAGCGACGAACACGCATTACGCCTGCTGTACAGCAGCACGGGTGTCGTTATCACAGCAATTGGAGTAGCGCTCTGGTTCCTTGATGGGTGGCTCTGCACCGTTATGAGCATCGGTGGATTCCTTGCACATGAAGCCTGCAGAGGTGCCATTGCGCCTCTGCGCGACGGGTTCTACTCCCATCATTTCCCACCGAAGTATCGCGCCACATTGCTTTCCATCGCTTCGCTCTCGCATCATATCGGTGGAGGCGTCGGACTACTCTGCTTTGGTCTCATCGGCTCGTACTCTGCAGCAGCCGCTTGGCTAATAGCAGGTACGCTGCTCGCTGGGATTGCACTTCGTGTGCCGATCCAGAAGTAACCAACACAACAAACCCCGACCGCTTTACGCGCGTCGGGGTTTGTCTTCGTGTCTTACAGGAATGAATCCTCTTTCCGTATTATCGTACGAGCACACCAACCTTCAAGGAAGCGAGCACAGACTCAGGGGACTTCTGACCTCCATGCTGATCTTCGAAGAACGCAGTGCCATCACGGCCGCATACCTGGGAGATTGATTCGACTCCACCCGGGTGACGACGTACAAACGACGTTACGTTGTAAACATTCCCTCGAACTACCGTCCAGCAATCATTTGCTGATGCATGAACACTCACTTGAGCAAGTGTATACGAAGCAACTACTGGCGCATTCGTTGTGGGAGTGTTTGCGGTTGTTGGCTTGCTTGGTGACGAAGTAGCGATACTAGGTGCAGATGCCGGGACAACAGCCGCTGGAGGTGTCGTGGTCGCGACAATCTCAGATTCAACTTGTGTCGGTTCAACCGCAGGCTGTTCCTCTACAATAAGACTGCGGTCGGTGTTCACTGGCTGTTCTACTATCTCCTCTTTATCCCCAGTGCTACTGACGATCGCCACACCAATAATGATGATGGCCGCCAATACACCAACTGCGATCCACGACTTTTGCTCCATAGTTCTTATACGTTACGAATTTTCAGATATCTTTCTAGAAGTGCATTCCACCAAACATGCCGAACCCTCCACGAGCACCCTCCTTGCGAGACTCTTCGCTCTTCACTTTTTTACCTTTCTTGTCCTTCTGTCCTTGGAAAGTAGTGTCCATCTTCTTCCATTGCGTCTCCATGAACTTCAGACGAGCGTCAGCCTGTGCTTGCGTAATAATACCCTTGGTCACAAGCGATTGCAATTGTGCCTTTGCTTCGACACGATGCTGTTCAAGTGCACGCGCACGAAGCTGATCTGCAGTTACTCCCTTGTCCTTTGCGAGCTGCTGCATGGACGTACCTTCTGCCCACGCCGCCTTCACATCTTCAACGCTGATACCAAGCATCTTTGCAGCGCTTTCGAAGCGTGTCTGCAATTGTGCAGCAGCCTGATCTGGATTCTGTGCCCACAGCATTGCGTGTGCACCACCACCCATACCCATCGTCATTGCTGACGCGCTACCGGATACAAGTACGCTCAATCCCAATATCGCAGGGAGCGCAATAGCGAGTACTGATTTTTTCATACAATCTCAGATTAAAAGTAAATGAACTCTGGCCAGAGTTTCCACTTCAGTACTACAGCAATTGCATGACGCGTATTTCATCTATTCCTTTTCCGCTAATTTTTGCAGCTGAACCGTGATGATAACAATCACACAGGTCACAATAGCTGCGTACAAAAACTTCGCAGCAATACTGCCACCCTCTTCTGCTGGCCAGATCCACTTGATCATAGATTGAATCGCATCATTCCACGCAAGACCAGCCACAAGGCTGAAACCTGCGGTCATGAATCCAATCGTTTGTTTACGCACTGCTGAGCGCAATTGCGCCGTTGTTTTTTGTTGATCCATAGTATTCTCACCGTACCATTGGTTCCATCTCACAACAAGATTCGCTCGTGCTATACTTAGCATACAATTTTTGTTCTATGCCCAAGCGCCAACGCAAAAACGAAAACGAAGTTATCGAAAAATATCAACGCAGAGTGAGACGGTTCGAACGCCAGCACCATATTCTCGCTGCGATGCTCGTTGGCACCGCAATTGTGTTGCTGTGGCGCGGCGTGTGGCACCTCGCAGATATTTACATCTTCCCCAACCAGGATGTCGCAAGTGCTGCTGTTTGTATTCTTATCGGATTCGTCATCCTCTATCTGCGCGACTTCGACCTTAAAGAATTTTTATAAAAAAGAAGACCCGCGCTCTACCGTAACGGTGAGGCGGGTGCTCCAGTGTCTTCTACGTTCTTCACGACACGCGGAGGAGAAAGACGACGCGTCGGATTGGCAAACCCACCCCCACAGGTTCGTCCGTGACACTGATTGTCGGCCGGAGTGCCGTAGGGAGGTCGTTAATACGTTTCATCTTGAAGCGCAATCTTGCGATCCTCCAACCAGGAAGCATGCTCTCTCCTGCTTGGACTTGGCACTGTGTGACGCAGACGATCACGCGTCGCCGATGGAGCACCGCCAGATCAGCGTGCAACGTGCGCATGGTGCTGGGCGCAACACCCACCAGTCCTCGATCTTCCCACTCGGGAAAGACAAGGTCTGGTCGGATAATTTTCAGCCCGCTTTGTCCACGGTGGTAGTAATCCACCGTGACATACTCCACCCTGTCGTGCGTAAACAATGCAACATACGCACCCGGAATCTCATACGGGCTCATGCGGTTTCCTCCTGGCCGGTGGTGCAGGCCTTTTAGAGACTAGCAATGGTCTCTTGTGCCGTCAACCATGCCTGCGCGTCCTCAAGCGTGGTGTAAAAATGCGCCTCAAAACCAAACTGCTGCGCGCAATCAATGTTCGCCTGCAAATCGTCGAAAAGCACTACTTCTGACTTTTCGACGCCGAGTTCTATCAGTGACGCGTACACAATTTCGAAATACTTCGGATCGTGTTTTTTGACCCCGATTTCGCCGGACGAGTAGATGCCGTCGAATACCTCGCCAAGGCCAACATGCTCGCGCAAATACTGCGTGCGATACGGTTCATTGTTGGTCGCGAGGTAGCAACGCACACCACGTGCGCGAAGTTCGCGTACCCACGCTACAAGCTGTTGATCAACGCCGCTCTCCGCACGGAACCAATACGCGAGGAGTTCATCCACACTTCCCTTCCACTGCCAGGAGTCGAGATACGGCGCGATGATTTCCTTCAAGTCCCCATGTCCTAGCAAGCACTGCGCAAACGCTTCAGTCTTAAAAAACGCATCAAGTGTGGTCGTAGGCACACCGAAATCACGCGCATACTGCACACTAAACCGGTCGCCGAGAATGGTCACGCCATCGGCATCAAAAAGAATTGCTTTCGTCGGCATACTACTGCAGTACTTTAGCAAGGTCTCCATGCACTACGATCGGTGCCATGGCGATAATCTCAGTCTGATAATACGGCATTTCTGGAATACGATTGAAGAGGTACATCGGCTTGCGCAGAATATACGCAAACCCCATCTCCAAAAATGCATTACCCCCAATATACCCCGCGATGCCATGCTTCTCGTAATTGAGGACCAACACACGATCACACTTCTCAATGACGTTCCAATGCTCACGCATCGCGTCATGATGGTACTTATGTTCAAGCTTGAGAACTTCCTTTTCCTCATCCGTAAGCCCCACGTATTGTGTAGAAAAGCTGGATGGGAATGCCTCGTGCCCCTGGCTTGCGAACCAGTCAGCGACTTCGAGCGCTTTCTCCGCGTACTGCATGCTGTGACAGAGTGCTATTTTCATATAATGGTACACTACTATATGCTCAATACACGAGCAACTCTCCATATTATTCTATGACACCACACCTAGCACTCGTGCTCGGCACAGCCCGTGTCGGCAGACAGTCCGAAAAAGTAGCGAAATTCGTTTTTGCGCACCTCCAAAACCGATCCGACCTCACTGTCGAATTTGTCGATGTGCGCGATCACCTCTTTGGTGCAACTGAAGGTGGCGACGTTGCACCATGGCAATCCATCGCTGCCAAGGCTGACGGCTTCATTATTGTGAGTCCCGAATATAACCACAGCTTCCCAGGCGAACTCAAAATTCTCATTGACTCGCTCGATGAAGAATATCGACACAAACCTGTCGGCATCTGCAGTGTATCCAGTGGCTCCTTCGGAGGCGTGCGCATGGCTGATCACATCAAGCCAGTACTCATCGACCTCGGCATGGTTGTGATCAAAAAAGCAGTGCAGTTCCCGAATGTCGAAACCCTCTTCGACGAGGCTGGACTCCCCGCAGATGCCGACCGCTACCACAAGCGCATCACCGAGTTTGCAGATGAACTCATCTGGTTCGCACAAAAGCTTGGATAACATGAGTACCCCGCTCCCCGCACGCAAATACACCCTTTGCTTTTGCCTCCACCGCGGTGACATCCTCTTGTTATTGCGTGCAAAAGAGCCAAATCTCAATCATTGGAACGGCGTCGGTGGCAAAATCGAACCTGGCGAGACACCTGCACAATGCGCACAGCGCGAAACCTGTGAAGAGACCGGGTTCGACACCGCCCAAGCACACTGTCGCGAACTGGGTATCGTGACATGGCACCCAAAAGATGCGCAGCCTGAAGGTGGCATGCACGTGTTTGCGTTTACCTTCCCAGACACATGGCAGCGACCGTTCGAATCACACGACATGCGCGAGGGCAAATTGCAGTGGCACCCCGTGAGCTTCGCAATGGACCATACCAACACAACTATCGTCGAGAACATCCCGTACTTTTTCACCGGCATGCGGAGCTCACACGAGCCACTGTGGTACGATTTTGGTTTTGATGATCAACATCGCATCGCAGAATATAGAGTCGAAACAGCACCACGTGCTATACTAAACGCATAACTTTTTTTCTATGCATACACGATCAGCTTCGGTGATTGCTGTTGGTGCACTTACCGTTGCGCTCATGGCTCCATCGATGGTTGCGTTCGCCGCACCAGCTGCAGCACCTAATCCGGTTCGGCCAGGAGAAGCGCGCGTCCTCAACAAAGGCATCACTGTCAAATCATTCAAGGAAGCGAATTACAAAGGCAAGTTTCCAGCACCAGAAGGAATCGTGCTACAAGGCTACTACGGCGCAGATAAGTTTAAAGAACCTACTGGCACAGGAGCCTATCGATTCCGTGTCATGACAGATGCGAAGCTCCCACTTGCCTGCCTCGACAATTCTCGCATTATCATCGGCAGCAAAGGCAAGAACTATGATCGCGGCTGGTTCACTGGCTATGACATTGCCAAGAACGACCTCGCACAGATCATTCAGATTTTCAATGACAAGCCTCGCGGAGCTGGTGCAGGCAATAAATTCTACGACGAAGGATTCCGTGCCGGGTATACATACTCATTTAACGGATCCTACGAGGCATCTGCTCGTTACAATTGCCGCAAAGAAATGCAAGATATCACTCGCGTAGACGCTGACGGATGGATGTTCTACGACGAAAAGAATGCAGCCTTCATTGCGAAGCGCACACCAAGCATCGCATCAGTCTCCCTCCCCGTTCGACCGTTTGGCGTACTCGACGACAACGGCAAGGGGCTCCTCAAGATCCCTAATGCTTGGGTTGCAGCATTGAGCAGTGGTGGCAAAACTCGTGAGATCGAAACCGCAAACCCCAAGGCACAGACGGTGAACATCAAGCACATTGAAGGATTCGAAAGTGCAGACGAAGACGACCGCGCAATGACCGCGGCTGAATTCGCTGATCTCTTCTACAAGAACATGAAGACAGAGTCAGAAGGCGCATTCAAGAAGTATCGTGATCGTGTTTGCGGGGTGAGCGAGCCAACTGTCAACGAAGCAACCTACAATGGCCAGGCATACACGTTCCTGACGTTCTATCGGTCCTGCACTGGGAATAAGGGCAAGACCGTTGAATGGAAGTTACTCTCCTTCGCATTCACGAAGTCACCTTCTTCGAACAACCTTGTTGGATTCTACTTCCATACACCACATTCCATCCGCAAGGCTGACAAGGATGAAATCGATATGGGCAAATTCCCAAGCGTTCCATTCATCGAACAGTTCTTGGGCAAAGTCGTGATCAAGTAGTTCTTATTTCCATTTGAAAAGACGACGGCCTGCAGTGGGTTTACCGCTGCAGGCCGTTTCGTGTGTCTGCCGACTCACGCCCAGTTGTCATGGGTGTGCGTGCGTGAGTTCCGTCGTGTGATATACCGCGCGTTTCCCACCGACGGTGATCACGATGTGGTAGTCGGGTGCGGTGCTGAGACGATCGAGGTAGTTGCCCTCAACGTCACCAAGGTCACGGTTCCTGACCAGAACCGGATCGAGACCAGGCGGTCCATCGAAGCAGCACCTCGGCTGAACCTTGACCCGATTTCCTTGTTTGAATACCATGGTGGTTCTCCTTTTTCGGCGTTGCATGCCGAAACCGCGACGACTCTACCACACCTACCGGAATCTGCAACTATTTGCAGGAATTGCACAATCCAGTGAGCACCAGATTGTGGTCGTTTACCGTAAACCCTCTTAATTTGGAAACAGAGATCTTGCATTCAACACACCGCGCCTCGCGGCAGCTCGTGCATACGGCGTGATGATGATGATCTTCGTGTCCGTGCAATTCATAATACTGTTCGCCTTCGAATACAATGCTCGGGTGGATCATGTCGATGTCCTTGAGCAACTGCAGTGTGCGGTACACCGAAACCGTATCGATCGGCTTGAGCGCCTTCGCGATCTGCGCAGCAGCAAAAATGCCGTCGAGATTCTCGATGTACTCGATAATCTCACGGCGTGGACCAGTGAGCTTGGCACCGGACTCCTTCACATGCTCAATAATGCTTGCCATACGGCGCCAGTATACCCTGAGTGCTCTGGTACGTCCACCTATACGGCACAATAGGTAAGCGTGTGTAGTGGCAATCCTGTATCTTTCCACCCATACAAGCCGCCCTGTAGCGAGAATGCATTGTACCCTCGCGTAGCAAGATACGCAGCATACACACGCGATCGTTCACCACGTGGGCATACCAACAACAACGGACGCTCCTTCGGGAACGGATCACCATTCTCAATAAGCGGCCGCAGATGAGCATCTGGCAAGTTCAACGAATCCCGAATATGCAGTAAATGGTACGCTTGGTGCCCTCGAATATCGATGATCAATGGATGGTGTGTCCCGATCCACTCAAGCGCCTGTTCTGGCATGAGCACATTTGCTCCCGCGATTTGTTCATCTGAAAGTGCATGGATACTTTGTTTTGGTGCTGCTTCCTGAAAGATATCCGGTCGGCGCTCTCTCACATACGAGACATACCACTCCAATCGGTCACACGCAATGAACACCGCCACCTTTCGCTCCGTCAGCGTTGCATCAATCGGACGCAGATAGGAAAGCATGCCTTCATAGCACGCTCCAGTGGTTGGGCCGCACATCATACCGGTACCTCGGACCAATTCAAGAGTTCGATCGACAGCATCTGACGAGCGAACCATTTGCATTTGTGCGTAGAATGCCGGATCAAACAGCCCCACTTCCATGAGTTCGTCCTGATTTCGAATCCCGGGGATGAAGTCGTGTTTGGATGCTGCGATACCAACAGTCTTGAGGTTTGGATTTCGCTCCAGTAGCTTCTGTGCTACACCGCGCGTAGATCCGCTGGTTCCAACACCACCAAAAAAATAATCCACCACAGGGACGTCACGCAGAATCTCTTCGCCTGTAGTTGCGTAGTGCGTCTCCAAATTCCGTTCATTGGTGTATTGCGACGTAAAGTACGCAGCATCCCCTGCACTCGCAATCTCGCGCTGGATATACACGTACGGATCATTGGGATCTGAAGGATCATAGCAGTCAGTTGTCCCGGGCAATTCTTCGATGTGTGCACCAAGCATACGAAGAATCGCCTTCTGCTCAGGCACCTTAATGCGATTTGTAATGGTCTTGAACGAAACACCATGAATGGACGCAACCGCCTGAAGCGCCTTCGCTGTGTTGCCACTCGACATCTCAATAATTGTCTGTTTCTTTTCCTGTATTGATGCAATGTCTGGCGCCACGATTCCCCAAGCAATTCGATCCTTTACAGAACCAAAAGGATTCATGTACTCCAACTTCGCGTACACATCTACGTTACGCAACCCATGAACTGCTGGATCAATCCACAAGAGTGGTGTGTTCCCTATTCCCTCGGTAATTTTTCGATAGATCATACCTGTTATTTCGGTTCATACTTACTATCTATGCACCATCGCCACTGTGTGCCGTCAGGCCACATCGCAACCTTTGCTGCAGTAGGTTGTAGCAACACAGAGCTCTCCACAAAGTCCATACGATACGCTGCAGTGTTAGCAAACAGCATGAGCTCCCCCGGTCTCGGCACGCGTGACATAAATACCTTACGCCGAATGATCATGTCACTCAGACATAAATTGCCCGCGAAGTACATGCCTGTTGGCGCATCCGTCTGATCCGATGATTGAGATCCAACAAACAATGGATCAACCATATACGTAAATTCAGTCGCATTCAGATTCGAATAATTCATATCCAATACCACGACTGTTTCACCATGCGCGGAATGCTTCACATCCAAAACTCGTGCAACAGTACAACCCACTTGATCGAATATTGCACGACCTGGTTCAACCCAAATCGTGAGCATCAAATCTCGCAGGACATCTGCTACAGATTGCTCTTGAAATGACGGTAATGCCAAGCGCAATGTTGCTCGCAAATCCTCTGCTCCAATCCGATCTGGCACTTGTTCTTCAAACACAGGACCGCCTGCCAGTGCGCCCGATGCATCACGACGATACCCCAATCCATGATCATTCCACGTCAATGAGATCTCTGGACGTATGACCGACTGTTTGAGTGCAGTGGTATACGTATTCCATTCCTCAACAGAAGCAGCCATCGCCACTGGAAAACCTCCACCAATATCGATAACTGTCGGACTCAACCCTTCCGCAACCGCCTCCATATGCGCCGCAAGAGTTTGCTCTACTGCAGCGATACGCTCCTGTGCGGTTGGTTTGGAGAAATGAAATGCAAAACCAACAAATCGTACGTACCGCTGCTCCCTAACCAATACAGCAATCGCCGATGTGACTTCCTCCACACGTATACCGAATCGCGTTTCCTGGGACTGCATTCGAACATGAGGTGAGGAGAAATGATTCAACCGAATCAACACAGACCCCACATATTCACGCTCCCGCGCAGCTGCTGCAATACGCACAATCTCATCAATACTATCCGCAATAAGTGTTACACGATGCTCGAGTGCTAATCGAATGTACGAGGCGTTCTTGATCCCGGTTGCGATAATACGATCTCCTGTATACCCCGCCGCCAACGCTTGTACCAACTCCTCATGCGATGACACGTCAGCACCGGCATGTATTGTTGCGAGCTGTCGCTTCACTGCTACTGAGCGATTCGGCTTGTGTGAAACATACACCGCACCTTCCACACCCTCTTCTCGGAGTACCGAATCAAACGATGCGACTGTCTGTTGTACGTGGGTAGGAAAAACCACATTCAATGGCGAACCCATCCCATGAACCAACTCCTCCAACAATGATGGCTGCTGAGCTAGTAGTGTCGAGACATGTGTGTGAAGTGCCGGTCTAACGCGTAGCATAGTACGGAGCAAAGGAGTCGTACGAGAACGCGTCATCGATCTGCCCCACGAGGTCTCCAAACATTTTTTGCGCGTACGGTTGGCTCGCGTATGCACGATGGAGTTCATAAAGGCGTGGCAGCTTACTATCCTTATGTGTTGCCGTAGCTGCAACACGTGCAATAAGATCTGCGTACAATCCTAACAAGCCAAGTGCTTCTGGAAAGAGCAGTTCATCATTTTGCCGAGCACTCCGAATTGCACGAAGTGCCGGCACACATGCAACAAGCGCATCACCAACATGTTGCTTGAGATACGCTGCATCTTCTGGTGTCTCTATCTTGTTGCCAATAACTGAGATTCGATCCCAAACCTGCGCCTCCATTGCCAATTCCTTATATTGCCGAAACACCCCAACGCCTTCTGGGGTTGGCTCAACTACCAGGAAAATATGGTCAAATTGTGCATGAAGCGTATTTGAAAACGCATCAGTGCCAGCAACCATATCAGTGACCACCCAGTGTTCGGCATCGGTCACCGCATGCGACAACAGATTTTCTGCCACCGATAGATTTCCGTGGTAACAACTTGTGCCAATATCCTCTTTTTCGTATGTACCTACATGCAACAGCCAGCCATTGGAGTCAAATGCGGTACCAAGCGCAAGAATAATCGGGTGTGCGCCTTCTACACGAACACTCCGCGACCCTCGACCTGGAGGCGTCGTCTTGAGGAAGGCTTCTGCTGATGGAATGCGCGGATTGGTACCCCGAAGATACTCCCGCACGAAGACTGCATTGTCCGGTGAAGACAATGCTTTGCTCGACGTACCTGGAACGCCCAAGGCCTGGGCGAGATGCATGTTAATATCCGCATCAAGTGCCAGCACCTGCTTCCCTGTTGCCAATAGCGATCGAATAAACAACGTACAAAGCGTCGTCTTACCCGAACCACCCTTACCTACAAATGCAATTTGCATATCACGAATAGAATATCTTTACGAACCATTGCAGCCCCGCTTTCACAGCGGAAACTGTATTGCAACTGAACTGCAAATAGATACTACTGCAAATCATTTGCACTGTCAACAGTGCGGCCTTACCACGAATACGCTATACTGGCCGTACTATGGTTATACGAATGATTACGATATCTCTTTTGTTTTTGCTCGTTGGAGTTGGAGTGTACTTCGGGATCTCCACGCCACGGTTTGATTCTCCACAAACCAGACAGCAAATGACGCTGGCAGAACTACCACAAACAACAACACAGTCCACAAGCACACTTGTGCAGCTCAGTTCCGTGCGTGGCTTTGTTTACGAGATACAAGAAGTTGGAGATGTCCTACAATTGGGTATCGAACCCACTGACGGGACTCGTGCTGTAGTATGGTACCCCCTCGCCTCTTCTGTGGACCTGCAAATCTATGAACGCTCCCCGGACGGCAGCTACGCAACCACTCCTGATCACGGACCACACTTCGACGAATCAATGACGCTCCAATCATTTCGCGATCTTGTATATCGCACCTCATCACCTTATACCCTTGAAGTTATTCTCTCCCTCGATACCAGCGGCAAAATCCTTACAATTTCTGAACAACCAACTGAGCAATAGTTCTCTGTGCGTGCTACACTAGAGGCATATGCTCTATACCCCTTCATGGACTGACATTCTCCAAGATGCACAAGAGGTTCTGCAGGAATTAGACAGGTTCGTCATTACAAACAACACAACGCAAGATGTCCGAGCCGACCATCTTGGATTCAAGTGTTCAACCACGGCAGAATTTGAGGCAATGCGCACACTTCTAGAGGGTCGTTCAGCATTTCTCTATCAATCCATCATCTCGCAACGTCGAATCGCGATTTGCAGGCTGACTATTCCGCTGCAATCTGCATGCGGACCAATAGAATACATCGAATTGTCTGATCAGAAACCAGATCTCAGCCAGTTACGAGGCTTCGATCACGTTGAAGTGTATCCATCTGACGGAAATGTACCGCGAATTGTCGCAGCACTCGAAGCTCGCGGTATTGCGATCGCATCATCACACCGTCCGCACCACATGACTTTTGATACCAGACTCACTGAGCAGTTCATGTTGCGCATCGAACAAGAGCCACTCATTACCAAAATCAAAAACACTGAGATGCACTAGTTTACGCAACGTATGAAACCTACTCAACTCCTTGTAGTGCTCTGTCTTTTCCTCACGTTTGTCCTTACCGGCGCCATCATTTCATTGAAACATACGGGTACAGTGACAACGACCCCGTCTGCGAGTACAACCTCAACAACGACCGTGCCCATTGTCATAGAAGAGTCATCAGTTGAAACCGAAGAGGTGGCAGGCGTAATCGAGACATTTGATTCTACAGCACCTTTTGGTTTTGTTATGGGAGTAAGCACAAGTACTGGTCAACCACATCTTATCTTGGATGTAGCTCAGTGGTTTGATGGAGACACGGCAGATACTGCCATGATCGAAGACGGCGTGTGTGAAACCGCAGGTACGCCTGAGCCACTTTCTTGTGCGCCAAGTGGTTTCTACATTCGCAATAACAGCCCAGCGACTATTGAGCTTCCCTTGGCAAGCGGAATGCGATTTATAGAGACCGAGCTCTACGCTGGCACGCTTCCGAAGCGAATGTTCGACCAATCTGATCTGGATTTTTTTATCGACATCTCCACTGATCCGGCAATACGCCAAAAGCATGGCATCATGCCTGTCAGATTAACGTTGCTCCGTGGCTCTGTGGTGCAGGTCAAAGAGGTATACGTTCCATAGCAACTTTTCATCACCTAAAAACAAACACGACAAAGTCTTATTCACTGTTCCTCGTCCGCTTCAAGCGGTGCAGGAGTGACAGACATCGTCGTGCTCGTTGTCACTGTTGTTGTAGCTCAGGAACAGTTCGGAACTGTCGGCCTGACACTCATGTACATTCCGGTCCGACTGAGCATCTGACGTAACAATACGCCGGCCTTGGGGTACGTCGTGTCGCCCTCGAGACCTGGCGGATTGACATCTGCGTCAGGATTCGCCTGAACGAAGAACGGGTCAGCGTAGCGTGCACCACGATCGCCAGGTCCCACACGATGCGTGGTCGAGCGCAGACGTCCGCGCGTGTACGCCTGCAGCGTGTCACCAATGTTTGCGACGATGGAACGAGGCGTCTCTTCGACCGGCATCCACACATGACCTGATGCTGTCTGCGCCAGCACATCCAGTCCTGGTCCTGTCGCCGCGCGCAGCAGCGAAAGAACTGATGAATCCTCATGCTCTGCCGAACGCTCCCCCAGCACATGCTCGTCGCGTGCTGGGTAATGAATCATCCGTCCGAGCGATTCACCATCACGGGTGAACTCCAGAAGTGTCCCCCGTGGATACCCGAGATAGGTTTCGAGGAGCCCCAGCAACCTCCCTCCGAGTTGGTCCTGTGCCCGCCACATACGCAACGCGATGTTGCGGAAGTTGGACACATGGCAGGTCGGCCACACGTTGGCCTCGTATCCCGAGGTTCCGAACCTCGGATGCTTGCGATGCAGCGGACGTCGGATGTCGAAGATCTCCTTGTAGTCGGGAACCGTCGCACCGCGCGCGGTTTCGGAGTTGATTGGGATGTACCCCGTGAAGCGCGTCGGCGTCTCGTAGTAGCGCTTCGTTGCGAGTGGCAGATCGAAGAACGCCCTGGAAATCTGGTACGACTCCTCCATCCACTCCGCTGGAATGTCGTGACCTTCAATCACAGCGAACCCGACGTTGCTGAATGCATCACCCAGCTCCGTTGCGAGTCGATTGCGCTGAGACTTCCCGTCGCGCGCACTGAGATTCACGATCGGTACGTACCGTGCCACGATTGCTCCTTTGGGTCTGTTGTTGTTGATCAGACCACCAGTACTCTAGCAAAACCGTTTGCCCCGTCAACGAAGCCATTGTGCATACCATGCTACAACCCGCTCTCCCCACATCAACATACCCGCCGTACCAACAGCGAGAAATGTTCCAAATGGTACCGCTGCGCCACGGTCCTTTTTTCCAAACAACACCAGCATCCCGCCAACCGTAGCACCGAGCACATACGCAATGAACATTGCAATCACTGCAGGCCACAGTCCTAACATGACACCCATGAGGACTCCCATCCGAATATCGCCATCACCGATCCATCGACCACGCGACACCGCGAATTGGACCGCAAAAAATCCCCCGACAACCAACGCACCCCACACCATAGCTGTCCACGTAACAGCACCAGTAACCATGTGCAACACAGCAACTACCACAATTGCCGGCAGTGTTATGAAATCAGGGAGAATTCCACGACGCGCATCGTACACAAAAAGCGTCGCGAGAATAAGACCAAAGACAACCTGAATCACGAGTTCGTACATATATTCGTAAGTGTATCACCCCCCAAAACAAAAGCACCACTCGTACAGAGCGGCGCCGTTGTTCACAATTGGTGTTGGTTAGCTCAACGATTCGATGATCGGGAGCACCTCCGCATCGAGAATCTGCCGCAATGGCCAGGCAGTGACAACTGCGTTCACCTCGGGCCAGAAATCACGGGGATCAGCGATTACTCGTGCACGTCGCGACTGCCGGCCCCAGCGATAGACGTGCACAGCGGTGCGCATGAGCTCGAACATGTCGATCTGTTTTGCGAGTTTGGCGCGTGGCGTCTTCTTCTCCATGTACTCGACACCGAGATCCCAGTACCGGTCACCTCGTTCGCCGCCGATGTTGGCACGCTCCTCAGCAAGAACGTACAATTCCCACGCGTGCTTCTTCCTCGTGAACGCCGCGCGTTTATCCGGGTCCTTGATCCGCTGTGCGACCACATCTCCTGGCGGGACATGCTCCGTGTCGTCATGCATGGCAAGCATCTCCACCAAGCCATACCGATCAACATCAACCTCGTCCAAGTATTCCTGCGGTAGTTCCATCGCGATGCGTACCACCCCCAGGACGTGCGCTGCAACTGATTCAGGGTACGGCACGCGGCGGCCGAGGATGTTCCACCCTGTGCGTCGCGTTCGCTTGAGATTACAGGTGATCGTGTGAATACGGGACAGTCCGATCATTCTCTCCATTGTCGTTCCTCCTGGTTAGCATCCAACCACACCCTACAAAAGATGGATCCATGTAGCAAGCGACGCTACCGTACCACCCCAATCACAAACCCATCCCATCCCTTTGCACCCACGGTCTGCAGTGCCGTCACATCCACGCGCAATTCAGTTGCAACGTACTCAAAAAATCGTTGCATGCCGCGCACGTGCTTGTCCTCGGTTGCAGCGTTGAGCACCTCGCCATCACGTACCACATTGTCCACCACAATAACCGTTCCAGGCCGAGAGAGTTGTATTGCCCACTGGAAATAATCCAGTGTGTGCTGCTTGTCCGCATCAACAAAAATCAAATCGAACTTCGCACCAGCTTCTGCAACGAGCTGCGGCATAGTATCCATCGCCGATCCGACACGAATTTCCACGCGATCGCCCAACCCCACTGCGTCAAGATTCGCACGCGCAATCGCAGCGCGCGCAGAATCAATCTCGAGCGTGATGAGTTGTCCATCAACTGGAAGTGCAGACGCAAGCCACGCAGTGCTATACCCGCCAAGCGTCCCGAGTTCGAGTATGCGTCGCGCTCCGCTGAGCTGCGCGAGCAAACGCAGAAATTTGCCTTGTGTTGGTGTCACACAAAAGGGTGGCAATCCCGCGATAGCACATGCAGCTGTAACTTGTGCGGGAATACCGTCGTTAGCCAGCAATTTTTGTTCGAAAAAGTGATCGACTGAGGCGTAATCCATATGCCCTGATCCTAGCGCCTATGCATCAAAACCACAAGAATGTTTGACGTTTTGCGCGGTATCGCATCGGAGTATCGATTTATTTTACAATTAGAGGAATCAACTCACGCGGTACTTTGCGCACCTGCACCTCGGTCATGCCAAGCATGTACGCCTTGGCGAGACGATGGAGGCCGTCGAGAATAAGCCACCGGCCTTTATTCTCCATGATATCGATTGGGAATGCGAGATCGGCGTGTTGAATTTTACTGAAATGAGTTGGCTCTTTTTCGGGATGTGCTAGCACGTCGTTCGGCGTAAGATTATATTCGTCAGTTCCTTCGCTATCCCAGAATGGAATGCCGAAATGCCAAATAAGTTCTGTGATAGCCATCGTCTCAACAGGAAGATCTAGTGCCCAAACCTTACGTGACGACCAACTAAAATCAAAACCAACATCTAGAATAATCTGCGGCTTAGATCCATACATAGATTCCCACTACGCTATTCTTGTAATTGCTCCACTTGTACAGGTCTGCTGTACTACCCCGTCTTCATCCGTTAATGCTGTCCCGATCATATAGAGTTCTTGCCCCTTCACAATGACGGCAGTTTCTGGAAGTCCTTCGTTCGCAATGTATTGCTCTATGTACGTTGGTGCAAAATCTGTATTCCTATACGTAGAGATCCTCATTGTCGGATGTGCTTGCTGCAATTGTGCCACACGCTCTTGTGTCCATGCACCTGTTGGATCTGACAGATACATCATGTCTCGCGCTTCGGCCACCGCCAGAACCAAGAGAACCGTGTGCTCCCCGTCAACTACGCCCTCAATACCCTCTAGCAATTTCTCTATACTCTCTCGATCAGATTCAGTGGCATGACCAAAAAGTGTGCCACGCGCTTCATTCACTATAATCGCCGCACACCGAGAAAAGTGATTGGAAACAAGTACTGAGTCACCCCCCACTGTTCTGGGGACAAAAATCATAGCACCTTGTTCGAGGACATAGATTTTCTTTCCCCGCACCTCCTGCGGCATCGCCGACCACACACGCAGCGCACCATCCGTACAATCCATAAACTCCCCTACGTACACTTCAGACACACACGCCTCATGCATCAGTTGCCCAGCGGATATTTCTTTTGTAGATACTACACGATCTTGCACTTCTTGTGTCGCTTGCACAATTACCCCTAGTTCCCTTTCCATCCATTGCTGCTCGGCTGCTGCTTTTCGTTCTTGTTCCATATCATTCATCTTTTTTCTAAAATACCATTTTTCATGGCTCAAGAACAATGCGACTATTTTATAGTGCGTATTGACGAATCCAGCAATCTTTGATGTACTACTCCCTCTCCCGAGCTCTCGGGGAGACCACCACATCAACCGCAGGAGTGCAGTCATGCGACGTTCGTACAACCAGGATTCCACGATCCCAGTCACTGTCCCATTCGACATCGTCGTGCGATATCGTAACGCGATGAAGATGCGCCGATCGAGTTTCAATTACCGACGAAACATGCGAGCTGGAGCATTCCGATTCTGGCGCCACCCCGAAGATGTTTTTGACGATACAGAAATCGAGCGACAACTGGTCAGGAGTGTGGGACGCATTGTCCGGCGTCATGTACAATCCGGCGCCACATCAACCACGAGGTGTGTGACCATCAAACATCCCACACAATGGGTCGGCTGGTCACGGGCTGCACGGCTCTACCGTCCTCTCCCTGCGTGGACTCAGACGAAGATCGTGTACGTGAACGACCACACCACCGTGCACTACGTCGTCGACGAACGTGTCCCCAGTCCGCGCACGAACCTGATCACGTTCGTGTTCCGAATCTGTACCCGCAAAGACGGACACATCAACGTCTTTTTGCGCGGGTGCTTCCCTGGCAAGCAGTTCGACCTGAACTCCAAGGGGGTCATGCGCGACATCCAACCTGAGGAATTTGTGATGTTCAACAAGAGCCACTTCGGCTACTGATGATCCACAAGCCTACCCACAACGCATCACCTACCGGTGGTGTGTTGTCCTTTCCAAGAAAAATAAAACAACCTTCTGATGAAGGTTGTTTTATTTAGCGTCAGCTTACGCTGCGGCTTCTTCCTCTGCTGCTGGGGCAGCAGCTTCTTCGGTCTCTTCAGCTGGCATTTCTGCTGGCACTGCTACTTCCTCTTCCTGTACCTCAGGCTCTACTACTACTCCATCCATATATTTTTGGATTATGACTAACAAGCGCAGTATGCACGCTGCGAACGGATAACGCAAGGCTTGTACCTGTATTCTTGAAGCGGAGCGGGTAGCGGGAGTCGAACCCGCGTCATCAGTTTGGAAAACTGAGATAATAGCCGTTATACAATACCCGCGATTTGTGGGGACACTGTACCGAGTGAGTACATCCAAAACTTCATCACCCCACAGTTCGACCCAGCAATTGAATCCCTCCTAGGTGATGACCACGAAACAATTCGGCTTGCCATCTCTGTACCCACACTACAACTCCTCGCTGACGCACCCCATGGGCTCGGCTGATCACGTGCCACCGCACGGCTCTGCCGTCCACACCCAGCAAGGACGATCACATCAACGTCTTATTGTGCGGGTGCTTCCCTGGTACGCAGTTCTACTTGCACTCCACGGGTACCATGCGTGACATCCAGCTCGAGGAACTCGTGATATTCAACAAGAGTGCGGTCCATACGGGACGCACTCTTGTTTTTTTAAAAATTATACCTTCACGACTTGCTGCAAAACTTCCGACATCTAGGATCGTTCTGCCACGTTCCAAAAATCTTCAAAGCGCCGAAACAAATTCCTGCTCATCCAGACCCAAGATGTTGATGGCTTGTCTCACAACACGAGCCATATAATGTATTCCCTTACTATGACGATTCATGAACGGAACGGTACGCTCTCGCCCGTTTTCCATTTTCACCAACTTGATGTGACGGCCACCGTACCTGACTTCTACTCCAAGTCTCTGAAATGCTTTGATGGTCCTCTCAAAAGAGAGGTTTCGCATCTCACGAAAGATCTCATGCTTTTTCTGTTGGCGCTCTGCCACTAACGCATCTTCTTTATACTGAGCCCGTGGAAGAGATACCTGTAGCGCATCCATATCTTCTTCCTGTACAGGTTCTTGAACAAGTGCTCTCTCCAATTCATCTGTTTCTTGCTGTCTATCTAAGATACATTCTGGGTATGATTCAATAAGGGACGCAATCGACCGAAATATTTCATGCTGAAATTGCTGATATTCTTTTTCTAGACCATACCTTTCAAACAGCGAACCCAACGTCGTGATTTTAGAACCCATGACTCCCAACTCTCTGGTAAGTTCACTAATAGGCCAAGACGTATGCGTGAGCTTGGAACTGTCCTGTGGGTCACCTGCTAACTCTACCTCTACACCAGCCCAAGTAAATGGCTCCTTCCCCTCTTCGGGGACCACCAGATACATGACTGTGATCCAAGGCACTCCATCTGGCACCTGACATTCATACACGCCAGGCCGCAATCTTGTACTCAAAACATCCACTCGCAGATCGCTCGCTTCTTCCGCTGCTACGGTATCAAATTCTCCAGAGTACGCCCCGCTCTGTTGTAAATTTAAAGCAAATGCATATGCCTCGGCAACCTTACGGAGAAAAATATATGCCGAAAGATCATCTCTATTCTGTTGCGAAGCGATCGACCATTTGGCGCATTCACGAAAAACCTTCTGCGTCACATCGATGACGCCTTCCTTAGAAATACTTCGTTTGGGAAGTTCTATCTGATTGAGCCATGCTGTCACCATCTCATCTCTCTGGATAAAGAAAAGTTCGTCCACGACCTCTTTTAGAACGGGGCGGTCAAGGATTGCAGGTGCCGACAACGCACTCACAAATCCGTCGTATTTTTTTCTTCTACGAACCGCCGGATCCGAATAACTACGAGTCAATTCTTTGTCTAGCTGTTCTGTGTATTTTTTGTACTGTTGGTTTGCATCTTGCAATATTGCCGGATAGGTTTCAAAAAATCCGATAAGTCCAAGATATTCAACTAATTCATGATTGGTCAGCCTCTTCTGCTTCACTAGTAACTCATACTCATCGAGCTCCGAAGCGGCCATGAGGACACATTCAAGAATAGCCTTACCCGCATACTTTTCGGCAAATGGGGCAAAGACAAGTGGACTAAGTTCCGCTGAATTTTCCTTCTTCGTGCACTGACCTGGACTATGGTAGCCACCACATATTTTGCACAATCGTTCCATAGAATTCTTTTTTCACAATGTAACCCTAGGATCACGCTCCCCCATGCATTGAACATCATAACACAAAAAACAACACATATCTCATGCCAGACAGTGCCTTCAACTTTCTATCCATCTCGTAACTGTCCTCAAGTTCTCGGGGCAGTGAAACGGGACTTCTCAAAATTTTATACTGTTTGGAGCGGGTAGCGGGAGTCGAACCCGCGTCATCAGTTTGGAAAACTGAGATAATAGCCGTTATACAATACCCGCGATTTGTGGGGACACTGTACCGAATCTACACGACTTCCGCAAGACCCTGTCCCGTGGTAGGCTGATACTCACCAACCACCACGGTGTTTTATGCCTACCCTCGACTTCAATCCACAATTCCAACGCGCGCTCGATCTCATGGAGACGTCGTCACGACACCTCTTTATTACCGGCCGTGCAGGCACCGGCAAATCTACGCTGCTTACGCATTTTCGCCTGCACACCAAAAAGAATGTTGCTGTCCTCGCGCCCACTGGAGTTGCCGCGCTCAATGTACAAGGCCAAACAATCCACTCCTTCTTCCGCATCCCTCCGCACATTACTCCGCTTTCGGCAGGCAAAGAAAAATTATCTTCGAATCTTAAATCTCTTTGCAAGGCATTGCACACCATTGTTATCGACGAAGTGTCGATGGTGCGTGCGGAGCTGCTCGACTGCGTAGATGTACTTCTGCGACGCTACCGCGGCTCGCAGGAGCCGTTTGGCGGAGTGCAAATGATTTTCATTGGCGACTTGTACCAATTGCCGCCGGTTGTCTCCGGTACTGAGGAGGCGCAAACCTTTACCATGGTATATAAGAGCCCATTCTTCTTCGACGCGCATGTACTCGCACGCACGGATTTCGAACTTGTACAGCTCGAAAAAATCTATCGCCAACGCGATACCACATTCATCGACCTCCTCAATCGCGTTCGCACCAACACCACAACTGACGCAGATCTTGCGGCTCTCAACGCCAAGTGGATCGAAGATCATGGATCGCTTGCCGAACATGAAACCACGATCGTACTCACAGCAACCAATGCTGCAGCTGATGCCATCAACACAGCTCGCCTCGCAGAAATTGATGAGGATGCACACACGTTCGGCGCCGTAGTGAGTGGCACCTTCGACCCGCGCGTGTATCCAACCGCTGAGTCACTCACGCTCAAGAAAGGTGCGCAAGTCATGTTACTTGTTAACGACGCAAGCGAGGGATACGTGAATGGCTCGCTCGGTATCGTAAAAAAAATTGGCGAAGACGACCAGCACGTACCCAGCACCGTAACCGTTGAGCTCACCACGGGTGATGAAGTCACTGTATCTATGCATAGCTGGGAAATCCACCGCTACTCCTACGATGCGAGCATCAGCGCACTCACGACAGAGCCTGTTGGTTCATTCAGACAGTTCCCCCTGCGTCTTGCCTGGGCTGTCACTATCCACAAGAGCCAAGGCAAGACATTCGAACGTGTCGTCATCGACCTCGGCCGTGGCGCGTTCGCACACGGTCAGGTGTATGTTGCGCTTTCGCGATGTACGAGCCTTGAGGGAATCGCACTCCTGAGACCGATCCGCACATCAGATATCAAGATGGATCCACGCGTACACCAGTTCTTCGAACGCCTCACAACTTCTTCTTAGTGGTGCGTCGTGCACTTGGGCATACGTCTCGCACCGGGCATTCCCCACACTTCGGCACGGGCGCTCGACACACAGCTCGACCATGCAGAATCATGAACTCATTTACGTCGAGCCAATCATTTTTTCCAAAAATTTTCTCTAGGTCAGCAGCGATTGCAATCGCGTTCTTTCCTCGTGAGAGCCCCAGACGTGTCGCCACACGAGTCACATGCGTATCTACAGCAACACCTGTTTGCACACCGAACTCCTTGGCCATAATCAGATGTGCTGACTTATACGCCACACCCGGCAAGGTAATCAGTGCTGCAACAGTACTCGGAACTTCTCCGCCGTATTGCTCTACCAACACACGTCCAATTCCTTGCAGATACCGCGCCTTCGCACGAAAGAATGTAATCGAACCAATGATGCGTTCGAGCTCGGGTACTGATGCGTTCGCATAGTCTGCAGCAGTACGATACTTCTGGAACAACACCCGCGTCACGAGATTTACTCGCACATCAGTGCACTGCGCAGAAAGCATTGTTGCCACCACAAGTTCAAGCGGTGTGGACCACTGCACGAAGGCCTCAGGAACACGCGCTTGTGCATACACATTTTTGAGGACGCTCAACACGTGTTTTGCTCTATCTCTTCGATCGAGTTTCATACGTCCCCACTCTACCACTTCTCATCTGGCAAGTCCTAGTGCTAGGATGCCAGTGAGGAGCGCACACTAATCTACCCCTATGAAACCCATTATTGTTGATATCGAAACCATCGGAGTACCCTGGGAATCCCTCGAAATGGTCCAACAGGAATATCTCACCAAGCATGACGAAGATGACGAGGCACGCGATCGAACCCGCGACTCACTTGCGCTCTGGGCACCCACCGCACGCATTGTCACGATCGCCATGCTCAATCCACTCTCAGACAAGGGCAAAGTGTATTTCAGTGCGGAAGGAAAAGAGATTGATTCCTTTGTTGAAGATGGCGCAGAGTACATCTGTGCAGACGAAAAAACTATCTTAGAAAAATTTTGGGAAGACGTGCAGCATTATGCTCCGATCGTAACCTTCAACGGGAGATCTTTCGATGGTCCAATGCTCATGCTGCGCTCCGCAATGCTCGACGTTCGTCCAACACTCAACCTTGTTCCCTACCGCTACGACTACAAGATGCATTGTGATCTGCTTGATCAGCTCACGTTCTACGGTGCCACGCGTAAATTCAATCTCGACATGTACGCACGGGCCTTCGGCATCCGCAGCCCGAAGGAAGAAGGTGTAACTGGCGACCAAGTTGGTACGATGTATGCTGACGGCAAATACATCGATATTGCTCGCTACTGCCTACGCGACGTACGCGCTACAGCCGAACTCTGGAAACGATGGGATTACCTCCTGAAGTTCTAATGCCATGACTCCTCGACACCCGCTCACGGCGTCCCAATTCCTCCACTATGAATTCTGCCCGAACTGGGTTTGGTTAGATGTGTATGGCAACCACGCGGATCGTGCGCCGATGAGCGGACTCTTGGAGAAACTGCTCGAGCAAGGCGTTGTACATGAGCAGCTGGTCATTGGTGAATTACAGCCTACAAAGGTAACTGCAACTACAACCGCAGCAGCAGCCGAAGAGACCCGCGCACTGATGTACGCAGGTGTAGAGGCAATTCATGGAGCAGTCCTTACCGCGACCATTGAAGACCGTGAGTGGATCGGGCGACCAGATCTCCTCCTCCGTCGTTCTGGTGATTCTGCATTTGGTCGCTACTGTTATGAGCCAGTGGAGATCAAAAGCAGCCACGAAATGAAGCCTGTGCAACGCCTCCAGCTCACATTTTTTGCACTGCTGTTGCAAGAGGTGCAAGGAACGCTACCACCTCGCGGTGGCATTATCACAATCCAAGGCGAAAGACTGTACTTCGATCCACGCGATACCATGGACCGATTCACCACACGACGACGAGAGATCGAACGCATCCTTGACGGCCAGGAACCGCCCATTACCCTCACCCGCGGCTGCCTCCAATCACCATGGGCACAGGTGTGTCTGTCTCGAGCCACCACGGCACGAGATATTTCGCTGCTCTACAACATTGATCGACTTTCTATCGACCTCTTGCGACGTAATGCAATTCATTCTCTCGAGGATGCAGCGATGATGGACCCGGCGCTCATCTCACCAATCCCAGGAGTATCACGCGAACGACTCGCGCACATTCGACTGCAAGCAGAGTCATTCCTCCACCAGCGTGTACACATGGTTCGCGAACCACACGTTGCTGATGCTGGGCTGCGCATTCATTTCGATATTGAAGCGGACCCACTCGTTGATACCGAATATCTCTTCGGTTTCCTGATCGAACGAGATACACAGGACGAGTACATTCACTTTCTTGCAGAGCACCCCAGTGACGAAGCAATGATGTGGAAGCAGTTCCTCGCCTGGATCGAGACCCTGCCCGCCACCTACACTATTTTTCATTACGCGCCATACGAAAAGCACCACGTAGCGCTTCTCGCAGCAAAGTATGGTTCAACTCCTGCACTCGAGCGATTCCAAGAACGGCTCGTCGATCTGTTCGAAGTAGTACAACGCTGCGTGATTTTTCCCCTCTCGTTCTACTCGCTCAAGGACATTTGCAAGTACCTCGGCTTCTCATGGCGCAACGCACAATCCAGTGGAACCCAAAGTATTTTTTGGTACGAACAATGGCTTGAAAATAACGATCGAGCTGCACTCGATGCAGCACTGCAATATAACGAAGACGATGTGCGTGCTAGTGCGTTTCTTCGACGATGGCTCGAGAGCCATAGTACCCAGCAGCTAACGCGGTTGTAATTGGTACTGCAAGTACGAGGGCGCACGAACCCACAAGTGTTCGAATAATTTCCTCGGCGATACCTTCTGTATTCATCGCAGCCCAAACCGGTTGATATTCATTTGTTGCCGTAAGCAAAATCAGCGGGAATGATGCGCCGGTATACGCAAGCGCAAGTGTATTCACAAGTGACGCAATATGCTCACGCCCCACAGACAGACCCCGACGATACAATTCAGCACGAGAGAGAGAAGTATTTGCATGGTGTAACTCCTCTACTACAGCAACCTGCGCTGTCGTAATATCATCAAGAATTCCAAGTGAACCAATGAGAATACCCCCCAAGAGCAACCCGCGCAGATCCAATGTAGCAAGGAGACCGCTCTTCAAAAAGTAAGCCTCTTCACTTCCATAGCCATACAGGCGTGCTGCCCACATGAATAGGTACGCGAGTCCAGCTGCCAGCACACACGCTATAACAGTACTCACCCACGCAATAGCAGTACGGCGCGTGAATCCATGAGCAACAAAAAGTGCACAGGTCGCAATGACAATAGCTCCCACAACACAGGCGATAAGTGGGTTACCTCCATGCACAATCCAAGGAATAACACCCTTTACTAATACCAGAAGACTAATCGCAAGTCCTGCAATTGATCCGAGTCCCTTCCAACGCCCCAAAAAAACCACGGCAATGAGAAAAATACCACCAGCAACAAGAAGCGCTGGCAGTCGATACGGCTCATAAATATGATATACATCGGAGAGATTCGCGCCATCATATGTTTCAGACTTGATGACCACAACCCACTCACCCGGTGTTACCTGTATTCCTTCGCGCAACTCGAAGTCTGCACCATGATTGATCACGTGCACACGGCCAGACTCATCACCGCTTTTCATCTGCACTTCCACGCGCTGCATGAGTCGCTCTGTACCATCCTCTTCCTTTTCTACCGTCTGATTTTCAACAGTAAGTACCTGAGCACGATACCAAACATCATTCTTCGGCACGTACGTCTTTGGATCTATTGGCGCTTGTGCAAGAGCGGAAGAGGTGATGCAAAACACCATCATCACCGACACAACTCCTTTTCGAACTACGGATTTCCACAACATACATAGTACATACTACCACGCATCCCCCTTTACACCAACGAGCACATTGCGTACAACTGATGCATGTCACCCCACCCCACCATCGTGTTAATCCTTCCTAATATTCGTTCCGCACACAATGTCGGTGCATTTTTTCGTACTGCTGATGCCATCGGAGTCAGCAAAATCTACCTAACCGGCTACACCCCACACCCTGGTCACCCACGCGTTGACAAGGTCTCCCTTGGTGCCGAACGAACTATCCCATGGGAACACCGCCCCACTGCTTTGCCACTCCTACGCGAACTACGCAATGCCGGGTACACTCTCGTTGCACTCGAGAAAACAAAATCAAGTATTGACTATCGCAATTGGACACCTCAATTCCCACTAGCAATCGTGGTTGGCAACGAGGTCACTGGTGTTACCCGCCCACAACTTGCACAGTGTGATACCGTGGTGCACCTGCCCATGTTAGGCACCAAGGAATCACTCAATGTCTCGGTTGCCTTCGGCGGATTGGCATACGCAATTGCTCGATTTTTCTAAAAAAATCCAGCGACCACGTGGTCGCCGGGCATGAGATACGATCGTTGCGTGAACATCCGAACCACGTAACCACCACGAAACATGGATCGAATGCTCGCGCGACAATCCTTCTCTGGATTCTCGCGTCTCCTCATATGTACGAGAGCGACTATAGCAAGAATATATATTTTTGTCAAGTATTTAGTTGACAAAAATATACCCCGTGCTCACCCCCCCTATTTCCGCGACGTCTGTCGCGGTTTTTTCGTCTTGACCTCACCTGTATTGCATGCTAGTGTTGATCCAGCGTGGGTAATGAAGTGCGGCCATACGTTGCGCGCTTCCGAAGCTGCGTCCACGCGGCTTTTACGGTATATTGCCGGAGCGTTTTTGCAGCACGAGGAGGGCTAATGTCATGGGCTGCGGGTAGTGTCCCCACACAACACGGCGTACGCCATCACCATCACTTCCAACTCCAACGAAGAAAGTCCCGTACAACGTACTGGACTTTCTCATTTTTTACTACTTTTTTTGAGCCTTCACTCCCTCAATCGCGAGGTGAAATAGTGTTCGCATTGCCTGAGCAAGTCGTTTGCTTTCTACAATTGCAGAATACATCTTACCCTCGAACGTGACGAGGTTAATCTTGTCGCCGTACACGCCAATATGTGATTTGAACTCCCCTTCTTTGCTCGTGATGGTATGCAAGTCTCCAACCGTCCCTTCGGACCGCTTCTTGCCCATGTACATCCCACGAACCTTCACATCGCGCTTCTTAAGAATCTTGCGTAGAGGCGCAAGGTCTTCCGGTGTTAACACTGTGAAGAGTGCGTCCGTGTCCGCAATTTCATCCATTTCCTTGAAGTCGGTATTGGCCCAATCTTCCATGATCGCACGCACCCCCTCCTTGCCCTCAAAGAGGCGAACGATCGGCTTGTCACCACCTGCTTGCAATGTAAGTTCTGGCAACATCTGTTCAAGGTCTGCAATCTTGGTTGCCACGTCATGGTGGTAGCGATGCGCGTACGCAATGAGCTTGTTGGGTTGCTCTGCGGCGAAGTAGCGCTTTTTCCCACGCATTACATTAGAAAAAAGGCCGCGGTCAGTAAGTGCGTCCACCGCCGTATACACTGCCTGGCGGGACAAGTGCGTCGCCTTGGTGAAATCCAGGATCGTGCCGGCACCTCGAGTGAGGCCAGCAACATAGACTTTGATTTCACTGTCCAGTAGGCCAAGTGAGCGCAAAAGCGGAGCAAGATCTTTCATATTTAGTACGTTTTTATAAGTGTAGCACATGGGGACAAAAACGCCAGAATAACAAAAGAACCACCCAACAGGGTGAGGCTTCGAAGCAATTCAATCTGATCTCGCACCACCGAACATGCGCACCTTCTTCTCGACCACGCCCTGTACCGCATCGCGTGCCACATCAGTGTACACACGTGGATCGAACTCACGCGGATTCTTCGTGAGCGCCGCGCGTAATGCGCTTGTATATGCCAATCGCAAATCTGTATCAATATTAATTTTGGTGATGCCAGTCTTGATCGCCTTCTTGATATCGCTATCGCTCATACCTTCTGCTTTTGCGAGTCCCATTTTCTTTGCAAGCTTTGGATCCACATTGCTCGCGCCATGCAACACCAACGGCACATTCACTGCCGACGCGATAGCTGCGAGACGTTTCATATCCACCTTCCCCGCAATCCCTGCATGCTTGAATGCACCATGCGCTGTTCCTACTGACACAGCAAGCGCATCGCACCCCGTCATTTCCACGAACTCTGCGGCTTGCGCAGGGTCTGTAAAGAACGCGTCACGATTCTTCACACTCACCTTGTCTTCCTTGCCTGGAATTGGGCCCAGTTCTGCTTCCACTGAGATTCCGGCAGCATGTGCCTCGTCCACAATCTTCTTAACCGTCTTCACATTCTCCTTGAATGGCAAATGCGACGCATCAATCATGACACTTGTGTAGTAACCTGACTGTATTGCTGCACGAACAAGCTTTACATCATGTCCGTGATCCAAATGCACTACCACTGGCACCTTCACTGACTGCGATGCAACCCACGAGATCACACCCAGATACACCATGCCGGCGTACTCAATTGCGCCGCCACTCGTCTGCAACACCACAGGCGACTTCGCACGCTCCGCCGCAGCTACAATTGCCTGCGCCGTCTCCATGGAACTGAAATTAAATGCACCAACGGCATACCCATGCAGTTGTGCGTGGGGCAAAATATCGGTAAGTGTTGCACGCATACGTCTCCAATTATGAAATCTTCTTCGGACGAATCCCCTTGCCGTATTTGCGGTAGAACGCTTCGATCTCGTTGCGGTACAGCAAACCGTCTTGGGGCCCAACTTGCAGTATAACACTACTACTATTTGCCGCACCCCAGGTGAGTGCTGTTGCCATACTGACACCTTCATTCAGCGCCGCAATTACGCCGACGGCGAATGAGTCACCTGCCCCGGTACGCTCTATCACTTTCGTACGCAGGATCGGCATGAAGTACATCTCCTCACCATCGTACGCCGTTGCCCCCTTCGGGCCATCTGTGATGAAAACCATGGCAGCACCGAGCTTATACAATGCGCGCAGACATTCATTCACTGACTTCTTTCCCACAATACGTTGTGCCTCCTCGACGTTCACAAAGAGTGCATGTGTCACAGCAATCACCTTCTTTACTTCATCGATGCCTTCGAGGAATTGGTACGTACCTGGATTATACGCGAGTCGTGTGCCAGTGCGTTCTGTGTGCGCGATAACCTGCGCGTTGTACGCCTTGTGCCCTGCAGCAAGACTCGTGAAGTAGATCCACTTCGAGCGCGGCAGCTTGGGCAATTTGTACGCGCGAGGTGCGTGATACACCAGAATCGTTCGATCTCCCTGGAATCTAATAACCGTCGAAGCATTGGTAGCGTGTTTGCGATCGCGCTCAACGAATTCTCGTGACACTTTGTTCTCTACAAATGTCTGCACAATTGCGTCACCACTCTGATCGACTCCAAGAATGGTATGGATTGCAGTTCGCATCCCTAATCGCGCGCACCCAACCGCATTATTCGCTGCGTTCCCTGCCACTTTTTGCGCCATGTTCTCAACTGGTAACTTGTCTCCATACCGTAATTGCAACAAGCAGTTACGTCGATCCACTGAACACGCAACAGACGCATCACCAACCTCAATGAGGGTATCGATCGTAGCGTCACCCAACGTAATCATGTCGAACATACAATGTGGCTAACGTTTCTTGATAGCAGCGCGTGCAGCAGCAACAATATTTTGTGCGCGCATTCCGTACAATTCCAGAAGTTCGTCAGGTGTTCCGGATTGTCCAAATGAATCATGCATACCAACCGGGACAATCGGTACTGGATGTGACTGCGCAAGCGTCTCAGCAACCGCACCGAACAATCCCCCAATGATCTGATGCTCCTCAACCGTGACGACGCATCCAGTTTTCTTGACCGATGTGAGCAATGTCTTCTCATCAAACGGCTTGAGCGACGGCATGTTAATTACTTCCGCATGCACTCCATGCTTCAACAGCAATTGCGCTGCATGCAACGCCTCGTACAAGAGCGGTCCGCATGCCACGATCGTCACATCTGTACCTTGTGCAAAGACTTCTGCCTTTCCGATGGCAAACGGCGATTTTGCTGTTGTCATCACTGCGGTCTTCTCGCGTGCAAACCGAATATACACCGGTCCATTGTAGAGCGCTGCAGCATGAATCGCCTTGCGCGTCTCTTCCATATCACACGGCGCAAGTACAACCATGTTCGGCAGCACGCGCATTATCGCCATATCCTCGAGCGCTTGGTGCGTGGCGCCGTCTGGTCCTACCGAAATCCCCGCATGCGCGCCCATCACCTTCACATTGGTATTGGAATAGCAGAGTGATACGCGAATCTGATCCCAATTACGCCCCGGCGAGAATACAGCATAACTTGAAATGAACGGAATGTAGCCCTCCGCCGCCATTCCAGCAGCAATCCCAGCCATGTTCTGCTCTGCTACACCCACTTCAATAAATCGTTCTGGAAATTTGTCACGGAACCAGTGCGAACGCGTAGACTCCGTGAGATCACAACACAACACCGCGATGTGCGGATCTTTCTCTGCAGCCTCAACCACGCCATGACCATAGCCATCACGTGTTAGTGCGTACTCTGGCTTGCTCAGGAGATTCGATGCGAGATGTTTCGCGAGCTGAATGACCATATTATTCGTGCTCACTTTTCACTTTGCCGCCGAGCGTGCGCAACTGGTGGAGTGCACGCTTTGCTTCGTCCTTTGCCGGTGGCTTGCCATGCCAGTTGTAATCGAATTCCATGAAATCTACTCCCTTCCCCGGAATTGTATGCGCAATAATTGCTACTGGCCGCTCATAAATTGCCCGTGCCTCGTCACACGCCTCCACAATCTGTCGAATATTGTGCCCGTCAATCTCAATCACATGGAAATTAAACGCGGCAAACTTCGCCGCGAGCGGTTCAATCGGCGCAACCGTCTCCGTGTTCCCGTCAATTTGTATATTGTTGCGATCAACAATGACTGTAAGCCGATGCAGCGGACGATTACCCGCGAACATCATCGCTTCCCAGTATTGCCCTTCTTGAATTTCGCCGTCTGAAGTGAGTAGAAATGTTTCGTACGTGCGTTTGCGCATTTGACCAGCGAGCGCAACACCAACAGCAACTGATGCGCCCTGCCCCAATGGCCCACTCGTATTCTCAATTCCCGGCAATGATCCTCGATGGGGATGTCCTTGCAGGCGCGTATGAAGTTGGCGTAATGTTTTCAACTCTTTTTTTGCAAAATAGCCAGCATGCGCCAATGTCGCATACCACACCGGACAAATATGCCCATTGCTGAGGATTACACGATCGCGTTCCTCCCACTCCGGCTGCTTCGCATCGTGATGCAAAATATGAAAGTACAACGCCGTAAAAATATCTGCCATCCCTAACGGTCCTGCTGTATGACCTGAACCAGCTGCAACAAGCATCTCAATAATATCCTTGCGGATCGCAGTAGCGATTCGCTCGAGCTGTTGCACTTTGGTGTCGTGAATGGGCATAGCTTGCATCATTATAACACAAAGGCGCCCGCAGAACTTCTTGTTCCTTGGACGCCTCGTGGTTGTTGCGTTGCGATCAGCTCGACGCTGGCATCGTGCGGATCTCCTGCAGGAATTCCTCCCACGTGATTCCGACATGAAGGCGCAACGGACGCGCGCCATTCGCCAGCTTGATCGGGCATCCCGGAGGTACGTAGAGGATCTTGACGTCCTTGGGGATACTTCCGTTAATCGCTGTAAGCCGGTGCAAATAGCCTCCTTCCAGCTCACCAGGTTCACGTGAATGTAGGATCATGACCTCGTGATCGAAGGAGCTACGCAGCGTGAGCAGCAGAGCGACGACTTTCTTTGCCGCCGCCGTTGCATGCTGCGTGTCAGGACGAATCCCGGTCACACTCCCACGAGTGTCGATCCTGACCTGCGCCGCTGCCAACTGAGACGGCGAGAGCATCGCCATGATCTCGTAGTAGCTGACCATGCCACGGTTCGGATTTTCTTCGAGGCTGTCGTGGTAGTAACGGATGATCTCGAAGGGCTCTTCACCCTCGACCAGCTCTCGAGGCACGATCATCACGTCGATCTTCCCCACCGGATGTGGCGCACCTCCCTGAATTGCTCCGTAGGAGAAGTACGCCGTTGCTGTCCATCGTTCTTTCATTGATCCTCTCCTCTTCAGAAATTACGATGCTGCGAACATGCGGCGATGTCGAATTGCCATGAAGATCCCGAACACTTGCGCAAGATGCTCGTTCGCTTCACTACGTGCCCGTCCGCCATGCCCGGCACCAGAGTCGCCGTCGAACACGATCTCAATGAGTTCTTCGAGCGTTACCACAAATTCTCGCGGAGCGAGGCTTTGCACAGCCTTCTCCCAGCGCTCATCATTCAAGACGAGCACCTGCTCACCATTGCGCTTGAGACAGAACCGATTTTCGTCCTGGATGATCTCTGGACCCATCAGTTCGCCTCGGGCAATGGCCTCATGGACGATGGCTGCGTTCCCAACCGCCGTGACGCCGGCCTTGAGATTGGACGCGCTGGCCTCGAATGTAGGCGCTACGAGCATGCCCTTCTTGGACTCCCGCAGAGGATCGAGCAGCGAAGCCCCGGGGTTGCCCCCGCCGAACTTGGCCTGGACGATCACGCGTTCCATCCTGGAATCTGTGAACAGCACGATGTAGCCCGGGTCCTGCTTCCGGTAGTCGAGCATGGGGTGCAAGTACTCAACCCACGTACCGCCGACCCAGATTCGGAAGTGGTACGCACGAACGCCGAAGAACACCTCTCCGGAGTTCACGATGTTCCCCGTTCCGATTTCCTTGTACCAGAGCGTGCGCTGCTCACTGTTTTGAACGAGCGTATCGACATCCTCGACTTCGGCTGAATCCTCGCAGGCCGCTCGACGCTGCGCCAATCGATCTCTCCACGTCATCGAATGCATCGCTGCTTCCTCCACACATTACCTCCGCCCGAAAGTGAGCGGAGGTATGAGGGTATCAACGGTATTCGTATTCGTCAAGCTGCGCGAGTATTGAGATAGCTAATTGCCGAAAGTGCTGCAGTGATGCCCATACCCGTCGCAATCCCGATCTGGTAATACGGAATATCAGTCACGTCCCCAGCTGCAAAGATGCCTGGCACAGAAGTTCGACCAAGCTTGTCTACCACAATATGCCCAGATGGCAACTTCTCTACACACAAGATGAAATCTGACTGTGGGATGAGACCGATATGCACGAACACTCCCTGCACCTCGAGTCGCTTCTCTTCGCCAGTCTTGTCCTTGTATACGATCGCCTCAACTTTGTTCTCGCCTTCGATGCGCTGCGTCATGGCTTCGGAGAGGATTTCAATATTCGGGTGCGCGAGAACCTTATCAATAAGTACTGTCTCACCCTTGAACGACGGATACTTCGTGAGAACGTAATGCTTCTTCGCAATCTCCGCCATCATGAGTGCAGACTCGAGCGCGGAGTTGCCGGTGCCGATTGTCGCCGTCACACGATTGCGGAAGAGCGGACCGTCGCACACCGTACAATAGGTTACGCCGCGATGATTGAGCTGCTCTTCGCCAGGCACACCAAGATACCGCGGATGTGAACCTGTCGCAACGATCACACTGAGAGCTTCGTACACTTCTTCTTCCTGTTGTTCATTCTTTGCAGTAATGCGGAACGTCCCACCGTCCTGCAACTCAACTGCACTTACAATTCTACCCACACGCGTCGGCACTTCGTTAGCGCGCTGCTGCTCTTGGAACATCTGGGACAATGCAATACCTGTCGTGTGCACGATGGCTGGAAAATTATCCACCTCTCCTGCAACAGCCACTTCACCAGATAGATCCTTCGCAATCACTAGATAGTTGAGTTTGCGTCTGGATGCATACACTGCCGCTGCTGTGCCTGCTGCTGAACCGCCAATAATAATGAGATCGTACATACTGTCATGGTAAATAGCATCCTCACCTTACCAGTCTTGCGCTGTTGCCTCAAGTCGGTCACAATTGCCCCATGTACGACTACGCGCTTATCATTCCTTGCTTCAATGAGGCGGACAGACTCCCCGCAACACACGCACAGCTCAGTGCGTTCTTTGCTACAGAAGCATGGCGCTCAATCCGAGTGGCCATCGTGTATGTTAACGATGGCAGTACGGATACAACAGACACCGTGCTTACACACCTCTCTGGCGCAAGCGAACACGCCCCGTTCGCTGTCTTCACCAGAAGCTACCCCATCAACCGAGGTAAGGGCGCTGCAATTCGCGAAGGTTCGCAGCAAGTTGATGCATCCACCTACGCCTTCATCGATGCTGATTTAGCATTCCCTCTTGAGACACTAACGACAATGTACGCAATGCGAAATATAGCGGACATTGTTGCTGGACAGCGTGTTCGTCTCACCTCACAACGTCGTATCCGCTGGGTTGTTTCCAAATCACTGCAATGGATCACTGCAGGACTCCTGCGCCTACCAGTTCGCGACACCCAATGCGGCATCAAACAGTTTTCCAAAAAAGTGCAGGCCGACATTATTCCGAAGACCACAGAAGACGGTTTTGCGTTCGATGTTGATTTGCTTGTGCAATCTGTCCGAGCGGGGCTCAAGATACAAGGAATACCCGTCACCTTCCGATACCATTCCAGCTCGTCTGTTCGCATTGCCGATGGCATTCGATTCATGCGATCGCTGCTACGCATCGCACATCACAACCGTTGACAGTTCGTTCCAAATACTATACATTCACTCCCTGCCGCAGTGGCAGAATGGAGAGACGAACATGCAACTTCACTTCGCGCTTGTCCCTGATGAACAATCCTGTGCTCGTCTTCGCGAGCTTTCTGCTCGCGCAGCGAAGGAGATCAATCACTCGGACTTCATACTCACAACACGAGAGACCTCGACGAAGAGAAGGCGCGCTGTCGTGGCGCTTCCCCACGTCACAGTGCTCGTCATTGAGGTCAAGGAGAAATGGCGAGGCATCGTTGAAGCAATCCAAAACTACGCGCAACGAGGACACGCAGGAACACCGGGCATACACCCAGGGCTCCTCCATGCAATCTCGATACATCCACGCGAAACGGAGTGGGTCGAGGACATCGGGTACCTGCAACTCAACACGCCACACGATGCCATCCGCTCCATACACGAGATACTCGTGCGACGAGTTACGGCGTCGAAGAAAAGGCGAGAAGACATCGTGATCCGGTCATCGACCGGTGACGTATTCCGTCCACACATCACACTCACCCATGCGACGGATGCTCCACGCGTCGCACAGCTCGCCACGTTGTTCCAAATGGAGAATGCCTGGTCCAAGGAACTCCGGTTCACTTCTCTCGAGGTGTGCGGGGTCCAAAAGTTCGGCACGTTCCAAGGTGGGACAGTGCTGGTCAAGTGCTAGATTGACTGGTACGCTACATGCTACAGGCGGTGGCAAGCCGCAGTAACATCAGTCGTATGACAGAGGAGTCACCTATGCAAAAGATTGCACTCGTCACAGGCGCAAGTAGTGGCATCGGCGAGGCAGTAGCGAAGCGATTGGCCCGAGAAGTCGATCACGTTGTTCTCATCGGCCGCGACGAGACACGTCTCACGGCAGTTCGCGAAGCAATCGAAGCAGCTGGAGGTCATGCTTCCCAACACCCTGTGGATCTCACGGATCCCAAGTCTGTGTGGCACTTCAGCGAAGACCTCTCGGCTGCACATGACCACCTCGACATCCTGGTGCAGTGTGCAGGTGGACTCACGTTCGACAATGATCCGAAGTTCGAAGGCAATGCGTTCGCGTCCATCGCAGCGCACGTCCAAATGAACTTCCTGTCGAAGGTCCTCATGTTCAACGCCTGCATCGAACTTCTCGAGAAGGCAGAGCACCCGGTGATCCTCGACGTCTCATCGCAGGCATCGAAGTTCCCCGAGGAGGTCGACGAACAGCACCCCTTCGCAGCACGCACGCATCACGAGCGTGGCTACGTCCACTCCATGCGAGCGGTCGACGGCTACAATCGCATGCTCAAACGTGATCTGCCGAAAAAGTTCCGCATTCGCAGAGTCAACCCAGGCCTCGTGGCGACACCGTTGCAAGCCAAGCACTTTAGCGATGCACCGGCAAGCGCCATCAAGACACCAGAAGAGCTCGCTGAACACATCGTCCAGAAAGTCCTTGCTGCGCCCCGCGCGCCCAAGTAGGAGCTGACATTCCCAACAACGCAGACGCCGCCATTCCATGAGGACTGGCGGCGTCGTTGTTTCTTCTACAAAATAACTTTTGAGATTGCACTGTCTGACGGTATTATCAACTCACATTTGCCACTTGGCAACTGAAATTTCAGTTTTTCTAGATGAAATTGTACTAATTTATCTGCATTGCCAGAAATTCTTCCTAAGCACCCAAACTTACTATCAAGACGATTAGGGTTCTGAATTCCATCCACCATGCGAACCGATGACTCAATGTTACTGATTCCATCCACAATGCACGTTCCTGAAACGAGGCTTGTTGCAAACACAAAAGCACCTAGGTACCCATTGAGATCCAACACAAGATCTTTCACCCTGAGTTCGTCGCATTCGGACAAAAAAATAACACCAGGAATTCGCAAGTAAAAAAGTACCTGAAAACCTACCCCAACAATTTCCTGCCGTTCACCTGGATCTTTAACAAATCCAACCCCATTTTCAATTGGGATGTGGCGTATATCTCCTGCAGAGGTTTTTATCTTAAGCAAAACAGAACCACTCGCATGCCATGCAACATGAACAAAAATTTCTTCGCTCAGAGTAGACTTCAACTCTAGTGGTGGTTCATAGAATACTTCACCCTTTGCCGAAAGCGTGACTTTTCCAGCTCGAAAATACTTATTTCCGCTTCTGATTATAATTCGCACTCTCGCATCGCCCTTTGACATACGGTTCTACACCCGCGCTAAAAATCCGCAAAGCGCTACCGCAATCGCATCAGCCGCGTCATCAGACTTCGGCATCTCCTTGAGCCGCAGCAGCACCTGCACCATGCGTTGCATCTGATCCTTCTTAGCACCACCGTAGCCTGTGATGATTTGTTTGATTTGTAGCGGGTTAAATTCGAGAATCTTCACACCCGCACGCGCTGCGCACAACACGATTACACCACGTGCATGACTTACATTAATTCCTGTCGTAACATTCTTGCTGAAGAACAATTGCTCGATGGCCATAGACTCTGGCTGGAACTCAGCCAACAGCTTCTCAGTTGCATCGGCAATTTCAATGAGACGCTGTGGGAACGGCTGTTCCTTCTGCGTCTCGATGCAGCCATACGCGCGAACCGAGAACTGTTCACGTCCTACTTCCTCAACTACCGCATAGCCCATGCGGCCAAATCCAGGGTCAATGCCGAGGATACGTCGTGCCACACTACTGAGCGTTGGTATACCACTCCTGCACGTCGTCGTACTCATCCAGCGCAGCAAAAAAATCTTCCACTGCTTCACGCGAATCTTCTGGTACAGCAGCCGTCTCCTTCGCGCGCCACTCAATTGCAGCGGCGTCTGGTGACACACCAAGTGCCCGCACAGCCTCGGTCATGCGATGTAACGATTCAATCGGCCCGAGTACGGTCAGTCCTTCGTCGTTCCACGTTACGTCTTCTGCACCTGCATCAATGAGCGCCAACTCAGCAGTATCGCGATCTGCGATCTTCGCTGTATTCTCTGCGCTCACACGCACCACCGCTACATGCTGGAACTGCCACGAAACACTCCCCTGTGCACCCACAGCTCCCCCAGCCTTATTGAAAATGGATTTCACATCCGCCGCGGTACGATTGCGATTGTCTGTGAGTGTCTCCACAATGACCGCAACTTTCGCAGGTCCAAATCCTTCGTACGTGACAGATTCAAGCACGGCGCCGTCCTTGTCTTCACCAGTACCCTTACGAATAGCTCGATCAATATTGTCCTTCGGCATGTTCACCTCTCGTCCTTGCTCTACGGCAAGTCGCAGGGCAAAATTCGTATCCATCGATCCTCCACCCTGTCGTGCTGCAAGCGTGATTGCGCGTGCCACGCGTGTGAACGCCGCAGCCTTACGCTTGTCCTGCGCGCCCTTACGTCCCTGAATGTTGTGCCACTTCGAGTGTCCTGACATAGTTTTTGGTTCACCCACACCTTAGCAATTCGGAGGCAAAACGCCAACACCCGCCTTGTGGGCGGGTGTTGGTATATAGCACGTTTTGTTTATTCGGCTGCAGGTGCCTCTGGGGCTGCTTCTGCGTAGGCCATCGCTGCTGCAGACTTGAATCCGCGAGCTGCGGTTGCAAGTTCTTGCGCACTGATGCCACCGGAGAAACCAGTACCAGCTGGGATCTTACGACCGATGATAACGTTTTCCTTGAGACCTTCGAGGTAGTCCACCTTTCCGGTAACTGCTGCATTGATGAGCACCTTTGCAGTCTCCTGGAATGATGCGGATGAGAGGAAGCTCTGGGTCGAGAGCGAAACACGAGAGATACCGAGGAACAATTCCTTCACTACTGCCTTCTTCTGTCCCTTCTCGAGCTCTGCGTTTGCTGCAGACCACTGTGCCTTTTCTACCACTTCACCTGGGATAAGATCGGTGTCACCAGCGTCTTCAACAAGTACGCGGGAGAACATCGAGCGGATAATGATCTCAATGTGCTTGTCATTGAGCTTCTGACCCTGCGAAGCGTAGATGTCCTGAATTTCCTTGAGGATGTAGCGCTGGACTGCTTCCTTGCCCTTGAGTTCGAAGAGCTGCTGGAGATCCATGTGACCTTCGGTAAGTGCATCACCGACGTTCACCATGTCACCCTCGGACACAAGAATCTTGAATCCCAATGGGATGATGTACTCCTTGCTGGTCGAACCAGTTCCTGAAAGCGTAACCGCCTTCTTCTGCACGCGGATCATCCCTGCGATTGGAGCCACGATCTTGGTACCATCAGCCTTCTCGATGAGAAGATCGCCTGCGGCAACACCCTTACCATCAATAGCATGGATCGTATCCTTGTCTGTAACTGGGAATGAATCTTCGCGCACACCATCGTACGCAATGTTCACGATCTTCTGACCACGGCGGCCTTCGAAGATACGCTTTCCATTATGCTCGATGATCTTGCCTTCTGCAGATTCAATGTGTGCGATACCACCAACTTCTGCCACAAATGCCTTCTTCTTCGGTGAGCGAGCTTCGAAGAGTTCGTCTACACGTGGAAGACCCTGTGTAATGTCCTGTCCTGCGACACCACCAGTATGGAAGGTACGCATGGTGAGCTGTGTACCAGGTTCACCGATTGACTGCGCAGCGATGATACCAACAGCGGTACCCATCTGTGCTGGCTTGTTATGCGCCATATCCACGCCGTAGCAACGCGAGCACACACCCTTAGGCAAGAGACACTTGAAGACAGTGCGTACGTGTACTTCCTGTACACCAGACGCTTCGAGTTCACGTGCATGTGGTTCGAGAATCATCTCGCCACCTGCAACAATGAGCTGCTTCGTCTGTGGGTTCACGACATCAGACATGGTATAGCGTCCCTGTACACGCTCGGAGAGTGTTTCACCCATTTCGCGCTCAGACTCTTCGCGAGTCACGATAACTCCCTCGAGTGTGCCGCAGTCCTCAGCCAATACCACTACATCCTGTGCAACGTCTACGAGACGGCGTGTGAGGTATCCAGCGTTAGCGGTACGAAGCGCAGTATCAGTAAGACCCTTACGTACACCGTGGGACGAGATGAAGAACTCAAGTACCGAGAAGCCTTCTTTGAAGTTACCCTTTACTGGAAGTTCGATAATGTCACCAGCTGGGTTACTTACGAGACCCTTCATACCAATCACCTGACCCAGCTGTCCCCATGAACCACGAGCACCTGATTCAATCATGGCAAATACTGGTCCAAATGGGTGGAGCGAGTTACGGTTGTGCTTCAAAACGCGATCCTTGATATCTGTCCAAACACCGATGATCTTCGTGTAGCGTTCGTTCTGGGTGAGAAGACCATCCTGGTACTGCTCTTCGATCTCGGCAACGGAGTTGTCACCTTCGTCGAGCAACGCCTGCTTTTCTGGAACACGTGGGAAGTCGTCCATACCGAGCGAGTATCCAGACTTGGTTACATACTTGAACCCAAGATCCTTAATACCGTCGAGCATGCGTGCGGTGTTCTCTACACCTTCCTTTTCGAGCACGAGACGAACGATCGTACCAAGCTTCTTTGCAGTAACTACTTCGTTGTACCAAGGAAGGGATGCTGGCAACACATCGTTGAACGCAACGCGACCAATCGTGGTCACCATGCGTGTTGGCACACCTTCACCAATGCGCTTGCAATCAGCGCCGTCGAAGTACACTTCGATAGGCTGCTGGAGTGCGATAATGCGCATCTTGTATGCGAGGCGGGCTTCCTGCACAGAGGAAAAACGCTTCATCTTTTCCTTCGGCACATCAGCTTCTACAGGGCGCATAGTGGTCATGTAGAATGCACCGAGCACGATGTCCTGCTTTGGTGTTGCAATTGGCTGACCAGTTGCAGGCTTCAAAATGTTGCGCTCTGCTGCCATGAGATGCTCCGCTTCCCACTTTGCCTGTTCGGTAAGTGGTACGTGCACAGCCATTTGGTCACCGTCGAAGTCAGCGTTGAACGCAGTACATACGAGCGGATGGATACGAATTGCCTTACCTTCAATGAGACGTGGCTTGAATGCCTGGATACCGAGACGGTGAAGGGTCGGAGCACGGTTGAGAAGTACGCGCGTATTCGCTGTCACTTCTTCAAGAATGTCCCACACTTCATCGTGATCTGCCTCGATAAATCGTGATGCAGAGCGAACGTTGTGTGCATGACCGCGCTTGATGATTTCACTCATCACGAATGGCTTGAAGAGTTCCAATGCCATGCGCTTTGGAATACCACACTCATTCATCTGCATGTTCGGACCTACAACGATTACCGAACGTCCAGAGTAGTCAGTACGCTTACCAAGCAAGTTCTGGCGGAAGCGTCCCTGCTTACCCTTGAGAAGGTCAGCAATGGAGCGAAGCTTGCGGCGCTGACCGGTCGACGCTGTAACGGTCTTGCTGCGACGTGCATCGTTGTCGATGAGCGCGTCGATAGCCTCCTGCAACATGCGCTTTTCGTTGCGCACAATAACTTCTGGCGCATTGAGTTCGAGCAAGCGCTTGAGACGATTGTTGCGGTTGATTACACGGCGATAGAGATCGTTAAGGTCAGACGTAGCAAATCGTCCACCGTCGAGCGCAACCATCGGACGCAAGTCTGGTGGGATCACCGGAATCACGTTGAGGATCATCCACCAAGGAGAGATCTCGTTGATGTGAAGTGACTTGAGGAGCTTGAGACGGCGGATCAACTTATCGCGCTTTGCTGTCTTGTTCTCCTTCACTTCTACTTCAAGTGCTTCAATGGTCTTCGGAATGTCGAGACGCTTCAAGAGATACTGAATTGCATCTGCACCGATCTGTGCATCAAAGATATGACCATAACGCATGGACAACTCCTGGTAGTCTGTCTCGGAGAGAATGCGCAATGGAGCAAGCTCTTTGATTTCGCGCTCCGTGAGCACGTAATCCTCTTCAAGTGCTGCAAGCGTTTCTTCGCCTTCCTTCTCTACCGCTGTTACGTCGCCCTTCTTCTCGCGCGCTGCATCTGCCTTCTGCTTGAACTCGCCCATGATCTGCTTGCGCTTGCTCTTGTATTCTTCCTTGAGCATCTCAAGCGTCTCCTCCTGCAACTTTGTATCTACATCAGTCACGATGAAGTTGGCGAAGTAAATCACCTTCTCCAATGTCTGAATAGAGAGATCCAAAATAGTACCAATCTTCGACGGAATCGAGCGGAGGAACCAGATATGTGCCACTGGTGCAGCAAGTTCGATGTGGCCCATGCGCTCGCGGCGAACCAACGAGTGCGTCACTTCTACACCACACTTGTCACACACAATCCCCTTGTAGCGGATCTTCTTGTACTTACCACAGTAACACTCCCAATCCTTCGTTGGTCCGAAGATTTCTTCGGCGAAGAGACCGCCCTTTTCTGGCTTCTGGGTGCGGTAGTTGATGGTTTCTGGCTTTGCAACTTCACCACTGCTCCAACCGCGAATAACTTCGGGGGAAGCGACGCGCAAGCGAATCGCGTCAAATTCCATGGTGTGCATTGTATCGGTATGCATCATAGTGGTGAGCGTTAGCGTGAACGATCTTCATCGTATGCACCCATCTCTTCCTCTTCGGTGAGCGGGGTATACGTGTCGCCATCGCGCTTGAGCAATTCAACATCGAGACAGAGACCCTTCAATTCACGTGTAAGTACGTGGAAGGATTCTGGAATGTTGATGCGCGTGATGGATTCGCCCTTGATAATTGATTCGTATGCCTTGCTGCGGCCTGGAACATCGTCTGACTTGATCGTAAGAATTTCCTGCAAGGTATTTGCAGCACCGTACGCTTCAAGTGCCCACACTTCCATTTCTCCGAAGCGCTGACCACCAAACTGTGCCTTACCACCAAGTGGCTGCTGCGATACGAGCGAGTATGGTCCGATAGAACGCTGGTGAATCTTGTCTTCAACCATGTGGTTGAGCTTGAGCACGTACGTGTATCCAACCGTTGTCTTGTGATCAAACGGTTCACCGGTGCGGCCGTCGAGAAGCTGCGCCTGACCATTTACTGGCAAGCCTGCCTTCTCAAGCAACTCCTTGATCTGCTCTTCAGTAAGACCGTTAAGTGGTGGCGTAGCTACGCGATGACCATGCGCATTTGCTGCAAGACCTGCATGGTTCTCGAGAATCTGACCGAGGTTCATACGCGAGATGACACCCAGCGGCGAGAGAATAATGTCTACAGGTGTACCATCTGGAAGGAATGGCATGTCTTCCACTGGAACAACGCGGGAAATAACACCCTTGTTACCGTGGCGACCTGCAACCTTGTCACCTACCTGCACCTTACGCATGTCAGCAACCGTAACCTGGAGCTGCTTGATAACACCTGGCTGCAATTTGTCGCCGTCGTCTGCACTGAAGGTCTTGATCTCGATTACCTTACCGTGTTCACCGTGTTCGAGGTACTTCGAAGAGTCACGTACATCACGTGCCTTTTCACCGAAGATCGCGCGAAGTAGCTTTTCTTCCGCAGAAAGTTCGGTTTCGCCCTTTGGTGTGATCTTACCTACGAGGATGTCGCCGGACTTCACTTCTGCACCGATGCGGACAACACCTTCGGAGTCGAGGTTCTTCAGCTTCTCTTCCGAAACGTTCGGGATATCAGAGGTAACCATTTCAGGCCCGAGCTTGGTTTCGCGCACATCGACCATGTAGTCCTCGATGTGAATCGAGGTGAATCGATCGTTGTGTACGAGACGCTCAGAAATAATGACAGCGTCTTCGTAGTTGAAGCCATCCCAAACCATGTATGCCACAAGTACGTTCTGACCAAGAGCAAGTTCACCGTTCTCTGTGGATGGTCCATCTACAAGTGCGTCACCCGCCTTCACCTTCTGACCAGGGCGTACAATAGGACGCTGGTTGATTGCGGTGGAGTGGTTGCTGCGCAAGTACTTGTTAAGCACGATCTTCTTCTCACCCTTCTTCTTGTACTTGATCGTTACCTGCGTACCATCTACCGACACCACTTCACCATCTTCCTCTGCAAAGAGTACGTGGCCAGAGTAGCGCGCAGCAGTCTTTTCTACACCCGTTCCAACAAATGGAGCGTCTGGTGTGATACATGGTACTGCCTGACGTTGCATGTTCGTTCCCATGAGCGCACGCGTTGCATCGTCGTGCTCAAGGAACGGAATCATGGAGGTAGCAATCGAGATAATCTGGTTGCTTGCTACATCCATGTAGTCGATGTTGGTCACATCTTCGAACCCTGGCTCACCGTGACGGCGAACTGGGGCCTTTGTATCAATGAAGTATCCCTTTTCATCTACTGGTGTCGTTGCAATAGTGGTTACCGACTTCTCTTCCTGGAATGCGTTGAGGTATACGATTTCATCGGTCACGCGTGCGCGACCCTTCTCTTGTACTACCTTACGGTACGGAGTCTCAATGAATCCGTAGTCATTCACGATTGCATATGAAGCAAGGTGACCTACAAGACCAATGTTCGGTCCTTCAGGAGTTGCAATAGGACAAATACGTCCGTAGTGCGTTGGGTGCACGTCACGAACATCGAACCCTGCACGATCGCGGGAGAGACCACCAGGCCCAAGAGCCGAAAGACGGCGCTTATGTTCAAGTTCTGCAAGTGGGTTGGTCTGGTCCATGAACTGCGAAAGCTGCGAGCTCATAAAGAACTCACGCACTGCGCCGATCACTGGGCGAGCGTTGATAAGTTTGCTTGGAGTGAGTCCTTCAATCTCGTAGGTGCTCATGCGATCCTTCACAATGCGCTCCATGCGAGAGAGACCGATACGGAAACGGTTCTGTACAAGCTCACCAATCGCACGGATGCGACGGTTGCCCAGGTGGTCAATATCATCCGCTTCTTCCTGGCTCACATTGAGACGGATCACTTCGCGAATGATACGAAGAATATCTTCCTTAGTGAGAATACGGGTCGTGCGCGCTGCCTTGCCTTCGAGGTCTGCCTCAACTGTTGGCATGGAGAAGCGCTCATTCATCTTGTAGCGACCCACGCGACCGAGATCGTAGCGATCGAAGTTGAAGAACATCGCGTGGATGAGCGAGCGTGCGTTGTCTACGGTTGCGAGATCACCTGGACGAATACGCTTGTATACTTCCTGGAGACCTTCATCTTCGTTGCTTGCAGAGTCCTTCTTGAGCGTTGCCTCGACGTAGTCAATCTGTGGGTGGGTGTTAACGTCCTTGAGGAGCTTGCGGATTTCTTCAGATTCCGAGTAGCCAAACGCACGCAAGAGCGTGGTTGCAGCCACCTTACGCTTACGGTCTACCTTTACCCAAAGTACGTTGTTGCTGTCGGTTTCGATTTCGATCCAAGCACCGCGGTTTGGGATGATTTTTGCGCCGTAGAACTTGCGTCCACGTACGTTCTCAGAGGTGAAGAACGCACCTGGGGAGCGAATAAGCTGCGAAACAATGACACGTTCGATACCGTTCACAATGAAGGTACCGCGGTCAGTCATGATAGGTACATCGCCCAAATACACTTCCTGCACCTTCTCGTCCTTGGTGCGGTTGTTCACAAGACGTGTCTTGACGCGAAGTGGTGCCTCGAACGTGATGTTCTTCTTTCGGCACTGCATTTCGTCGAACTTCGGCTCGTCGAGGTAGTAATCCTCAAACGAAAGCGCCAGGTCACGGCCTGTGAAATCCTTGATCGGGGAAATTTCCTCGAACAATTCGCGGATCCCCTTGTCGAAGAACCACTTGTACGACGTGTTTTGGATCTGAATCAGATCCGGTGTCTCCATCGCTGGGAGAACGGAGGTGAAATACTTCCGCTCTGCCGCCATGTTGCGGTTGCGCTTGTACTGCATAGGCAAGGGGGTAAATACGAAAAATCACCCGACGACCGATCGGGCTCTTTCTAAAATTCTCGCAAATTTTGGACAAATTTCTGCAAGGTTGACATGGAATTTTCCTTGCACGCAGAGGTTCCAAAGGCTCCTCCGCGAGTCGAGCACTACTATACGGCACTGATTTGTCCCTGTCAAATGGGATAACCTAGTATTTATCCACAGTTTGTAATGTCCACTGGGTACTTGACAAGGCTCAAGGGGCGTGGTATATTCCGACGTTCTTTTCATCCCATGGAGAAAGGTGCGGGGAGAGGGGCGCACGGACCACGAAATGGAACGTGTGTAGCAACTGACGTAGGAATGAACGGCTCCGGCTGTACATCACCTGCTGAGGGCGCTGATGCGACAGGGAGTAGCGTTGCTGCTCACCATCGTTTCCTCTCCGCACATTTCTCGATGGACAATCACCACAAGCCTGTGCCGCTAGGGCGCAGGGCACCCCCGGGCATCTGTCTTGGTCCTTACATCCTCCATTCAATGCCCATCTGCCTTGCGCCTTGGTGGCACTTTTTGTTTGCTTGACATCGTTGGTGTGCGCGGTAGAATATGGATGCAATTTGATCTTCTTTTTTGGGCTGCGATTCTCTATACACCGCATTACGTGAGAGACGAGAAAGTACAACTCTCTCCTCGCTACACACCCTGACGGGTATGTAGTCACTTTCTCCTTTCGTGTGATTCAACTTGGTGTGGTAGCGACTCGCAGCCCAAAGGAGGAGATTTTTTTATTACTTTTTGCTATACTGGGCGTACATTTTCGCCTATGGCACATCGTCGATCTTCTTCTGGATGGAACATTACGCTCAATCCGGAAATCAAGCGGGGTATTCTCGCGGTTTTTCTCTTTCTTATTGCAATTCTTGCTGCGCTCAGCTTTTTCGGTCGCGCAGGCATGCTCGGAACATTTGTAGATTCATTCTTTTCGCTCTTCTTCGGAATTGCAAAGTACATCATGCCTCTCTTACTTGTGGTGTGGGCAGTACTTATCGAGCGTGAAGATGCGAATGGATATCGTGCAACCCACATTATCGGCGTTGCACTCATGACCCTTTCGCTTTCTGGGCTCATCCACCTTTTCCTTGCAGATCCAGACATGGTGGCTGCTGCTTTACGCGGCGAAGGAGGTGGTCTCGTGGGACTCGTGCTCAGTTACCCGCTCATGCGGGCATTTGATTTTTGGGTGTCACTTATTGTCCTCATTATTTTGCCCCTCGTCGCCCTGCTTTTCTTGTTCAACACAACACTCTCGGCTATTGCACAGTTTTTCTACGGCGTGTTTCGTTTTCTTACCGCACCATTCCGTTTCTTCGGATCGGCACTACAGCCTAGCAAAGTAGAACGTGTTCGCGTTATCGGTGCCTTCGAAGGTGATGATGACGCAGAAGCACCTGCATTCCAGAACAAGAAGCTGGGTGATGCAGCCAGTAAGAAAGCTGCTGCTGAGGAACCTGACGGTGAGGAAGAAGAGGAAGAGGACGATGCAGAGGAAACCCATGACGAACCAGCTCGCCTGGCGCCTGCAACAGCCAAGACGGGCACTCTGCGCGCAAACCCTTATTCTGTGGTGAGCACCAAAGGTCTTCCACCTGTTTCTATTCTGACCACGAACTCCAGCAAGCCAACTGCCGGCGATATTAAGAAAAATGCACAGGCAATCAAAGACACTCTTGCACAATTTGGTGTGGATGTTGAATTGGGTGACGTCCGCGTTGGTCCAACAATTACGCAGTACGCAGTGAAGCCAATGCGCGGTATCAAGCTCTCGCGCATCACGGCACTTTCGAACGACTTGGCACTCGAATTGGCGGCACATCCAATCCGTATCGAAGCACCAATTCCTGGTGAATCGTACGTTGGTATTGAAGTACCAAACCAGCGTATTGCCATGGTCACGCTCAAAGAGCTCTTCGAGTCTGACGTATACCGCAATCGCGACAACAACATGATGATCGCGCTCGGTAAGGATGTTGGAGGCCACGTATGGTTTGCAGAGCTGACAAAGATGCCACACATGCTCGTTGCAGGTGCAACTGGTTCTGGTAAGACGGTGTGCATCAACTCCATTATTTTGAGTCTTATCTATCAGAACACTCCGGAAACCCTGCGCTTCATCTTCGTAGATCCGAAGCGTGTTGAACTGACACTCTACAACGGAATTCCACACTTGCTCACACCGGTTATCACCGATGTAAAGAAGACCATTAACGCGTTACGCTGGGCGATTGCAGAAATGGAACGTCGCTTCGATCTGCTTGCAGCAGCACGCAAGCGAGACATTGCTTCCTATAACGCAGATTCTAAGGAAAAACTTCCATACATTGTGTTCGTAATCGACGAGTTGGCTGACCTCATGACCACGTCTCCCAAAGAGGTTGAAGCCGGCATTGTGCGCCTCGCACAAATGGCACGCGCCGTCGGTATCCACTTGATTCTCGCGACACAACGACCAAGTGTCGACGTTATCACAGGTCTTATCAAGGCCAACATCCCGGGTCGTGTTGCCTTCTCGGTAGCTTCTCTCGTAGACTCACGAACTATTCTCGATATCTCTGGTGCAGAAAAGCTCCTTGGCCGTGGTGACATGTTATTCCTCAGTCCTAACCTCGGAAAACCAAAGCGTCTCCAGGGTGCGTACATCAGTGACACTGAACTCAAGGCGGTTGCAAACTACGTGAAGGAAGACGAACCACCTCAATACGATTTAAGCATCGCAGAAAAGGGTCCAAGCAGTGGCGGCACAGGATCTACTATTTTTGGCAGCCAGGATGATGATCACGATCCACTCTTTGATGAGGCACGCGATCTCGTGGTGCGCGAGGGCAAAGCCTCTGCTTCACTGTTGCAGCGCAGACTCAAACTTGGGTATGCACGTGCTGCTCGCGTTCTGGACGAACTCGAGGAGGCCAGCATTATTGGGCCGGGTGATGGTGCAAAACCACGTGAAATTTTGATCACAGCGAAGGAACTTGCTACAATGGATGCAACTGATGCTCCACTCTCTTCCATTCCAACCTCCGATTTGCATGCGCCATCTATGGACATGATTGAGGAAGATGGCGATGACGTGATTGTGGAAGATGAGGAAGACGAGGCATCGACGGTCGACGACGAACCACCGTATGACAACGCTTCAAAAGAAGCAACTTCCGCGTGAGGGCGCATTGTGTATCCGAATACAGGCGCTTCGTAAAGAATCTCGATATACATTAGAAGAATTGGCGCGGGCTACTCACGTACCGCTCCATCATTTGCGTGCACTAGAAGCCTGCGAGTACGATCGACTCCCTGAAGGCATGTATCGCCGTGCGATCGTACAGAAGATCCTCACTGTTCTTGGAGCTCCACTTAGCGACTACGAAACAGATACGGCACTCATTATTGATGCAACACCTGGGCAGTGGAAGGAGTGCGAAGTTGGACATAAGGCCTCTGGTTTTTCACCTCGGTTCGCCGCGCTTACAATCGGATGCGCTGCCATTGTTGGCTACCTCGGGTTTCAAGTTTATGCACTTGTTCGCCCACCGATGCTCACAATACTTTCCCCGGAATCTGGATCTACCGTTGCAGAGTCACGTGTTACAATCTCTGGACTCACCGATACAACCGCAACACTCCAAATTAATGGGATTACCGTATTAGCAGACTCGCAAGGCGACTTTCGTCAGGAAGTTCCGTTGCGCACGGGAATGAACACCCTCATTATCCAAGCAAAAAAGAAGTTCGGAGGATCAACAACAGAGCGAATGACCGTGTTCTTGCCACAAAATACACCAACATCCCCTGCTGACGCACCCGCAACCACGACATCCACACCGATCGTGCTTGCACCTGCACCGTAACACAGACTACAATGAATCTAGCGCCGAAGAACGGAGGGATTTGGCGCCCTCATTATTTAGTTTCAGCTGTATGGCAAAGAATGAAGTGAATGAAAAGAACCAGGCTGCAGAGCTCGCCATCGAGCAAATCAAGGAGCGATTCGGCGACGGCGCAATTATGCGCTTCGGTGAAGCCAAGCACTCTGAGGTTGATGCCGTTTCAACCGGATGTTTATCCCTCGATATTGCACTTGGTGTTGGTGGCGTCCCACGCGGTCGAATTATCGAGATTTATGGTCCTGAAGCGTCTGGTAAGACCACGCTTGCGCAGCATATTGTGGCTGAAGTACAGAAGGCAGGCGGTATCGCAGCTTTTGTTGATGCAGAACACGCGCTTGATCCTGACTATGCACGTCGCATTGGAGTGAATGTCGATCAGCTCCTCATTTCTCAACCAGATACCGGAGAACAAGCCCTCGATATCGTCGAAACACTCGTTCGCTCCAATGCAGTGGATGTAATCGTTGTCGACTCTGTAGCTGCCCTTGTACCAAAGGCGGAAATTGAGGGTGATATGGGCGATCAGCATGTAGGTCTTCAGGCTCGTCTCATGTCTCAGGCATTGCGCAAACTCGCAGGTATCGTGAACAAAAGCAAGACCATTTGTATCTTCATCAACCAAACCCGTCTCAAGATTGGCGTCTTCTACGGCAACCCAGAGACTACCACCGGTGGTACCGCGCTCAAGTTCTATGCGTCACAGCGCATCGAGGTGCGACGCAGTGCGCAGATCAAGCAGGGCGAGAAGATTATCGGTAACCGCGTGAAGGCGAAAATCGTGAAGAACAAAGTTGCTGCGCCGTTCATGACGACTGAATTCGATATCATGTATAACGAAGGTATCTCCATCGCAGGTGACTTGCTCGATACTGGTACAGAATATAAGGTCATCACCAAGATGGGTAACAGCTATGCCTATGGTGAAGTGAAGCTTGGCCTTGGCCGTGAAAAGGCAAAGCAGTTCCTCAATGAGAATCCATCTATCATCCAGGAAGCACGCAAGCAAGTCCTCGAGAAAGTCCGCCAGGAGCGTGAAGCGGGTACTGTCACCACACGCTTTGCAGCTGCTGCTGATATTGAAGAAACTCCTGAGGAGGAGGAGGCCTAGAGCTTTACGTACTATCTCCTATTGGCGTAACAAACAGACCCCGTTGCCGGGGTCTGTTTGTTTTGTGTTTATTACGAGATGAATCCAGCTCTTACTGAGGCATGTAAGGCAAAATCGACATCTGGCGAGCCTGCTTTACTGCGGTTGCAACCTTGCGCTGATGAAGAGCACAGAGACCAGAACGGCGACGTGGAGCAATCTTCATGTATGAAGAAAGGAAACGGCGCAAGGTGTTGGTCGCTGTGTAGTCAACTGCAGTGTTGTTATTCACGCAGAAGTAGCACATTTTCTGTTTTGTCGATTTTTGCTTTGGCATATGCCTTTAGAATGGGATGTCTTCAACGCGAATTTCTTCTTCATCTACCGGTGCAGCTGATGCTGCTTGAGCCGGGCGTGGGGGTTGTCCTGCAGGTCGTGACGCACCAGAATTTCCTGCTGCGCTATATCCTGCCTCATTTCCCTTAGGTCCGTCAAGCATGATGAGGTTCTCTGCAACAATTTCGGTCTTGAACTTGCGTACCCCATCTGTTCCTGTCCAGTCTCGAGTCTGCAAGCGACCTTCCACGAACACTCGGCGTCCCTTGGACAGATATTGCTGAGCAATTTCTGCCAATTTACTCCAGACTACGACATCGTGGTACTCGGCCTTCTCCTGACGCTGCCCCGAGCTATCCTTATAGGATGAGTTCGTCGCTAGCCCAAGTGTCGCTACCATCGTGCCGCTCGTGGTCGTTCGCACCTCAGGGTCGCGGGTAAGGCGTCCGAGGAGCATGACCTTGTTGAGATCCATAGGTGATTCGAATTAGAGTTTTTCGTTCACCGTCTCGCCTTTGATGATATCTTCAAGTTTCTTGTCCAATTCTTCCATGTTTACAGGTGCTGGAGCCGCTTCTACCTTCTGATTAAAGGTGGAAGTGGTTGTACCCTGTGTGCGCTTGTCCCCTGTTTCGGAGAACAATCCAGTAAAGAACGAGAACTCGCGCTTGGTCTCTGGCGTAATCGAACGGATTGCAAAGCGCAACAAGCCCGATGAACGCTGCAATACCATCTGTACTTCCTTCACACGAGCAGGCTCAAGCTGCAACACAACCTGTGTGAACCAGCCGAAGCGAGCCTTGCGGATTTCGTACGCGAGGCGATGCTTGCCCATGTCATTGACATGAACATGCTCAGCCCCGTGTTCGGTGCAGAGCTTTGTAATTTCTTGCTGTTTTGCCTGTACTTCTTCAGCTGTAAGCGTACCTGGAAGCACAACCAATACTTCGTATGTCTGCATAGATGTATAGCCAAAATCCTTACTGTTGCTGTACACTACCACACTATTCTTAAGGGCGCAAGAGCGCCGCACCGTATGATCTCTCGAACCACCACCGTTGCAAATACTGGTCTTGTTGTAACTAAAATTACAGTCGAAACAGACCTCAGAGGAGGATTCCCCGGCTTCACAATCGTTGGACTTGCCGACACAGGCGTGCAGGAAGCCAAAGAACGTATCAGATCTGCATGCAAAAATGCTGACCTTCCTTTTCCTTCAACATACCGAATCACCGTGAACCTTGCTCCTGCAACTATTCGCAAGGCTGGCCCCCTCTATGATCTACCTATAGCCGTTAGTATTCTGCTTCCAGCTATGGGAATACCCTATCGAGACACGGGAGATTCTATTTTTCTTGGAGAACTCGCACTTGACGGGTCGACACGGTACACCGACGGCATTCTTCCTGCCCTCATCGGGGCACGGGCACAAGGAATCCACACAGCCTATATCCCAGCAGCAAACCGCACAGAAGCAGCCTACATTCCAGATATGAGCATCTTGCCAGTGTCTGGAATAGGTCAATTGATGGAACACCTTGCAGGAAAGCGAACGATCTCCCCCATTCCTCACACCCCTCCCCAGCCGAACCTATACACCCCCAGCTTGGACATCTCAATGATCCACGGACAATATACAGCAAAACGCGCGCTCGAGATTGCTGCAGTCGGCAAGCACAACCTGTTTATGAGCGGTCCACCCGGCACCGGCAAAACCACACTGGTGCGCGCTCTAGCGACGGTTCTCCCCCCTCTCTCACACGACGAAGCACTTGAAGTCACCCAACTCCACGCTCTTGCTGGTCTCACTTCCCAAGAGGCGCCAATTATCACACAACCACCGTTCCGCGCACCGCACCACAGCGCGTCTACTGCGGCACTCTTGGGCGGCGGACAACATCTACGCCCTGGCGAGATTGCACTTGCGCACCGCGGCGTTTTGTTCCTCGATGAGCTACCCGAATTCAATCGCAACGTACTTGAAGTCCTACGTCAGCCCATGGAGGATGGCACCATCACAATCGCCCGCTCACATACTACACGCACGTATCCTGCGGCGTGTATGGTGATTGCCGCGCAAAACCCTTGCCCGTGTGGGTACGCCGATGATCCGGACACTGCGTGCACCTGTTCGGCCGCACGCATTGATGCGTACAGAAAAAAAATTTCTGGGCCGCTCCTTGATCGCTTCGACATGCACGTGCGCGTGGTCCGGCTGCATTCTCAGAACCGTGTACAGGAGTCAGAATCTAGTCAGTGTGTCCGTGAACGCGTATCTGCTGCTCGAGCTTTTCGCGCAATGCGATCTGATCGCGCTGCGACTACCCCTGCTGCACAAATACTTCTTGATCGTACGACAGACATGTTCCATCTTTCATTTCGCGCGCATTATCGCATCATGCGTATCGCCCGGACCATTGCTGACCTAGCAGCATCACCAGATATTACTGAAGAGCACATGCTCGAAGCTGTGCAACTACGAATGCCCAATACCATCACTTAACGCGTATACGTGAACGGGTTCACGCGCACGCCGCGCACAATAACCTCAAAGTGCAAGTGAGGGCCTGTTGATTTACCTGTTGTTCCAATAAATCCGATAACATCACCCTTCTTCACGCGCTGACCAATGTGAACGAAAAGACGACTTGCGTGACCATATCGAGTGACAATGCCGTTTTCATGATCAATGTCGACGCCGAACCCATATCCATTCGTGCGCCAGTTTGCCACCTTCACCACACCATCATCTGATGCGTACAACGGACTATCATAGTATCCATGCACATCAAGACCGGAATGGCGTCCACTGAAATACTGGTTGATGCGCTTGCTTGTTGTTGGCCAAATCATGCCAGCTGCATTTGCATTCGGACTTGGCGCTGGTTTCGCCTGGTTGCGGAATTTGGCTGGACCGTAATATTCATCTGTATGATCCTCACCAGAATTTGTTGGAACATACGTACCAGTAACAGGAGGAGGTAGCTTGGTGTTCGCGCTCGAACCAGCATTTGCCACAGGCTTTGGTGCAACTGCAACCGTTCTCACACCACCAGGAACAACCAATGACTGACCAATCGAAAGCGTACTCCTGCTGTTCAGCTGGTTTACACGCTGTAATTCATCAGTCGCCTTGAGTCCGTATTGACGCGCGATTGCTGCCAACGTGTCCCCACGCTTCACCGTGTGTACAACACCATCAACTGGCAAAATCGTAAGCACCTGACCTACCCGCAATGTAGACCGGGAGGTGAGGGAGTTCTCGCCCATGACTGTTTGTTGAGTAATACCAAACTTCTTGGCAATACTCGAAATCGTATCACCACTCTCGACCGTGTATTTCTTAATTTCAAATCCCTGAGACGGTGCCGTTGGTTGTACCGTTGTCGCAACTGAACCAGAAGGAAGTAATGTGCCACCCGGTGCTACCACTGGTGCGTAGACACTAGCGCTGTCATACCCCAGATCATAATCAATGCCATATTCCTCATTCGGAAGATGAGCGTCATTAGGTTGAGCTCCGTATCCATATTCAACAGGAGTACTCGTATCATATGCGTCTGCTGTCTCTTCCTCGTACGCTGATTCTTCATCACTGGGTCCCACAATTGCTAACAACAGACTTGTTGACCCGGCGCCATACGCCGGGGGCGTAATAAATCTCATGTGCGGCAAGCCAATGAGCAGTACAGTCACAGACGCCACACCCATGATAAAAAATTTGTTACTGGTCACGAGATACACTCGTTCCTGGGTGGTCTCAAGATTACTCTCAAGCCGCATGCGCCAAGAGACATACGACTTGTATACGCCAAAAAGCAACACCCGGGCTGTTATCCGTGTGTACTTACGCACCTTTCCCCAGCTCCAGCGCCCCACTGCTACAAAAAAACGCTTTGTTTCTACAAGTAGTTTGAGGAACTCTAGATGGAGCTTGTATATGAATCTCTTCATATAAAGCTCTACCAACTATACCGTACCAGACTCATTGTGACCAGCCACAGCTTGACAATTGTGGTACACTATGGGATATTGTGGCGTCTGTTGGTCCATCCCGAAGCCGTAAAGGAGCGGCCTCGGGGCGGATCAAACAACCACCGCGCCCAAGGATGTGTGTTCCATGGTCTCGCACATTGGGGCAGGAGGCCCTCAACACGAGGAAGTAACGTTTACCAAGGCACTGCTGTTTGCGCTGATCGGCGCGTTGCTGATCATCGCGTTCTACTTCTGGTGGCCGCAAGAATCGGAGCGGCCGAAGCTCGAGGATCAGCCGAAGCCGGCGAAGGTCAAGCCTGCTGAGTCTCGCACGGAAGAGCCCACGATCACTGCGATTGGCGGTGACTGGGTTCCTTCCAACACCGAGCGGTGGCGCTCGTTCCAAGCGTGTCGCGAGTACGCATACCAGCCTTCTGGGCTCATCACGGCGATTCCTGGCACTCAGGACATCTCCCAGTGCGACTTCGCTGCGAATCTCGCGACAAAGACACCGATCATCACGGACGCCTTCACGATCATGATGCGTTCCGGTGGTGCTCCAGACGACCTGCATCGGCTGGTACGCGCATGTCAGCGCATCGTTCTACCGATGCTCGACGACTGGTCGTACTTGAGCAATCGGCCAGAGTTCGATGCGCAGGCAACACGCCCGTACATCGCGCTCGCGTTACGATGCCAAGTTCTGGTCCGGGACTTCCCGAAGCCAGACAGCCGTCCCGGCGACGCAGTTCTCCGTCAGGCGCAACCGCTCCTCGCGGACACCCGAGTCTACTGAGGCTGCGCCAGCACCTCTCCCACCCCGGCCCGGCGCATAGCCGCAAGCCGAGAAAGATTTCACATGGTTCGAACGATTTGAGCCCCGCTAGCAGTACTGCCGGCGGGGTTCTCGATATTTATTGACGTTTGATCGGAATTGCCTTACAGTAACGCTAGTTTTTAATGCGTTTACTCACGTCCTTATTTATGCAAGACGTATCAATGTACTTGTGGGCAGCGCTCGTCGCGTCCCTGGTCGCAATCGCGTATGGATTGTGGCTCGCGCGCTGGGTTATGCAGCGCCCAACCGGTAGCGAAAAAATGATGGCGATCGCACGTGCGATCCAAGAAGGCGCTAACGCCTATATGGTTCGCCAGTATAAGACGGTCGCATGGATCGGTCTTGTCGTGTTTATTCTCGTGGGTATTAGCTCACTAGGTTGGAGCGTTGCCTTCGGCTTCCTCGTTGGAGCTGTACTCTCCGCTATCGCCGGAGTCATCGGCATGATTGTGTCGGTACGCGCAAACGTCCGCACAACTGAAGCGGCAAAGTCTGGCATGCAACAGGCACTCGACGTCGCTGTAAAGGGCGGCTCTGTGACTGGTTTGCTCGTTGTTGGTCTCGCGCTTCTCGGTGTGACTGTTTTCTACTGGATCACCCGTGATACGACTGCGCTTGTTGGTCTCGGATTTGGTGGATCACTTATCTCCGTGTTCGCTCGCTTGGGTGGTGGTATTTACACCAAGGCAGCTGATGTGGGCGCAGACCTCGTAGGTAAAGTTGAAAAAGGTATCCCAGAAGATGACCCACGCAACCCTGCAGTAATCGCCGACAACGTTGGTGACAACGTTGGTGATTGTGCAGGTATGGCAGCAGACTTGTTCGAAACCTACGCGGTTACTTCAGTATCCGCGATGCTTCTCGCATCAATCGTATTCAAGGCAGGTGGTGAGGCTGCAGTAGTATTCCCACTTTTCCTCGGTGCAATCTCAATTCTTACATCGATTGTTGGCACGTTCTTCTTCAAGCTTGGTCCTTCGAAGAACATCATGAATGCACTGTACAAGGGCCTTGGAGTTTCTGGCCTTCTCGCAGCAATTCTCTTCTACCCAGCAACAGCGCACTTCTTCCCAAATAGCACAGGAAGCATGTACGGCGCAGCGCTCATTGGTCTTGTGGTGACTGCACTCATGGTAGTAATCACTGAGTACTACACCTCGACCAAGTATGAGCCAGTTCGCTCTATCGCAAAGGCAAGCGAAACTGGTCATGGCACGAACGTGATCACTGGTCTTGCGGTATCCATGAAGGCGACAGCACTTCCAGTAATCGTGATCGCCGCTGGTATCCTTGGGGCATTCCAACTTGAAGGTATCTATGGTGTTGCAATTGCCGCTATGTCCATGCTCTCTATGGCAGGCATCGTGATTGCAATTGATGCATACGGCCCTATCACAGACAACGCTGGTGGTATTGCAGAAATGGCTGAGCTCGATGAGTCAGTTCGCAACATTACAGACCCTCTCGACGCTGTTGGTAACACAACCAAGGCAGTTACGAAGGGCTACGCAATTGCATCTGCAGGTCTTGCTTCAATCGTTCTCTTTGCTGCATACACCCAAGAGTTCGCAAATCTCGGACACGAACTTTCGTTCGAGCTCGGTGACCCATACGTACTCGTTGGTTTGTTCTTGGGTGGACTCCTCCCATACCTCTTTGCAGCATACGCAATGCAGGCTGTAGGTAAGGTTGCTGGTAAGGTTGTTGAGGAAGTACGACGCCAGTTCCGCGAAATCGCAGGCATCATGGAAGGTAAGGCGAAGCCTGACTACGCACGTACAGTAGACATTGTTACGAAGGGCGCAATCTCTGAAATGGTTGTCCCAGCTCTTATTCCAGTAGTAGTGCCAATCGTTGTTGGTTTCTTGCTTGGACCTGAAGCACTTGGTGGCCTCCTTGTTGGTTCGATCGTAACAGGTCTCTTTGTTGCAATCTCCATGACCTCTGGTGGTGGCGCTTGGGACAACGCGAAGAAGTTCATCGAACAGGGTAACTACGGCGGCAAGGGTTCGATCGCGCACCAAGCAGCTGTTACTGGTGACACTGTTGGTGACCCATACAAGGACACTGCTGGTCCAGCTGTGAACCCAATGATCAAGATTCTCAACATCGTCGCTCTGCTCATCGTCTCGATGTTGGTGTAAGCAACTCACTTGGACAAACGAAAAACCGACGTGCCTCCGGGACGTCGGTTTTTCGTTTGTGTTGTTGTCAGTCGATGTGGTCAGGGTGATTACTCGCCTCGTTCGGCTGCCGAGCACAGACGATGGGGCGCAACTTGAGCACACCATTGGACAGCTCCATGCTGACGCCGTTCGCCTCCGTTTGTGCAAAGAGTTGAACGAACTCCCGATAGACCTGATCCATCAGATGCACATGCTCACCCGGAGGCACCATGTCAGTCATCCACCTCGTAAGGTTCGCGCGAGGCATCTCTCCTTCGGTTGAAAACGATTCGTGCGCGATTTGCCTCCCATCGCGGAGAAGGACGAGCCGAGCATTCGTGACGTCCTCCACTCTGGGTTTGGTCACCTCCTTAGGAAGTACGATCCGGAATTCATGCTTCACGAGTAACCCTCCGAACGCGAGCAGATGTGTTGTTGGAGCTCGCGTCTGGCCATTTTAATCAGATTACCGAATATGTCAATGAAAACATTGACGTTTTTGCTAATATTTTCTACACTTACCGCGTTATCTATTCATGGAATGCTATGCAAATTGAGGTAAAAAATCTCCCAAAGTCGCAAGTTGAAATCACCGTTACACTCACGGACGCCGAAATGCGCCCCCACGTTGAACGCGCTGCAAAGCACATTTCAGAACACCGTGATATCAAGGGATTCCGCCGTGGTCATGCGCCATACGAGAAGGTAAAGGCAGAGGTCGGCGAAATGGCAATCTACGAAGCCTCACTTGAGCGTGCGGTGCAGAGCAGCTACTACGCAGCCGTGAAGGAGAAGAACCTCAAGACCATTGGCATGCCACAGGTGAATGTGAAGAAGCTCGCCCCAGGCAACAACTGCGAGTTCACTGCAACGGTTGCTGTACTTCCAAATGTTGAGCTCCCAGACCTTTCGAAAATCAAGGTTGAGAAGAAAGACGCAACTGTCGAAGACAAGCAAGTCGACGAAACCATGGAGTCGCTTCGCAAAATGCGCGGTACTGAAGTTGCGAAGGCTGGCGCTGCAGGCAAGGAGGATAAGGTCGTTGTAGACATGGAGCTCTCCGTCGACAACGTGCCGGTAGAAGGTGGTCAGACCAAGGACCATGGCGTGTACTTGAGCGAGGACTACTATGTTCCAGGTCTTCCTGCAGAACTCCTCGGCCTCAAGAAAGATGACGAAAAGAAATTCACTCTCACCTTCCCCAAGGAACACTACCAGAAGCACCTCGCTGGTAAGGACGTACAGTTCTCCGTGAAGGTGAAGGATGTGTTCGAGCGCCAGTTCCCAGAGTTGAATGAAGAGTTTGCGAAGGGATTTGGCCAGGAGTCGATGGAGAAATTGCGCGAGCTTCTCAAGACCAACTTGCAGACCGAAGCAACGCAGAAGGAAGAAGAACGTCAGGAATCTGAACTTCTCGAGCAGATCATCGCGAAGTCCAAGTTCGACGAGATCCCAGAGGTACTCCTCGATGCAGAGAAGCGCCGCATCTTCGGCGAGCTCAAGCAGCGCGTAGAGTCTCAGGGCCTTACCATGGAAGATTACCTCGCATCCGTGAACAAGACTGCCGAGGAATTCGGTGCAGGCTATGCAGAGCAAGCGGAGAAGCGTGTGAAGTCTACACTCGCGTTGCGCGCATACATTGAGCGCGAAAAGATCGACGTCGACGCTGCCGAAGTACAGAAGGAGATCGACAACATGAAAGAGCACTACAAGAACGACAAGGAAATCCTCGCACAACTCGACACCGTCGACACGCGCGAGTCACTCGCAGGAATGCTACGCAACCGCAAGGCATTGCGCGAGCTCAAAGAAAAACTGATTAAGTAAGAAAGCCGAGTCATCGAAAGAAATACCCCGCGCACGTGTGCCCGGGGTATTTCTTTTCTGTTCATTACTTAGAGCGAGTACGCGTATAGGTCGTTCCATCGTAGGTAATGATCTCCTCTACCCATGTCGGACCGTCCTTCATGCGAGCAACCATTGTTCTCGTGGCCGCATCAATCTCCACACCATATGGTACTTCACCTAGATCAGGCACTTCCTCGTACTGCTTGGTCATATTGTTGAATGTGTAGTACGTATGAAACAAATTCACACCCATATACCCAATCGATGTGAGCACTCCCACATCCAGTACACCGTCGAAGTTCACGTCGGCAAACATGATCATTTCAGAATCATCGCCACCACCACGCTTGAAGCTTGCTGCTTCCTCAGTAAGCTCCATGCGCTGCTCTCCAGCTGGCACAACAAATGACACATACGTTTCCTCTGTCTCCTCATCGAAAACAGTGCGAGCAGGCTCACCCGCCGCTGCCAGCGCTTGGGCTTCGTAGCGAATCTGCGCAGTCTCATCTGGTTCAACCACCCCATCAGCTACACGTGGAATGCCAAATACATATGAGCAAACAACACCGACTGCCACAAGGCAGAGTAAAGTCGACAATGCAAAAACTTTATTCATACACCAACAGTATAGCACTATACACTAACACCTGTTCCTTTTTTCCCACTACACGCTATACTCTCTCCATATGTCATATATCGGTTGTCACGTCTCAGCAGCAGGCGGCGTTGTGAAAGCACCCCAGCGCGCACACGAATTCGGGTGCGAGGTGTTCCAAATCTTCAGCCGCTCCCCACAAGGCGGCTCCGTCCCCGTGCTCTCGCCAGAAATTGTCGAACAATTCCTCGCAGAGTGCGAGAAGTACAACCAGAAAGAATGGACCATCCACACACCATACTTCATCAACTTCGCATCCGCGAAAAATAACATCCGCTACGGCTCCTCCACCGTCGTGCGCGAAGAACTCGAACGCGGCTCGCTCATCAAGGCCAGCTACGTCATGACGCATCTCGGCTCCTACAAAGATCTCGGTCACGATGAAGGGTTACCAAAAGTAATCGAAGGACTTGATCGCGTACTCGATGGCTACACTGGCTCAACGAGATTCCTCATCGAAATCTCCGCAGGATCTGGCGAAGTCATCGGGGGCACCTTCGAAGGAATCGCCGAAATCATCCACCACCCCAAGCTCAAGGCATATAACATCGGCGTTTGCTTCGACACGCAACACGCATTCGGCTCTGGTTATGACCTGCGCGACGCCGCGGCAGTCTCAGCAACGCTTGACCAATTCGATAAAACAATCGGTCTGGATAGATTTGTCATCAGCCACTGTAACGACTCCATGGTCGATCTTGGTTCACACAAAGACCGTCACGACCATATCGGCGACGGCAAGATCGGAGTTGAGGGATTCCGTGCACTCATCAATGAACCACGCCTACAGCATGTGAATTGGTATCTCGAAACTGAATATGACAAAGTCGTCGAAGACATCAAGCTCCTCAAGAATCTCCGTGCCTAAGCGCATCACCATTCACGCGCACCCAGGCTCGAGCAAGGAAACAATCACGGAGCGCTCCCCGGGGGTTCTCGATGTTTGGGTCCACGCCACTGCAGTAGACAACAAAGCAAACCACGCGATCATTCGCGTCGTTGCACGTCATTTCGATACTGCACCCTCCACCATTTCCGTGGTGCGAGGTAGTACATCCAAGACCAAAATCTTAGAAATTGATTAAGGAAGATCCACTCCACCTGCACTCCAGGGATTACATCGCACAATCCGCCAAGCTGTCTTCACCGACCCCTTCAAAAACCCACACCTCCCATACGCCTCGTACCCATACTGCGAGCAAGAAGGCGTAAATTTACAGTAACCATGAGGATATTTGGCGCGCAACCAACTGTGATCAGGCGATAACGTCCTCTGATACAGGCGGATGAACCCCTGCGCAAGCCGTCTCGGAATGTGCCAAATTACAGAAGTTATCCACATAGTTATTCACAACTGTGTATAACCCAATACTTTCTTGACGTCTGCTCGAATTTCCTGAAATTTCGCGGTTTTCGCCGAAGGATTCACAAGGATAACCACAGATTTTCCCCTGATCCCTCCACCAGTAATCACCTCTCGAAGCACTTCCCGCACACGACGCTTGAGGCGATTGCGGCCCACCGCGGTCTTTTCTGTTTTTTTGCTCACCACCACTGTTACCAGTGTTCGGCCCTCATCATTTTTCGCTATTTTTGCACGCACGAACGCTCCTGAACGGGACGAACCCTTCATCAGGACCTCTTTCACCTCACTCTCATGGCGCAACCGGTTGCGTGCCGGGTACATAGTGTATAAAGCAAAACGGGCCGTCGAAAAACGACAGCCGCGTAAAATGCACAACAAAATTCTAGCGCTCGCTGGAGACAGTCAGCTTCTTGCGACCCTTTGCACGACGGCGTGCGAGCACTTGGCGGCCATTCTTGGTCTCCATGCGCTTGCTGAAGCCATGCGTCTTTGCGCGCTTGCGCTTTTTCGGCTGGTACGTTCGCTTTGGCATACGGTTTTCTAACGCCAGAACTATAGCATCTGCCCCGATTTTACACAAGCCCCACACCCAGTGTACTCTTATCCACACGCAGTCCCCTGCTTGTGCACCCCCTGTGCACTGTTTACCCCCTGTGGATACCTTTCCATTTTATCCATAGGTGGTACACTGAGCTCACGTTGCCATTTGGTTACGTTTTTGAACTACTCGGAGTATGACACACCAGCAAATTTGGGACGCCGTGCTCGCGGAATTCGAGCTTTCGGTCAGCCGGGCCAACTTCATAACGTGGTTCCATAACACAGGCATCAGCCATTTCGAAAAAGGCAATGTCATCATCACCGTTCCTACGGCATTTGCGAAGACATGGCTCGAAAAAAAGTATCATTCGCAGATTCTCCACGCCATCGAACGCATCTCCGGACTCGGAGTACAAAAAATTTACTATAAGGTAGAGCAAACCAATCCTGCAGCTCGCACTGCGCAGCCACAGGCAGTTGCTCCAGTACAAGCGTCAGGTGCAACAACCCCAGCCAACACTCCAGCTGCACAGACCCCTGCGACCGTAAATCCACAGCAACAACAGCCGGTTCGCTCCTCTTCAGACCCAATGCCGACCGTGAATGAGTTCGGTCTGAACCCGCGCTACGTATTTGAAACATTTATTGTTGGCAAAACCAACGAACTCGCCCATGCTGCTGCGCAAGCAGTTGCTTCTCGACCTGGCGTTGCCTACAATCCGCTCTTCATCTATGGAGGTGTGGGACTGGGCAAGACACACCTCCTCCAGGCCATTGGCAACGAACTACTCCGAACCCAAAAGATCAAGAATTGTATTTACGTGACCTGTGAGAAGTTCACCAACGATTTCCTTAATTCTGTTCGTACAGGTAGCGCAAAGGAATTCAAAAACCGCTATCGCAACGTTGATCTACTCATGATCGACGATGTGCAATTCATTGCAGGCAAAGAACGAACGCAAGAGGAATTCTTCCACACCTTCAACGAACTCCACCAGGCAAACAAGCAAATCATTCTCTCCTCAGATCGACCACCAAAGGCAATTTCGCTCGAAGAGCGCCTGAAGTCTCGCTTCGAATGGGGAATGATTGTGGATGTTGCTCCACCAGATCTCGAAACTCGTATCGCCATTCTTGAATCCAAGTGCAACGACCGCCAGTATCGCCTCAGTAAAGAATTACTTGCCATCATTGCGACCATGGTGCAGAACAACATTCGTGAACTTGAAGGAGCACTCAACAAAATCATGGCATGGCACGAGCTCAAGAACATCACGCCGACTGAGGACTCTGTTCGAAGCATTCTCTCAACCGTAGAGACAACTGGCACACGCCAGCCCAAATCCCCCAAGGCTATCGTCGAGATCGTCGCGGAATTCTACGGCCTACCTCTCAACGAAATTCTTGGATCTTCTCGTGAGAAGCGTCTCGCGTTCCCACGCCAGATCATCATGTACATCTTGCGAGAAGAGCTTAAGCTCTCGTATCCTTCTATTGGAGAAGAGCTTGGCGGTCGCGATCACACCACAGCCATGCACGCACATAACAAGATATCCACAGAGGTGAAGAACAATCTTCAGCTCAAGCAGGAGATCGAAGGGATCAAAGCACGGTTAACAAGTGAGGGATAACTCGGGGGACACAACACCCGTAACCTGGGCACAAAAATTTTCAATCCACAGGCACGGGCCCCGGCATGAGAATTCCACCCACAGCACCCTTCAATCCATCCCCACATTGTCCCCTGCTCGACCCCGCACAAAGTCGCTCCTTTCCCCTTCAGATTCACTGGACTTCGCTACTTATCCCCGCCGTCCCCAACCTCTGCTACTGCTACTGCCCTTAACCCCATAAATACAGAATATGAAATTCACCTGCACCAAGGATAACCTCGTTCATGCACTTCAGTTCGTTGGCGGAGCTGCAGGCAAGAATATTAATTTGCCCATCCTGAATAACGTGTTGATAAGTACAGAGGAACGCACAGTACGCTTTATCACCACAAATCTAGAAATGGCAATCAAGACAAATGTTCGAGGAGTTGTTGAACAAGAAGGAAAGTTTACGGTTCCAGCAAAGACACTCGCTGAATACATTCAACTCGTATCAAGCGAACAAATCACACTTTCTCTTGAAGAGAACGAGGTGGTAATCCAAACCGGAAAGAGCAAAACAAAAATCAAAGGAAACCCAGCAGACGAATTCCCTATCCTCCCAACCGTAGATGTTCGTGCACGTTATGTAGTAAATGCACGCGAGCTTCGCACTGCGCTCGCTCGCGTACTCTTTGCATGCTCACGCTCAGAAACCCGTCCAGAGCTTTCTGGTGTTTTCATGCAATTTAACAAGACACCGAATACTCTCACACTTGCGGCAACAGATAGCTACCGTCTTTCTGAAGCGCAAATTCCACTTCTTGGATCTCAAGAAGGCGCAGTCCAGGCGATTGTTCCACACCGCACCCTCTCCGAAGTGTTGCGCATCACCATCGGCCATCCAGATGACACATTGGTGAATATTGTATTCGACGAAACCCAAGTTGTATTCGAAATTGGAGAAGTTACACTCTCCACACGCAAGATCGACGGAAGATATCCAGACTATGCACAGATTATCCCCACCCAGTTCAAAACCCGTGCATACTTTTCCACAGAAGCGCTTGCAAAAGAAGTAAAAGCAGCAAGTATTTTTGCAAGCCAAGGAGTCAACGCAGTCATCATGGAGTGTAAGCCCGCTGAAGGATCGCTGAGCATCTCTTCAACGAGCACACAGTTGGGCGAACACGCTTCCTCGCTCACGGTAGAAGCAACTGGTGAAGATGGTGGTGCGCTTCTCAATTACCGATACGTACTCGACGGAATTACAGCGCTTCAGGCTACAGAAGGTGAGCTGTGGTTTATCTCCACAACCTCTCCTGTGGTATTCCGCCCGAAGGATGCACAAGGATTCCTGTACATCATCATGCCTATTCGCCAGTAAGACACAGCAGGAAATGCACAGCCGCCCCAGAAGGGCGGCTTTTGCTTTTTGAACGATGTCCGATTTCGCACCAGGATGCGCTAGGGCGCGCTCAAGGTGAATGATACGATGTCTGACTCACCTCGGTTACCTGCATCATCGTAGGCGCGAGCCTTGAGCGTGTGCGGGCCACTACCGAATGCGCTGAGATCGATAGTGAGCGCAAACGGGAACGATGAGGTTGATCCCACCTCCCTGTCATCTACGAAATACACTACCTTGCTAATCCCTCGTGGCGCAGACGCACGCACATCCGCGTTGAGTTGACGGGAAACTACCACGGTATTGTTTGCTGGTGTGGTGAGTGTGACAGTAGGTTGCAGTTCTTTTGTGTGCACATCATCGTACTCTGTTGGCGGCGCCTCAAAGGAAATAGTACTCGTCGATGTTTGTTTCATCTTGGTAATCCAATCCTGCACACCTGTCTCCCAGAGAATATACTGCGGATCTGCTGCGGGATTTGTTGGTTCTGGACCACGTGGGTCGTTCTTGTCTACGAAGTGCAAAATATCATGCGCCTGCATGTAGGTTCTTTCCTCGGTAAGTTCTGGTGGGGTTGCATCAGTTGCAAGTTTTCCTGAGAAGGTATCAACTCGGACGACGATACGACCGCCATTACTTCCACGAAGCACGGGTTTTGAAGCGGTATTTTCTGGTGGAGTTGGGAATGCAACGACTGGTTGCTTGTCCAGTGCGCGCCGCATGTACGCATTCCAAATAGGACCAGCAGCAATCGAGCCTCCTGCTGACTTCATGGGTGTGTTGTCGTTGTTACCACTCCACACACCGGTTACAAGTTGCGGTACGTATCCCATAGTCCATCCATCGCGGTAGTCGTTGGTCGTACCTGTTTTTGCTGCGGCAGGGCGACCTGGTAGTACAAGTGTTGAGTTTGTACCGAAGACATATGCTCGGGCTGCATTATCCGAAAGCACATTCGTGATGAGATGTGCCACATCACTCTCAAGTACTTTTTTGGATTGTGGTTTCCAGTTGTATAACTCATTTCCTTGGGGGTCCTTCACATTGAGAATGAACGATGGTGCGTTGTATACGCCATCATTTGCAAGCGCTGCATATGCAGCAGTGTGTTCTAACAAGATAACTTCACCACCACCAAGAACCATGGACAGTCCAAGACGGCTCTTGTCGCTTAATGTTGTGTACCCAAATCTCTGGGCGAACTCGACCATAGAGTCAATGCCAACCAGATACAGCATCTTTACCGCAGGAATATTGAGCGATCCTTGGAGGGATGATCGAACGGTGATAGGTCCGCGTTCTTTGCCATCGTAATTCTTGGGGATATAGCTTTGACCAGGGCGTGGGTCGAAGTTCGTTATGGTGTCGTAGAGAATTGTTTCTGCGGTGTACCCCTTTTCAAATCCTGCAGTATACACAAATGGCTTGAAGGATGACCCCGGCTGACGCGGTCGCAGCGCAACATTTGTGTTGGGTTCGAATACACAGTTCTTTCCAGGCGTGCATCCCTCCGGCTCGGACTTACCGAAGTAGTCCTTACTTCCAATTAAAGTGAGCACCTGCCCCGTCTTGGGATCCATGGACACAAGTGCAGCGTTGCCGGCGTTATACTTTGTGCCATTGTCCTTCATGAACTTGGAGATCTCTTCCTGTGCAATCTTGTACTTGTCATAGTCGAGCGTGGTGATAACACGAAGTCCACCTGTCTCAACCAACTTCTCCCCGAACTGACGTTCTAATAGTTCCTTTACGTACAGCACATAATGTGGCGCCTCAATTCCTGTCAGTCGATTGCGAAGATTGAGTGGCTCGTTTTGAGCGCCCTTCATCTCTTCTTCATTGATATATCCCTCCTCCTTCATGCGTCGCAATACGAAGTCACGACGATTCTTCAGGAGCTCGTGGTTGTTCAGAAACACGCTTGGGCGCTGCACGATTCCAGCGAGTGTTGCGCTTTCGGGGAGATTCAGATCCTTACTGCTCTTGCCGAAGTAGCTTTGTGCTGCAGACTCAATGCCGTAGTTTGTTGAACCGTATGGCACTTCGTTGAAGTACAGCTTGAGAATCTCCTGCTTGCTGTATTTACGCTCGAGCTGCATGGAGAGAATAGCTTCTTTGATTTTGCGGTTGAGGCCAGCAAGCCCCCCTCGTTCGTCACCCACGATCGCGTTCTTTACGAATTGTTGTGTCAGTGTCGATGCGCCACCGCGGCCAGTCTTGAGATGTAATACATCGGACAACCCGGCTCGGATAATGGATGTAATGCGAATACCACTATGCTCAAAGAATTTCGCATCTTCTACTGCAACCGTTGCGTTGATGAGATTTTGTGGCAGGTCAGACAGTTCTACGATCGTACGCTTGCGGTCCAAGTAAATCTCGTAGAGGAGGTGCTCGCCCGTTCGATCATAGATTTTCGTACTTTCTGCCACGTGGCGACTGTTGAGGTTGTTAGGGTCAGGCAAGTCGCGACTGATCCAGGCAACGTAGAGCGTCAACAGTGCAAAACCAATGACTCCAGCGACAAGACACCCAAGAAAAAGCTTCTTCCAGGGGATCTGACGGCGCTTCTTTGGTGCCTTGGGCACACCAGTTGGTGTTTCGTGTGACGCAGTGTGTGTATGACGTGCAACAGGCATAAACATTGACAAAAAGCCTTATTTATGGTAGTATAGACAGTACCAATATGACGAAAACCACTCAGTTGCTTGCTCGGACCGTGGAACGCGCCATTGCTGGAACTTTTGCTCTAATTTTAGCCTTTTCGCCTATTTTTACGCCCGCAACGGCGTATGGCGCAGGATTGGCTGATTTCCTTGGGGTATCATACACTGCTGGCTCGGTTTTGACACGTGGTATCTCTACATCTGATGAGATGCGTGAGCCGCGTGCAACCAAATGGATCGTGGCTTCTGCCTATACCAGTGAGCCTCGCCAGACTGACGGCACTCCATATGTGACTGCCAATGGTAGCTTCGTCTATGATGGACTTATTGCTGCTAACGGCCTTCCATTCGGTACGCTTGTAACCCTCGATGCATTCCCTGGTAAGGTATTCCGTGTCGATGACCGTATGAATGCTCGATATGGTGCAGATCGTATCGACATTTGGATGACCGATATTAAGGAAGCTCGCCAGTTCGGTATGAAGCGCATGAAGATGGAAATCATCGGTCGCCAGCATGCCATGGCTAAGCGATAAATCACTAAAAGCCAACAGCCGCCCCAGAAGGGCGGCTGTTTTCGTATCGGAGGTACCGGTGGGAATTGAACCCACGCATAGGGGTTTTGCAGACCCCGGCCTTACCACTTGGCTACGGTACCGATCGATGGGCAGTGTACCAGGCAAAGGAGGCGTTGACAAGGTGGTGGAGTCGTTTTTTATTTTACAGGCGCATGCTACTGTAGAGACATTCTATGGCCAAATCTACCACCCCAACACCAGTATTTGTCATTATTGACGGAAACGCGATCATCCATCGTGCATACCACGCAATTCCTCCCCTTACCACCAAGACAGGACAGGTGGTAAATGCTGTATACGGATTTGCAAATATTTTGTTGCGCGTGCTCAAGGAATTGCAGCCGACGCATATGGCGGTGACGTTTGACCTCGCGGGGCCGACGTTTCGCGATGAGTTGTCGGCAGACTACAAGGCAACACGTGTGGAGGCAGATCCAGAGCTGTACGCGCAGATACCAGTTATTCATGAACTCGTGGAGGCGTTTGCGTTGCCGATTGTGACGAAGGCTGGGTTCGAGGCTGATGATTGCATCGGAACGTTGGTGGAACGCATTGGAGTGCCTGCTGGCGATATTCGCACAATCATTGTGACGGGTGATATGGATACGCTTCAGCTCGTGACGGATCGTGTGCAGGTATACACCATGCGCAAGAGCATGAATGATACGGTGATTTTCGATATTGAAGCGGTCGCCAAGCGCTACCCTGGTCTCACGCCAGCACAGGTGATCGAGTACAAGGCACTAGCAGGAGATCATAGCGATAACATTCCGGGCGTGCGTGGTATTGGTGAAAAAACTGCAGTGGCGATTCTTCAGAAATTTCCGAATTTAGAAGCACTATATGCAGCGCTTGATGCTGGTGAAGATGGATTGCCAGTAGCACAGCGTAAGAAGCTGATTGAGGGGCGTGATAGCGCATTCTTGTCGCGACAGCTTGCAACGATTCGTCGTGACGTTCCGATGGAAGCATCTCTTGCAGATTTTGTGCGCCGTCCGGTCGACGAAACAAAACTGGTGGAGTTGTTGCAGCGTTGCGAGTTCACGTCGCTTATCTCGAGAATTCCTGGTCTTGCGGCGCGGATGCCAAGTGCAGGCAGTAAGGCAAAGCAGTCAGTGGGTGGTCCCGTTGCTGCGACCATGATCCTCGCGACAGGAGAGGAAGTAAAGACACTCGTTGAGCGGTTGGCACAGGAGTCGTGGGTAGTGGTTCGTACACACACGAGCTCCACTGTTGCGCTTGATGCTGAGATTTATGGTTTGGGGTTAGCCATTGCCACAGGTGAATCGTGGTATGTACCGACAAGTATCAAGAACTGGCAGGACGTATTGTCTGTGAAAACGCGATATGTTGGTCACGACTGCAAGCACGATGTTGCGATGCTGTTGGCAAATGGTTGTGCAATACCAGAGCGATTGTTTGATGTGATGGTTGGATCGTATTTGCTCCATTCAGAGAGCAATCATGAGTTGCAATCACTCGCGTTGAAGTATTTGGGTGAACGACTGGATGAAGAGGCACAAGGTCAGCTCTTTGGGAAGGATCAAACAGTGCTTATGCAGGAAGTATCGGTTATTGCACGTGTCGCCGAGCCAATTCGTGCAGAGCTGCAAGAGACCAACCAACTCGATCTCTATGAGCGCATTGAGGAGCCACTTCTTGCTGTACTTGCACGGATGGAGCTTGCGGGCATTGCAATCGATGTGCCGTTGCTCAAGAAGTTGGCTGTGGAGACAGATGCTGCAATTGCAAAGTGCAGCCAAGAGATTTATGACGTCTCAGGTACCGAGTTCAACATCAGTTCAAATAATCAGCTACGCGATGTTCTCTTCGATACGCTGCAGTTGCCAACGTATGCAATCAAGAAGGGTAAGACTGGATATTCAACTGCTGCATCTGAATTGGAGAAGTTGCGCGGACTGCATCCTATTATTGAGTTCATTGAGTCCTACCGAGAGCTGACAAAGTTGAAGACAACGTACATTGATGTGTTGCCGACGCTAACCCATGCGCGCGATCATCGTATCCACACGACCTTCAATCAAACAGTGGCAGCTACAGGACGATTGTCGTCTACTGATCCGAACGTGCAGAATATTCCAATCCGCACGGAAGCTGGCAAGCGAGTGCGTACTGCATTCATTGCAGAGCCGGGAAATGTGTTGGTTGCGGCAGACTACTCGCAAATTGAATTGCGCATTGTTGCATCTCTTGCTGAAGATGCAGAGATGATTCGAATCTTTGAGGCAGGCGAGGACATTCACCGTTCTACAGCAGCGCGCATCCACGGTGTAGAGTTGGAGGCAGTAACACATGACATGCGACGCAGCGCAAAGGAAATCAACTTCGGTGTGCTCTATGGAATGGGGGCATTTGGTCTTGCGTCACGCACGGGAATAACACAGCATGAGGCGCAGGACTTCATCAATCGCTATTTCGAAGTATTCTCGGGTGTTCGTAAGTATCTTGATGCAACCATTGCAGCAGCCAAGCGTGATGGGTATGTCGAGACACTCTTCGGGCGCCGTCGTTACTTACCAGAGATGCAGTCTGGTAATTATCAGGTGCGCGCAGCAGCAGAGCGTATGGCAGTGAATCATCCCGTGCAAGGCACTGCGGCTGATCTCATGAAGCTAGCGATGATCGCAGTAGATCGTCTCATTCAGGGTGACAAGAACACAACCGCGCGCATGTTGCTGCAAGTGCATGACGAATTGATTCTAGAAGTTGCCGAACAGGAAGCTGCGGTGTGGGAGAAGCGTGTGAAGGAGGCAATGGAGCAAGTAATGACGCTGCGCGTGCCTATTATTGTTGAAGCTGGACACGGTCATTCTTGGGGTGAAACAAAAGAATAAGTAACTGCAGTGGTATGGTGATTTTTCTCTATGGTTCTGACACGGTTCGGTTGCACGAACACCTCCACAAACTCACTACTCGGTTCGTTGAAGAGCGAGATCCCTCTGGGATGAATGTGACAACACTTGATGCGACTACAACGTCTGCGTCAGTGTTGATGGAGGTAGTGCTTGCTGTTCCGTTTCTTGCGCCGCGTCGCATGGTGATTATTCGTGGTGTGTGTGATGCGGAAGATGAGATCCAGGAGTGGTTGCTCGGACGTCTAGAGCGATTGCGCGCCGATGAAGACGTTGTCATCCTCGTACACGAGGGCGCATTGGATGCAAAGAACGCACTCGGAAAAGCATTGGCGAAGGAGCAATATGCGATCGCATTCGCAGTGCCAGAAGGTGATGCGTTGCAGTCCTGGATTGTGCGACGAGTAGCAACATTGGGTGGTGAGATTTCTGTTGACGCAGTTGCGCATCTTGCCACTGCTATTCCTGATGATATGCCACGACTTGGTAATCGCATTCATCAGCTTGCACTTGCAGCAGACGGATCGATGATTACTGTAGAGGATGCAATGGAATTGGTACCAGAGCCACTGGGCGATGTGGTGTTTGCTCTTATGGACGCGATTGTGAAGCGTGACCACACAACAGCGTTGCAGTTGCTCGAAGAGCAGTGGTCGTATCGCGGTGATGCACAGCAGATCTTTGGAATGTTGGTGCGTCAATTCCGTATCATGGCAGACTTGATTTCATATAATAGTGCGCATCCTGATGCGAAGGAGGCTGATGTGGCAAAGGCGCTTGCGCTGCATCCGTATGTGGTAAAGAAAACACGCGCATTAATGCGCGGTGTTACACGAGAGTCAGTGGTTCGTGCGGTTGATGCCCTTCTCGCTATTGATGAGAAAATCAAACGAGGAGCTGGGCAGATGCCCGAACTCCTCGCTGTCTTTATTCGTGAACAGTAGATTCGCGAGAGCGAATTACTTCTTGAGCGCGTTCACTTTCTTCATTACTGATGCCTTGCGGCGATCAGCAGTGTTGCGCTTGAGCACTTCCTTCTTCACTGCCTTGTCAGCAAGCTGCTGAACTTGGAGTGCGGAAGCGAGTGCTGCTTCCTTGTCGCCAGCCTGAACTGCCTTGATCGTCTGCTTGATCAAGTACTTCAAGTTGCGCTTGATGATCTCGTTGGATTCCGTGCGCTTCTTTGCCTGGCGCAAGGCTTTAATGGCTGCTGCTTTGTTTGGCATAGGTTCTCAGTTGATGGGAGGAATATAGCAATTAGGCCGCAAAAGGTCAAATCTCCGGGGTCCCAGGCCCTTCCTGGAGCACAGCTTCAATGACTTCTGTGTCTTTTTGAACCGAAAGCTCGAGTTTTGCCCCAAACTTGTCGAGGCGCTTTTCAGACTCGGCATACGTCTTCTGGGCATGGGCAAGATGGGAGCCGAGTACGCGGTAATTATCTGAAAACTTATCGAATTCTCCGCGCAACCTGGTGAGATTCTTGAAGATCTCCTTTGCGCTAGACTCGATTTGCATTCCTTTGAGACCGAGTAGCACCGTCTGAAGATACGAGTAGAACGAGTTAGGCGAGACAGGAATGACACGACGTGTGAGGGCATAACCCATAACTCCTTCTCCCTCGTCGTCCTTGATGATGAGTTCGTAGTAGACGTTCTCAGCAGGGATATACATGAGCGCGAAGTCCAAAGTTCCTTCGTCAGGAACAATGTATTTGTCTGCAATAGCATCAATATGCTTCTTTACATCACGAATAAAGACCTTTTTGTGCTCACGCTGCTCCTCTGGCGGCGCTTCGATGACTCGCTTGAAGTTCTCTAGAGGAAACTTGGCGTCAACAGGAATGAGCACTCCGTCTCGCAAACGGATGATAGCGTCGACCTTTTCGTTGTTCTTGAATGTGTGTTGCAGTGAAAAGTGGTTTGCAGGCAGGATTTGCGCTAGAAGATCACCGAGAAAAAGTTCTCCAAGAGAACCACGAAGCTTTGGTGATTTGAGAATTTCTTGAAGTGACGCAATATCCTTACCAACATCAAAAATTCGCTTATTTGACTCCTCTAGCTGGGAAAGCTTTGCGTTAACTGATGCATAGACCTTTGATGCATTATCCATGCGCTCTCCTACGGTGCGTGTGGATTCTTGCATGAAGTGCGCATTTTCTTTGAGTCTCTCGTTGATTTGTGCAGTTACGGCGTTGAGCTGATTGTAAAACTGTGTGCGTTGTTCTGTGATCGATTGAGACAGATGAAGAATGTTTTGCTGTAATCGTACAGCAGTTTCATCAACTTTTGGTTCGGAAATGGTTTGTACTTTTCGCAAAACAACGTATAGTAGGATCGCTACGACTGCGAAGAGCACCGCGATGAAGATATTGATTGGTTCCATACCACCCTATTATATAAGGAATAGTGGGTGGTGGCCAATATACACAGCCCCTGTAGTTCAACGGATAGAACAGGTCCGTCCTAAGGACAAAATGGAGGTTCAATTCCTCCCGAGGGCACATTATGCGGTGATTTAATCTAAATCTAGATTAAATCAAGTGACGCACAATCTTTTTTGTTATGCACATGGGCTGTGCATAACATGTGCGTAAGTTGAGGAAAAGCTGTGATGTCTGTGGAAAAGTCCACTTTTCTGTACATGTGGATTTATTGTGTTGTATATAGTTTATGCACGCAAGTGCGCAGGTGTTTTCGTACATGTTTCACATGAAACGTGTACGCGAGTAAAATGAAATATCATTGTAACGTTTCACGTGGAACACTGCGTACTTCTGTAGAATTGATTCACGTGAAACATGTGGATGAACTGTTGAAAACTCGCTACTTTTGTTGTTTTCTTGTGGGTAACTTATACGCCGTATGTCGTAAAACAATCCTGTTGATTTGATTGAATAATAGGCGTAGGATGAAAGGTGATTGGTAATATATAGATGCTAACACCGTATTCTGGGCCTATGCATCTGGTATATGCTGGGAGTTAATTGTTCATGTGGTAGAAAATGTATGAGATATCAAAAGACTGTTACAATCTTGGCTTGTGTAATTTTGGCTTTGTTTGTTTATTATTTTGTTTCGTACAATAATACACCTCCCGAACTCGCACCATCTCAGCCAGGAAGTGCGACAACAACTCCAGATTTGAAGCGCGAGATTATTGTTTCTGAGGAGCAGGATATTACAACACGACAGCAGCGAGATATCATTGCATTTACAGATTCAGCGGTCGCGAAGTTTCGTGCGAAAGATTTCACTGGTTTTGCACAGCATATACACCCCACAAAAGGACTGCGCGTGGCTTTGTATCAGTATTTTGATGCTCGTGAAACAGGTGACACAGTGCTATTTGCCAATGCAGATGCATTTGTTCGTCAGAGTGTAAGTACAACGCCACGAATTTGGGGGCATGCAGATGGATCGGGTGAGCCGGTTCGACTTGGTTTTTCTCAATTGTATAGTGAGTGGCTGTACGCGCACGACTATTTGCAATCACCTATTGTTCGAGTTTTTCGTGAATATTCGAATCTTTCTGAAGCCTATCCAGATGCGCGGATAGTTCTGTATGAGTTCCCGGGCTTTGATAAAAAGTACGAGGGTATGGATTGGTCCGGTCTTGTTGTTGGGATTGAAGAATATGAGGGTGAATGGTATGTTGTGGTTCTCACCCATGCACAGTGGATGATCTAAACGCGCCATATGTCACTCAAAATTGGAATTGTCGGACTCCCAAACGTTGGTAAATCAACTTTGTTTAATGCATTGACTCGAAGTAAGCAGGCTGAGGCAGCAAATTATCCTTTCTGCACGATTGAACCAAACGTAGGTATTGTAGAGGTTCCTGATGTGCGCCTCGCGGATCTAGCACGTGTTTCCGCGTCGGCAAAGACAATTCCAACCGTAATTGAGTTTGTTGATATTGCGGGCTTGGTGAAGGGGGCTTCTGAGGGTGAAGGTCTTGGAAACAAATTTTTGGCACATATTCGTGAATGTGATGCGATTGCACAGGTAGTTCGTGTCTTTTCGGACAAGAATGTAGTGCATGTGCATGACTCGGTTGATGCACAGCGTGATTTTGAAATCATTAGCCTAGAATTAGCACTTGCTGATTTGGACACTGTGACGAAGCAGCTCGATCGATTCAGCAAAGAGGCTCGTTCTGGTAAGACAGCATCACTTGAGAAGAAATTGGTTGTGCTGCAGCGTCTGCATGATGCGTTGACTGCTGGAAAAGCAGCACGAACAGTAGATTTGCGTGATGAGGAGGAGCGATACATTGTACGTGATCTACACTTGCTGACGAGTAAGCCCATGATGGTGATTGAAAACATTGATGAATACGATACACCAACAGCAATGGGGAATTACGCAGGTCTTCCTGTGGTACAGGTATGTGCGCGACTTGAGGCTGAATTTGCAGATATGTCTCGTGAAGAGGCTGCACAATATCTGGAGACACTTGGAAAGCGTGAAACTGGCCTAGATCGACTCATTACGGCTGGCTATGCACTACTTGATTTGATCACGTACTTTACTTCAGGCGAGCAAGAAACACGCGCGTGGACAGTGACTCGTGGAACAAAAGCGCCGCAGGCAGCAGCGGTCATTCACACCGACTTCGAGAAAGGATTTGTGCGTGCGGAAGTGGTTGATTGTCCGAGTTTTGTGGAACTTAGTGGATGGTCTGGAGCAAAAAATAGTGGTAAGATGCGCATTGAAGGAAAGGACTATGTAGTCCAGGACGGTGACGTCTGCTATTTCCGCATCGCAACATAATCATGGAAATGACTCATCACGGTGAGAGTGAGTCCTCAAACGGCTGGGCTGATACAATTCGAGAAGCTGTCTTTGGACTTGAGGATGGTATCGTATCGACCCTTGGTGCATTAGTTGGTATTGCAATTGGTACCCAAGATCGTTTTGTTGTTATTTTGTCAGGCGTAGTTATCATCGCTGTTGAATCATTATCAATGGCTGCGGGTTCCTACCTTTCTTCTAAGTCCGAGCGGGAAGTAACACAACGGTATCTCGAAGAAGAGCGATGGGAAATTGAGCATCGTCCTGATCATGAGCGCGCTGAATTGTATGAGTACTATAGTAAGCGCGGATTCACACGTAAGGAGGCAGATATACTGGTGCGTCGTGTTACAAGTGATCCGAAGATGTGGCTTGAAGAAATGGCTCAATATGAGCTGAAGATTGTCCCGGAAGAGGCCATCAATCCGCGTCGTAACGCCCTTGTCATGGGTATTTGCTACGTCATGGGTGGATTCGTGCCACTCTCGAGCTATTTGTTTTTGTCTGTTGAGCGCGCGTTACCTATCTCGATTACACTCAGTGTGGGTGGGTTATTTCTACTTGGCGCTGCAATTACTCGGCTTACTAAGCGCGTATGGTGGAAGAGCGGCCTGGAAATGGTCGTGGTATCTGTGAGTGCTGCTGCGATCGGATTTATTATCGGATCAGTTGCACAATCTCTCTTCCCACAGTTGCAGTAGGACGAGCGTACAGAAGATTAGCCCCCACTCGTGGGGCTTTTTTCTTATATCCAGTTCCTTCAAACCATGCGTTGCTGATGTGCAGCCACTCATCTCCAAGTCTGAACATGGGGATTGCAAGCACGATGGTCTTCGGCGGTTGCTTCATTGAGCCAAGAGCAATAAGTGACTCGTGGAGTAGTTCTTGAATTTCTTTCTGAATGGTGCGCATTCCAGCTTCACTGGTTGGGAGGCGCGCTGGTCCGAGGAACGTCTCTGCAACTACTGTGTCTACACCGGTAATAGGGAACGGTCGTCGCGCATCATGATGAAAAATAATTGGTTTGGCAGCAGCATCTGCCCATGCTGTGTTTTTTTTGCTGTCAGCAACCGCCTTGGTGCTCACGTCCGAGCCATAAACAGTGCGGACACCAATGGTGAGTGCTTCAGAAAGCACTGTTCCAGATCCACAAAATGGATCGAGAATCGTTGTAGTGTCCTGAACGCCAGCAATGTTGAGCATCATGCGTGCAAGCTTTGGCGGTAACATGCCAGAAAATGCGTCACGTGCTGGTCTTCCATAGTCACGTTCACTCCAATCTTCGAAATCCTGAATAGATTTTGTGCTTCCAACATGTACAATGTCTCCTTCAATGATGAGAGAGATATCCAAACCCGAATCTACGAGGCCATTGTGATGAATTTGTGCTGATGAAAGTGATCCACCCTCACCATCCACAACGCGAATTGAATGACCGCGGCTGCTCAGCTCGCGCTTGAGGTCCATGCCCAAGGAAGTAAGAGCTGTGGAGCCAAAGATGCTGACACCAATCGTATTTTTGCCGCCAGAAAGACGAGGTTCAATGATATCGGCTAGTGCGGAAGCATTTGCTGAGGTGCTTTGGCCAACAATTTCACCTGCTTTGATGGTGCCACCAAGAAGCGATTGCAGTGATGCAACGCTCATGGGGCTTTTACACTGTGCAATAGCTACGCCTCCCGTTACATGGAGGTGTTCGAGGCTCTTAGATCGATGCTCAAAAACAGCTAGGAGTTCTTCGTGGGCGAGTCGCTCGTTGCTGCCAAGTTGAAAAAAGTACGTGGCCATAGGAATAGCATCAGTATACCAGCAATAATAAGAAAGTCCGCAATATTTGCCACAACATCGAAAATCCTCAGATAATCAACGGTTGCCCCGAATCGAATGCGATCAATGAGGTTGCTGGCGCCACCCCAGAGAATGAGTGCGAGAGCTGCGCTCTGTACTCCGGTTCTTTTGCCGTAGGTGTAGACCCATACAGCAAGCGCAGCGAAGAATACCACACTGGTGAGGACGAGCAAGAGCCACTCGGGTACGGGGAGCCAAATGAATAGACGTGTGTTGTGGAGTAACTCGATGCCGGCAATACTCTCCCGACTGCTAGTACTTATATTGGTCACACGCCACTTACACCACAAATCAATAACAAAAAACACGGGCGCGAGTACCAAAAGCGCACGTGTCCACCACGTATGGTGAGCCGATCCAGGGATATTTAGGCTTCCTGGGTGATCGTCTTTTTGCATTCGACGCAGGATCCAGAGGTAGGGCGCGCGCGTAAGCGCTCCTCAGCAATAGGTTGCTTGCAGTACTTGCAAATGCCGTAAGTCTTGCTTTCAATCATTGCCAGTGCCTTATTGATGTCGCGAAGTTCACCTTGTAAGGTCTCCTCGAGACGTAAATTTGTTTCGTACGTAGCAACTTCCTCTGCATTTTCGTCTTCTTTGTTGCCGTACTCAGGAAATTCAGCAGTTACTGTCTTCTCCAATTCGCGTTCGGTCTTCGCCTTCATCTCTTCGAGCAACCCCTTCATTTCTTTCAGAAAAGCAGCGGTAAAATGTGCCATATTCGTGGTGCTAGGTGTAGACTCAAGTATAGAGTAAAAGGTCAAAAAGTCAAATATTTTTATAAAATAAGAAGAGGCTCACAAGTAGTGGGCAGGCCTGACGTGGTAGTAAGAGCCTGATTACTGTGAGCCCCATGCCGCGGTATTCGTTGGCGGACCGACAGTGATTACTGACCGTCAAACACTGACGGGCACTGACCACTGTCGATTCTAAATACTGCAGCTTAGTTCGCATCTCACCATCCAAGTGGTGCTGATCCCGGTGCGACTCAACCTGCTAGGCAGGGAATCACGAGGTGGGGGCACCGTGTCGCTTTCGCGACGAGACAGTGCGATGCAAGAGGATGATTCGATCGAATCACGACTCTTCACTTAATGTGCCGTTACAGCACGTGAGAGCAGTGACTATTTCGCAAAGTTGTGTAAAGAACGATTCAACAAATACACTATACCACAAAAAACACGTTTTGTCAAACTGAGCACATTTGGTGTGCGACGTGTGGACAAAACAGTGGATAAGTTGTGTGTAAATATGTGCAAAAGGTGTGTGAAATACTTAATTTAGCAAAAACGAGACCGTCAGACGTGTGGACATCTGACGGTCAGTTTGGTGAAAGATCGCGCTATTACTCCCAGTGAACGTCGAGTAGACTCGTGATACGTCGATGGGGGTGCCGTGCAATCTTCTTGTAGTGTGGGCTCTCGCGTCGGGTCACGAGTAGGCAAATTACCTGCTCATCTGTCAGACCGGAGTCGCGCAGTGCATTGTGCTCCTCGGGATTGTCATCGAAGAACCAGATGGGGCCACCGTACTGCTCGTGGAGCTTGCGCAGCTGTACGACCTTCGGTTCCTGAACGATGTGCGCTTCGATGTGCGGGACGCAGAGAGTGTTGATCTTTGATCGCTGGTACTCGCGGTTGCCGAAGCTCACGATGTGAACTGGAACATCTGCCCATCTTGCAGAAGCTTCGCGTGCTTCCTGGTAGAGGTGTAGTGAACTTCGAAGCCACTGATTGAACGCGTTGTAGAACTCGACACGACTCGTTGAGTCGAGATTGTAGCCGAGCTCTTCCGCACATTCGATTAGTCGCTCTGGTGTAAACCCCTTGGTCTCAGCTAGCTCGTGTGCAGACTTCGCTTGTTCAATTGGCATGCGCCCATGCTCGGAAAGCAGCCTGTGCAGACCACTAAATCCACCCTGAAATCTAGCGAGTGTGAAGTCGTAGTCCAGTGCGATGCAAGAAGGTCTGGGCAGACTGTGCACCTCTGCACCTCGTCCTACGACTCGGCGGTGCATCATGCGGACGCC